>JAAWDS010000048.1 GCA_022793895.1 Provencibacterium sp. | reverse complement strand
CTGGTAAGATAGGTCGATGCCGGCTCCTGTCAGCTACTCTTCTGGAGTAGCTGACATCCATTTTCCTCAATAGCTCAGTTGGTAGAGCATGCGGCTGTTAACCGCAGGGTCGTTGGTTCGAGTCCAACTTGGGGAGCCATAAAGAAACCCGGAAGATTTAAATGAATCTTCCGGGTTTCTTTATGCAATAAAATCTTCCCTGTTTTCCACTATTTATATAGAGAATATAAGTTTGGTCCTGCCCTGAGATCCATAAAATACCTGAACGATTTATAAACGCTGTTTTCATTTTATTTCTTTTTTCATCAAGTGTTTGTGATATACTGAAAATATGTTCATCTAAAAGAGGAGACCTTTATGAAAAAAACACTTCGTATTTTTTCGGCCTATTTGTTAGCCGCTTTTTTGACGGCAAGCAGTTATCTTCTCCCTGTCCGGCAGGGGATAGACTCTCCTTGGCTGCTGAGTCTTTCCGCTCCTTCTGAGCGGTCTGCGGTAACGGCTGAACAGTTTCCCTCGATTCTGTGCGGCTCCTGGTCGGGTTTTTTTCCAACCTTGGTCACAAAGGAGAAATATGTAGAGGATCCCGTGATCATGAACGTGTTGGGTACGCCGGGAGACCAACGTTTAGTTTTTGAAATTGAGTCTTATGGCGATCGTTACCTGTTCCCAAACGAATGGTCCATTTCAGAGGGGAAGCTCCTTTTTTCCCTTTATGATCCCTCCTGGCGGATGGAGATTGAACTGCATGCGCTCAGCGAGACGGAGCTCTCCGGAACGCTTTTGCAGTATGGGGAGGAATTCCCTGTAACCCTTTATAAACGTTCCGATGTCGCTACCGATCCGACCGCTGGGCCGCGCTTCGTTTTTGAAAATGAGGAAGCCTCCGTTTGGCAGGAAAAGCTCGCCGCTTATCCCTCCTTTTCGCAGGGAGGGGAGTCCATCCCTTTTTCCTATGAGCTCTGGCGTTGGGATCGCTCGATGCCGCTCATTTCTCGGTGTCCGGAGCTCGCTTCTGCGGTCCAGGCGGGCGATCTGCAAACGATGAAAGCGGTTATGGATGTGGTATGCAACCATTTTATACACGACGGAAACTCCGGTATGCCGGAGACTACCGATCTGCAATCGGTGCTCCATTATTATGATTCGTCCGGCGGTACGGGGATTGAGTGTCGCGGCATGTCGGTTCTTCTTTCGGAGATGCTGCGCCTATGCGGCATCCCGGCGAAGCCGGTCACTTGCTTGCCGGAAAACGATCCCTGCGAGGAATGCCATGTGCTGGTGCATGCCTATTCCTCCGAGCTCCAGCAATGGGTTCTGTTGGATCCTACCTACCGCCTCATGCTTCAGGATGTATCCGGCCGCTATATCGGTCTGCCCCAGCTGCGCCAGGCGTTGATAACGGGTGAAGAGCTCATTGCAAATACCGACGCGGGACATAACGGCATGCCTTTCTCTCTGGATTGGTACCGCGCCTATATGACCAAAAATACCTTCCGCTTCTCCAGCGCCGTCCATTTCTCCGCCCTTTCACAAGAGAACGGAGAAGGGGTGGAACGGTGGATGCTCATCCCAGAAGGCTTTTCGCTGCCTTACTGGGCGCAGCGGCCTGAACGGGTAACAACATCGGCCGAAGCCTTTTGGGCGGCTCCCTGAGGTTCCTGCGGCTCTGTGTTCGCCCTTACAGAGATCTAAACAATGTAGAATGGACGTGCGCTCTATTTATGGTATTTCGTATGCGCCTGGATAGAAAAGGCGCGGTAGAGCTGCTCCAGTAGCATCACCCTGGCAAGCTGGTGAGGGAAGGTCATATCGGACATCGAAAGCCTCCGGGCGCTTTGGCGCTTGACCGCTTCTGAAAGGCCAAACGATCCCCCAACGGCGAACGTGAAGCTGCTGGTCCCTCCTACCGCATAGCGGGAGAGGGCTTCCGAAAAGGCTTCGCTGCTTAAATGCTCCCCTTCCACGCACAGGCTGATGAGCAGGCTGCCGGCCGGCAGCCTTTGCAGAATGGCGGCCCCCTCCTGCTCCAAGGCCTTTTCGATCTGGGCGGGCGAAGGGGAATCCGGGAGCCGGTATTCGGCCAACTCGATGATCTGCGGCTTGCAGTAGGCGTTTAGCCGTTTTAAATATTCTCCGCAGGCTTCGCTCCAATAGCGTTCCTTCAGTTTGCCGATACAAAGAATGGTGCAATTCATCTGGTTCCTCCGCTTTGTCTTTAAAATATGCAGCCGGCCGGAAAAGCCTGTATACGGCTGCGCGCCTCCCAACCGGTAGGCGGAAAAGAATGAAGGGAATATCCCCATGCGAAGCATTCGGGATATTCCCTTAAATCATTAGGACCGGCGAGCTGCTGAATTTAGGCGCCACCTCTAGCTGAACCTCCGGCGTCCCGCCGCTGCTTTCCAGCGCGCAAAGGGTGGTTTGATAGGCCAGCTCCTCCAAATTGTTTTGCTTGCTGGTGTGCGCCAGCAGAAAGTGCCGGACGCCGGAGCGCAGCAGGTGCGCGCAACCGGCGGCGCAGTCCTCGTTGGAGAGGTGGCCATATTCCCCTTTGATGCGCCGTATGAGTCCATAAGGATAGCCGGAGACCTCCAGCATGTGCGGATCATAATTCGATTCGAGCACGACGGCATCGCTGCCGCAGAGGTTGGACGCCACCACATCGGTAAATTTCCCTAGATCGGTGGCGAATCCGATCTTTTTTCCATCCGGTGTAAAAAAGGTATAGCCGCAGGTATCCCCGGCATCGTGCTGGGTAGGGAAGAGATCAAAGGCAATATCTCCGATCATCCCGCCGCCGGCGACGGGGCAGAGCTGGGCGCCGGGAGGAACCAAGTCGTTGTCCGCCAGATAGTTAATGGTGGCAAATGTGCCGAAAACGGGAATATCCAGCCTGCGCAGCAGCACCCGGAGCGCAGAGATGTGATCGGAATGTTCATGGGTCAGCACAATGCCTGCAATGCTGCGTGGATCGATCCCGTGATCCTGCAAGGCGGCAGTAATCCGGCGGCAGCTTCCTCCGGCGTCGACCAGCAGCGTTGTGCGGCCGCTGGAAATGGCTGTACAGTTGCCTGCGCTCGAGGAAAATAGGGTGAAAAGTTGGGTCATCTGGGCACCTCTTATGTAGGAATCGTTTTGCGCAGCTCTAACACGGCTACCCGTTCATTGCCGCAGGTCGCGCCGGTTTCGATAAAGCCTGCCGATTGATAGAGCGCACGGGCTACCGTATTCTCCGGCTCATAAGAGAGCCAGCAATAACCGGCTTCCCCGCAGGGAAAGGTTTGCAGATACCGCAGGGAAGCCTCCAGCGCTTTCCGGCCAAGCCCCTTTCCCTGGAAGCGTTCGTCGATCATGAACCGCCACAGGCAGTAGTTCCCTTCGGCAATGTCCGGCTCGTCGCCGTCCTCCGTTTTTCCATACCCAAACATCACAAAGCCGACAGGCTGTTCCCCCTCATAGAGCCCGAAAGGAAGGGCGGTGCAGCCAGAAGAGAGGGCGGCATAGGCTTCCAACAGGCTGACCGTATTGGAAGCGACGAAGCTCTTTTGCGATTCCTTCACCGAGAGGCGGACAATTTCCCATAAATTGTGAAAGCCGATAGTTCTCAGTTCCATAGCTGCCTCCGTTCTTCTGCCGGGTAGGGCTTGTCCGGCGGATGGGGATAAACGACAGATTCCCCCGCGTTGTCCGCGAGGGAATGACCAGGTTAAAGCGCCTTTGCCAATTCGTTGTCCGCCGTAACGACCTTTTTAATGCTTGCCCCCAACAACCGCATTTTACCGCAGATATCCTCATAGCCCCGTTCCAAATGGTAGATATCTTCAATTTCGCTGGTCCCCTCAGCGACCAGGGCGGCGATCAGCAGAGCGGCGCCGGCGCGCAGGTCGGTAGCCCGGACCGGGGCGGCCTTCAGCTCCTGGACGCCCTCTACAACGGCCACCGTCCCATCCACCTGGATGTTGGCTCCCATCCGGCACAGCTCGTCCACATAGCGGAAGCGGTTATCCCAAATTCCTTCGGTGACAATGCTGGTCCCTTCGGCCAGGGTAAGAAGCACCGTCATCTGCGGCTGCATATCGGTGGGGAAGCCGGGATGCGGCAGCGTTTTCACGTTGATTTTATTCACAGGCCCGGTGCGCGTGACATGCACGGCGTCATCATATTCATCCACCTGCGCGCCCGCCTTGATGAGCTTCTGGGTGATCGATTCGAGATGCTTGGGGATCACGTTGCGGATGGTGACGTCGCCGCAGGTTGCAGCCGCCGCAATCATATAGGTGCCCGCTTCGATTTGATCGGGGATGATCGAGTAGGAGGTAGCGTGCAGCAAATCCACCCCGTGGATTTTGATCACGTCGGTACCCGCGCCGCGGATATCCGCCCCCATCGAGTTTAAGAAGTTGGCTAGATCGACGACGTGCGGCTCCTTGGCAACGTTTTCCAAAATGGTCAGCCCCTTGGATTTGACCGCGGCCAACATGAGATTGATGGTGGCGCCGACCGAAACGCCGTCAAAATAAATGTGGGAGCCGACCATCTGGGTGCAGCCGGCGTTTACAACGCCGTGATCGATCGAAATTTCCGCGCCGAGCGCTTCCAGACCCTTGATGTGCTGATCGATCGGGCGCGCGCCTAAATCGCAGCCGCCTGGCATGGAAACGCTCGCACGGCCAAAGCGTCCGAGAAGAGCGCCCAAGAAATAGTAGCTGGCCCGCATCTGCCGCGCGAGCTCATAAGAAACGAAGGAATCATGGATATGGGTGGAATCAATCTGAACGGTCGAGCGATCGAGCATGCGCACGCTCGCGCCCAGCTCGCGCAGGATCTTTAAGGAGATGGTGACATCCCGAATATTCGGAATGTTCTCGATCACATAGCGGCCGCCTGCGAGAAGGGTCGCCGGAAGAATGGCGACCGCGGCGTTCTTTGCGCCGCTGATGGTAACGTCCCCTTTAAGCGGCTTTCCACCGGAAATTACATATTTTTCCAAAGAGATACTCTCCTTCTATCCATTCGGATCCGGCAGGGCCGCCGGATGGGAATCGTCTTAAAGTAGCCTTCGGGCATGAAAAAACAGCTCTCCAAGCACGATGTTTACTTAAACATGCCCCTTAAAAAGAGGGCGAGCGCCGTGCAGCCGGTCAGCAGCAGCGCAAGCAACACGGGAAACCAGAAGTTGGAGCTGGGAAGGTTGTTGACATTCATGCCCCAAAGCCCGGAAACCACTGTTGGAATCGCCATCAGCACAGTGAGCGAGGTGAGCGTTTTCATCACGATATTCAGGTTGTTGTTGATGATGGAAGAAAAGGCGTCCATCGTATTGGAAAGGATGTTGGTATAGATACCGCACATTTCGTTGGCCTGCCGGATTTCGATCAGAACATCCTCCAAGAGCTCTTCGTCCTCTTCATAGAGCCGGATCATCCGGCCGCGGTGGATTTTTTCCAACGTAACCTCGTTGGATTTGAGCGAAGTGGAAAAGTAGACCAGAGATTTTTCCAGCCCCAAGAGCTGGATCAGCTCTTTGTTGCGCATGCTCTTATGCAGCTGCTTTTCCGAATAGCTGGAAATCTTGTCGATCTGCTTTAAGCAGATCAAAAACCGAGTGGCAATCCGCAGCAGCAGATAAAGCAGAAACTGCGTTTTAAGCTGGGTTTGAACATTTTTAACCAGCCCTCGTTCAAATTCGCTGACGACAGGATTCTCGCCGAGGCACACGGTTATTATATTCTTCGAGGTAACGATTATACCCATGGGCATCGTGGAATAAACAATCGTTTTTTCTTCCTCTTTTTGTACGAAAGGAAGGTCGACGATGACCAAAAGTTGATCATCCTCCCGCTCGATGCGGGAAGCCTCCTCTTCGTCCAGCGCCGCGCGCACGAATCCGGGCTCTACGCCGAGCTGCCCGGTCAAATGGACAATTTCCGATTCGGTCGGCGCAATGGCGGAGATCCAGCATCCGTCCTCTATCGCAGCGATCGGGAGCAGCTGCTGGCCTTCCGTTTTAAAATATTTGAGCATGCGGCCATCCTCCGCCCCTCTTTTCTATGAACTCAGACAGGAAACCGCAGCCGCTTCCGCCCCCTAAAATCCGGGGAAGCGGGCTGGAAACTTATCCTTAGCCCGTAACCCTCATTATAACACAAGAACATTAGTTTACAATCCCAATCCCGTCATTCCTTCTTGAATCCCGGCAAAGCGGGGTGGTTCCCTAAAACCGCATGGCGCTGCGGTTTTGGAAGCGGACGTCCGTTTTTCAGGAAAACGGGAAAAAATGGATGCCGCTCTGGGGCGACATGTCTATTATTCCACGGATTTTTTCTGTTAACCAGGCCGATTTTTTGGAACCGAAAGATTCAACGGGGACGGAACAATCAAAAATATGTTGATGATTTGATGATATATTTTGAAATATGTTGACTTAATAGATAAATGAAAGTATAATATGTTTATAAGGAGAGATGAAAATGGATTTGGATCTGGAAAAACTCAGCGTGGAGGAGCTGGCTGCGGGAATCGCCTATGAGGCGCAGGAAGAGAGCTACCGCTGCATTCACTGTGCGGCCCGGTTTATGACAGGAGAAATTTATGCGGTAGACGGCCGGTATTTTGAAGCGAAGAGGGCGGCGGAATATCATCTGGCCCAGGCGCACGGCGACCGGCTGGAGGCGCTGCTTCAAAGCGGCAGCCGTTACCTGCAACTGACCGGAAACCAGAAGGAGCTGCTGCGCAGCCTGCGGCGCGGGGAGAGCGACCGGCAGATTGCCGGCCGGGGGGAGATATCCCTTTCAACGGTGCGCAGCCAACGGTTTGCGCTGCGGGAAAAGGCCAAGCAGGCCCGCATGTTTTTGGCGCTTTATGCGCTGGCGGCGCAAAAGAAAAATGAAGCGGAGGAGTGGATACCGGTGCACAGCGGCGCGCGAATGGTCGATGAACGCTATGCGATCACCGAAAAGGAGCGGGAAAAAATCCTGCGCGATGCGTTTGAAAGCCTTCAGCCCTTAAAGCTGCAGGTTTTCCCCCGGAAGGAAAAGAAGAAGGTGGCGATTCTTATCCGGATTGCGGAAGAATTTGAGCGGGGGCGGGTATATACCGAGCCGGAGATCAATGCGGTCCTGCGTTCGATCCACCCTGATTTCGCAACGCTGCGGCGCTATCTGGTGGAATATGGCTTTATGGATCGCACCGCTGACTGCCGGGAATACCGGCTGCGTTAAAAGGACTAAAAAAGGCCCGGAATTTCTCTCGCCGCAGAAAAGAAAATCCGGGAAGATGGAATTGACAAGGCGGACGCGATCGTAGTATGATAAACGCGAATTATTCTTTTAGAGAGGTGTGTAGAGCAATGAAAACAAGAAACATTGCGGTTGCGATTCTTTTGAGCGTTGTAACCTGCGGCATCTATGGGATCTACTGGTTTGTCTGCCTGACGGACGACGCCAACATCCTGTCCGAACGTCAGGGAGAGACCTCCGGCGGCGTGGCCTTTCTGCTTTCGTTGGTGACTTGCGGAATCTATACCTTCTTCTGGGCCTATAAAATGGGTGAAAAGCTCAATGCCGCCAAGACCCTGCGCGGAATGCCGGAGGATTCCAACGCCAGCATTCTTTACCTGTTGCTCTCTATCTTTGGGCTGAGCATCGTCGCTTGGGCGCTCATGCAGAACGAAATCAACAGCATGCTCCCTGCGGATGCGGCCTAGGGTAAAACGAAGCCTTTTCGCCGGCGCGGCGCTTCTGCTGTGCGGGCTTGGCTATGCGGGCTTTTACCGGCTGACCGGTTGGGGCCTTCCCTGTCCGATACATAGCCTTACCGGGCTTTATTGCCCTTCCTGCGGGGTTTCCAGAATGTGCCTGCATCTTTTGCAGGGGGAATGGGCGGAAGCCTTCCGCAGCAACCCGGCTCTCTTTCTGCTGCTGCCGGTTTTTGCCGGGCTGTTCGGCTGGATCGAGCTGCGCTATTGGCGCACCGGCTGCCGCAGGCTGACCAAGGCGCAGTCGGCGGCCGCATGGGGGTTGGTTGCGGTCCTTGTTCTTTTCGGCATTTTGCGGAATCTGCCGTCGTTTGCCGCGTTGCGTCCCGCCGGATGAAGCCGGCGGGGAAGATGCGTTGCTATCGAGGCAGTAGCTGGTTCGGCCTATCCTGTATGTTGGAGAGCCGGACCGGTTTTTTTATAGCGCGGGCGTTTCGGCTTCCGGCTGTTTTTGTTCATAAAAAGGAGGGATGCGTTCTGGGGAAGATTCGCCTGTTGGATCGGGAAGTGGCCGAGCTGATTGCGGCGGGAGAGGTCATCGATCGCCCGGCTTCGGCCTGCAAGGAGCTGGTGGAGAATGCGATGGATGCCGGCGCGCACAAGATCACGGTGGAAATAAGCCGGGGCGGTATACAGCTTCTGCGGGTGACGGACGATGGGAGCGGAATTGCGCCGGAGGATGTGCCTGCCGCCTTCCTGCGGCACGCGACCAGCAAGCTGCGGCAGGCGCAGGAGCTTTATCAGATCCGGACGATGGGCTTCCGCGGGGAGGCGCTGGCCTCGGTTGCGGCTATGGCGCGCGTAGAGCTTATCACCCGCACAGAGGGGGCGGATATGGGCGTCCGTTACTGCATCGAGGGCGGGGAGGAGACGGCCTGCGGCGCGGCCGGCTGCCCGCTGGGAACTACTATATTTGTCCGGGATCTCTTCTATAACACCCCGGCCCGGATGAAGTTTTTAAAGCGGGACGTCACCGAAGCGGGGGCGGTGGCCGGCGTTTTGGAGCATGCGGCGGTTTCCCGGCCGGACATCGCCTTCACCCTCATCCGGGACGGCAAGCCGGTTTTGCAAACGCCGGGCAACAGCCGGGCGGAAGATGCGGTCTACGCCGTATGGGGCCGGGATTTTTTCCACACGCTGGCGCCGCTGGAATATGACGCGGGGGGCGTGCGCGTGCGGGGCTTTGTCTCCAAACCGGCCGAAGGGCGAGGCAACCGCGGCATGCAGCAATTTTTTGTCAACGGACGCCCCATCCGTTCCAAGCTCTTAACGGCGGCGCTGGAACAGGGCTACCGCGAGAGCATGATGAAAGGGAAATTTCCTGCCTGTGTGCTCGATATCCTGCTGCCGCCGGGCGTTTATGATGTCAACGTGCATCCAGCTAAGCTGGAGGTGCGCTTTGCGGATGAAAAGCGCGTCTTTGACGCTGTTTACTATGGGGTCAAGTCGGCGCTGCTGCCGTTGGATCCGCAGGGGATAGAAATGCATCTTCCGGCTTCTTCGGCGGCATCTGTTCCCCAGCCGCCGGAGGAGAAGAAAACGGCGGTATCACCGGATTATGCGCTTCCCAAGCCGCTAAAGCCGCTTGAGCCGGTGCTGCGGCAGGATCCGGCGGCGGTGATTCCGGCCGCTTCCGGTCTTTCCCGTCCGTCCTTCCAGGATTCTTTACCGGAGGAGGCACCTGCCGCTGCGGAAAAGAATTTTCAGGCCGCGCCGGTTCCTTCACCGTCCGCTGCCGGGGAGGCTCCTCTTTTCCGGGAAGCCCTGGCGGAAAAGGCTCCGGGAAGGTTTGGCGGCGCGCGGCTGATCGGCGAGCTTCTGGGCACCTATCTGCTGTTGGAATGCGACGGGCAGTTGATTTTGATCGATAAGCATGCCGCGCATGAGCGGCTGCTCTATGAGCGCTTGAAGCGCGAGGAGAAGATAGAGAGCCAGGTGCTGCTCACCCCGGCGGCGGTCACGCTTCCCCGTGGCCAGGTGGCTCTGCTCCTTGCCGAGCAGGAGGCGCTGGGACGGATGGGCTTTTCAATTGAGGATTTCGGGGGCGGCAGCCTGCTCATCCGGGAAATCCCAACAATGCTCCCGCTGGAGGATGCGGCCGGGAGCATTGCCGGGTTTGCGCAGGAGCTGGAGGATGGAGGAAAGGCCGGCCGCGTGCAGCGGCTGGATGAGCTCTATCATTCGATGGCCTGCAAGGCGGCCATTAAGGCGCACGATCGCAACGATCCGCTGGAGCTGGAGGCGCTTGTCGGGCTGCTTGGCGAGCACGAGGAGGTGCGCTTCTGCCCGCACGGCCGGCCAATAGCGGTAGCCCTCTCCACAGCGCAGATTGAAAAGATGTTTGGACGTAGGACCTGAAAAGGAAGCGGGAGAAACCTTTCGGAGAACCGGATGGATATTCGGAAAGAAGGCTTCCCTGCGGGAAAAATCCGGCTCGACGGAACGGGCGAAGCTCCGGAAAAGGGGAAGAAAGGAAGGAAAAACAAGATGGATGAACGGCTTGCCAAAAGAATAGCGGCGCTTCGCTTGGAACGCCAACGGTTCAATAGCCCGGTGGATGAAGCGGGCTATGAGGCGCTGTTCCGGCAGATGTCGCCGGTGCGCTGCGTCTATTGGAGCGCGCCCGGAAACCCGCCGGAACTCTTCCCGCGCACGGCGTTTGACGATGCGGCGCTCTGCTTCCGGCTGCGGGCGCGGCAGGAGGTGGTTAAGGGCCGCTTCCAGGGGGGCGGGATCGGTTATATCTTTGCCGGTGAATGGCCGCTCTTTCTTTCCGCTTACCGGAAAGCCCCAGCGCGGCTCTCTCTGCCGGAGGAGGAGCTGCTCCGGCTGCTCGAACGGGAGGGCCCCTTGAACATTGGTCTCATGCGGGAGCTCACCGGCCTGCGCGCAAAGGATATCACCCCGATCCTTCACAAGCTCCAGACGAAATTCCTGGTTTTTGAGGATCAGGCGGACAACGAAGGGGATCGGAGCTGGCAGTTGTTCCGCCAGGCATTCCCGCATGCCGAAGAGGGGATTCTCCCCAAAATCGAGGCGATCGCCATCCTTCTTTTGCGCTTCTGCCGGTTAAATGTTTGGATAGATGAAAGAATGGCCGTTTCTTATTACCGGTTTGCAGCGCGCGAGGTAAAGGCCGCCTTTGCAGCTCTCGCCGGGCAGGGAAAGCTGCTGCCGCTGGAGGGCGGCTGGATAGCTCCGGAGGATGAAGCGCTTCTCCGTACAGAGGCTACCCCACAAAGCGGCGTTTTTGCCCTGCACCGCAACGACTTCCTGGTAAAATCCCTGGAGCACCAGCTCGCCGGGCGTTACGGCCGGGACGGTTTGGAGGCGCTCTGGTATCTGCTGATAGACGGAGAGTTTCAGGGCGCGGTTCTCGGCCGGTTCCACAACGGTCCCTATGAGCTGGAGGATGTGGAGCTGACGCTTTCCAGCGAGGAGGCGCAGCGCCGCCGGCCGGAAATTCTGGCGGCGGTGGAGCGGGTCAGCGATCCTTTTCTCAGCCCGCTGCGCCGCTATTTGGGAGAAGCGCTGTGAGCGGGCGGAAAAGGCCGCTGGTCGTGGTGGCGGGCGTAACGGCTTCGGGGAAAACGAGCTTAGGTATCCGTCTGTGCGAACGCTTTCAGGGCGAGGTGGTTTCGGCCGACAGCATGCAGATCTACCAAGGGATGGAGATTGCGACCGCCGCGCCCACTGCCGCGGAGCGCGCCGCCGCCCCGCACCACCTAGTAGGCTTTTTGCCGCCGGGCGAGCCCTTTTCGGTGGCGGACTGGGCAGCCCGCGCGCGGCCGCTGATTGCGCGGCTGCATGAGGCGGGGAAGCTGCCCGTTGTGGTTGGAGGGACGGGGCTCTATCTCAGCGCGCTGATGGATAACTTGGATTTCGACGGTTTTTCCGGCGATCCTATCCTACGGGAACGGCTTTACTGCCGTGCGCAGGAGGAGGGGAAGGAAGCGCTCTACCAGGAGCTGCGCCGGGTTGATCCGCCGTTGGCGGAAAAGCTGCACCCCAACAACCTGGGCCGCCTGGTCCGCGCGCTGGAGGTCTATGAAGCGACCGGCGAGCCGATGAGCGTCCACCAGCGGCGCGCAAAGGAGCGGGGCGCGTGTTATGCGCTTTGCGCGCTGGCCATCGGCTATGCAGATCGGGAGCGGATGCGCGAGCGCATCGACCGGCGCGTAGACGGCATGTTGGCCGGCGGGCTGGTGGAGGAGGCGCGCCGGTTTTATCAGGCATGTCCCGGGCCGACGGCGGCGGCGGCCATCGGCTACAAGGAGCTGAAGCCCTATCTTTCTGGGGAAGAGGAATTGGAAACGGCGGTCTCCCGGCTGAAAACACGAACCTATCAGTATGCCAAACGCCAGCTCACCTGGCTGCGCAGGGATGCGCGCTACCATTGGTTACTGACCGACCGGCTCGGACCGGACGGGGTGTTCGAAAGCGCCTGCCGGTGGATTGAGGAGAGCGGCATTCTGTAAAAAAATGGGATATTTCATAAATTGCTCATCTTCTGAATGGGAATCTGTGCTATAATAAAAGGCAGCTTACGGCGGCTGCCCCAGAGAGCGGGGCCGTTCCGGCGGGCGCTCCGCTTTTTCATAAAGCGTTTTTAAAAGCCGGAGGAGAGGAGGCGCTCCCATGAAGATTTACCGCACTTGGGAAAAGGACGGCTACCGCATACGTCCTGCGCAGGCGGAGGATGTGGAGGACTATTTTTCACAGAATTACGATCCGTTGGATAAAGAGGCGGCGCGCTGCACCGGCTGTAAAGAGACGTTTACCAGGGAGGAGGTCGCCGCCTTCTTCTTAAAGGCGGTTCAGGAGGAGGACCGGTATTTCTTTTTGATCCTTGCGCCGGACGGCCGTATCGTTGGAGAGAGCGTTATCAATGAGATTGATTGGGATTTGCGGCGCGCCAACTTCCGGATTGCCCTCTACCATTCTACCGAACGCGGAAAGGGGATTGGCGGCTGGGCGATCGAAACCGCCCGCGATTTTGCTTTTGAGGAGCTCCGGCTCCACCGGCTGGAGCTGGATGTGTTTTCGTTTAATACGCGGGCGGAAAGAGCCTATTTAAAGGCCGGATTCCGGCGGGAGGGCGTTCTGCGGGATGCGGTGATGGATGGGGACGGTTATGCCGACGATATCTTGATGGCGATTTTAGAGGAGGAATGGAAAGCGTTAAAGGCGCTGCCGTAACCGGTTCCCGGTTTTGCTTCCTCCGGCGGCAGCGAGAGAGGGGAGGACGGCAAAAAATAGGGACGGCCCGGCGGCTGTCCCGGAAGGAACGGTGTTGATATGGCTAGGATCATGGGACGGATCGTCCTTACCTTTATAGCGGTTTTGGTGCTGGGCTATGCGTGGTTTCAATATTGGCGCTTTACCCACGCGGAGTATCAAACCCAGCCGGCGATAGAATATGTGACGAGCCAATCGGTCAGCGCGAAGGGGGTCGCTATCCGGGAGGAAACGGTGCTGGAAGGGCATGCGGGCGAGGACCTCAGCTATCTCTATACCGACGGCGCCCATGTCTCGATGGAAATGCCGGTGGCGCGGATCGTTTCCAGCCCGGAGGAGATCAACGACCAGATGAAGCGGGACGCCCTTCAAAAGGAGCTGGAAAACCTGGAGGCGGTCGCCGTTTCGGCCGACGTTCTGATTTTACAGAACGATACCGTGGCGCAGCGCGTTTATACCGATATCGATACCATCAACGCCAGCGCGGCGCTGGGGGATCTGTCGCGGGCGGGCGATTTGAAATATGACATTTTAACCCAGCTCAACCGCCGGAGCCTGGCCACCTCGCGGACGGACGAGGAGGAGCCGTTTGCCGGGCGGATCGAAGAGCTGAAGCGCGAAATCGAGTCCTATGGAATCGAGGAGACGACCGAGGAGAACGCCGTTTTAGCGCCCGCGCCCGGCTATTTTACCAAAACGGTGGACGGCCTGGAGGAAGTCCTCACCTTTGAAACGATGGAAAAGCTCTCGGTGGATGAATTTGTCGGCTACATCAATGCGCCGGTAGAAAACGATGAGGAGAGCATCGGACGCATTATTACGAATCATATTTGGTATTATGCGGTTGTGATCAATTCCTCGCAGGTAGAGATGTTTACCGAAGGCTACCGGGTGGAGCTGGACTTTGGAATGACCAACCAGCGCCCCTTTCTGGCCACCGTCCACAAGATCATTACCGAGCGGGACGGCGCCCGATCGATCATCATCTTTGAATGCAACGAGATGGGGGAAGAGCTGGCAAACATGCGCAGCCGGAAGGTGGAAATTTCGGTCAGCGAGCTGAACGGCTATAAGCTGCCGCGGGACTGCAAACGCTATCAGAACGATCAGGTAGGCGTTTATGTGCTGGATGCCTCGGTCATCCGCTTTAAGCCGGTAGAAATCCTGTATGAAAACGAGAAGGAGGACTACCTGATTCTCAGCACCACCTTCCGCAAGGACAAGCTGGGGCTTGAACGGTTCGACGAGGTGATTATTGGGGGGTATGGACTCAAGGATGGTAAAGTGCTTAAACAATGAAATAACGGTGGAAGAGCTGCGCCGGCGCTTGGAAATTATCCGGGAGAATATCCGGACGGCCGCCCTCTCCGGAGGCTTTGACCCGGAGGCGGTGCGGCTGATGGCTGTGACCAAATATGTGGGGGCCGAGGCGGTTTTGCGCGCCGTTGAGGCGGGGATCACCCTGATCGGGGAGAACCGCGGGCAGGCGCTTCAGCAAAAGCTGCCGCTGCTGCCGCGCGAGCGGTTGGAGGTGCACTTTATCGGCCATTTGCAGCGCAACAAGGCGGCGCGGGTCGTCCGCATGGTGGACATGGTGGAATCGGTTGATTCCGCCGCGCTGGCCCAGGAGCTGGAAAAGCAGGCCGGGGCGCTGGAGCGCACCCTTCCGATACTCATGGAGGTAAATATTGGGAAGGACCCCAATAAATCCGGGGTTTTGCCGGAGGAGGCGGACCGGTTTGCCGAAAGCCTGCGCGCCTTTCCCCACCTGGAACTGCGGGGATTGATGACCATTCTGCCGCTGGGGGCGACGCAGCTGGAAACCGAGCGGTATTTTTCACAAATGCACGCGCTATATGTTGACATTCGGGAGAAAAACAGGGATAATGGGTGTATGGACTGCCTAAGCATGGGAATGTCCGGGGATTACAAGCTGGCCGTGAAGCACGGCGCGAATCTGGTGCGGTTAGGAACGGTTCTTTTTTCATGAGGCCCCATGGTTTCCGATGACCCGCGCGGGTAAAGCCTTTTAAGGAGAATATACGCGATGAATATTATGGATAGGATCCGAGGATTTATAGGGGTTGAGGAAGAAGAGGACTATGAGGACGAGCTCGACGTTCCGGGCAGCGCGCCGCAGTCTGCGGAGCGGCCGGTGATTGACGCCACTCAGCTCCCGATTGAGGGAGTCGGAGGGGGAAGCTCCCGCCGCAGCAACAAGGTAGTGAATATTCATGCTACCACCCAGCTAAAGGTGGTGCTGGTGAAGCCGGAACGCTTTGACGACGCCTCCTCCATTGCCGACCACCTGAACCAGAAGCGGACGGTAGTGCTCAACCTGGAATCGGCGAACCGGGAGGTCTCCCGCCGGTTAATCGATTTCCTTTCCGGCGTGGCTTATGCCAACAACGGCCAGATTAAGCGGGTGGCGAACAGCACCTATATCATAACGCCTTATAACGTGGACATCATGGGCGACCTGCTCGATGAGCTGGAGTCCAGCGGCGTGGTCTTTTAATGGGCGCCGAAACGGCCACGCTCTGCGCCCATGTGGCGGATCTCTGCCGCTTCGCCTCCAGGCGCGGTATTCCCCGCTTTACCGTTTTCCTGGACGAAGGCGCTCAGGCGGCGGTGGAGAATGCAGCCCGAAGGGCGGACTGCCGGCGGATGTGGTACGGCGGCTATGAACATGCCTCCCGCCGCCTGCTCGGCCTTTTTCCGCAGGAGCAGGAGCCCTCTGCCGGGGATTTCCCAGTTGTGGCCCTGCGCACCGAAATACCCAAAGGATTTACGCTCACCCACCGCGATTTTTTGGGCGCAGCGCTTGCGCTCGGCATAAAGCGGGAGGTTGTGGGCGATATTCTCATTACGGAGGAGTTTGCCGTCCTGTTTGCTTTGCCGCAGGCAAAGCAGCTTTTAGAGCAGGAGCTGCGGCTGGTCGGGCGCGCCGGCGTCCGCTTTGAAGAGACCGACGCCGCCGGTATTCAGTATACCCAGCGCTTTGAGGAGTCGCAGAAGAGCGTGGCTTCCCTGCGGCTGGACGCGGTGACGGCGGCGCTTTTAAACTGTGCGCGCAGCGAGGCGGCCGGCCGGATTGAGCAGGGCCTCGTTTCGGTGGACGGCTTCCAGGAGGGAAAGGGCACGCGGCTCCTCCAGGGCGGGGAGCGCATAGCGGTGCGCGGCGTTGGAAAGTTTTTGGTGGAGGCCGACGGAAGCGTTACCCGCAAGGGCCGGCAGCGAATCCTTATAAAACGTTTTGTTTAGCCAGGGAGGCGGATTATGTTATCCTACAACGACATTATCAGCTATAAATTTGAGAAGGCAGGCTTCGGCGGCGGCTACCGTTCGGAGGATGTCGACAAATTTACGATGCGCATAGCGGCGGATTACCAGAAGCTCGAACAGGAGAAGGTGGAGCTGGAGCAGAAGCTCATGGCGCTTGCCGAAAAGGTGGAGGAATACCGCGAGGATGAGGAAAGCCTGCGCGCGGCGCTGCTGGGAGCGCAGAAGCTGGGGGACAGCATCATCCGCGAATCCAAGCAGAAGTCGGAGGCGATGTTGGCCTCCGCCAGAGCGGAGGCCGATCGCCTGGTGGACGGCGCGCGCCGCCAGATTGAACGGGAGCAGGGAATGCTGACCAAGGTGCAGAAGGAGGCCTCCAATTTTAAAAACCGCCTTCTGATTCTCTATAAGCAGCACCTGGAGCTCATCAGCTCGATTCCGGGGCAGGATGTGACGGTGGATGCGCAGGAGATCATCCATGCCGTTCAAAACCCGCCCGCGCCGCAGCCGCCGGCAGAGCCGAGGGAGGAGCCGGTTTCTGAGCCGCCGGCCGCCGAGCAGGCGCCGCCCATTCCCCCGGAGGCGCCCGCGCCGGAACCGGATTATCAGGCCCCGGCCGCGCCGCAGCCTGCGCAGCCGGCACGGGAGAGCCGCTTTGGCGAGCTTCAGTTCGGCGAGGGATATGATCTGAGCCACCGGTAGCCGGTTGTCCTGCGGTTCCGCCTGCTAACTGCGGGCGCAGCCGCCGGCCTTTGGTTTCTATGGGGCGGAGTTCTTTGCAGCGCCGCCCGTTCGCAGATACAGAGATTTTTGTGACGAGGGAGAGAACGAAAGGTGGACTACAACAAGACGATCAACCTGCCTGCCACCGAATTCCCCATGCGCGCTTCGCTGCCGCAGCGGGAACCGGGAATGGTCAAACAGTGGGAGGAAAGCGGGCTTTACCATGAAATCATCCGCCGCCGCGAGGACCGCCCGTCCTATATTCTGCACGATGGGCCGCCCTATGCGAACGGCGATATTCACCTGGGCACGGCGCTCAACAAGGTGCTCAAGGATATTGTTGTGCGTTATAAAAATCTCAGCGGACTGCGCAGCGACTATGTGCCGGGCTGGGATACCCACGGCCTTCCTATCGAGCGCAAGGCGCTGCAAAAGCTCGGACTGGACCGGACCCAGGTTTCCCCGGTGGAGCTGCGCCGCCACTGCCGGGAGTTTGCGTTGCAATATGTGGCGAACCAGCGCGAGGAGTTTAAACGTCTGGGCGTGCTGGGCGATTTTGACGATCCTTATTTGACGCTCAAGCCGGAATATGAGGCGCGCCAGATCGAGGTTTTCGGCAAGATGGTGGAGAAGGGCTATATTTACAAGGGCCTCAAGCCGGTCTACTGGTGCTCCGAGTGCGGCACGGCGCTGGCCGAGGCGGAAATCGAATACAACGAGGATCCCTGCCGCTCGATCTATGTCAAGTTCCAGGTGGAGGATGATAAAGGAATCCTGACGGCCGCGGGCATCGATCCGAAGAAAACCTATTTCGTCATCTGGACGACGACGACTTGGACGCTTCCCGGCAACCTGGCTATCTGCCTGGGGCCGAAATATGAATACGTAGCGGCCCGCGCGGGCGAAGAGACCTACATCATGGCGCGCGAGCTGCTGGAGCCTTCGATGAAGGCGGGCGGGATTACCGGTTATGAGATAGCCGCCAGCTTCACCGGCAAGGAGCTGGAGCGCATGACGGCGCGCCATCCCTTCCTCGATCGGCTCTCGCTGGTGATAGTGGGCGACCATGTAACGCTGGAGAGCGGCACCGGCTGTGTGCACACCGCGCCCGGCCACGGCGTTGAGGACTACGAGGTCTGTGTGAACGGCTATCCGGAAATTCCGATTGTCGTTCCGGTCGATGCGCGCGGCCTGCTGACGGCGGAGGCCGGTCCCTTTGCGGGCCTCACCACCGAACAGGCCAATGCGGCTATCGCCGAAGCGCTGGAAAAGAGCGGGCATCTGTTCGCCATGGAGAAGATTATCCACCAATACCCCCATTGCTGGCGCTGCAAGGAGCCGATCCTCTACCGCGCAACCGAACAGTGGTTCTGCTCGGTGGAAGCCTTTAAGGATGCGGCGGTGAAGGCGATTGATGAGGTGCAGTGGATCCCCGAATGGGGCAAGGGACGCATTACCAACATGGTGATAGACCGCAGCGACTGGTGCATCTCGCGCCAGCGCGCCTGGGGGGTGCCGATCCCCATTTTCTACTGCGAAAAGTGCGGGCATGAGCACATGGACGAGGCGAGCATTGCGGCGGTTTCGGCGCTCTTCCGGGAGAAGGGGTCGGACGCCTGGTATACGACCGACCCGGCGGATATCCTCCCCGCCGGTACCCGTTGCGAAAAGTGCGGCAACGAAACCTTCACAAAAGAGACCGATATTATGGATGTCTGGTTCGATTCGGGCAGCTCGCATGCCGCGGTGCTCGACGAGCGGGAAAACCTGCGCTGGCCGGCCGATCTCTATCTCGAAGGCGCCGACCAATACCGCGGATGGTTCCAGTCGTCGCTCTTAACGGCGGTCGCCACCGGGCGGGAGGGTGCTCCCTACCGCACCAGCGTTACCCATGGCTGGGTGGTGGACGGCGAAGGGCGCAAAATGTCGAAGTCGCTTGGGAACGGCATTGAAGCGGACGATATCATTAAAAAATATGGTGCGGATATTTTGCGCCTTTGGGTCGCCTCCTCGGATTACCATGCGGATATCCACATCTCGAACGAGATTCTTTCCCAGCTCTCCGAGGCTTACCGCAAGATCCGCAATACGGCGCGCTACATCCTGGGCAACCTGCAAGGATTTAACCCGGAGCGCGACAGCGTTCCCTTCGACCAGCTCCCGGAACTGGATCGCTGGGCTCTGGCGCGGCTGGACGGCGTGTTGGCCAAGGCGAAGGCGGCCTACGATGCGTTTGATTTCCATATCGTTTTCCACACGATTCATAACTTCTGCACCATTGATTTGTCGAACTTCTATCTGGATGTCATTAAGGATCGGCTCTATGCCGAAAAGGCGGACGGCGAAAAGCGCCGCGCGGCGCAGACGGCCATCTACCATATTCTGCGCACTCTCAACCTGCTTTTAGCGCCCATCCTCTGCTTCACCGCCGAGGAGATCTGGAAGTATCTGCCGCAGGATAAGCAGTTTGACGCCGGTTCGGTCATGTTCGGCGAGCTGCCGCCCGCCGGGCGGTTCACCGCCTCCCCGGCCTTTATGGAGAAGTGGGACCGGCTGCATGCGGTGCGCGACGACGTGAACAAGGCGCTGGAGCTGGCGCGCAGCGAGAAAAGGATCGGCAAGTCGCTCGAAGCGGCCGTCACCCTCTCCTGCGGCGAGGATGCGCTTTACCAGCTTCTTTGCAAGCAGGAGGATTTGAAGGATATCCTGATCGTTTCTGGAGCGAAGGTGGAGAAGGCGGAGACAGGCGCTTTCCATGGGGAGGTTTCCGGCCTCTTTGTAACGGTGGATCGCGCCGCGGGCGGGAAGTGCGAGCGCTGCTGGATCTACAGCGATACGGTCGGTAAGAACGAGAAGCATCCCACCCTTTGCAGCCGCTGCGCGGAAGTGGTGGGTTAAGCAAAAAGGGGCTGCCTACAAACTGCGGATGTTCCCGTAGCCTTTCCGGCTTCCATGGATCCGGAAATTCTGTAGGCGGCCCTTTGGCCTGCCGGTAAGAGGGCCGGAAAATTCCGATAAAGGTTAGGTTCATAAAGCTATGAGGAGAAAGACCTTCTTAACCCTTTCGCTGCTTGCCGCAGCGGCGCTTGTAGGATTGGATCAACTGCTCAAGTATTGGGCCGTCCTCCGGCTGCGGCCGGCGGGCGATATCCAGCTGCTTCCGCAGGTGCTTCACCTGCAATACCGGGAAAATTTCGGCGCTGCGTTCAGCATTCTGCAAAACCAGACCTTTCTGCTGGTGGGGGTGACGTCGGCGGTGCTGCTGGCCATTCTCGCCGGCCTGCTGTTAGGGAAGGTGCGCCCCTACCCGCTCATCGCCGCCTTTTCGCTGATATTGGCGGGCGGCGTGGGGAACCTGATTGACCGCATAGGCCGGGGTTATGTGGTGGACTACATCTATTTTGTCCCGATTGATTTCCCGGTCTTTAACCTTGCGGATTGCTGCGTCGTGATTGGAACGGGACTGGCGCTCCTGTATTTCTTCCTCATCGAGCCGCGCCAAGGCAGGCGCGAGGAGAGGACAACGGCCGATGGATAGAGAGGAATACCGCATTGAGCCGCCCTGGGCGGGAGAACGGCTGGACAGCGCGCTTGCGGCCTTGTGCGGCGTGGCGCGTACCGAAGCGCAGCGCTGGCTGAGCGCTGGGGCGGTGCAGCTCAACGAGCGCCCCGCCAAGGGAAGCGTCCGGCTCAAGGAGGGCGACCGGCTTTCGCTGGTCCGTCCCGAACCGGTGGAGTGGCAGGTGGGGCCCGAAGAGATTCCGCTGAACATCGTTTATGAGGATGCGGCGCTCTTGGTGGTCAACAAGCCCAAGGGGATGGTGGTGCATCCTGCGCCGGGCAATCCGTCGGGGACGCTGGTCAACGCGCTGCTTTGGCATTGCCGGGGAGAGCTCTCCGGGATTGGAGGGGTGGTGCGGCCGGGCATTGTCCACCGCATTGACAAGGACACCAGCGGCCTGCTCGCCGTTGCTAAAACCGACGCCGCCCACCGTTCGCTGGCTGAACAGATTGCTTCCCACCGCTTTTTGCGCGAATACCGCGCGGTGGTCTATGGGGCGCTCAAGACGCCGGAGGGGACGGTGGAGGCCCCTATCGGGCGGCACCCCGCCGACCGCAAGCGGATGGCCGTCACCGAGAAAAACGCAAAGCCGGCCTGCACGCATTACCGGCTGGTGGAGCCGCTGCGGGGTTTTTCACATATCGCCTGCCGGTTGGAAACGGGGCGTACCCATCAAATCCGCGTACATATGGCTTATATCGGCCACCCGGTCGCGGGCGACCCGGTCTATGGGCCCAAAAAGGTGATCGCCGCCCTGGGCGGGCAATGCCTGCACGCGAAAACGCTGGGCTTCCTCCATCCGCTGACCGGCGAAGAGCTGCGTTTTGATTCGCCCCTGCCCGATTATTTTACCGGGTTTCTGCGAAAAAACCAGTAGAGAGGAGCGCTGCCATGCCTGGACTTCAGGATCTGCTGCTGTGCAGCGATATTGACGGAACGACGCTGCGGGCCCCGGAGGGGATTCCGCCGCGGAACATCGAGGCCGTGCGCCGCTTTACCGAGCTGGGCGGGCATTTCACCTTTGCGACCGGCCGGGTTCCTTACATGGCCGGGCTGGTTGCCGAACACTTCCCGGTGAACGCGCCGCTCATCACCATCAACGGGGCGCTTATCTGTGAGCCGGGTAGTATGCGGGTGCTGGAGGAGCGGTCCATCCGGGAGGGGGTGCATGAAACGGCGCGCGCCCTGGTCGAACGGTACGACGGGGAAGCGGGAGTGATTGTGGTAAAGGGGGATCTCTACTGTCCGGTGGCCCCTTCCGAAGAGAGCATGCGCCTGAGCCGCGGCAACCAGATGGTGCGGACAGGACCTTGGAGGATTGCAGACGTCCCGGCAGCCTGCCACAAGATCCTAATCATGGCGGCCTCGGAGGAGGCGGCTGTCCGCATCCGGGAGGAAGCCGCCTGCTATGAAGGCTGTTTCGGCGTGGTGTCGAGCGGGGACCGGCTCATTGAGCTGATCCCGCCGGATGCGGATAAAGGGCAGGGGCTGCGCACCGTCGCCCGCAGGCTGGGCATCCGCCCGGTGAACACCGCCGCGATGGGCGACAGCGAGAACGATCTCGACTTGCTGCGCGCCGCCGCTCTTTCCGCTGCGCCGGAGGACGCCGCCCCGGCGGTGCGCGCCTGTGCAGACCGGATTTTCTGCCGCTGCATGGATGGGGCGCTGGCTATGTTTATCGACGAGCTGATAAGGCTCTATTCTTAGGGCCTTTTCGATATAGGCAGAGTTCCGAAAGGGGATTTTGCTTTTATTCCATGAAACAACGAGAGGAGAGGGATTGGATGACACGCGAAGAAAAGAAAGCGCTGAGCATCTTCGCCGCCCGCGTGCGCATGGGGGCAATTGAGGGCGTCTATCATGCGAAGAGCGGGCATCCCGGCGGGTCGCTGTCCATTGCGGATTTGTTGGCCTATCTGTACACGCAGGAGATGAGGATCGATCCGAAGGACCCGAAGAAGGAGGATCGCGACCGCTTTGTACTTTCCAAGGGCCACTGCGCCCCGGCTTACTATGCGGCGCTGGCCAACCGCGGTTTCTTCCCGGTGGAGGCGATGGCAACGCTGCGCCAGGTCGGCTCTTTCCTACAGGGGCACCCGGATATGAAGGGGATCCCCGGCGTGGATATGTCCAGCGGTTCGCTTGGGCAGGGCATTTCGGCCGCCTGCGGCATTGCCAAGGCCGGCAAGCTGACCGGCAAGGATTACCGGGTTTACACCATCCTGGGCGATGGCGAGCTGGAGGAGGGCCAGGTCTGGGAGGCCGCCATGTTCGCAGGCTTCCAGAAGCTGGATAACCTCTGCGTCATCGTGGACAACAACGGGCTGCAAATTGACGGCGACATCGATACTGTCTGCTCGCCCAACCCCATCGACAAGAAATTTGAAGCGTTCGGGTTCCAGGTCCTGACGATTGACGCGCACGACTTCGAGGCCATTGAGGCGGCGTTTGCGCTTGCGCGCGCGGCCAAGGGCCGTCCGACGGCGATCATCGCCCGGTCGGTCAAGGGGAAAGGGGTTTCCTTCATGGAGAACCAGGCAGGCTGGCACGGTACCGCTCCGAATGAAGAGCAGTACCGCGCCGCCATGGGCGAGCTGGAGGAGACGCTGGCGCGCTGCGAACGCGAAGGATAAAGGAAATCCGATTGAAAAAGAGTCTGGGGTCTCGCGGCGTTTCCCGATGGGGCCCGAAAGAAAGGTAGGGTCATCACAATGGCTGACGTCATCAAAAAAGCAACCCGCGAGGGCTACGGCGAGGCGCTCGCTGAAATGGCCGCCGAATGCAGCCGCCTGGTCGTTCTCGATGCGGATCTCTCTAAATCCACCAAAACCGGTTCCTTTTTAAAGGTATGTCCGGAACGCTTTATCAACTGCGGCATTGCCGAGGGGAACATGATGAGCATCGCCGCCGGACTGGCTACGGCGGGCTTGGTGCCGTTTGCGAGCTCGTTTGCTATGTTCGCCGCCGGGCGCGCCTTTGAGCAGGTGCGCAACTCGATCGGCTACCCGCACCTCAACGTGAAGATCGGCGCGACCCATGCGGGCATTTCGGTCGGGGAGGACGGCGCAACCCACCAGTGCAATGAGGACATTGCGCTCATGCGCACCATCCCCGGCATGACGATCATCAATCCGGCCGATTTTCTGGAAGCGAAGGCGGCGGTTCGCGCGGCCTATGACTACGAGGGGCCGGTTTACCTGCGCTTCGGCCGTCTGGCCGTTCCGATCTTTTCGGACAAGGCGGACGCCCCCTTCCAGATTGGCAAAGGGGTGACGCTGCGGAAAGGCGGCGACGTGACCATTGCAGCCACCGGGCTGCCGGTGCCCTTTGCGCTGGAGGCGGCGGAGCTGCTGGCGAAGGAGGGCATTCAGGCGCGGGTGCTCAACATCCACACCGTCAAGCCGCTGGATGAGGAGCTGATCCTCGCGGCGGCGGCCGAAACGGGCGCGATTGTCACCGCCGAGGAGCACAGCATCATCGGCGGCCTGGGGGCGGCGGTCTGCGAGACGGTCTGCGCGGCCTGCCCGGTCCCGGTGGTGCGCGTCGGCGTCAACGACGTTTACGGCGTTTCCGGTCCGGCTCCTGAGCTGTTGAAGATTTATGGGCTGACGGCGGAGAACATTGCCCAAAAGGCGAAAGAGGCGCTGGCGCTCAAGAAATAGTCTATAGAGAAAAGGGCTCGCCCGCAAATGAGGAAGAAAACTCCAGTCGAGCGATCCTCCGGCTTACAGGAACCGGAAAAAGCGGCGGTTTCGCGCGGAAGTGCGAAATTTGGGGCGTAATCTTCGCCCCAAAAGCAGCTTTTGGGGAAGGGCTCGTTGCAGAATGAAATTCTGCAACGAGCCCTTTGTTAGGCGAGCAGCGCATGCAGGCGATCGGGATAGTTGGTGATCAGCCCTTCGATCCCGGCGTCCGCAAGTCGGCGCATATCCGCCTCCTCGTTGACCGTCCAGGTGTTGACGGCCACGGCATGGCGGCGGATCTCCTCAACGGCTTCCCCGGTCAGGCTGCGGTATTGCGGGTGCAGGCATTCCACCCCGTGGCCGCTGGTGTAAGCGCCCGCACCGGCCAGCCAGCAATCGCAGAGGAAGCCGCAGCGGATTTCGGGGGCCAGCCGCTTGCAGCGTAGGATGGACGGATGGTTGAAGGAGGAGAAGAGGATGCGCCCCTCCAGCCCATAGCGCCGGACCAGGGCGACGGCCTTCGCTTCCAGTTCGGGATATTCGACAACGCTGTTTTTGAGCTCAATGTTGGTGAAGAGCCGGGTTCCGGCAGCCCAATCGAGATATTCCTCCAGGGTGGGGATCGTCTGGGCGGGATGCTCCCCCTTCCAGGCGGCCGCGGCGTTGAAGGCGCGCAGCTCGCCGGCGGTAAAGGAGCCGACCGGGCCGGAGCCGTCGGTGGTGCGGCGGATATCTTCATCATGGATCACAACGGGGATGCCGTCGCGGGTGAGATGGACGTCCAGCTCGATTCCATCGCAGCCCGCCTTTTCGGCCTCGGTAAAGGCGAGCATGGTGTTCTCAGGATAGCGGCCGCTGAAGCCGCGGTGGGCAATGTTTAAAGGCATGGCGGAAAACTTCCTTTCTTAAACGGGATAGCGGGGGATCTGTCTTCTTCATTATAGCGGAAAAGAGAGAAAAGAGAAGGACTTTTCGGGAAAAATCCGTTTTAGATCTGGTGTAACGGCGCGGATGTGTGTATACTAGGGATGCAGGAATTGATTCATATGAATCCCTGAGCACCGGCGGGCGCTCCTTCCTGAAAGAAGCCTCCGGTTTCCCGGCGGGAATCCGCTTTAGTAGGATGGACCGGCCCTGCAAGAAAGGACGGGTTAAAGAAATGAAAAAGCCATCGGCAAGGGAAGCGGCGGTATTTTTGGCGCTGAACCTTGCGGGGTCGGGCGCTTTCGCATTCGGCGTTCAATATTTCACCGCGCCGTACCAGATTGCGCCGGGCGGCGTCGCAGGCGTTGCAACCATTATGAATTTTCTTTGGGGGCTGCCTATCGGCGTTATGACCTTTGTTATCAACCTTCCGCTGCTGCTGCTCTCCTGGCGGCACGTTTCCAGGAGCTTTACCATCCGGACGATGGTCTCCACCGCCCTTTTAAGCATCCTGACCGATGCGGTGGGCGTGCTGGTTGGCCTCATTCACCCTTATGAGAGCGTTTCGCCGCTGGCCCCGCTGCTGGCTGCGCTCTTTGGCGGCGCGCTGATGGGGTTGGGGAATGCGCTGGTTTATTTTGCGCACTCGACCACCGGAGGGACGGCTATCATCGGCGCGCTGCTACAGAAGCGCTTCCCGCAGTTTTCGCTGGGAAAGCTGCTCATGGCGGCCAACTTCATGGTGGTGATCCTCTCGGTTTACGCTTATGGAAACATTGACACCTCCCTCTTTGCGGCCCTGGCGATTCTGACCTCAACGATTGTGATGGATAAAATGGTCTACGGTTTGAACACCAACCGGCTGCTCTTCATCATCTCCGACCGCAGCGCCGAGATTGAGGAGGGGATTCTGAAAAAGCTGCATCGGGGCGTCACCATTTTAAAGGGGGAAGGCGGCTTCCGCCATTCCCAAAAGAATATCATCTTCTGCGTCGTTTCCAAGGGGCAGTTTTTTAAGGTCCGCGATTTGACCCTGGCGCTGGATCCGGGGGCCTTTATCGTGGGATGCAGCGCGGGCGACGTATTGGGCAACGGCTTCAAGCATCTGGACTAGAGCTTTCTTCCGGCGCGGATGCGGCGGTAAACTGACGAAAAGGAGGGGTGGGGGAGTCTCCCTCACCATCATTTAGCATGTATCGATTGTTGAAACAACAGGGCCGCGCACGGCTGGGCTGCTTTGAGACGCCGCACGGAACGGTGCAGATGCCCGCTTTCATGAACGTGGGGACGGCGGCGGCCATTAAGGGGGGCGTTTCCTCCTTGGATCTTGGGGAGCTGCGCTGCCAGGTGGAGCTGTGCAACACCTACCACCTGCACCTGCGGCCGGGGGATGAGGTCGTGCGCACGCTGGGCGGGCTTCACCGCTTCATGGGCTGGGAGGGGCCCATTCTGACCGATTCGGGCGGCTTCCAGGTGTTTTCGTTGAGCAGCCTGCGCAAAATTACCGAGGAGGGCGTCGCCTTCCAGTCCCATATTGACGGCCGGCATATCTTTATGGGGCCGGAGGAGAGCATGCGCATTCAGTCCAACCTGGCTTCTACCATTGCCATGGCCTTCGACGAGTGCATTGAAAACCCGGCCGAACGCGGCTATGTGCAGCAGTCGGTTGCCCGTACCACCCGCTGGCTGGAGCGCTGCCGGAGGGAGCTGGACCGGCTGAACGGGCAGGAGGAAACCTTGAACCGGCGGCAGCTTCTTTTCGGGATCAACCAGGGATCGACCTATGCGGACATCCGTATCGAGCACATGAAGGCTATCCGGCAGGTGGACTGCGCGGGCTATGCCATCGGGGGCCTAGCGGTCGGGGAAACGGCCGAAGAGATGTACAGCGTTATCGAGGCGGTGGAGCCGTTTATGCCGGCGGATAAGCCGCGCTATCTGATGGGGGTGGGCACGCCCGCCAACATCCTGGAGGCGGTGCGCCGGGGGGTGGATCTCTTTGACTGCGTTATGCCCAGCCGCAACGCGCGGCACGGCCATATCTTCACCTGGCAGGGGATCCGCAACCTCAACAACGAGAAGTATAAGACCGATCCGCTGCCGCTCGATCCGGACTGCGGCTGCCCGGCCTGCCGCAGCTTTTCGCGCGCTTACCTGCGGCACCTGCTGCGCGCGCAGGAGATGCTGGGTATGCGGCTGCTGGTGATGCACAACCTCTGGTTTTATAACACGCTGATGGAGAAGATCCGCTTAGCTCTTTCCGAAGAACGCTATGAGGCGTTCTGCCGGGAGTATATTCCCATTCTCTCCACGCGGATTTAACGCGGGGGCCGGCGCTTTGCCTGCACGGCAAAAAATCTGCGGTCTTAGCCGCAACCTTGAGGATAATCTCAAAGCGCGTCATGCGTTCGGTAAGCACTAGAAGAGACGGGCCTTTCCCTTTCGCTTTACCAATCACACTAACCATTTCCCAATTGCCGAAGGAAGAACGACCGGCAACATCAGGCGGACGGCGTTCAATACTCGTCCCCTTCGGAGGCTGCGAAGCCTTCACGGGACGATAAGCACGCTTCCGCTTAGGCTTCTCCAACAATTCCCGAAATGAATAGAAAAGCAAAAGCGCCGGAGTGGATGCACTCTAGCGCTTTTCTGTTGCCTGTACCAGAAATATCATAACAAACATACAAAGGCCGGTAGGGCTATACTGGCCCTACCGGTTCCCGGCCCGCCGGTCGTTCGTACAGGACGCAGGAACGGCGGACAGAAGGAAACAGACCGCCCGGTAACGGCACTTGGGGCAGCTTACGGGATAGTCCGAGCAGGGGTAGGCTGTTTCCAGGTGAGTTAGGCCGGGCTTAACGGGCGGAAGGCAGGAGCCTTGTATCTGCCTCACTTGCTTACGGGCGTGAAGTCTACCGGATAGCCGCGTTGGTCGAAATCGACGTTGTAGACGGCATTGAGGGCGATGCTGTCATAGGGGTAATCGTTGGGGTCGAGGTTAAGGGTGAGGGCTGCGGTACCTTCCACGCCGCGGGCCTTGCCGTTGTAGTGGACTTGGATGAAGTCATAGATATTTCCCATCTTTTTGCTTGTCCCGCTCAGGTGCGATTTCCCGATTACTCGTATTTTCATTCTTCCATTTTTCCTTCTTTTTTCCATCCTTCAAGGTCATTTATCCGTCCAAATAGAAGTATAAATCTTCACTTCCCGTTCTATTCGGACGCAAGCCATAGAAAGAGAGCGCTATGCTTCCGCCTGCGGCCCTTTTTGTTCAAACAGGCTCGACTCTCCTTAAAAAATTTGCTGGGCACAGGGCAATTGACTTCCTAGGCGCGCAGGCGTTATAATAAACCAATAAACAAAAGTCGAAAAATCTGAACGCATGTCCGAAGCGCGGCAGAAAATGGGCCGCAGCAGATCAGCCCGTATTTTTTAGGGAAGGATGGCCGTCAGGAAAATCATGGAGGAAAATAAAAACGCTTCCTTGTGGGAAGCTAAACGGGAGGCCCGCGCCGTGCGCGCTTACAGCGAAGCCTTCCGCGCGGAGCATGGCCGCCTGCCCGCCGCTTATACGCGCACCTATGGCTGCCAACAGAACGTCAGCGATACCGAACGGCTGCGCGGACTGCTCGAAGAGATGGGTTACTGCCTGACCGGCGATGCCGCCGGGGCGGATCTTATCCTGTTCAACACCTGCGCAGTCCGGGAGAATGCCGAGGACCGGGTATTCGGCCATGTCGGCGCGCTCAAGGGACTGAAAAAAAAGAATCCGAACCTCATCCTTGCGCTCTGCGGCTGCATGGCGCAGCAGCCCTCCGCTGCAAAAAAGCTGCGAACGCACTACCCCTATGTGGATATTATCTTCGGCGCGGGCGCCGTTTGGCGGCTGCCCGGCCTGGTGCGCCAGGTATTGGAGGGACAGCGCGGCTTAGTGGAGCTGGAGGCATCGGGGGAGGGCTATGTGGAAGGGCTCCCCGTCCGCCGGGATGGAAAGGTGCGCGCCTGGCTTCCCATCATGCAGGGCTGCGACAATTTCTGTTCCTACTGCATCGTTCCCCATGTGCGGGGGCGGGAATATTCCCGCCCTTTCCGGGAGGTAATCGCCGAGGCGCGTTCCCTCGTTGAAGAGGGCTACCGGGAGATCACCCTGCTCGGCCAGAACGTCAATTCCTATGGCAAGGGGCTGGGAGAGGAGGAATCTTTCCCCCGCCTCCTGCGGGAATTGAACCGGATCGAAGGGGATTTCCGCCTCCGGTTCATGACCTCCCACCCCAAGGACTGCTCGCATGCGCTCATCGACGCCGTGGCCGAATGTGAGAAGGTATGCAGCCACATCCATCTCCCCGTACAGAGCGGAAGCAACCGCGTTTTAGAGCGGATGAACCGCCGCTACACCGCGGAGAAATACCGGGAGCTCATCGCCTATGCGCGCGCGCGTATCCCCGGCGTCAGCTTCACAAGCGATATCATCGTCGGCTTCCCCGGCGAGGAATATGAAGACTTCCTGGAAACGCTCGCACTGGTGCGGGAGGTGCAGTTCCACTCGCTCTTCACCTTCATCTTCTCGGCGCGCAGCGGAACGGCGGCGGCCGGATACCCCGATCCCGTTCCGCCGGAGGAAAAGGGGCGTTGGTTCCGCGAGCTCTTGGAAGAGCAGGAGCAGATAGGCTCCCGGCTCTACCGGCGCGAGGTGGGACGGACGCTGCGGGTCCTGCTGGACGGCCCTTCCAAAACCGAAGGGACGCTCTCCGGCCGCACCGAATCGGGGATCATCGTCGAGTGCCCTGGGGATCCGGCGCTCATCGGGAGGTTTAAAGAGGTCAAAATCACCCAGGCGCTGAACTGGGCGCTGCTGGGAGAAATATGCCGCTGAAAAGCAGAAGGAGAACAAAAGGATGGACATGATTGAAAAAGCCCGTGAATTTGGAAAGGCAATCGCACAGGATGAACGGGTCATCCGCTACAACCTGGCCCGACAGAAGAGCGATGAGGATCTGGAGCTCCAGGAGATGATCGGGCAGTTCAACCTGAAGCGGATCGAGCTGAACGGCCAGATAAGCAAAGAGGAAAAGGACGACGCAAAGTTAGCTTCGCTGGACAAAGAAATCAAGGCGCTTTATGAACGGATCATGCACAACGACTGCATGATGGCCTACACTGCCGCCAAGCAGGAGGTGGATGCGGCGATGCGCTTTGTAAACCAGATCCTGGCGGCCTCGGTCAACGGGGAGGATCCCGACAGCGTGGTCGAAGATACCGGCTGCGGCGGCAATTGCGCCAGCTGCGGCGGATGCCACTGACATTCCAGGATTTAGCCAACTCAAAAGGAGGAGCCATGGCCGTAAATTTATCCCCGATGATGCAGCAGTACGTCGCACTCAAAGAGCAGCACCAGGATGAACTGCTGTTTTTCAGGCTGGGAGATTTCTATGAGATGTTCTTTGACGACGCGATCACCGCTTCCCGCGAGCTGGAGCTCACGCTTACCGGCCGGGATTGCGGGCTGCCCGAACGCGCGCCGATGTGCGGCGTGCCCTACCATTCCTGTGAAAGCTATATCGCGCGGCTCATTGAAAAGGGCTACAAGGTCGCTATCTGCGAGCAGCTGGAAGATCCCAAAACTGCTCAGGGCCTGGTAAAGCGGGATGTGGTGCGTGTCATCACGCCAGGGACGATTCTTGAAAACAACATGCTGGAGGAGGGGGAAAACAACTTCATCGCCGTCGTCTATGGCGGCGAATCCTCCTATGGCTGCGTGTTCGCCGATATTTCGACCGGCGAAGTGCGCGCCTGCCTGCTGCCCGCAGGGATGCGCCGGCTGCAAAATGAAATCGCCCGCTTCGCCCCCCGCGAAATCCTCTTAGGCGGCAGGCTGGCTAAGGAGGAGGAGCTGCGCCGCTTCTTAAAGGAGCAAATGCGCTGCGCCGTTTCCCCCTTCGATTTTGATCGGATAACCCTCTCCGGCTGCGCCGAAACGCTTCCCGCGCAGTTCGGCGCCCAGAACCTGGGGCTGTTGCAGCTTGAGGACAAGCCCCAGCTTCAGGTAGCGCTCGGCGCGCTCTTTCAATATCTCGCCGACACGCAGAAGCACGGAATCGAGTGCCTGCATTCCTTCGAGCTCTATAACGACGACGAGTTCATGAACCTGGATATGACCGCCTCGCGCAACCTAGAACTTGTCAAAACGCTGCGCGGAGGCGACAAGCGCGGCTCGCTGCTCTGGGTGCTCGACCGCACCTGCACCGCTATGGGCAAACGGCTTCTGCGCTCCTGGCTGGAAAAGCCGTTGCTCTCGCCGCAGAAGATCACCAAGCGGCTGAACGCCGTCGGCGAGCTGATTGCTTCGGCGGTGCTCTGCGGCGAGCTGCGCGAAGGGATGGAGGAGATCTTCGACCTGGAGCGGCTGATATCGCGCATTGTTTTCGGCAGCGCCACGCCGCGCGAGCTCAAAAGCCTGGAGTTCACCGTGCGCAGGCTCCCTGCGCTCAAGGAACAGCTCGCCGGCTGCCGCTCGCAGTACCTGCGGGATATCTTTGAGGAGCTGGACACGCTGGAGGATGTGGCGGAGCTTCTTGGCCGCGCTATCGAAAATGAGCCCCCTCTTGCGCTCAAGGATGGCGGGGTGATTAAGCCCGGATTTGACCAGAAGCTCGACGAGCTGCGGGATCTCGTCCAGGGCGCCAAGGGCTATATCGCCTCGATCGAGGCGGACGAGCGCGAACGTACCGGGATTAAAAACCTGAAGGTGGGCTATAACCGCGTATTCGGCTACTACATTGAAGTCACCAAATCCTACCTCTCGCTGGTGCCTGAACAGTACATACGCAAGCAGACGCTCTCCAACTGCGAACGCTACATCACCGAGGAGCTCAAGGACCTGGAGCAGCGGATCCTCTCGGCCAACGAACAGATCGAGCGGGTGGAGTTGGCCCTCTACCAGCAGGTGCGCTCCGGGATCTGCGCCAATATGGCGCGCGTCCAGCGCACGGCGGCGCTCGTTGCCCGGCTGGATGTGTTCAGCTCCTTCGCCGTGGTCAGCATGCAGAACGGCTACTGCCGCCCGCAGGTGAACCTGAACGGGACCATCCAAATCCAGGAGGGGCGGCATCCGGTGGTCGAGCGGATGGTGCGGGATACCCCCTTCGTTTCCAATGACGTGCTGTTGGATATGAACGGGAACCGCATCGCCATTATCACCGGGCCGAACATGTCCGGCAAATCCACCTATATGCGGATGACGGCGCTCATTGTGCTGCTCACGCAGGTGGGCTGCTTCGTGCCCGCCAAAAGCGCCGATATCTCGATTGTAGACGGGATCTATACCCGCGTCGGCGCATCGGACGATCTGTCCAGCGGCCAATCCACCTTCATGGTGGAGATGAGCGAGGTAGCGGGCATCCTGCGCGGCGCTACCAAAAACAGCCTCATCATCCTGGATGAAATCGGGCGCGGCACCTCCACCTATGACGGCATGTCCATCGCCCGCGCGGTGGTGGAATACATTGCCGACCGCAAGCTCCTGGGCGCGAAGGCGCTGTTCGCCACCCACTACCACGAGCTGACCGAGCTGGAGGAAACGCTCGATTGTGTGAAAAATTACAACATCCTGGTGAAAAAGCAGGGGGAGGATGTTATTTTCCTGCGCCGGATTGTGCGCGGCCGGGCGGATGACAGCTATGGTATCTATGTTTCCAAGCTCGCCGGGATCCCGGAGGCCGTCACCCAGCGCGCGCAGGTGATCCTTCAAAATTTGGAACAGGGCCAGCTCCTCTCCTCGGCCCGGCCCAAAAGGGAGGAGCCGGAAACCGGCCAGATCGTTATCCGCCAGGAGGAAGGTTCCGAGCTCGTCCGCCGGCTGAAAGAGGTGGATCCCAACAACCTGACCCCGATGGCGGCGCTGAACCTGCTGAACGAGCTCAAGCAGCTGCTTTAAAAAGCACCCGCTTTCGGCTTCTGTTTTTCGGCCGTCTGCCGCGGCTGCCGCGTTAGCGGCGAGAGGCAGGGCCAATGATTTCTTTTTTATAGCGAACGCCCAAAAAGGGAAGGGCGCGTTGCAGAATAAAGTTCTGCAACGCGCCCTTTCTCTTTGAACGGAAGAAAACCGGAAAATTTCCTACCGGCACGCCTCCAGATAGAGGCGGATGATCTCCAGGTACTCCTCCGGATAAAAACCGATTTCACCGGTGAAGCGGGTTAGCGCAATGAGCCCCCCGTCGATTTCCGGAATGGAGGCGAGCATCGGCGCGTTATCGGCCTTCAGCCCTCCGCCGTAAACCACATCGAGTCCGGTGCGTTCTTTAACAAAGCGGGCAATCTTCTGAATATAATCCTTTCCCGCAGGCGTTTTCCCTGGGCCTATGCTCCAAACCGGCTCATAGCCAATTACAATGCGGGAGGAGTCCGCCCCCTGCAAGCCGGTTTCCAACTGAGCGCCCAGCACCTCTTCCCAGCGCGGCTGCTCCTCCGCCGTCTCCCCAATGCAGTAGAGCACGTCGAGCCCTGCGGCGCAGGCCATTCGGATCTCCTGGTTCAGCAGGCGGTTCACCGCCCCGGCATCGCTCACGCCCGCCTCCGCCAGAATGCCCGCTTTGTCCCGCCGCTCCTCACAGTGGCCGATGAGGGTAGCCGTGCACCCCATCGCGCGGACGGCGTTCGCAGGCCGGTTGGTGGTAAACGCCCCGAAATTGCCGCCGGGAGCGGTATCCTCGCGGTAAACCCCCTGGCTGCCGAGCTTAACCGGGCTGTCCTCGCCGCGGGCGGCGGCGGCGGCTAGCAGGTGCGCCTCCGGCAGGAACTGAACAAATTCCGCTTCCTCCCGGCCGTAGGCCCGAAGCCCCTCTTCGGTTGCGCGCACAATCTGCGCGCCCCAACCGGCCATAGGAGCCAGCCGGTTCACGCCGCCGGCCTCTGGGGGAATATCAAACCGCTTTAGGTTGAGATAAAGATGCTTCATCGTTTTGTCCCTCCTTGCAAGTGTAGGCGCTTAATAGGGCTGCTGCGCCGCATTCTGGTTGACCAGGATGCATGCGTCGGGATGACGCTGGCAGAGCGTGGCTGGGAAGCTGGCGCTGATCTCCCCATAGGCTGCCCGGCGGACGACGGCGCGATGCCAATCGCGGAACACGCCCAGCCGGATCTTTTTGGCGGAAAGGAGCTCCTTCATCCCAACGGTTATGCAGCGCTCCGGCATGTCCTCAATCGCGCCGCCCAGATCGCCCACGCTGTTGACCGCCCGCGTTTCCGGGGCGATAGCGAGCACCCGCGTCGGAAGCTGGGCAAACTCCTCCGGGGAAAGCGCCGGCTGCGGCTCGTTGAAGGCTAGGTGGCCGGTAATGCCAATCCCGCCGAAGGTGGCGTCCACACCGCCGAGCTGATCGATAAGCCCGGCAATCCGGCCGGGCGCCGCCGGGTCGGGGAAGATCCGCTGATCCTCCGGCATCCGCAGCGCAGGATCAATTTTTCCGTAAACCTCCCGCTGCATAAACCCGCGGAAAGAGAGTGGATGGTCCGGATCAATCCAAGCGCCGTCCGCATCCAGGTATTCATCCATATTGATGAACCAGCAGTTCTGTAACGAAACGCGCTCGCGGTTGACCAACCGCACAAAAATGGGGTATTGACCCACCGGCCCCACCGGCACGATATAAACGGTGCGCCGCCCGGCGGCGTTGTTCTCCTGAATCCCCCGGATCATTTCGAGCGCCAGCTCATAAAACACCTCTCCCGAATCTCCCAGCTTTAAAAGCGGAACCTTCGCCTCTTTTCCAAGGGCATCTGCTGAAATATGATAGTAATCCATCTGCTTTCCCCTTTCTTTTCCGTTTCTCCGTTCCAGCGCCCGGCCGAAGGCGGCGCCGGATTTCGCCCTTTCATTATAACCCGCCGGAACCCCCTTTGGCAAGGCTCCCTCATGAATGGCCGTTTTTGGGGGGGACGCCGCCAGCAGCCGCCTGAGCTGACCCTACTGCCTGGCCGCTACAAAAAAGAATCTTCTAAAGTGCAGCAGCGTACAGCCATCCTTTCTAATAGGATACTCCTCTTCCACGCGGCGGAGGATATCGTTTTCAAATGCCGCCTTGCCTTCTTTATCCAGCGTATCCAGATAAGGACGCAGACGGGATCCCCTGACCCAATCTACAAGGGCCTGGTGGGAGGGCAGGGCATGGCAATACACCGTTTCCCACATCTGAAAATCTGAAGAGCAGCCAGAAAGGAGGTCGTAATATTCTTCAGGGCTCAGGGTGTTATCCACTCCGGCGCCTACCCTTCCAATCCCCCATTTGGGATCGGAGGCAACATCCTCAATCGCGCGGAAAAGCGGTTCCTCCCGGTTCATCGGTATCTGCACCGCAAGAATGCCGCCCTATTCAGCTTGCCCATCAGCGCCGGCAAAAGCCGGACGTGATCTGGAATCCATTGCAGGCAGGCATTCGAGAAAATCAGATCATACCCGCAGGGCAGATCCTCTGCCTCACCGAGCTGAAAGGTCAGATACGGATGCTCTGCCCGCGCTTTATTGATCATGCTCTGCGAATGATCTATGCCAAGAACACTGGCATTGGGAAACACCGATTTTACAACCTCTGTACTGTTCCCAGGGCCGCATCCAATATCCGCAATTTTATTGGGCCGGTATATGCGGATCCTATTGGCTAAATCAATGGCTGGCTGTGTACGCTCTTTTTTGAACCTAAGATACAGCGCCGAATCCCAATCGGACAATATTGATTCCCCCTATCCATCGCCGCAGGTTAAGCGGGCTGTCGTTAATCAAGTTGGTTCCTGAATCCTCCCTGTAAAACCGCTGGGAGCCTTGTTTTCCCAAAGGCAGACCGGGTCCGATTGAGGATACAAGGGCGGCGGCAAGCGCCAAGCGCTTGCCGCCGCCCTTTTTCCGTCCGGTAGATCCAGCTTTACCAGATGAGGAAGTCCTTCCCCAGCAGGCGCAGAATCGCCTCGGTGAAGAAATAGTCGCCATAGATGATCGGAACATGGTGCCCTTCGGGGGTATGGTAGGCGGTGGTGCCGTGCGAAACGATGGAGTCCACCTCCGGATCCCAGTTGCAGAACGCCTTGTCGATAGCCTTGAGGATGTTCAGCGCCGCATTCAGATAGAGCGGGCGCTCATTCTCGCCGACTGCCTTGGCAATCTCAAGCATACCGCAGGCCGCGCAGACGCCCGCCGTCGTATCATACAGCACCGGCTCGGCCGGGGAGCGGAAATCGCACAGCGGCAGCCAGCCGTTGACCGAGAGGTTGGCGATGAAATAGTGCGCGACCGCCTTCGCCGTTTCGAGATATTCCTCCTTACCGGTGTGCAGGTAGGAGAGGGCGAACCCATAGACTGCCCACGACTGGCCGCGGCTCCAGGAGGAGCCCGAAGCATAGCCCTGGCCGGCCGGGTTGTCAATGCACTCCCCGTTCTCCGGGTTGAGGATGGAGATGTGGTTGCAGCTCCCATCCCCCCGAACGGTGATGCGCCGGCAGGTGTCGGCATGGGATTCGGCGACGAAGCGGAAGCGGGGATCCTGTAGCTCGTCGCTCGCCCAGTAGAGCAGCGGGATATTCATCATGCAGTCCACGATGATCCAGCCGGTGCGGTCCATGTTCCAAGCGCGGATAAACTTTCCGGCGGGGTTATAGCGCCCGGCCAGCAGGCTCGCCGCGTGCAGGCCGCGCACCCGCGAGCGCTCGTTTCCGGTCAGCCGGTAATCGGCAACGGCGGTGTGCAGCCACATAAAGCCGACATCGTGATGCAGCGACAGATATTCGCTGAACAGCTCGTCGAATTTTTCTTCAACGCCCTCGGCCGCTTTGCGGTATTTTTCATCCTTGGTCGCATGGTACATCTGCCAGAGCATTCCCGGCCAGAACCCGTTGGTCCACCAGTTCAGGTGGCGCTTGGATGAATCCAAGTCGACATACTTCCCGTTCTCCGGGATGTAGGGGATACCGGAGCCTATCCGGTCGCACTCGGCGGACAGCTTGGTTTTCAGCTTTTCATAGGTGCCTTCTACCCACTTCCGATCTTCTGCCGTCAACATTGCGTTCATTTTCTGTTCCTCCAATAATCCTTGTCATGGGAACCGGCAGGCTGTTGGACCCGGCGCTGGTTCCCGCATCCAGTTTCTAGCTTCTTCCATTATACAGGAAAGGACGGCGGTTGTCACCAAGGAATTTCATTTTTTAAAACCTCCGCGCTCAAATTCCGCCCGTCTGGCCGGAGACGTGCTTGCGGAACTCTCCCGGCGTCATTCCCTGGATCTGCTTAAACCTGCGGATAAAGCTGGAGGTGTTGTAATACCCCGTCTTTTCCGCAATCTCTTTCAGCCCTAAGCGGGTGTCGCGCAGCAAATGCACCGCTTCGGTCATCCGGAGCTGAATGGTATAATCCAGAACGCTCTGACCCGTCTGCTCCTTAAAATACTGGCTGAATTTTGGGAGCTGCATCCCGAAGTGCTCCGCCGCTTCGTTCACCGAAAAATCCTGACTCAGACAGTGCGCCTCCAAATAGGCCGTCACCTGTCCGACGCGCAGCGGTTCCCGCTTTATATCCGGCCGTTTATCAAGCCCCCTCTGCTGGCGGCGCCACGCCTTGATAGCCGCGGCAATGTCCTGCACCGAATCGATCTCCCCCATCGAGAAGCGCGGCGCGGCTGCGCCGTCCCCCTGCGCCAGCGGCTGGCCGGCCGCCATGTTAATCAGTGAAAAGCACATTCCCTTTGCCATGGCCAGCGGATAATTTCCCTTTTGAATCAGCGCAGCCGTTTCATCAATGCAGCGTTCAACGCTCTCCTCGCTTTCCGAGAGCAGGGAGTTTTTCAACCGTTCAAACTGCTGCTGTGGATAAACCGTGTTCCCGCCGCCCTCCATATCCTGATACCGGATAACCTTGCCGTTCCCTTTTACAAAGCTGTACTCCAGCGCGGCCGAGGCTTCAAAATAGGAGCGCGAGAGCTCGCGGGGGCTGCAAACGCCCGAACCCACCCCGGTGGTCAGGAGGATATTCCGGTTTTTTCGCAGCTCGTCGTGCAGCTGCATAAGCAGGCCGGGCATCTTCTCGTAGCCCTCTAAAGACACGCTGTGTACAAAGACCAGCCGGTTGGATTCCAGGGTATTCAAATAATAGCTCTCCGAAATGGGGGAGAGCCGTTCCTTGAAGAGCGGCCCAATCTCCTCCATCGAAGCGCCCGGAGAATGGAGCTTGGCGGTGGAGATCAAAAGCCGCTCCCCGCCCAGGTGCATGTTTAATTCCTGGCAATCGGTGTTGAAGTCCTCCAGCGTGGCGTAGCCGCCGGCTAAAAGCGTATGCAGGCGGGCGTTCTTAATCGATCCGGCGTTCTTTTCGAAGGAGTCCACCAGCGAGGAATTGCGGCCGCTCAACGTTATGAACGCATTTTCAATATCCGAAATCATGTTCTGGCCGCCGCCCTGTTCCACCAGTTCCCCCGCCCGGTCGTGCAGCCTGCGCAGCGGGAAATATTGCAGCCGCAGCAGGCGGGCGACTGCTATACCGCTGAGAAGCACCACCAGTAGCAGGGCCAGCAGGAAAAGAAGGTTCATCCGGGTCAGTTGGGTGAATACCCGCTGGTTGCGGGGGATCAGCGAGAGATATTGAAACCCATTTTGGGAGGAGGTATACTGCCGGATGATGTAAGCGTCCTGCAACTCCCGCAGGACTGCCTCCATGCTCTGCTGCGGGATGGAAGCAATCCGGCCGGCCACCTCCTCTTCGCCGCCGAAGCCGCCGATAATCCGGCCGTCCGCATCCAAAATCCAGGTCTGCGCGTGATAGAGCTCCAGCTTTTCATCAATTTTACTGCTGACAGCCTCATAGGGCACCTCAAAAACGAGCGTTCCCATCTGGTTGAGATAGTCTGTGTACAGCGGATAGACAAAGAGGATGACATCCTGCGGCTGCTGGGCATATTTGTGCAGCTTGCCCACCGACCATATGCGCATCGTCCCGCTGGTAAACAGATCGGAGGTCTGCGCCGGGGTATTGCCGTCCAGCAGATAATAGCGGGAGGCGAAATAGGGAATCGAAATGGAGGTCGTTGTGCTGATAATGTAGCCCATATCGTCAAAGGCGGCGTAAATATCCTTTACAAAGGGGTTGGTTGAGCAGTAGGTAAACAGAACCTCCCGGATATCGTTCACCGAGTTTGCATCAAACTGCCCCGTTCGCGATCGGATGGGGGCCGATAGCGCCGTCTGTTGAACCACGCTTTTAAAAACCGAAAGCTCATGATCGATCTGCGCGGCGAAACTTTGCAGATCCCCATCCACATTCTGAAGAATCTCCTCACGGAAAGCGGCGGTAAAATTCAGGCTGTAAAACAGGCCGAGGATTACAATTGGGATTAGTATCAGGACAAGATAGGATCCCAGATAACGAATCAATCGTTTATCGTGCATGATACCCTTCCTTTGTTGGATTGTGCATTCTACACTATTTTTCTGGCTTATCCGCTTTTATCATAGCATTCTTTTAAGGGTTTCGCAAGGCGGAAGCCGCAGCTTGTAAAATCTGCATATTGAAAGTATGCAGATTTTCTATCTCCGGCAAGCGTTCCGCTTAGGATTAAACAGGGAATACGCTGCATTTTCCGGCAAACCGATTCAGAAAAATAGGCATACTATCAAAAATGTAACTTGCGGCGCAGAACGCGGATCGGTTATAATGCAAGCGGCTGAAGGGAACGGCCCTTTACAGCCAGTATCAGAGTTATGATTGGGGTATAAATATGAGGGAGGAAGGCTTATGAAACAGATGGAGAGAGCGGCAACGCTTCCATCCCCGGCGGGCAGGAACCGGACCGCCGCTAAAATGAAAAAGATCTGGCGCAGAGATTGGCAGCTCTTGGTTCTGTGCGCGATTCCGATCGCCTACTTTCTGGTTTTTCATTATCAACCGATGTATGGCGTACAGATTGCCTTCAAAAATTTCCAAGCGAATCTGGGCATTGCCGGCAGCCCCTGGTGCGGCTTCGAGCAGTTTGAGCGCTTCTTCCGATCCGCGCAGTTTTGGACGCTCATCCGCAATACGATTAGCTTGAGCTTCATGCAGCTCATCCTGGGATTCCCCATGCCGATTTTGCTCGCTATCCTTCTCAACCAGATGAAGAACGAAAAGTATAAGCGCTTCGTCCAGTCGGTCACCTATTGCCCGCACTTTATCTCCACCGTCGTCATGGTGAGTATGCTCAGCATCTTCCTCTCGCCGCGCAACGGCATTGTGAATACGGCTCTGGGCGCTCTGGGGTTTGAACCGCTGTTCTTTTTAGGGGATCCGGGATTGTTCCGTCCCACCTTCGTCTTCTCCGGGATCTGGCAGAACGCCGGTTGGGGAGCCATCATCTATATCGCCGCTCTGGCGGGCATCAGCCCGGATCTCTATGAGGCCGCCCAGGTGGACGGCGCCTCCAAATGGCAGATCATCCGTCACGTGGACCTGCCCGGCATTCTGCCCACCGCTATCATGATGCTGATTTTGGACATGGGCAAAATCATGAACCTGGGCTTCCAGAAGGCTTACCTCATGCAGAACAACCTCAACCTGGAAACCAGCGAGATCATCGCCACCTATGTTTATAAGGTGGGGCTTATCGACGCCCAATACAGCTATTCGGCGGCCATTGGACTGTTTAACAACATCATCAACATCATCCTGTTGGTAACGGTCAACCAGATTGCCAAAAAGACGACCGAAAGCAGCCTTTGGTAAGGAGGGGTTCACCCATGGTAAAGCATAAAAAGCAGAGCCGCGCCGATTTGGCGTTTGATATTTTCAACTACACCATTCTCGGACTTATCGGCTTAATGGTCCTCTATCCGCTCTATTTCATCATTATTGCCTCGGTTTCCGACCCGGTCGCCATCAATGCGGGGAGGCTGAGCTTCTATCCCATCGGCTTCAACCTCAAGGGCTATCAAAAGATCTTTGAAGAAACGCGCATCTGGACGGCCTACTACAACACGATTTTTTACACTGTAGTCGGGACGGCGGTCAACATCATCCTCACCATGATGATCGCCTACCCGCTCTCCCGCAAGGATTTCTTCGCCGGCAAGGCCATCATGGCGTTCATCATGTTCACCATGTATTTCTCCGGCGGCATGATTCCCACCTATCTTTTAGTCCAGTCGCTGCACCTGTATAATACCCCGTGGGTGATGATCCTGCTTCCGGCCATCAATGTGTTTAACGTCATCATTGCGCGCACCAACATCAAAGGGAATATCCCTGAGGAGATGTATGAGGCGGCCAGCATTGACGGCTGCACCCACTTCGGCTTCTTCTTCCGCATGCTCATGCCGCTTTCCAAGAGCATCATTGCCGTGCTGGTGCTTTACTATGGCGTCGCGCACTGGAACGAGTTCATGAACGGGCTCATCTACCTGCGGGACCAGTCGCTTCAGCCGCTGCAAATTGTGCTCCGGAACATCCTGCTGCAAAGCCAGGTTTCGGCTATGGGCGATATCGAAAGCGTTTTGGAAATGCAGAAGGCGGCCGAGCTGATTAAATACGGCCTGATCTTGGTTTCCACCCTCCCCATCCTTCTCGTTTATCCCTTCCTGCAAAAATACTTCGTCAAGGGGGTTATGGTCGGTTCGGTGAAAGGTTGACGCCGCCCGGCCTGAACACAGATACACCAATGAAGATGAAAGAAGGTTTACTATGAAAAAAGGATTCTTGGCTCTTACCCTGAGCGCCCTGTTGGTTGCCTCGGTAGCCAGCGGATGCGTTCCGCAAGCCACCTCCTCCGCGCCAAGCTCTTCCGCCGCGTCGAGCGCGCCGGCCGCGCAGGGAGGAAGCTCCTCCGCCCCGGCAGAGGAGAGCAACTTCAACGAGAGCGATCTCCCCATTGTAAACGACCCCGTAACGGTGACGATCGCCGCCATCACAGGCAAAAACAAGGACTTTAAAGAACTGGAGTACTTCATCCGTCTGGAAGAGATGACCAACGTCAACGTCAATTGGAACATGAGCTCCTCCGAGGGCTGGGATGAGAAGAAGAGCCTGCTGTTCGCCAGCGGCGATCTCCCCGACGCCTTCTATGGGCAGGGCATCCTGAGCGACATCGAGGTAGTGAAATACGCCTCGCAGGAGGTGCTCATCCCGCTCAGCGAGCTGATGGAGAAATATTGCCCCAACTTCATGCACGTCTTGGACTATGAGCCCAAATTCCGCCCGCAGATCACCGTGCCGGACGGCGAGATCTATTCCCTCCCCTCGCTGACCCAGCTAAACCCGACCACCCACAGCAAGTTCTTCCTGAACAAGGTCTGGCTGGATAACCTCGGCCTGGAGGTTCCCGAAACGATTGAGGAGTTCCAGGCAGTCCTTCAGGCTTTCAAGGATAACGACGCGAACGGCAACGGCGACCCCAACGATGAAATCCCCTTCACCTTCCGCGCAAAGGATCAGCGGCAGCAGAACCTCTCGCCGCTCTTCGGCAGCTTCGGCCAGCTCGACGATTACACCCACTTTATCGTGAAGGATGGCAAGGTGGTTTACACCGCCGTCACCGAGCCCTATAAAGAAGCGATTAAGTATTTCCATGAGCTCTATTCCAAGGGCCTGCTCGATCAGGAGGGCTTTACCCACGATTCCAACGTCTATGTCTCTAAAATCCAGGATCCCTCCAAGATCTGCGGCGGGTTCTTAGGCTGGAGCCGCAGCGCAACCGGCGGCCCCAACAAAGAGGACTATGTGGCTGTAGCGCCGCTCAAGGGCCCGGCCGGCGTTCAGATCTGGAAGCCGGTGGATTCCCAGATCACCTCCAAGGGCGCTTTCGCCATCACCAAGTCCGCCGAGCACCCCGAAATCCTGATGCGCTGGATCGATGTCAGCTATGATCAGGAGTTCTCCCTCGAAGTCAACCAGGGCCTGCTTGGCCGGAACCTGGAGAAAACGCCTGAAGGCGGCTACCGCTATCTGCCGGTGCCGGAAGGCAAGCTGACCGCCGAACAGATCCATGACTACGGCCCCGGCAACAACGGCGTCTATGCCGTTCTGAACGAAATCGGCGATAAGCTGGAGCTCAACGCCAACCTGCAAGAGAGAAAAGAGCTCGATGCGTTCTACGCCCCCTATAACGTTCCCTTCGACGAGGTATTCCCCAACGTGCTCTTTGACGTCACCGAAGCGGATCGGCTCTCGATTCTCAAAACCGATATCGATTCCTATGTCGAAAAGAACTACGCCGGCTGGATCTCCAACGGCGGCATCGATGAGGATTGGGACGGCTACCTCAAGCAGTTGGAAAACATGAAGCTCGACGAATATATCCAGCTCCACCAGCAGGCTTACGACCGGTATGTAGCCGCTACAAAAGGATAAATTTGCAGATGGGGCCGCCGCAGACCGTGGCGGCCCCTATTTCTCTATAACAAGGCGATTTTTTCGGTTTCCTTGCCATTGCGCTAAGAAGCATCTATAATAAAAATATCTGCCTGTCCTAAAAAATTTTATAAGGCCCCTCCGGGCCGGCCGACCAAAGAAAGGAGATCGCGTTCATCATGAATCCTAACAGCGAGCTTTCCACCATCACGGTAAATTATGGGACCGGCGGCGCGCCGCTGCGTCCGTTTTGGAACGCGACCGGTTACGCCAACGCCGATTTCACCTATACCCCGGCGTTTGGGAGGATGTACGACTACCTCTCCTCCTACGCGGGCCACATGCGCTATATGCGCCTGCACAATATCCTAACGCTGCATGGGGAGGGGGACCGCTTCCTTTTGGAATGGAACCTTCCCTATGGAAACCGCTGCTTTGAGAACAACAACCGGCAGAATGGAGACGACAAGGTTGTTCTGCGGCGGGAGGACGGATCGTTGGAGTACCATTGGGAATGGGTCGATAAGGTCTATGATATCATCGTCGGGCACGGCATGGCCCCCATCGTGGAGCTTATCTATATCCCTTCTGCGATTCGAAAGGATGAGAAGGAGTTCTTCCTTCCGGAAAGCTACCGCCTCTACGGCCAGGTCATCGAGGCGTTCACCCGCCACTGTGTCGAGCGCTATGGCCTGGAGGAAGTGCGCGGATGGTATTTTGAAATCTGGAACGAGCCGGACAACATCCCCGCCTGGCGTGCGGATATTTCCAGCTTCTGCGCGCTCTATGATTACATGGAGCATGCGGTCCATGCGGTGGATAAGAGCTTACGCACCGGCGGTCCCGCAACCAAGCAGTTTGAAGTGGCCTTCGAGATGTTCCGCCGCTTTATCGAGCATTGCGCGCATGGGGTCAACTATTGTACCGGCGGCTACGGCGCGCGGCTGGATTTCCTGTCGGTACACTGCAAGGGCGGCTGGCCGGACAGCTATTCCCCCTCCTCCAACGTGATGTTCAGCAGCTTGCAGCGCTATCTGGAATTGCTGAAGGACTACCCCATGTATCAGGACACGGAATTTTTAAACGATGAATCGGATATTGTCTGGGCAGGCAGCCAGGGGGTAAAGGAGCAAAGCTGGCTGGATTTCCGGAACACCCACTATGCGCCCGGCTTCGTCTGCAAGATGGTTTCCCGCTATTGCTATGAGCTCTTGGATGCCGGGGTCAACCTCTCCGTTGCCGACAGCGACAATGCGCACCTGCAATGGGAGCGCAGCCTCTTCAGCGGGAACCGCTCCCAATTGACGCCGCTTGGAGAATATCCCACCGCCGACATCCTTAAAAAGCCGTTTTTCAACGCCTATGTCCTGCTCTCCCGGCTGGGGGACGAGCGCTTCCCGGCGGAATGCGGCGACGGCGGCTTCCATCAAAAGTTCGGCGCGCTGCCGACGCGGCGCGGGAAGCAGCTCGCTGTTCTCGTTTGGAATTTTGAGGACGGCCTCACCGAAGCCGTCGGCCGCAGGAGCCTGCGGTTGCGCTTGGAGCAAACCGGGCTGGCCGGGAGCTGCCGCCTGATCGAATACCGCATCGATGCGCGGCACTCCAATGCGAACAGCGCTTGGCACGACCTGGGCGCGCCCGCCTGCCCGGATGCCGGGCAGATTGCGAAGCTGCGCACGGCCGCCGATCTGGAACCGGCGGCAGAGGTGAAGGCGCTCCAATTGGAGGACAGCCCATTGGAGATCGAGCTGGAGCTGCCGCCGCACGCGGTGTCCCTCCTTCTACTGGCGCCTGAAAATCCCAGCGCGCCCGCTCCGGTTTCCGGCGTCCGGGCAGAGGCGGAAGAAGGATTTGCCGGGAACCCGCAGGTGTTCTTAAAATGGAAGCCCAGCCCTGAACCGGATTTCTTCCATTACCGGATCCTTCGCCGGAAGAACGGCGGGGAATGGGAGGTCCTCTCCGATCGTCCCTCGCTGAATACCGCTACCTATGTCGATATGGATGCGGAACGGGGCGTGCGCTATACCTACCGTGTTGACGCGCTCAATCTTTCGGGCGCGGTCAGTGGAGCCGGGGAGGAGAGCGGCTCCGTCGCCCTATAAGCCGCCGCCAGCGCTTTAAGCACGATAACCGGTAAGCCCGCAATAGAGAAGGAGGGATATACCTGGAAACGTTGGAAAGGGCTTATACGCAGACCGTTCAAAAGGTAACGGCGATAGCGCCGGAGATCGGCGCCGCCTTCCCGCAGGCGGTTGACACGGCAACGGGACTCTACAACCGCGAGAAGCCCCGCTATTGGACCGCGGGCTTCTGGGGCGGGCTCCTGTGGCTCGCCTACCGCGAAAACGGGGAACACCGGCTGTTTGAGCTTGCCTGCGAAATCGAGGAACGCTTGGATGCGCCGCTCAACGAGTTTATCCGGCTGCATCACGACGTTGGGTTTATGTGGCTGCCGACCGCCGTAGAGCATTTCCTCGCCACCGGCTGCCCCGCCTCCCGGATACGCGGGCTAAAGGCGGCCAGCCTCTTAGCCAGCCGCTTCAATTTGGCCGGACGGTTTATCCGCGCCTGGGAGACGCGGGAGAACTGCGAGGGCTGGGCGATTATCGACTGCCTGATGAACCTTTCGCTGCTCTATTGGGCGAGCAAGGCCGCAGGCGATCCGCGCTTCCGCCAAATCGCCTGCGCGCACGCCGACACCGTTTTGGAGCACTTTGTGCGCGCCGACGCCACCGTACCGCACATTATAGGCTTTGACCCGGAAACGGGGAAGCGGGTTGGCGTCATGCCTGGCCAGGGCAAAGCGTTGGACTCGGTCTGGGCGCGCGGGCAGGCATGGGCGATTTACGGCTTCGCCCTCTCCTACCGGGAAACGGGACGTCTCCCATATCAGCAGGCGGCCGCCCGGATAGCCGATCGCTTTTTCGAGAATCTGCCGGAGGACAAGATCCCCTATTGGGATTTCTGCGCAAGCGGGGGAGAGAGGGAAGCGCGGGACGCCTCCGCCGCCTGCATTGCCGCCAGCGGCATGCTGGAGCTGGCCTCCGGCGGCTTGGAACGCTTCGCCGGCTACGCCCGCCGGATACTGGAAAGCCTCGATAAAAATTACGCCTGCTACGACCACACCAGCCAGGGGATTATCCGGGGAAGCACCGGGAACTACACCGCCGGGAAATGGATCAACACCTCGCTGATTTATGGGGATTTCTTCTATCTGGAGGCGCTCGGCAAGCTGCTGGGAAAGCCCGGCATCTTTTAACAAAGGAGGGAACCGCCTGTGAACAAGAGAAATATTTTGCTGATCATGACCGATCAGCACCGCCGGGACTGCCTGGGCTGCTATGGGAACCCGGAAATTGAAACGCCCAACCTGGACTGGCTCGCCTCGCAGGGGACCGTTTTTGAGCGGGCCTATAGCCCCTCCCCCTCCTGTGTCCCTGCCAGGGCCTGCCTGATGACCGGTATGAATCCATGGAACACCGGCGTTCTGGGAATGGGCCGCGGGCAGAAAGGGATGGGGAATTACCCCGTCACCATTGCCAGCCTGCTCGCGCAGGCCGGCTACCACACGCAGGGCGTGGGGAAGATGCACTTCCGCCCGCAGCGGGCGCTGCTCGGCTTCCACAACACCGTTCTGGATGAATCGGGGCGGGTGCAGTCCCCCGGCTTTGAATCGGACTACCGGCGTTGGTTCAACGAAAATAAGGGCGCGGATTACGAGTTTGTCGAGCACGGGATCGATTGGAATTCCTGGATAGCCCGCCCGTATCCCCTGCCGGAATACCTGCACCCCACCAACTGGACCGCCCGCGAGGCCATCCGCTTTTTAGACCGGCGGGATCCGAACCGCCCCTTTTTCCTCAAGCTCTCGTTTGCCCGCCCCCATTCTCCCTATGATCCGCCCGAATATTTCTTCCGCCTCTATGAGAACCGGACCCTGCCCGCGCCCGTCACCGGCGAATGGGATGCGGAACACCGGGATGCGGACGCCTCCGCGCCGGACGCCTGGCACGGGAAGCACAGCGACCGCGAGACCGCACGGGCGCGTCAAGCCTATTATGGGTCCATCACCCACCTGGATCAGCAGATCGGCCGCGTGCTGATGTATCTGAAAAAGAAAGGGTTGCTGGAGGACACCCTCATCCTCTTCACCTCCGATCACGGGGATATGCTGGGCGACCACTATCTTTGGAGAAAGACCTATGCCTATGAGGGCTCGGCCGGCATCCCGCTGATCGTCCGCCTGCCGGAAAGCTGGGGGGAAACCCGGCGCTCCCGGTGCAGCCAGCCGGTCACGCTCCAGGACATCCTCCCCACCTTTATGGAGGCCGTCGGCCTCCCCATCCCCGACGGAGTCGATGGACGCAGCCTGCTCCCCCTCATGCGCGCAGAGGACTGCGCCTGGCGGGAATATCTGCACGGGGAGCACAGCGCTAACTACTCCGAGTCGCAGGAAATGCAGTACCTGACCGACGGGCAGTGGAAATATATCTGGTTTCCGCGCACGGGACGGGAACAGCTTTTCGATCTGCGGCAGGATCCCGGCGAGCGCTTTGACCTCGCCGGAAAGCCCGCCTATCTGCCGGAGCTTGGGCGGTGGCGCAGCCGGCTGGTAGCCGAGCTGGAGCCGCGCGGCCTTGGGCTGACCGAAGGCGGCGAGCTGGTCTGCCAGGCCGGACGCCCACCCATCGTTTCGCCGAACTGTCAGAAATACCGGGTAGATTAAACCATTTTGCGGTTCCGATAGAACCTGGCTGAAACGGTTCTATCGGAACCGCACGGAACAAACAGGAGGTACCCATGAAACGGAATCTGCTTTTTATCATGACCGACCACCAGCGGGCCGACAGCATCGGGATGGTGCAGTGCGGCCGGGAGGTTACGCCCAACCTGAACCGGCTGGCCGCCGGAAGCCTGCGCTTTACGCGCGCCTACAACACCTGCCCGCTCTGCGTGCCTGCGCGCACCGCCCTGGCAACCGGGCGCTACCCCACCGAAAACGGCGTCACCTGGAACGACTGGCGGGGACATACGGCGGGACACTTTCCCACCATTCACACCGTCCTGCGGGACGCGGGCTACCGCGTGGCCCAGGTGGGAGTCAACCATGTCTCCGTCCAGCCGATGCCCCGCGAGCAGGGCTTAGATTTCTTCTATGATCAACAGGACTATGACGATATGCTCACCGAACAGGGCATCTCTCCAAAGCGCCGCCCGCAGGATGCGGACGGCGTTACCGAGCTCTTAAACGGGGAATATGTCGAGCGTCATTACTCCAACGCAAACACCTCGGTCTTTGAGCACCCCTCCGAGCTGTTTAAGGATGCGGTCTTTACCGAAAAGGCCCTCTCCTTTTTAGACAAGCTGGAGGAGGGGGGAGAGGAGCGCCCCTTCGCGCTTTTCCTCTATCTGTGGGCGCCGCATCCGCCGCTCATCGTCCCGCCGGAATATGCCTCTCTCTATGATCCGCAGCAGCTCGTGCTGCCGGAGAATGTCGGCGTTCCGGCGCTGGGAGAATCTCCCGCCCGCCGCCGCGGCGTTCCGGCACAGCTGGCCGGGGAACGGGACGAGGCCGAGTGGCGGCGCATCTGGGCGGCGCACCTGGGGCTGGTCAGCTATGCCGACCACCTCTTGGGGAAAGCTATCGACCGCGTACGGCAGATAAGCCCGGAGGCTGCCATCCTCTTCACGGTGGATCACGGCGAAGCGCTCGGCCAGCAGAAGCTCTATCAAAAGATGGAGATGTATGAGCCTTCCGTCCGCATCCCGCTCCTATTGAACCTCCCCGGTGAAGAGGGGAAGGAGCTTTCCGCGCCGGTTTCCCACTTGGATGTGCTCCCCACCCTCTGCGATTTGCTGGAGCTCCCGCTCCCGGATGGGGTAGAAGGGCTCTCCCTGCTGGGAGAAATCCCCGCAGAGCGGGAGGTCTTCAGCCAATATTCCGGAAACCCCGGCCCCGGCGCTATCCGGCGGATGATTGTCGGCCCGCGTTACAAATATGTCTGGGATGAGGAGCGCTGCCGGGAGCTCTATGATCTGGAGGCCGATCCGCTCGAAACCCGGAACATTGCCGGAGAGAACGAGGCGCTCTGCCAGGAGCTGCATGAGCGCTGCCGCGCATACCACCTGGCGCACGGGGATAACCCGGCCAATTGGTAAAAATGGGCTGTAAAAAACGCAAAGCGTTTTTTACAGCCCATTTACAGCCCATTTTATGAAAAAGAGCTTTCGGGGCGAAGACGACGCCCCGAAAGCTCTTTTTCCGGTTTCTGCAAACCGGAGGATCGGCCCCGCACGCTCTCTTTTACAGGCCGGAGGGGCGTTTTTTGACAGCCTGTTCCATCTCGCGGACATACCCTTTTTCCGGCTTACCCAGCATATGGGGTGTTAAAGACTTCGATATGCCGCTTCACATTCTCATAGGTCCCTTTGGTCATCGCCGCGTTGAGATCAAAGAAGTTGTGCTTTTCTTCCTCTGCGACGTACCGCTCCACCTGCGCGGTCAGGCTGTTAAAGCTGGCTGTCGCAATGTTGACTTTGCGGATGCCGAGCGAAATCGCGCGCTGGAAACCAGCGTCGGTAATGCCGCTTCCCCCGTGCAGCACCAGCGGAACGGACACCCGGCGCTGAATTTCCTCTAGCACGTCAAAGGCCAGCTGCGGGGCTACCGGGTAGTTGCCGTGCGCGTTGCCAATGGCCACCGCCAGCGCGTCGATTCCGGTGCGCTCTACAAAAATCCCCGCATCCTCCGGGTCGGTGCAGCGGATGCCGTGGCCGCCGGTCCCGTCCTCGCTTCCGCCCACCAGGCCAAGCTCCGCCTCCACCGCCGCGCCATAGCCGGACGCCAGCTCCACCACCGCGCGGACCTTCTCGATGTTTTCCTCAAACGGCAGCGTAGAGGCGTCGAGCATCACCGAGGTGAACCCGAAGTCCAGCGCCCGCCGGACCGTCTCCACCGTCTGCCCATGGTCGAAGTGCACCGCAACCTCCACCTTCGCCTCTCTGGCAGCCTCGACCATCATCGGCCCCATCAGCCAGAGCGGGGAATGCTTCAGGCGCGCCTCTGCAATCTGGAGGATGATGGGCGTGCCCGTCTCCTCCGCCGCCAGAATGGCTCCCCGCACCATCTCCATATTTCCAACGCTGAATGCGCCGCAGCCCCGGTTTCCGGCGGCCGCGCGCTCCAGCAGCGTCCTCATATTGACCAGCGCCAAGCGGATCCTCTCCTTTCTTTCCAAGAGGGGATGTAAAAAACGCAGCGCGTTTTTTACATCCCCTCTTTCTGCAACCCGGAGGGGCAATTCCCCGGCTGCTTCTGCAAACCAGGGCCGTTTTTTTCAGCCCCTTTTTCAAACCTTCTTTCGGAGAATCTCCGACGGGGCTTACAGGCCGGTTTTCTCCGCAATAAACTTGCGAGCCCGTATCGCATATTCCAGCGGGTTGGCTTTGGCCGGATCCTGCTCCGCCTCGACCAGCATATAGCCCTCATAACCGGCCTTCTCCAAAACGGCAAAGATCGGCTCAAAATCAATGCAGCCGTCGCCCGGAATGGTGAACGCGCCCATCCGGACGCCATCCAAGAAGCTCTTGTTCCCCTTTTTCACCGTTTCCACCACCTCTGGGCGGATGTCCTTGAGATGCACATGCCGGATGCGGCCGATGTGTTTTTTGACCATCTCCAGCGGATCCTCCCCGCAGTAGGCGAAGTGGCCGGTATCAAACAGCAGGCTGACATATTCGGGATCGGTCCCTTCCATCAGGCGCGCCGTCTCTTCGGCCGTCTGCACCACCGTCCCCATGTGGTGGTGATAGGTCAGGCAGATGCCGTATTCCTCCTTCGCAATCTTCCCCAGCCGGTTCAGCCCGGTGCAGAGCTTCTCCCATTCCGCATCGTTCAGCACATATTTGTGCCCGAAGACGGGGGTATCTATCTGTCCCTGCACGCTGTAGCTCTGTTCGGAAAACCCGATGATCTTAGAACCCAGCGCCTGCAAAAAGGCCAGCTGGGCGCGGCACGCCTTCTCTACCTCCTCAAAGGGCTGTGTCAGGAGGAAGGAGGAGAACCACTGGTTGCAGATCTGCATGCCTCTGAGATCCAGCGCCTTTTTCAGCTCGGCGGGATCCTTCGGGTATTTGTTGCCCACCTCGGAGCCGGTGAACCCGGCCAGCGCCATCTCACTTACGCACTGCTCAAAGGTGTTCTCTTTCCCCAGGTCCGGCATATCGTCGTTCGTCCAGGCGATGGGGGCGATTCCCAGCTTTACCTTGCTTTTATCAAACATTCTGCTTCGCTCCCCTCTCTCCTATAAAACCTCGGAAATCTTAACCGGCCGGTGCTCCTCATAGGACTTCTTGGCCGCCAGCCCCATCAAAACCGGCTTCAGGCCGTCCTGAACGCCCAGGGGGGTCTCCTTGTCGCCAACAATGGCGTCGATAAAGGCGGCGACCTCCTTGCCGTAGGCGTCCATATAGCGCTCCAGGAAGAAGAAAAGCGGCTTCTCGCCGGTAACGCCGTCCGCATTGGAGAGAACGGCGGTGGAGCCGCTGTCGTTCGACACCGCGACCATCCCCTCAGAGCCGAACACCTCCGCTCTCTGGTCATAGCCATAGACCGCCTTCCGGCAGTTGTCGATGACCGCAATCGCGCCGTTCTCCATCTGCAAGGTGATAACGGCGGTGTCCACATCCCCCGCTTCGCCGATGGCCGGATCCACCAGGTTGGCCCCCTGCACATAGACCTCGGTCGCATCGCAGCCCGCCAGGAAACGAACCATGTCGAAATCATGAATCGTCATGTCTAAGAACATGCCGCCGGAGACCTTCACATAGTCGATGCTCGGCGGTTCGGGGTCGCGGGAGGTAATTTTGATAATCTCCGGCTTCCCGATCTTGCCCGCCTGAACGGCCTGCTGCACCGCCTCAAAATTGTGGTCGAATCTCCGGTTGAAGCCGACCTGGTACTTCAGCCCGGTTCCCTCCAGCGCGGCGATGACCTCCCGGATCTTATCCACATCGTGATCGATCGGCTTTTCGCAGAACACATGCTTGCCGGCCTTAATAGCTTGCAGCGAGATGGGGGAATGGGTGTCGGTGGAGGAGCAGATCAGCACCGCCTCGATCTCCGGGTCGTTGATGATCTCCATGTAGTCCTTCACCGCGTTTTTCACGCCCATGCTCTTCGCCCATGCCGCCGTTTCCTCGTTCATAAACGGGTCGGCGACGGTTTTAATCACCGCATCCTTCACGCGGGTGCTGATGCTGGTGATATGTACCTTTCCAATCCTGCCCGCTCCGATAATGCCTACTTGAATCATTTCCCATTCTTCCTTTCCTTATTGCCACAGCTTGCGGTAAATCTCTTTGATATCCTCTTCGGAAACGTCCCGCAGGGTGTTCTGCGGGCTGCCGCTCTCCAGCGCATCGTGCGCCATTTTATCGATGGATGCAAAAAACGTCTCGCGTTCGATCCCGTAGCCCTCCAGCGTTGGGATCTCCAGCTCCCGCACCAGCGCCTCAACGGCGGCTAAGAATTTTCCGCTCGCTTCTTTATCGGAATCGCTCTTTCCGGCCGCTCCTATCGCCCGGCCCAGAGCGCCGAAGCGGCTATAGCCCCCCTCCAGCGCAAAGCAGAGGCACTCCTTCATCAGCATTGCGTTGGAGATGCCGTGCGCGACATGGAACAGCGCGCCGATGGGGCGGCTCATGCCATGGATGAGGGTGACGGAGGCGTTGTTGAACGCAATGCCGGCCTCCAGCGCGGCCACCGACATCTCCACCCTGGCCTCCTCATCCTGCCCGTTGCGGAAGGCGGCGGGCAGGTAACGGAAGATACGCCGGACGGCGGACACGGCAAAGGTATCCGAGAGCGTCTGCGCCTTGCGGGAGGTATAGGCTTCCACACAGTGGCAGAGCGCATCCAGGCCGGTGGCGGCCGTAATCTTCGGCGGGGCCGTTTTGGTGAACTGCGGGTCGATGACGGCCAGATCCGGCATCAGCACCGCGCCCTTTAGGAGCATCTTGACATTCTTTTCGGTATCGGTGATGATGGTGAACTGGGTCGCCTCCGAGCCGGTGCCGGCCGTTGTGGGAATGGCGGCCATGGGCGGGACCTCCGCCTCAATGACCTTGCCCATATAGCCGGTGATGCTCCCGCCGTCCTTCACCAACGAGGCGATCGCCTTCATCGAATCGATGGGGCTGCCCCCGCCGAGCGCAACCAGGAAATCGCAGCCGTTCTCCCGGTAGCAGCGAAGCCCGGCTCCGATCATCGCATCGGTCGGCTCGCCGGTAATATCGGAAAAAACGGCGTAGTCCACCCCGCAGTTTTTCAGCGCGGCCTCGGCCTTCGCGCAGTTGCCCAGCTCAAGCATCACCTGATCGGTGACAATCAGCGCCTTTTTCCCCATCTTTTTCAGCGCGGGTTCCGCCTGGGTCAAGGCGTCCGGGCCGGAGATAATCCGGCCGGGTACAATAAACTCTCTTGCCATTCCAGCCTCCTGACTTTCCAAAGCCGCTTTCCGGGCGGCGTTTATTCCTCAAAATTGGCGTCGTGCAGCCATACATAGCGCTCATCTTCGCAGCGGTCGGTCTGTAGCCAGGGATTGCCGTCGATGTGGCGGATCATCCAACAGGTGTACATTTGGAAGCCCGGCGCAACGACCTGCGGATGCAGCTCCCCGCCCGGAATGGCCGAAAAGCTCCCGTCGGTGCTCTTGAACACCTGGTCGCCCACAAAGCTGGCCCCGAAGCCCTCCGGACGGTCGAACAGGAAATAGTAGGTCTCCGGCTGCGGATGCCTGTGCGGCAGATAGCCGGACCAATTGCCCCGGTCGTTGAGCACCTCGCCGAGCACCATGTTGGATTCCGGCGCGATATCATGATCAAAAATGGTGTTTACCCGGCGCTTGGCCACGTTGCCGAATTTCCCGACATAGAGGTATTTCCACGGCGCATCCTCCGGCCGGTAGAGCTTGGCGGCAAAGGCCCGCTCGTTCTTGGTGCACTGCACCAGAACCCGGCTCTCCGTCTCCGCCGTTACCGAAACCTCGGTCCCGCCGGAAACATGCACGCACCAGGGCCCTTCGGTGAATACATCCTTGCGGGCGGCTTCGGCGCTCCGCCCCTCCCAGCGGTAGGTTACTTTACCGGAGAGCAGCAAAACGGCGATTTCCTCCCCTTCCCGCCGGAAGGAGCGCGAGGCCCCGGCTGCCAGCCGGTAAACCCGGATGTCCATCTGCATTGCGCTGTACTCGTTGTCATAGGTTGTTAAAACCTGTTCCCCGTTTTCATCAAACGCCGGATAACCAAAGACCTTACCCATTTGCCTCTTCCTTTCCTGTTAAGGGCCTTCGGCCCTGTTTTTAATACGCTCTGGACGTTCTGCGGCCCTCCATGACGCCTTCGCAGGCCGCGCGCACGCTCTCCTTCTCCGAGGCGGCCGCAATGCCGACGTTCCACCAGGACTCATAGCCGTCGGTCATCGTTTTGGGCAGCACCTTCAGATCAAACAGGCAGGCGGCGGTTTGCTTCTTGGCATCCTCCAGGGCGGCCACCAGCTCCTCGATGGTGCGGCAGGCGTAGGTTTTTAGGCCGTAGCCCTCGCCGATTTTCGCATAGTCCACCGGGATCAGCGCGCCGGTGGGCTTCTTCCCATCAGTATAGCGGAACTCGGTCGCCAGGCTGCCGATGCCGTGGTTCATCTCCAGGTTGTTGATGCAGCCGAACCCGCAGTTGTCAAAAATGAGGAGGTTGACCTTCTGGCGCTCCTGCATGATGGTCATGATCTCGCTGTGCAGCATCTGGAAGCTCGAATCGCCCACCACGGCATAGACCTCATTCTCCGGCTCGGCAAATTTTACGCCGAGGGTGGCGGCCACCTCATAGCCCATGCAGGAATAGCCGTATTCCGCATGATAGCCGCCCCGCTTGTCGGTCCTCCACATCCGCTGCATGCAGCTCGGCAGCGATCCGCCCGCCGTTATCACCGTCGCGCTCGGATCGATGGTGCGGTTGAGCGCGGCCAGCGCCGCCGTTTGGGTGATCTGCCCGCCGGTCAGCCGGACAAATTCCGGTATCGTGCGCGGATCGCGCGCCTTGATCAGCGGCTCGAAGTCCTCGCCGGTGTAGGCAATCCCGGCCAGGCGGTCCCACTCCTTGTCCCAGGCGGCCTTCGCTTCGGCGATTTCGTTTTGGTAGGCGGAGCGGTAGCCCCGCCCGCGCAGCTTGGCGGCAAGCGCTTCGAGCGTCGCCTTAGCGTCGCCCACCGCCTTGACCGCATCCATCTTATAGGCGTGGTAGCGGCAGTTGTTGAGGGTGACCACCTTCACGCCGCCGTTTTGAAACAGGTGCTTCGAGCTCGTTGTAAAATCCGAGAGCCGGGAGCCGATGGCAATCACCGCGTCGGCATCCTTGGCGATCACGTTGGCCGCGTAGGTGCCGGTCACGCCAATGCCGCCCAGGCAATAGGGGTGGCTGGAACGGCAGGCGCTTTTTCCCGCCTGGGTTTCGCCAAACGGGATATGGAACTCCTCGCAGAACCGCTCGACCGTCTCGCCCGCCTCGGAGTACTTCACCCCGCCGCCAACGATTACCAGCGGCCTTTTCGCCGCCGCAATCACCCCGGCTACATCCTCCAGCTCTTCCTCCACCGCCAGCGGACGGGTGATGCGGTGGACGCGCTTCTCAAAGAAATAGGCCGGATAGTCGTAGGCTTCGCCCTCCACATCCTGCGGCAAGGCAATGCAGCAAGCGCCCGTCTCCGCCGGATCGGTCAGCACGCGCATGGCGTGGATGAGGGCGGTCATCACCTGTTCGGGGCGCTCCACCCGATCCCAATATTTGCAGACCGGTTTAAAAGCGTCGTTGGTCGTAACGGCGAGGCTGCTGCTCTGCTCCAGCTGTTGCAGCACCGGATCCGGCTGCCGGGAGGCGAAGGAGTCCGCTGGGAACACCAGAAGCGGAATGTTGTTGACCGTTGCCGTCGCGCAGGCCGTCACCATGTTGGCGGCTCCTGGGCCCACGCTTGAAGCGCAGGCGATGATCCGCCTGCGGCCGCTCTGCTTGGCGAACGCAATGGCTGCATGGCACATTCCCTGTTCATTCCGCCCCTGCATCACGCGCAGCCCGCCGGGGTTCACATCCAGCGCCTCGCCCAGCCCGACGGCAATTCCGTGGCCAAAGATCGTAAAAAATCCCTCTACAAATTTGGTCTCCACCCCGTCCATCGACACATATTGCCGATCCAGAAAACGGACGATAGCTTGTGCAACGGTCAAGCGAACCGTTTCCCCACTCATTTGCATCCATTCCTCCTTTAAGCCCTATCGGACGAAAAAACAGCGCGTCCAACAGGCTGTCTATAATATCCGGCTTGTAGAAATAGGAGCGATAAAAAACCGCATCCCCGGTTTGCAGACGAAACCGGCAGGGCCCCTCCGGTCTGAAAAAGAAAGCGCGCGAGCTACTCCTCCGGTCTGTAGAAACCGGGAAAAGGGTGGTTTCGCGCGGACTGCGCGAAATTCGGGCCGCCGTCTTGGCCCGAAAACCCTTTTTCCTAAGGAACGATAAAAAGACTTTGTGTTTTTATCGTTCCTTAGGTCCTGGCGATCATCTCGCCATACCGTTCCTTTTCTTCTCGGATAAACGCATGGACCTCCTCCGGTCCGGGGAGCGCATCCGAGCAATTGTTGCTTCGCACCATCATGGAGGCCTCCGCCGAACCAAATTCCAGGCAGTCGATGATCTCCCACCCCTGATAGAGCCCATACAGGAAGCCGGAGCCATAGCCGTCCCCGCCGCCGAAGCCCTTGCGCGCCTCTACGGGGAAGGGCTTGATCGAGTAGCGCTGCCCGTCCGCCGTGTAGGCGGTGGAGCCCTGCATTCCATGCTTGATAACGACGATTTTCGCACGGCAGCTCTGCCAAAACTTGGCGGACTCCTCGTCGCTCATCCCCGGCTGAATCAGCCTTTCGGTCAGATCGAACTCCTCCCGCGAGCCCATGATGATATCCGCTTCCCTGGCAACCATCGAGTAGTAGATGGAAATTTCATCGTCGTTTTTCCAGTTGTAAGCCCGGTAGTCGATGTCAAAGATAATCCGCGTCCCGCTGCGCCGGGCGAGCATCGCCGCCTTGAGGGCCGCCTCCCGCGAGGGGCTGGCCGCCAGCGAGGTGCCGGAAATGAGCAGCGCCTTCGCCTGCCGGATATATGCTTCGTCGATATCGTCTACATGCAGCTGCAAATCCGCAATGCAGTTGCGGTACATGAGGATATGACTCTCCTTGGAGGAGAGCATCTCGGTGAAGGTGAGCCCCAGCTTTTCGCCGCCGGTGCAGCGGCTGATGTGCGAGGTATCAATCCCCTGACCGTTAAAATAATCCACCACAAAATCCCCAAACTGGTCGTCTGAAACCTTGCCGAAAAACCCGGCCTTCAGTCCGTGCCGGGTCACGCCGACCGCAATGTTGGCCGGGGATCCGCCCACAAACATTTCAAACATATGTACCTTCTTGAGCGGCTTGAACTCTTCCTTCACCTGATCGTTGTAAGCCGGGTTAAAGTCAATCGCCACCCGCCCCAGGAGGATCAGGTCAAGCGGCCTTGACCGGTCAAATTCGATATACTCCATGGCTGCCCTCCGTTCCGTCTTTTTTAAAATGCGTGCATGTGCTTTTTGCGTGCATTCCTTGTGTCCTTATCCTACCACACTCTCGGAGAATGCGCAAGATGTTTTTCTATAATCGCCGGTGAAATAGTTCTTTTGCACAAAGCGCTTGCAAAAGAGCCGTCAAATGGTTATAATAAAGGAAAGCGCGTGCATTTTGCGTGCTAAAACCGGAGGGAATGCGGGGAATTATGAGGCCGCCCGCATCCCATAAATGCCGGACAGGGAGAGGGAAGCATGGCGGGAACGATACAACAGATCGCAGAGCTGGCGGGCGTATCCCGCGGGACGGTGGATCGCGCCCTGAACCACCGGGGACGGATAAACCCGGAGGTAGCCAGGCGCATTGAACAGGTAGCGGAAGAAATCGGCTATGTCAGCCGCCGGCAGCGGCGGATGGAGGAGTCCGGTGGAGCCGGCGCTTCCAGCCGTCCGGAGACGATCGGCGTCATCACCCAGCTTTCACAGTCCTCTTTTATGATACCGGTGGGCCAGGGGATACAGGCCGCCGGAAAAAAGCTGGAGAGGCTGGGGATCCGGGTGGCGCTGCGCGAGAGCGCGGGCGTGGACGCCGCCGAACAGCTCCGGCTGCTGGACGAGCTGGAGGCGGAGGGGATCGACGCGCTGGCAATCATGCCGGTCGATTGCGACGAGATACGCGAACGCCTGAACCGGCTTATTTCCAAAAGGGGCTTGCCGGTGATCACCTTTAACTCCGACATTGTGGGGGTGAGCCGCCTCTGCTTTGTGGGGCTGGACAACAAAAAGAGCGGACAGGCGGCCGCCGGGCTGATGGGGCTGATGCTGCATGGGCATGGAAAGGTATTGGGCATTACAGGGAACTTTTCCAACAGCGCCAGCAGCCGGCGGATAGACGGGTTCATCGAGGAGCTGAAGCAGAGCTTCCCGCAGATCGAGCTGGTGGGCATTCAAAGCAGCTTTGACTGCACCGAAGAGGTGGAGAGCTGCATCCTGCAAGCAATGGCAGCCCACCCGGATCTAAAGGGGATCCTGGTGGTTTCCGGCGGGCAGGCCGGGGTTAAGCAGGCGTTTGAAAAGCTAGGGCCTTCCCGGCGTCCCTTTGTGATTCTCTATGACCTGACGCCCAAAAACGCCCGCTATTTGCAGGAGGGGACGGTGGATTTCCTCATCGATCAAGAGGGCTATGCGCAGGGCTACCGCGCCCTCTCGCTGCTGGCGGACAAGCTGCGCTGGAACAAGGATCCCGAACGGGAATATATGTATACCAATATCCACATCAAAACGAAATATAACCTATGAAAAGGGAGCGTTGCAAAATTCCATTTTGCAACGCTCCCTTTTCTTTGTAAAAGAGAACCACCGGCCTGTAGAAAATGGACGCGCCTGCAAAACGAAAGTTTTGCAGGCGCGTCCATTTAGTCAGCCAGCAATACCACCGCATGGCAGGCGATCCCTTCCCCATGCCCGGTAAAGCCCAGCCCCTCTTCGGTCGTCGCCTTAATGTTGACCGCCTGTTCCTCGCAGGCCAGCAGGTGGGCGATCCCCGCGCGCATCTCCTCCACATAGGGCGAGAGGCGGGGAGCCTGCGCGATGATGGTGATGTCCAGGTTTCCAATGCGGTAGCCTGCAATCACCATCGTTTGAAAGACCTTCGAGAGCAGTACCCGGCTGTCGATATCCTTATATTTCGGGTCGCTGTCCGGAAACAGGCGGCCGATATCGCCGCGCCCCAGCGCCCCCAAAATGGCGTCCATCACCGCGTGCAGGGCAACATCCGCATCCGAATGCCCCAAAAGCCCCACCTGCGAGGGGATCTCTACCCCGCCCAGCCGGAGCTTCCTTCCGGGCGTCAGGCGGTGCACGTCATACCCATGTCCAATCCGCATCATTGTGTTTTCAATCGTTCCTTTCTCCGGGAATCTGAGCCGCGTTCCCGCCGCTCTCCGTCAAGGGCCGCACCTTTAAGCAGCCGGAAGAACTCAGTAGATCTCTCCCGCCGCAATCGCCTGGGCCATGATGAGATCCTCCGGGGTGGTGATTTTAAAATTCAGGTAGCTGCCGGGCGAAAGAAAGCAGCGCTGGCCCAGCGCTTCCACCAATTGGCAGTCGTCGGTATATTCCCGGCCTGCTTCGACGGCGCGCTCCATTGCCGTGAAATAGAGCGAGCGCTCAAAGATCTGCGGCGTTTGGGCGATATAGAGGCTGTCGCGCGGCGGCGTCTCCAAAACATCACCCTTCGGCCCGGCGCGTTTGATGGTGTCCTTCACCGGCACGGCCGCCAGCGCCGCCCGTTTCTCCACCGCCAGCGCCAGGCAGTCCAGAATCACCTGCGGGCTGACAAACGCCCGCGCCCCGTCGTGCACCGCAATATAACCGCACTCCCCCAGGCTGCGCACCCCGGCAAAAACCGATTCCTGCCGGGACGCCCCGCCCGCCACAATCCGGGAAACCTTTTTCAGCGCAAAATGGCGCAGCAGCTCCCACAGGTGAGGAATCTCCCCCTCCCGGCAGACCAGGACGATTTCACTGACCTCCGGCAGCGCGTCGAACGGCTGCAACGCGCGGATGACGGCCGGTATCCCTTCCAGCTCGGCGAGCTGCTTGTCTATCCCGTTCATCCGGCTGGAGGCCCCTGCCGCGACAACCACCGTCCCCAACCGGATACCGCTGTTCTTCATCCGAACGATCCTCCTATTGGCCGCCGTCCGTATCCTCAGGGATCAGCCTCTCATCCGAGAAGATCCGTTCCTCCTCTTCGCCGTCCTCGTCCTCATCCTCATCGTGCGGCTGCTGCGGGGCAATCATATATTTCTCGATTCGCGGATAGGCGTTGAAGGTGGCAATAAAGCAAACGGTGGAGCAGGCGATGAGCGCCACAAACAGCAGCGTTAGCGGGAAAAACAGCACCATGAGCACAACAATCGCCCCGGTGAACAGGAAGGTGACGATATTCGTCACGATCCCCAGCACCGAGAAGATAAAGGCGTTCTTCAGCATCTGCCGCAGGCCCATGCGGAAGGTGACAATCATGGTGTACATATAGAAATTCATGAAGTTAACAACCAGGAAGCAGGCCAGCGAGAGGATGAGCGGCAGATAAAAGAACTTGTTCTGCGGCACATTGCGGAAATAGAACCAAGCCGCAATCACAATCAGCGCCATGACCGCCGTATAGAGAACGTTATAGATAGCGGCCTGCTTGAAGTTTTCCTTAAACTTATCCCGGAAGTCGGAGAACACAAAGGCATGCTCCTCGCGCGCAAAGTTGCGCAGCACATAGGTCATGCCCGCATTGGCGGGCCCGCCCAGCACAACCGAGAGGAGAATCAACAGCAGAGAAACCAGGTTCAGGCCGCCAAAAACGAGATAGTAAACTCCCACCGCCGCCGGTATCCAGAAAATCACATATAAGAGGTTGACCTGCACCAGCTTCCAAAATTTACGGAAATAGAGATCCCAGAACAGGAAAAAGCGCTTTTTCTGCGGCGCATTTTTGTCAACGCCGGGGCCTTCCTTGGCATAACTGTTACCAAACAATCCCATCTTTGAAACTTCCCCTTTCATCGGGCGAGCCGTCTGTCCCGCACCGTCCTGAATGTTCTCCCATCAGCCGCCTGCCGCGGCGGAAACCAGCTCATACACCCAATCAAACAACACATCCAACAGCGATATCCCCATGCAGGCCGCCGCAAGGCCCAGATATTTCCCTCCATAGGCGGCGGGCAGCGCATGCCGTTCCGGAGGCTTTGCCGAGAACACCGATTGGTAAACATAGCAAGAGAGCTCCAGCGACTGCCGGGCACAGACGAGGATAAACGCCGCCGACAGGAACGCGCCCGGCAGGAATTTGAGCCAGAAAAAGGCGGAAAAGGGCGAGAGCAAAACGGTGTTTGCTGCCGCGACCAGCCCAAACCCCAGCCCCTTGACAAACGGGACCAGCAGAATGACCGGCTGGCTGATAGCGCAGAAGCCGCACAGGAACAGCAATGCACAGAGCCCCAGGTTGGTGAAAAAAACCGTTCGGAAAACGCTGCCGAACCGGAAGGACTGCGCCTCCCCCGTCCCGGAGAGCAGGAGAATCAGCGTGTTCGCCGTTTTTTCCCCCATTGTCCGGTAAAGGCCGCTGCCGCAGAAGGCGCCCGCTAAAAACAGCGCCCCCAACAGGATCAGCGGCATGTTCTGCTGCGTCTGCCGGACGAAACGGCCGGCGTCCCGCGGCAGCCGCATCCTTGTCCGCATCAAAGCCAAAGCATCCCCTTCCCGGCGGCCTTATCCCTTTTTCGGGTAAGCCCCGGTAATCAGTATATGCCCGGCCGGCCGGATTTATGTCGGGTCGTCCAGCTCGCTGCATTTGAGCATAATCGCGCATTCCAGCCGCTTTTTCTCCAGGGCGCAGCTAATGGGTACCGGCGTGCGGATGCTGCCGCCATACTGCAAATGATTGGCGTTGCAGCCGCCCGAACAATAGAACTTCGCCCAGCAGGAGCGGCACTCCGGCTTGTCGTAAACGGTAGCGCGGGCAAAATCCGCCTTCATCGCGCGGTCGATGCTCCCCTCCCAGATGTCCCCCATCTTATACCCTTCCATCCCGACAAACTGATGGCAGGGGTAAACGTCGCCGTCCGGCGTAACGGCCACATATTCGTTGCCGCAGCCGCAGCCGCGCAGCCGCTTGATGGCGCAGGGGCCTTGATCCAGGTCAAGCATGAAATGGAAAAAGTTGAACTTTTTCCCGGCGCGGCGGTGCTCTATGAGGAGCTGCGCCAGCCGCTCATATTCCGCAAAGATGCGCGGCAGATGCTCCTCTGTCAGCGAATAGGGGGCTTCCGCCGGGGCTACGACCGGCTCCACCGAGATCTGATCGAACCCCTCGTTGTAAAAGTGGAGCACATCCTCTGCAAAATCGAGGTTATAGCGCGTGAAGGTGCCGCGCACATAATACTGCCCGTCCCCGCGGCGCTCAACGAGCTTTTTAAAGTTGGGCATAATCTGCCGGTAGCAGCCCGAACCGTCCACCCGGCGGCGGATGCGATCGTTCACCTCCGGCCGCCCATCGACCGAGAGGACAACGTTATACATTTCGCGGTTGATAAAGTCGATCTTCTCGTCGTCCAGCAGCACGCCGTTGGTGGTAACGGTAAACCGGAAGTTTTTGCCGTGCTCCTTCTCCAGCGAGCGCGCATAGGCCACCACCTCCCGGATGAGCGGGAAGTTGAGCAGCGGCTCGCCGCCGAAGAAATCCACCTCCAGGTTGCGCCGTCCCTGCGAATGGGCGATGAGGTAATCAATCGCCTTTTTCCCCGTCTCCACCGGCATCACCGCCCGCTCGCCGGAGTAGTTCCCCGTCCCGGCGAAGCAATATTCGCAGCGCAGGTTGCAATCGTGCGCCACGTGCAGGCACATGGCCTTCACCGGCGAAGGGGTCATCTTGCTGGCGAAGCGGTCATAATCATCCTCAGAGAAGAGCTGCCCCTCCTGTTGTAATTGATAGAGCTCCTGCCAGGTCTCGGCCAGCTCATCGGGAGGGATGTCCTTCAGCGCGGCGAAAATTTCCGGAGGGCACTCCGGCTGCATCGGCGGGGTAATCTGTTCGATTAGGCGCATGCCGGCGCCGTCGAGCATGTGGACCGCGCCGCTGTGTACATCCAGGACGATGTTGTATCCGCCGAGCGAATAGCTATGTATCATTTTTCCACATTCCTTACCTTCTACAGATGTATAAACGAAAACCCCGCTACCCCTTCCTGCGACAGACGGAGAGCGAGGTTTACTGCCTGAAACGGCGCGGGAAGAGCTGCCTGCCCGCGCCGCAAACGGAAAGCCGTTCTCTTTATTTCTCGCACTTCTGGTTGGCCACCGTGCAAGAGGTCTTGCAGGCAGACTGGCAGGATGCCTGGCATTCGCCGCAGCCGCCCTTTGCCGCGCTCTGCTTGAGGTTCGGCTTGTTCAGCGTTTTAACGTGCTTCATTTCTGTTTCCATCCCTTTCATCAAGCCTTCCGCAAGGAAAGGCAGTCTCTTAAAATAAGTCTATCATATTTCCTGCGCTAATGCAACCGCCCTCCGCGCTTATTTGTGCCGGACGCGCAGATTGACGCCCAGGATCCCGCCTACCGCTCCGAACAGCAGCATGCCGAAGAGCTTCACAGGGAGCAGCGTTGTAAAGCGTCCCCCGGTCAGCGGCAGCCCGGCGGCCAGCAGAAGCAGAAAGAACGCGCCGCTGCACGACAGCCCCATCAAAAGGCCCTTCTCGCGGGTCATGCGGGCGGCCAGATAGCCCCCGGCAAAGGAGGCGAAAAACAGGACGGCCACCATCATCGGGTCGATAAGCCGCACCGGCACATCCCGCAGCGTCACGACTCCGGACAACAGCAGCAGGAGCAGGACGCAAACGGCAACGGAACAAACGACTCCCCAAATCACCGGCCGCAAATAGAGCCTCTCAAAACCACTTTCTGGCTTAGAACGGCTTTGGGACATAGCCAACACCTCACCGCGCTTTTCTTTTGGGACCGCTCCGCAGGCGGACAAACGCTGCGGCGTCCCCATCTAACGATATGCCGGAGAGGGTTTGTTTATGCGGCCGCAGAAGAAAATCTATTCCTCCGCATCGTCGTGAACCGTGTTGTTCGACTGCACCGCCCAGCGCGCAATCCGAATCTTGCTGCGATCCGAACCGGTCTCAATGATGAGCGTGTCATCCCGCAGGCTGACTACCCGGCCGATCACCCCTCCCGATGTGACGATTTCATCCCCGACCTCCAGGGAGGAACGCATCTTCTGGACCTCCTTGTCGCGCTTCTTCTGCGGACGGATCAGCAGGAAGTAAAACACGACGAAGACCAACACCAGCGGAAGCAACTGCGCAAGCATCAGAACGGCGCTGCCGCCTGCCATTTCGCCTGCGTCTCCCGCCGCCTGTAGCAGATAATTTGAAAACATAAGAGCCTACCTCCATCATCTTTCCCGCGGCAGCCGGACGCCGCCGCGCTGTTTTTATACAACATACATCCAGGTGCAATGGTAAACATTATAGCACGTTTATCCCCATGGTTCAACGGGTTGTACAGATTTTTTGCCACCCGCCTATTGGCAGGCGTTTCCCTTGACAGCCGTTTCCCTATCGGTTATGATTAGGAGAACAAAGGCGATGGAGTTCCGGCAGGCTCTGCCCGCCGGCTTCGCTGCGATAACCCCCGTCCGTCTCTGCGGCCGGGACCGGGAAGGAAGGACTATGAAAAAAACAATCGCTGTGCTGCTGGCGGCGCTGCCGGTAGCCCTATTCTCCGCTTGCCGGGCGGAAGAACGGCCGCCGGAGGCAGAGGAGGCTGCGCCGGTCGTGGCTGAAATGCACGCCGTCGCCAATCCGGAGGGCGCGCTGGAAGAAATTTATGCCGGTATCGATATCAAGGAAATTGAACCGGCGGACGATCAGTTGATGGAATCCCTCGGATTTGACCTGTGGGATATTGAAGAATATGCCGTCCGCTATTCTTCCGGCCGCTATGGGCTGGCGGATGTGTTCATCCTTCGCCCCCACGTCAACGACTACGATTCGGTGCGCGAAAGCCTGGAGACCGTCAAGCTCGATCGCATCCGCAAAACGGAGGAATATGATGTTTTGGGCTCCCACCGCATCGCGGAGGAAGCCCAGATCTACCAATATGGCTCCTATCTCATCATGCTGATGCTGGAGGACAACAGCGCCGCCGCTGAAATTGTCCAGCGCTATATCCCCTCCACCGAGGTCTCCGGCTGAAGCCGTTCAGCCGGGAATGCGGTAAAGCCGGCGCGCGTTTTCCGCCGTCCTGTCCGCCAGCGTCTGCGGATCGATCCCCTTAAGCTGCGCAAGGACGCGCGCCGTCAGGTGCAGGAGGGTGGAATCGCAGCGCTTTCCCCGGAAGGGGACGGGGGTCATATAAGGGCAATCGGTCTCGATCAAAAGCCTGTCGAGCGGCGCCGCTGCGGCCGCTTCGCGGGCTTTTTTGGCGTTTTGAAAGGTAATGAGCCCGGTAAAGCCCAGATAGAGCCCCAGATCCAGAATTTCTCTTGCCACCTCTGCCGAACCGGAAAAGCAGTGCACCACTCCCTGCGGCCGGAACCGGCGCAGCAATTCCAGCGTGTCGGCGGTCGCCTCCCGCATGTGGATAATTACCGGATAGCCGGTTTCCTTCGCCAGCTCTAGCTGCTCGCGGAATACCTTCTGTTGGGCGGCGCGATCCGAGAACTCATAATGATAATCCAGCCCGATTTCGCCGATAGCGGCCACCTTCGGATCCTTTAAGTCCTCCCGTAGCCGCGCCAGATAATCGGGGGAAACGTCCTTCGCGGTGTGCGGGTGGTGGCCGGCCGCACAATAGAAATAAGGGTAGCGGGCGCAGAGCTCCCGGCCCGCCTGGATGGACGCGGCGTCCGTCCCGGCGTTGAGGACATAGCCCACCCCCGCGGCGGGCAGCGCTTCTCCCAGAAGCGAAGCGCGATCGGTGTCAAAGGCCGCGTCGTCATAGTGCGCATGGGAATCAAACAGGCCGTGCAGCGGCGGTAAAGTCTCCATCCTCCTTCATCCTTTCTCCAATTAAGCGGTTTTACTTTTTTCGGAAGAGATCGTTTCCGGTTCGCAGAAACCGGAAAAGGCGGCGGTTTCGCGCGGACAGCGCGAAATCCGGGGCGGCCTCTTCGCCCCAAAAGCTGCTTTTTCAGAGGGAGCGCTGCAAAATGCTTCCATTTTGCAGCGCTCCCTGACAGAGTTAAAATTTCATCTTTCCTTCCAGGTAGGCGCAAAGCCCGTCGATGGGCATGCGCTCCTGCGCCATGCTGTCGCGGTCGCGCACCGTTACCGCTTTATCCTCCAGCGAATCAAAATCAAAGGTAATGCAATAGGGCGTGCCGATCTCATCCTGACGGCGGTAGCGCTTGCCGATCGAGCCGGATTCATCGAAGTCCACCATAAAGTGCTCGCTGAGCTGGCCGAACACCTCGCGCGCGCCCTCCGAGAGCTTCTTGGAAAGCGGCAGCACGCACGCCTTGTAGGGCGCCAGAGCAGGATGCAGGTGCAGAACCGTCCGGCTGTCGCCGCCCTCCAGCGTCTCCTCGTCGTAGGCTTCGCAGAGAAAGGCGAGCGCCACGCGGTCGGCCCCCAGCGCCGGTTCCACCACATAGGGGAGGTATTTCTCGTTGGTCTCCTGGTCAAAGTATTCCTGGCTCTTGCCCGAAACCTCCTGGTGGCGGCCCAAATCATAATCGGTACGATCCGCGATGCCCCACAGCTCGCCCCAGCCGAACGGGAAGAGGTATTCAATATCCGTCGTCGCCTTGGAATAGAAGGAAAGCTCCTCCTTTTCATGGTCGCGCAGCCGGAGATTTTCATCCCGCAGCCCCAAGGAGAGCAGCCACTGGTGGCAATAGTCCTTCCAATATTGGAACCACTCCAGATCGGTGCCGGGCTTGCAGAAAAATTCCAGCTCCATCTGCTCGAACTCGCGGGTGCGGAAGGTGAAGTTGCCGGGGGTAATCTCGTTGCGGAAGGACTTGCCGACCTGCGCAATGCCGAAGGGCAATTTTCTGCGGGTGGTGCGCTGGACGTTCAGGAAATTGACAAACATGCCCTGCGCGGTTTCAGGACGCAGATAAATCTCGCTCTTCGCATCCTCGGTTACACCCTGGAAGGTTTTAAACATCATGTTAAACTGACGGATATCGGTGAAATTCGTGCTGCCGCAGTCGGGGCATTTCACACCCTTCTCCCGGATGAACGCCAGCATCTTCTCGTTGCTCCAGCCGGCCGGGGAAACGCCGAGCTGTTCTTCAATGAGGTGATCGGCGCGGTGGCGGGTTTTGCAGTCCTTACAATCCATCAGCGGATCGGTAAAGCCGCCGACATGGCCGGAGGCCACCCAGACCTGCGGGTTCATTAAAATGGCGCAGTCCAGCCCAACGTTATAGGGCGAGCATTGAACGAACTTTTTCCACCAGGCGCGCTTAACGTTGTTTTTAAATTCGACGCCGAGCGGGCCATAGTCCCAGGTGTTGGCTAGGCCCCCGTAGATATCGCTGCCGGGATAGACAAACCCGCGGTTTTTACATAGCGTTACGACCTTTTCCATCGTTTTTTCCGTGTTGGAAAGCATGTGCGACCCTCCGTTTATTCGGTATATGGAATAAGCGCCTATTTAAAAAGCGGCGCAAAAGCCCTTACCGGTGATACTTTCTTATTCTAAGTCCATCTGCGCCGCTTTGTCAAGCGGGGAGGCGCAGATTCTTCCCGTTTTAACCCATCCGGCGGCTGAGAAGCACCCCCAGCTCAAACAGCAGGTAGGCGTGCAGCGGATAATAGAGATAGAAAAAAAGCCGGAGGCGCGGGCCGCGCCGCCGGTTATAGGAGAGCAGCAGCGGCAGCGCGAAAATCATATAGACCTGCAACGAACCGTGCAGCCGGATGCTTAAAAGGCTATACAGGCTGTAATAAACGCCCAGCGCCCAGGGCCGGTCCTTGACAAAATAGAGCCCCGTGCCGAACAGCACCAGGGCCGGTCCGCCGTCCGCAAAGAACGGGGAGGGCAGCAGCGCCCGCAAAAAAGCGGCCGGTCCGGCCGGAAGCAGCAACGGCAGATAAACCGGAAACAGCCAAAGGGCCGCCAGGGCGGAAATCCAGAGCAGGACGCAGCCGGCCTTCCCGGCCTTTCGCGCTTCCCTTGCCTGCCGCAGCGCATACAGACAGAAAACAATGCTGAAGAGGGTGATGGAGATATGGGTATCCAGCGGGAAGCCGGGGGGATCTGGGTTCCGGGCGTTCACCGCCAGCGCGAAGAGCTCCACCCCCGCGCTCCAAAGGTAGAGCCGCAGCAGAAAGCGGGGGCGGCTGCGGGTATAGTCAAAGCTCCAGGCGATGAGGTAAAGGAAGATAGGCGCGGCCAGGCGGCCGAGAATCCGCAGCCCGATGGGGAGCGGGACCGCCTTATATAAATAGAAATAAAGGTGGTCCAGGGTCATAGAGGCGATCGCAATGATTTTAAGGGTAAACGCATTGAGCCCGCGCGGGCGGGAAAGCGCGTCCATTTCGTTCCTCCTTTCTCTTTTTATCTCCTTCGTACCTATCTTTCCCCATGACGCGCCTTTTCCGCTGCTGCACAGCGTTTCACTTCCCTTCGCCGGAACCGTTTGACTGGGGAAGATACCGGTTTTCTTCGCCCTGAGCCTTCCCTTACCGGTCGGGAGCGCCCAAGACGGGGAGGCTATGGTTCATCAACAGATCGTTCGTCTCAAAGATGGTCTTTTTCCGCTGCAATGCGAACAATATCAAAGCGTCTCGTTCATCTCTTGCATACAGCTCCCGGTTGCCGGACAGCTTGAGCATTTTCTGCGTTTCCTTGTCCGAAAGGCCCAGCCCGAACGCGACGGCAATCAGCTTGTTTCGGGACGGCAGCTTCTCTCCGGAGAATATCTGATAGACATAGGCCCGGTCGAGCAGCGAACCGCGCACCACCTCCGCCCGGCTGCGCCCCTTTTGCGACAGCAGCCGGTTTAAGTATTGGGAGAGGGTGCCGTGCAGCATCTGTTCCCGATTCCTTACCAGATAGTCCTCAATGTCTGCCGCCGTCTGGATCTCGTGGCGCAGCTCGGCCGTTGTTTTTATTTCCATATTGTATCCCCTTTAGGTGATCTGCTATAATTATACTAAAGGAGTGTCGATGTGACAAGATGGGGGATGAAAATCATCGAATACGAAACCATTGAGCTGCTCAAGCAGAGTGAAAAAAGCGCCGTGCATTTGGTGCGGGAAAAGGGTGGGGAACAGGTTTTCATCCGCAAGGAGCTAAAGGGAAGGCAGAATATTTATTGGGAGCTGCAAAGCTGCCCGCATCCCTATCTGCCGAAGCTCTATGAGGCGCTTTTCTCCGGCGGCGTCACAACGGTGATTGAGGAGTATATCGAGGGGCCGTTGTTGAGCGCCGTGGAATTATCGGAAAAGCAGGTCCGGGACGCGGCGCGGGAGCTGTGCTGCGTTTTGGAGTTCCTGCATGGCAAGGGGATTATTCACCGCGACATCAAGCCGTCCAACATCCTTCTTGCGAGGGATGGGCACATCCGCCTCATCGACTTTGACGCGGCGCGGATGCCGAAGAAGGATTTGGAGCAGGATACCCGGCTTTTGGGTACCCGCGGCTATGCGCCGCCGGAGCAATATGGCTTTGCCCAGACCGATGGGAGGACCGATGTCTATTCCCTGGGGGTAACGCTGAAGCAGCTTCTGGGGGAGAGGGCGCAGAAGCTGCGCTACCGGAGAGTCCTTCAAAGGTGTACCAACCTGAACCCGGATAAGCGGTATCCCTCTGTCCGGCGGATGGAGCGGGCCTTTTTTTATGAAAGACGCTGTATTCCCGGAGCCGCCGCGCTTCTGCTGCTCCTTCTTTTTTTGTGGCTGCCCGGCTGGAAGCGTCCCCCCGTCCTGCCGGCGCCGGAGAACCCCCGTTGGGATGGCGAGACAGGGATTGCGCTGTGGGGGAATGTGCCCGATTCGGGGGATAACGAGGTGGCCTATTCCTGGCGGCTGTATTGGAAGGACACCGTTTCCCCTCCCACGCCGGAGGAGCAATGGCTGCTGGAGGGCCGTATGTCCGGGAACGGAGGGCAGGGGAAGGATTTCCCCATTTACGAGATGAACCTATCGCCGCATTTGAAGGAAAATGGGGTTTATTATTTCTCGGTTTCAGCGACTGGGGACGGCGTTCATTTTACCGACAGCCCCTATGCGCTTTCAGACGCCTTCGCCTTTACCGGCGCATCCGCCCCGCCGCTGCCTATGCCGGAGGGGCTGGCCTGGGAGGCGGTGGATACCGGCTTGGGATGGGTCTATTATGCGACCTGGAGCAATCTCGACGACTATGCGGATACCGATAGCTTCAATGTGACCGTTTACGATCAGAACGGCGGCTACGTAATAAACAACATCTGGACAAAGGCGAAGGTTCTGAAAGTCGGGTACAACGGGATTCAGATCCAGGGGAAGTATTTCGCCGGGGGAGCGGGAAAATACCGCTTCACCGTTCAGGCCCAGACCTCGCGGCCCAATCTCTATCGTTCCAGCCCGAAACCGATTCCTACCAGAGAGGAGTTTTTGAGCCCCTGGTTAACCGTTTCTGAGCCGTAATTAAAATGAATCAATGTCTGCTTCCGGCAGACCAAAAAGGAAAAAATCCCGCTTATAATGATAAGCGGGATTTTTTTCGCTATATGGACAGCGAAAAAAATATGAGGCCGGGAAGGTTTTCCATGCGCTTCTAGGCGGCTGCATTCGGGAGGGAGATTCATTAAGAGCGTGCAGTCTGGAGACCGGCTTCATAGGACCGCACAAAAATTCAAGGAGGAAAAGTTACAATGAGCAGAACAAGCAGCAGAATCCTATCCTTGTGGACGGCGCTGGCGCTGGTACTCGCGCTTTTCGCGGGAACCTCTTTGTTGGCGAACGCAGCCCCCGTCGGGCTGTCCGCGCCGGACAACCTCCATTGGGATGGGGAGACCGGGGTGGCCGTATGGGACAGCGTGCCAAACGCGGGGACAGAAATTAATGGGCACGATTCGAAGTATGGATGGATATTGTTCCGGATGGACACCGAAGCGCCCCCTTCTCTCGAAAACCCCTATTTTGACGAGCATATGGTCAGTTCTCTCATCATCGGCGGCGCGAGCTACAACGGCGCTGTCAGCAAGTATAACCTGGCGGGGAATTTTAATGAGGAAGGGTATTATTACGTCGCCGTCCGCGCGCTGGGCGACGGGGTGGACTATGCCGACAGCCCCTTTGCGCTTTCGGACGCTTTCTATTATACTGCGCCGTCCGAAAAGCTCAAAACTCCGGCCGGTCTGAAATGGAGCTTCCGAGAAGAGGACGGCTATTATTATGCAACCTGCGAAAACCTCTTCACAGAGGACTATATCTCTACGGACAGCTTTGACGCTGTCTGCTACGATGAAGCGGGCGAGGTAATCGACTGGTGTACCAAGACCAGGGCGGAGCTGGAAGAGAAGGGCCTCCCCGGCCTGCCGCTGATAAAGCCGGACGGCGATCTCCCGGATGGGAACTATTATTTCACCCTTCAGGCCCTGTCCTCCAGGATTTCTCAATTCCTCCCCAGCGATGTGTCGGGGAAGAGCCCTGCGATGAGATGGAACAAGGAGGACGGAAATACGCCCGGCGGGGATACTTCCGGCAGCTCGGACAGCGATGATTCGTCCGGCAGCGGTTCCGGATCCGGCGACGGCTATGATTCTGCGGCCGCCTCTGCCCGCACGCCGTCCGTGCAGACCTCCAGCCGGATAGGCAGCCTGGCGGCTGCGGCGAAATCGAGCGGGGAAACGGTTGCGCGTTCCAGAGGGACGGGGACCGTTACCGTGAGCGGCTCCGCATGGACGCAGCTCGGCGAACTGGACTTCCAGCATGATACGATAGCGAACGGCGCCGTACAGGTGCGGGTAACGATTCACAATCCGGCCGCGCTCCGGCAGGATCTGAAAGTGTCCGGCTATGTTACGGGTCAGAGCGTTAAGCGGGTAGGGGATCTCTTTGAGAAATACTTCAGCAACGCTCCCAAGGTCATGCACCTGGATCAAGCGGGGGCATGGGGCCAGGAGGTAAGAATCGCCGCCAAATTTGATCTGACCGGGATGAACCGAAACAATCTGGTATTCTATTCCTACAACCAGGCTGCAAACACATACACCCAGATTCTGAACCCCAGATACCTTATCGACGCCAACGGGTACGTTCATTTTACGACCTCCTTGGCGGGCGATATTCTGGTAAGCGACGGGCCGCTTGTTCGAAAGTAAGAGCCGCAGTCGCGAGGGGGGGCCGCTGCAAAACCGTTTGCAGCGGCCCCCCTATTGGCGTCCGCCGGAAAAGACTGCGACAGGGATCTTTCGGAGAAATCATGTTTATAGGATGAAATTGGGCCCCGAATATGCTATAATACCAATAAGCATATTCGGGGAGACGCCTGCCAATTGCAGACAAAAGCGCGGCTTTTTCAGTTCCTGGAAACCGGCGGTTCCGGCGTTCCCTCTATTTTCAGAGGAGCTTGTGACAAAAACAAAAGAAAAGGTAGGTTTTCATGAACATTTTTTTCATCCTCAATGTGATTTCCATCGTGCTCATCGTCATAGCGGTTATCGCCGGCCTTTTGTATCTGCTGCATTTCCTCCGCTACCGGAGCGGGCGGCTGGCGCAGATCAAGGTGGCGAACGCGCTTAAAAAATTCGGCGTTATCCGCAATTATAAGGTTCTGGAAAACCTGTCCCTGCGTTATGGGAACCATGAGGCGCAGATCGACTGCATGTTGATAGGCTTCTTTGGCATTCTGCTGGTCTGCCCGGTCAACGACACCGCCGAATATTACGGCGAGGCGGCCGGCGCGCAATGGACCAAGGTGATGAAGGATCGGCGCGGCAAGATGGAGAACCTCTGCGAAAAGAACCGCAAAGCGATCGAGCTTCTGCGCGAGATCTTCTCCAAAAATAATGTCTACGGCATCCGGATGGAGGGCGTTGTCGTTTTCTGCGGCAATGTCAAAAAAACCATCTTTGGCATCAGCGGCGCGCAGGGGCTGATGAATTTCAAAAAATTCAAGTCCTATCTCGGAAAGTCTAAATTTGAGAAGGATAACGATGTGGACGTTCCTCAGCTCACCGAATTGATCTTGAAGCACCGGGTTTAAAGCGGGAGCTTGCAGGGGAGGCCGCCGGGCGGCTTCCCCTCGTTTGTTCCGGCCTTTTTGCATGCCGGAGGAAGGGAGGATGGACAATGGCGGGAAACACAAGGGATATGACCGAGGGCAGGCCCGCCGGGCTGCTGCTCGCCTTTGCCCTGCCGCTGATGGTGGGAAACATCGTTCAGCAGATGTATACCCTTATGGACGCGATGATTGTCGGGCAGTTTGTGGGGGTAGAGGCGCTGGCGGCGCTGGGCGCGGTGGAATGGCTGCTTTACCTGGTGCAAGGGATTATTACGGGGATCACGCAGGGCTTTTCCATCCTGACCGCGCAGCGCTTCGGCGCGGAGGATGGGGAGGGCCTGCGGCGCTGCTGCGCCATGTCGGCGCTGCTGACGGCGGGAATCGCCGTTTTAGCGACGGCGGCCAGCCTGTTGACGCTGCGGCCGCTGCTGCGCTTTTTGAACACGCCGGAGAACATTCTGGAGGATGCGGCCGCCTACTGCATGGTGATCTTCGGGGGCCTGGCGGTCTATGCGGGCTATAACGTGCTGGCCTCCATCCTGCGTTCGCTGGGCAACAGCCGCGCTCCGCTGGCGGCGATGGTGATAGCCGCCCTGACCAATATTGCGCTGGATCTGCTCTTCGTCGTCGGTTTTCATTGGGGAGTTGCGGGGGCGGCGCTGGCCACCGTTTTGGCCGAGGCGTTTTCCTGCCTGTTCTGCCTATGGGTGGTGCGGCAGATACCGGCCCTTGCCCTGCGCAGGCAGGATTGGCGGCCGGACCGGGACCTCTGCCGGAAGCTGATGCGGCTGGGCTTTCCGATTGCGTTTCAGAATATCGTGATCTCGGTGGGCGGCATGGTGGTGCAATATGTCATTAACGGCTTCGGCTTCCTTTATGTAGCGGGCTTTACCGCGACCAACAAGCTCTATGGGATTCTGGAGGTGGCGGCTACCTCCTTCGGCTTCTCGATGGCGACCTATGCCGGCCAGAACCTGGGCGCGCGCCGCTATAGCCGCATCCGGCAGGGGACGCGCAGCGCCGCCGGGATGGGGATTGTCACGGCGGCGATCATTGCGGCGGCCATGCTGCTGTTTGGCCGGTCCATTCTCAGTCTCTTCATCTCAGGGGAGGCCGAGGTGGTTTCCGCCGTGCTGGACATCGCCTATTTCTACCTGACGGTTATGAGCTATGGGCTGCCGGTTCTCTATCTGCTTTATGTTTACCGCTCCGCCTTGCAGGGGATGGGGGATACCCTCACGCCGCTGCTTTCCGGAGTGGCGGAGCTGGCCCTGCGCATGGGCGTCATCCTTCTGCTGCCGCTGGTCATTGGGGAAACCGGCCTTTTCTTTGCGGAGGACGCCGCATGGCTGGCCGCCGCCGTTTTGCTGGCCGCCGTTTACTACCGGCGCGCCGCGCGTCTCCCGCATGCGGACGGGGAAGAGGCTTAGAGAGGTTCCGGTTTTGAGGGAGGCTGAAAATGGGAAAAGAACTATCGGAAATGTCCTTGGAAGAATTATGGGAGCTGTTCCCTATCTTCCTGGTCGAACCGAATGATAAATGGGCCCTATATTATGATGAACTCGAAGCCTTTCTAAAAATTATATTGTCCGAGTACCCGGTTGAGAGAATCAGCCATATCGGAAGCACGGCAATAGCGGGGATATGGGCGAAGGATATTGTTGACATACTGATTGAAGTATCGAAGGATTCCGATATGGAGAAGATGGCAGGGGTCATTGAAAGGAACGGATTTATTCGTATGTCGGCCGGGGCGGGGAGAATATCCTTTAATCGCGGATATACGAAGGACGGATTTGCCGGCAAGGTTTTTCACCTGCACCTGCGCTATGCCGGAGATAATGACGAATTGTATTTTAGAGATTATTTGAACGAACATATGCAGACAGCCAAGGAATATGAAACGATGAAATTGCAGTTGTGGAAGCGGTTTGAGCATAATCGGGACGCTTATACGGATGCTAAGGCAGCGTTTGTTAAAAAATGGACGGCTGAAGCCAAAAGAGTTTATGCAGGCAGGTATTGACTGCTTCGGGGGGAAGAATGGGACGGCCGGCGGGAGCCTTTAGCGGCATGAAAAGAAGATGAGACATTCATATTCTTTTCAACCGCTTTTCTTTTTGCGGAGGAATTGCTAAAAAGCAGGCGGAAAATGGTGAATGTCTTTATAGAATATACATTTGTTTTGCTTAGAAAAACAAATTTCTTAAAATGGATTGACTTCTTTCGGTTCCCCTCATATAATGGAGATATCGTTTTTAACCCGGTAAAGCGTCCATATTGTCTGCCGGATGCGATTATACTTACAGGAGGCGTTGAGTTACAATGGCGAGAGTCTATAATTTCTCTGCGGGACCATCCGTGCTGCCGGAATCGGTGCTGCAAAAGGCGGCGGACGAGATGCTCGATTACCATGGCTGCGGTCAATCGGTCATGGAGATGAGCCATCGTTCCAGTCAATATGAGGAGATCATCGGCGGCTGTGAGAGCCTGCTGCGCCAGACGTTGCAGATCCCGGACGATTATGACGTTCTGTTTTTACAGGGCGGCGCTTCCAGTCAGTTCGCCATGGTACCGATGAACCTGAAAAAAAAGGGGCGCGCTGATTTCGTCCTGACCGGCCAATGGGCGAAAAAGGCTTTCAGCGAGGGGAAAAAGTTCCTGACTGCCCATGCGGTTGCCGATTCCTCCGACAAAACCTATTCCTATATCCCCAAGCTGGACCCGGCGGACTTCGACCCGGAGGCGGACTATTTCCACATCTGCTACAACAACACCATCTATGGCACCCGGTTCCATGAGCTGCCGGATACCGGCAATGTCCCGCTGGTAGCGGATATGTCGAGCTGTATTCTGAGCGAGCCGGTGGATATCCGCCGCTTCGGCCTCGTCTATGCGGGCGCGCAGAAGAACATGGGCCCTGCCGGCCTCACCGTTGTGATCGTGCGCAAGGACCTGGTTGGAAACGCCGGGCCGGATGTGCCGACGATGTTTGACTACAAGATCCATGCCGATAACGGTTCGATGTATAACACCCCGCCCTGCTATGCGATTTACATCTGCAAGCTCGTTCTGGAATGGATCCGGGACGAGATGGGCGGCCTGGAAGGAATGAAAGCCTTCAACGAGAAAAAGGCGAAGCTGTTTTACGACTACTTGGACAGCTCCCGGCTGTTCCGCGGCACGGTCGAACCGGCCGATCGCTCTTTGATGAACATCCCCTTCATCACCGGTTCGGACGCGCTGAACAAGCAGTTCGTCCAGCAGGCGGAGGCGGCCGGCTTTGTCAATCTCAAGGGCCACCGGTCGGTAGGCGGCATGCGCGCCTCGATCTATAACGCCATGCCGCTGGAGGGCGTTGAAAAGCTCTGCGCCTTTATGAAAGAGTTTGAAGAGAAGAATGCTTAAAGGAGGCTTCGCCCCATGTATCAGATAAAGCTGCTGAACAAGATTTCCCCTTCGGGGCTGGACGTTTTCCCGAAAGGACAATATACCTGCGCCGAGGAGTGCGGGAACCCGGACGCTGTCATGGTGCGCTCGGCAAAGATGCACGACTATGCCTTTGAGCCGGGCCTGCGCGCGATCGCCCGCGCCGGAGCGGGGGTCAACAACATCCCGGTGGAGAGGTGCAGCGAAGAGGGGATTGTGGTTTTCAATACGCCGGGCGCCAACGCCAACGCGGTGAAGGAGCTGGCCATGACCGGCCTGCTGCTTTCGGCGCGCAAAATCGTTCCCGCTATCCGCTGGCTGGACACCATTAAAGAGGAAGGCGACGCCGTGCCCGCCTTGGTGGAGAAGGGCAAGGGGAAGTTTACCGGGCCGGAGCTCAAGGGAAAAACGCTCGGCGTGATTGGCTTGGGAGCTATCGGCGTGGATGTGGCGAACACCGCCCGTCATTTCGGGATGAAGGTCTACGGCTATGACCCCTATATGTCGGTGGCGGCCGCTTGGGCCATTTCGCGCGAAATCAAGCACGCCGCTTCGCTTCAGGAGATCTATGAAAACTGTGATTTTATCTCGCTGCATGTGCCGCTGACGCCGGAAACCCGCGGCATGGTGAACACCGAGTCGATTAATACCATGCGCGCGGGCGTGCGCATCCTCAACCTCGCGCGCGGGGAGCTGTGCGTTGCCGAGGACCTGTTGGCGGCACTGGAGGATGGCAAGGTCGGCTGCTATGTCACCGATTTCCCCTCGGCCGAGCTCATCGGGGCGCGCAACGTAGTGGCGATTCCCCACCTGGGCGCTTCTACGCCGGAGTCGGAGGACAACTGCGCGCGCATGGCGGCGGAGGAGCTGCGCGACTATTTGGAAAACGGGAATATCCGCAACTCGGTCAACCTCCCGAACCTTACAATGGAGCGTTCGGGTCAGGGACGGCTGGCGGTTATCCACCGCAACATTCCCAACATGATTTCGACGATTACCCACGCGCTCTCGGAAAACCGGATCAACATCGAGAACATGACCAACAAATCGCGCGGGGACTATGCCTATACCGTTGTGGATGTCAACAGCGATCTTTCGGAGGAGCTGGCTGCCTCCATCGGAAAGCTGGAAGGGATCATCCGCGTTTCGATCTATTGAGGTCCCGGCAGCCGGGCGGATTCCGGATTTAACCGGAGTCTCTTTCTGAACCGGTTCCGGCGGGGATTGGAAAACCCAAAAGCTATCAGAAAAGGGAGCGCCCGCAGCATTTTGCGGGCGCTCCCTTTGGCGTTCCGGGCCGGTTCGCCGCCGGCGTCCGGTCAACAAATCACCCCTCCTTTCCTATAATGGTAGTAAGGAACGTTCACCAAAATGGAAAGGAAGAGAATCATGAAAAACGCAATCCCTTTAAATCACCTTGTTTTGAATCAATGCGCGCGGGTTCAGGGGCTGAATTTTGCCGGAAATGAACGCCGCCGTTTACTGGATCTTGGCTTCCGGGAGGGCAGCATCGTCCGTCCGGTACTGGCCAGTCCCTCCGGGAACCCCATGGCCTACCAGGTGTGCGGGGCGATCGTTGCCCTCCGGGCCTGCGACAGCCGCCGTATTGCCGTTATGCCGGTGGAAAGAGACGGAGGTGCCTGCTGACATGGAGCCTGCGGAGAACCTACATACCTCCGGTGGAAAAACCATCGCGCTAATGGGCAACCCCAACGTTGGGAAAAGCACGCTGTTCAACTACCTGACCGGGCTGCGCCAGCATACCGGAAACTGGCCGGGGAAAACGGTGGCGGTTGCCCGCGGAGAGTATCTCTTTCAAGAAGAACGTTACACCCTTGTCGATCTGCCCGGCACCTATTCGCTCAGCGCCAGCTCGCCGGAGGAGGAGATTGCGCGGGATTATCTGTGCTTCGACCGTCCGGATGCGGCGATTCTCGTCGCCGACGCCATCACGCTGGAACGCGGCCTGAGCCTCCTGCTGCAAACGCTGGAGATTACCCCGAACGTTGTGCTTTGCGTCAACCTCATGGATGAGGCGCGGCGGAAGGGGATCCGGGTGGATACGGCGGCGCTGGCGGAAGAGCTGGGGATTCCTGTGGTGGCCGCCACGGCTGCCGCCGGGGCAGGGGTGGAGGAACTGTGCGCCGCCGCTGCACAGCTCTGCCGGAAGGAGAAGAGCCCCAACAGCGCGCCGCCGGTCTCTTATGGCCCGGTGGTGGAGCACGCGCTGCGGACGGTTGAGAATAGCTTCCCGGATGCCGGCGGCGCCGGGCGTTTTGCAGCGCTGAAGCTGCTTGGAGGAGAGACGGATTTTGCCCGGCGCTGGGCGCTGGAGAAGGGGTTCCCGTTTTCCGCGGGACAGGTAGAGAAAGCGGTGGCGGAGGCACGCCGGTTGTTGGAGCTTTCCGGCATCCAGCCCGGACAATTTGACGATTGGGTGGTCGGGACGATTGGAAAGCGTGCGCGCGCCCTTTATCTGTCCAGCGTTCAAACGGCGCAGGATGAGCGGAGCCTGCGCGATCTGAAGATAGACCGGGTTTTGACCAGCCGCCGCTTCGGTATCCCGGTCATGCTGGCGCTGCTCTGCCTGGTTTTCTGGCTGACCATTTCGGGGGCGAACTATCCGAGCGCCCTGCTCTCTGAATGGCTGTTCGGATGGGGGGATTTTCTGGGCGGACGGCTCTTAGCGGTGGGCGCTCCGGCCTGGCTGCATGGGCTGCTGATCCTGGGCATGTACCGAACGTTGGCCTGGGTGATATCGGTCATGCTGCCGCCAATGGCGATTTTCTTTCCGCTGTTTACGCTGCTGGAGGATCTGGGCTATCTGCCGCGGGTGGCCTTCAACCTGGATAACGCCTTCTACCGCTGCGGCGCATGCGGCAAGCAGGCGTTGACGATGTGCATGGGGTTTGGCTGCAATGCGGCGGGCGTGACTGGCTGCCGGATCATCTCTTCGCCCCGCGAACGGCTCATCGCCATTTTAACCAACTGTTTTGTCCCCTGCAACGGGCGGTTTCCTCCGCCAGAGCCAGGGTAACCGGCCGGCGCATACGGATAGCGTAGCCCAGTTTGGCCTCTGCGCTTCAAAACACACGGACTGCGGGGGCGTGCCGGAGGGAACACAAAAAGAGTCTGCCGCTAAAGCCGGGACTGCAAAAGCCCTATAAATAGACAAAGGGCGCGCTGCAAAATTTTATTTTGCAGCGCGCCCTTCTTCCGCTACCCGCCTATGTGATTAAAGCGGCCGGTTTGCATCCTCTTTGCGTGCAAACGGCCCCGGCAGGACAGCGGCGCCGCGATGCTCGCCAAAATAATCCCGATCAAAGGTGATGGGCGTTCCGTCCGGATTCTCGAACCGCTCTTCCGGCTCGAAGGCTTCGCCTAAAACGTCGCTGTTGATCCGATCCACCGTGAACCCGTCCAGGAAATCATAGAGATTGGTGGACAGAACCGGCCGTCCGTCCTGTATCGCCAAGTCCACCTTTACCTCGTTTTTAGTATCTACCAGATGCTTGGTTTCCTGCTTGTACGCCTTCGCCCCATTGAAATAGACGTTCCCCTCGACCCAAACCGGAAGATGCTGGAAGTGCGCCGGTTCCAGCTTTTTCATGTCCGGCGTGTCGGTATCCATATCAAATTTTTGGATCCATTCCTCATAGGTCGGGTATTCATCCATCACGTGCGTGCCGGTCTCGCGATTCTCGGAATCGGTCTTATCGTCGCTGTCATGCCGGACGATCAGCGGCTTTGCCGGCCACTTCTGGACAAAAATGTTGTTATAAAAGCGGTCGTCGCCATGCAGTATCGTCATAAATCCCATCACCTCGGTGCGGTGCGGGATATGGTAGGGGGTGTAGCGCGCGCGGTTCACCCCTTCCACCAGGTGCTCGGTGCCGCCGCCCACCGCTGTGAAGGAGCCGCAGATCAAATTGTGCACCATGGCCACGCCTTCCGTCGCCATACGCAGCGACACATCGGACAGAAGAAGGTTGTTGTCGATCAGGGTGGGGCCGTGGCTGACCTCCACAAAGATATCCTGGCTCATCATGCCGCCGGGCAATTGCTTCGCGAATGCGGGGCGCTGGTTATCGTGCAGCAGGTTTTGGGTAATCCGGGTTCCCTGCGCCTCCCAGTCGCACCAGATGCCCATCGTGCAGTGGTGGATATAATTCCGGCGGTAGATAACGTCAATAGCCGCGTGCATTTTAATACCGGCTATTTCGGCCCCGCCCAGCTCCATCATATTGTTGATGTGATGGATATGGTTATCCTCAATGACCGAGAAAACGCCGCCCATGCGCCCGATAATTCCGCCCTGCTCACAGTGATGGATGTTGCAGCGGCGGACGATGTGACTGCCCACCTTTTCCTTCAGCCAACCGTGATATTGCCCCTTACACACGGCGTCCCGCTCCATCTGCGTGGGGCTCTTCAGGTGCTTACGGGTGAAATAGTGGTCGTTCTCCGGATCGAGATACTTGCCCAGACAGATCCCGGCGCACTTGCTGCCACTGATTTCGCAGTCCTCAATGATCCAGCCCTTGGACCAATGGGGACCTATCATCCCATCCTGATAAGCGGCCGGCGGCGCCCAGGTGGTGGCCGCCTTATGGATGCTAAAACCGCGGACGGTAATATAGCCCACGCCGGTTTTGGACGGCATGAAGCAGTTGCGCCGCACGTTGATTTCCACATTCTCCTGATTGGGGTCTTTACCCTGGAAGTTTGCATAGATAACCGTCTCGTTCCCGTCCTGCTCGGCGTACCACTTGAAAACCGACGCCTCCGGCTCCCAGGAATACGGGGAGGTTTCCCCCCGGATGCAGGCGTCCAGGCTTTCCGCCTCATACAGCATCTTATCGTTCAGATACACGGCCCCGGTGTGCTTGCTCCGGCCGGCAAAATACCAGTCGCCGTAAACATAGGTCTCATAGGGATTGTAGCCGCCAAACAAGCTGTTTCCAATCCGGCATACCCAAACGTTCCCCTGATAGGGCTTCCAGCTTTTAACCTCCTCCGCTCCGGTAATGACAGCCCCCAAAGGCTCCAGGCTGCGGTAGGTGATTCGGGCATCCTCTGTCCCTGCCCGAAGCGGGTTTACATATTCGCGGTAGATCCCTGGAGCGACCAGGACCTCATCTCCAGGCCCGGCAATCTGAGCCGCATCGTTGATGCGCTTGAACGGTCTCTCCTTGGTACCGTCTCCATCGCGGGCAGCATGGGCGTCGACATAGATGGTCATTGTGTTTTCCTCCTAGATGTTTTAATTTGATAGGGATATCGTGAAGCGGCGGAATACCGCAAACCAAGTCCGGTCCGGCGTATTACCAGCAGCGTTCCAGTGCCGGATACGTACGCGCCTGCAAGATTCGGGTTCTCCTTTATATAATCCTCCAAATGACGGTAAACGTCAAGCCTTACCGCAATTTCTCCTTGAAAAAGTTCGCCGGCATCGGTCTCGTCGATCCCTCCGGGGGAGGGGCTCACAGTGCCATCGAGCTGCCGGACAGGCGTCGGATTCGGCTGGAAGCCGTTACTCTTGTATATCAGGCAGCCCGTCCATCTGGGGCTGCTTATTATCGCGACAATCTGCGGACAAGCGCTGTACGGGCCCGCGAACGGCCTTTATACAAGAATGATAGAGATAGACGGGTTTATTTAGCGGGGTTGGACATTGTTTTTTCGCGCGGTAGATGCTATAATGGCTTTATTAGTTAAAGTATTTAATTATATAGTCCGCGGGTAGTTCAACCGCCCGCCAGATGCAGCTAGAAAGGATGAAAGCGATGTTATTGCCGCTCCGGCCGGTATTAGAGGCCACCCAGAAGCATGGCTATGCGCAGGGGGCGTTCAACGTCAACGCGGTCGCGCAGGCCAAGGCCGTTATCGAGGTGCACGAAATGTTCCGCAGCCCGGCGATCCTTCAGGGGGCGGATCTGGCCAACGCCTTCATGGGCGGCCGGATCGATTTTCTCCATGGAACGGTGGAGGATAAGCAGAAGGGCGCAAAAAATATCGGCGACGCGGTCCGGAAATACGGCGCGGACAGCCCTATCCCGATCGTTTTGCACCTGGATCACGGCAAGGATTTCGAGAGTGTAAAGGCGGCGATTGCCGGCGGCTACACCTCGGTGATGATCGACGGCTCCTCCCTTCCTTTTGAACAGAATGTGGAGCTGACCCGCGAGGTTGTGAAATACGCGCACGAACGGGGCGTTACCGTTGAAGGGGAGCTGGGGGTATTGGCCGGCGTGGAGGATCATGTGTTCAGCGCCTCCTCCACCTACACCAACCCGATGGACGCGGTGGAATTTTTCAAAAAAACGCGGGTGGACTGCCTAGCTATCAGCTATGGGACGATGCACGGCGCAGTGAAGGGAAAGAACGTCCGGCTGCGCACTGAAATCGCGACGGCGGTGAAGGAGTGCCTGCTGCATGAGGGGATCTTCGGCGTGCTGGTGAGCCATGGCTCTTCCACCGTACCGAAATATATTGTAGAGGAAATCAACGCGCTGGGCGGCAAGCTGGAGAACACCGAAGGCATTGCGCTCCCGGAGCTCAAGGCGGCGATCGGCTGCGGCATCGGGAAGATCAACGTAGACACCGATATCCGCCTGGCGGTAACGCGCAACCTCCGGGAGCTGTTCGCCGCGCAGCCCGCGCTGCGGGAAAGCCCCAGCATCGGCGGAATCTATGCGCTTTTGCAGCAGAAGCCGGAGCAGTTTGATCCGCGGGTGTTCCTGCCGCCGGTGATGGATACGGTGATGTATGGCGGCATCCCGGACGAGGCGGTGGCCGACGTGGTCCGCTGCATTGAAAAGGGCGTGCGCGAGGTGGTCGGCACGCTGGTTGTCGAATTTGGAAGCGTGGGCAAGGCGCCGCTGGTGGAGCGCGCATCGCTGGAGGAAATGGCGGAGCGTTACCGCAAGCAGGGCATCTAGTCCCGCGCTGACCGGCCTTTTTACGAACGGGGAGGTTCACGGCATGGAACAGACCAATCTGCTCATTATTCACGGCGGCGCGCCTACCGCCGTTATCAACGCTTCGCTGTTCGGCGCGATCATGCAGGCGAAGCGCCAGCCGGAAATCCGGCATATCTACGGGGCGCTGGGCGGGAGCCTGGCAGCGGCGCGCGGGGAATTTATCGACCTGGGCGCCGTGGAGGAGGAAAAGCTCCGGCTGCTTCCCAGCAGCCCTTCCTCCGCTATCGGTACCAGCCGGGATCACCTGGAACCGCAGGACTATGAGGCAATTGCCAAAACGGTCGCCGAGAGAGGCGTTGGCATCGTCTGCTTTAACGGCGGCAACGGCAGCATGGACGCCTGCGGCAAGGTCTATGCCGCCTGCCAAAAGCTGGGCGTGCAGGTGCGGGTGGTGGGCATCCCTAAAACGATGGACAACGATATCGCCGTTACCGATCATGCGCCGGGCTATGGCAGCGCGGCGCGCTACATGGCCGCCAGCGTTGCCGAGGTCTGCTGCGATGTGCGGGGCCTGCCGATTCACATTGCGGTTGTGGAGGCGATGGGGCGCAGCGCGGGCTGGGTGGCGGCGGCCAGCGCGCTGGCCGAGGAGAGCGGCGCCGGCGGCCCGGATCTCATCTATCTGCCGGAGCGTCCGTTTGAAGAGGAGCGCTTCCTTTCGGATGTGCAGGGCCTTATTGCTCGCAAGGGCTGCGGCGTAGTCGTAGCCAGCGAGGGGCTGCACTATCAAGATGGAACGCCCATCGTGGAACCGATCATGACGGTGGGGCGCGCTACCTATTTTGGCGATGTAGGCGCACACCTGGCCAATCTGATCATCCGGCGGCTGGGCTATAAGGCCCGGTCGGAGAAGCCGGGCATATTGGGCCGGGCGTCGATAGCCTGGCAGAGCGCCGCCGACCGGGAGGAGGCGGTGTTGGCCGGGCAGGAGGCGGTAAGGGCGGCCGCCGCCGGACAAACGGGGGTCATGGTCGGCTTTGAGCGCATAAGCGACGAGCCCTATGCGGTGAAAACCGTCCTTATCCCGATTGAGCAGGTGATGCTGACCGAAAAAACCTTGCCGGATGCGTTCATCAACGCTGAGGGCAACGGCGTCACCGAAGCCTTTAAGCGCTGGTGCAGGCCGCTGGTGGGACCCCTGCCGCCCTTCGTCAGCTTTCGGAAGGACTAAACGGAACCGGCCTGCCCGATAGGGCGGCCGGGCCTTGGAGAAAGGAAGGAGCATTCCCTCATGAAACTTGATTTTGAATATGGACACGGCTTTATGAGCGCCCAGCTACCGGATACCGCCGACGTCTTTATCCCCGGCGAAACGGTTCCCGATCCGCCCTGCTTGCCGCAGGATTGGGACAGCCTCTATACGGCGACGATCGAGAGCGTCCGCAACCCGGTTGGGATGCCCCCGCTCGCGCAGCTCGCCCACAAGGGCAGCCGCGTTGTTTTCGTCATTCCGGATATCGTTAAGGGCGGCACCCAGCCCACCAGCCACCGCCGGGTAGCCATACGCGCCTGCCTGGATGAGCTCTACTGCGCGGGCGTTGAAAAGCAGGATGTTCTGCTGCTCTTCTCCAACGGGCTGCACCCGCGCGCCACCATTCCGGAGATGCGCGCCATTTTAGGGGATGAGCTGTTCCAGGAGTTCTACCCCTCCGGCCAAATCACCAGCCACGATTCGGAGGACTATGAGCACCTGATGGATCTCGGCTTTACGCCGCAGGGCGATCACGTGATCATGAACAAATATGTTTACGATGCGGATGTCGCCGTTCTGATCGGCCACACGCAGGGGAACCCATACGGCGGATATTCCGGCGGATATAAGCACTGCGCCACCGGGATCACCCATTGGCGCAGCATCAGCGCGCACCATGTGCCGCAGGTCATGCACCGGCAGGACTTCGTGCCGGTGTCCACGGGCAGCGAGATGCGCCGCAAGTTTGATCAGCAGGGCATGTGGATGGAAGAGAAGATGGGCAAGAAATTCTTCTGCTGCGATGCGGTGCTCGACACCTATAGCCGCCAGATCGAGATCCATTCCGGCTATGCGAAGGAGCTTCAGCCGGCGAGCTGGAAAATGGCCGACCGGCGCACCTATGTGCATTGGGCAGAGAAGAAATATGACATCGTTGTTTTCGGCATGCCGACTAACTTCCACTATGGCGCCGGGATGGGCACCAACCCCATTCAGATGATGCAGGCGCTCTCCGCGCAGGTGATCCGGCACAAGCGCGTGCTGGCCGATCATTGCGTTTTCATCGTTTCCAGCATCTGCGACGGGTGGTTCCACGACGAGCGCTGGCCCTATCTGCGGGAGCTGTATGAGATGTTCCAGCACGACTCGATGAACATCCTGCCGGACATGAACCGTTACGGCGAATATTTCGCCACCAACGAGGAATATATCCGCAAATACCGGTTTGCGAACGCCTTCCATCCGTTCCACGGCTTTTCCATGATGAGCTGCGGGCATCTGGCGGAGGAGCACACGAGCGCCATTTATATCGTCGGCGCGCGCGAGCCGGGCATTGCGCGCGGCATGGGGCTAAAAACCCGCGCTACCTTTGAGGAGGCGCTGGAGGATGCGATGAAGAAATTCACCGGCCCGAACCCCAACATTCTTGCTCTGCCCAAGACCTTTACCACGGCGGCGGTTCATCTCTGCATGAAGGACCCCAGCCAAAACAGTCATATCCGCGACGGGGCGCCCGCCTACCCTTGCGGCGGCTGAGAAACAGAAGAGGGCGCTCCCGCCGGCCCAGAAAGGGAAGAGCCGGGGAGCGCCCTTTTCTTTGAAAAACACCACCAAGGCTCCGCCTTGTTACGGGAGAGAGCGTTATGGCACGGACAGGCACGAGCTTAGAGCGGCTAAGGTCACACAATACCGAATCGATTAAAGAAATTATCTATAAATACGGCCCGATCAGCCGGGCGGAGATTGCCGAAAGGCTGCAACTGACCCCGCCGACGATTACGACCAACGTGGCGGCCCTGATTCAGAAGGGATTGGTCTATGAATGCGAGCCCGATTCCGGGGAGGAGAAGCGCCGCGCCGGGCATACGCTGGGCCGCCGGAGGATATTGGTCGATTTTGTGCCGGATGCCCGGTACACGGTCGGCGTTGCGCAGGGACACTTTGGAATGCTCCTGTGCCTGGTGGATCTTCGGGGAAACGTGGTCAGCCAACGCCAGTATCAGGATGACCTGGATGATTATGATCCGGCAATGGACGCCATTGCCGGGCAGATCGAGGCGCTTTTGAAGGAAACAGAGATCCCACGCGAAAGGATCGCAGGGCTGGGCGTCGGCCTGCCGGGCTTTGTGGATGGGCACAAGGGGATCCTGCGTTATGGGGCGATTAAAAAATGGAGGGATAAGCCGGTGGCGGAGGATCTGTCCCGCCGGACCGGCTTCCCCTGCCGCATTGAGAATAATGCGCGCTGCTGCGCCTTAGGGGAAGAGCTTTTCAGCAGCAAGCTGCGGCCTGAAACCTTCGCCTATTTTTTCATCTCCCGCGGGCTGGCCTGTCCGCTGGTGATCCGCGGCCGGCTGCATACCGGCGAAATGACTGGCGCAGGCGAGATAGGGCATATGGTGGGGGACCGGTTCGGCCCTGTCTGTCCTACCTGCGGCAAGCGGGGCTGCTTGGAGGGGATAGCCAGCGAGCTGGCTATCCGCAGCCGCTGCGCGCAGGCGGTGGAGGCGGGGGTTCCGTCGCTGCTGCGCGCCGTCTGCGCCGATCCGCTCCATCCGAAAATTGAAGAAATTTTACAGGCGCAGCGCGGCGGCGACCGTCTGGCCGGTTCGGTTATGGAGGAGGCCGTTGCTTATTTAGGCATCACGCTGGCCAACATCATCAACTTTATCAATCCTGCGCTGGTGATAGTGGACGGGCGGATCATGCAGGAGGAAGCGAACCGGAAGCTGCTGCTCGACGTGACCCGCGACCACCTGTATTCCATCGACGTCGGCGAAGTGGAGATTGAATTTGTGCCGCACAATCCGTTCCGTGCGGCCAAGGGTGCGGCGGCGCTGGCAGTGAAAAAGTTTGTTTTGCAGGAGAGCCGTTAAGCCGGGAGAAAGGAGCTTCAGAAGGATGAAAAAATTCCGTATAGGCATCGTCGGATGCGGGCGCATCTCGGTGGTGTATCAGAACGCGTTTCAGGAGATGGGCGAGGAGATCGAGGTCTGTTTTGCCGTTGATAAGGATATCCGCCGTGCGCAGGCGTTCGCCTCCCGGTTCGAGGGCTGCGCCTTCAGCGACCGGCTGGAGGATCTGCTGGCTGCAAAGCTGGATGCGGTACACATCTGTACGCCGCATTTCCTGCATAAAGAGCAGGCGATAGCCTGCTTGAAGGCGGGCTTCCATGTGCTGACCGAGAAGCCGATTGCGCTCTCGCTCCCGGATGCGCAGGAGATGATAAGAACGGCGGCAGACTGCGGGAAGAGTCTGGGCGTCATTTTCCAGAACCGTTATATCGAGGGCGTACAGCAGGCCAGGCAGTTGATCGCGTCGGGCGCGTTCGGGCGCATCCTCGGCGCATGGAGCAGCCTGAACTGGCACCGCCCGCCCTCCTATTACGAGTGCGACTGGAAGGGGAGCTGGGAGAAGGAGGGCGGCGGCGTTGTGATCGACCAAGCCATCCACAGCATCGATCTGGCGCGCTATCTGATGGGCTGCGAGGCGCGCAGCGTTCAGGGGCACATTGCCCGGCGCATTTTAACCAACATTGAGGTGGAGGATGAAGCGGATGCCGCCTTCACCTTTGAGAACGGCGCAGTCTATGCCTTTTCCGCCTGCAATTACTATGTGAAGAACAGCCCTATCCGCGTTGAAATCAGCGGGGAAAAGGGCCGGTGCCTGCTGACCGGGATGGAGATGGAGATCGAGCTGGAAGGGCAGGCGCCCTACCGGGTGCTGCCGCAGGCGGCGGCTAACGGCGGCGAAAGCTACTGGGGAGCCTACCACGGGATTCAGATCCGCGATTTTTACCGGAAACTGGCGGCGGGCGATCCGGTTCCGGTGGATCCGGCGGATGCTACCAAAACGCTGGAGCTGGTGCTGGGGCTATATACCTCGGCGAAGGAGGACCGTACCGTTTTATTGGGATAGCCGTCTGGGACGGTAAACCGCAAACGGATAAAAAGGCCATGCCAAGATCTTTGGCATGGCCTGCAGCGTGTCGACAAAGTCGACACGCTGCATGGAGGAACCGCCAATCGCTGCGGCTAGCGCCTAGCTCTGTCCGTTCCCCCATGGACCCCTTCGAAGTCGCAAAGCGGCTCCGGAAGCCCACCGGGCTTCCTCACCGCCGCT
>JAAWDS010000047.1 GCA_022793895.1 Provencibacterium sp. | reverse complement strand
TCCCGTTCGGCGGTCCTCTATGCGGCTGGTGAACGGCCGCTTTTGGACCCTCTCCTCCAGTCCCCTGGAAAAAATCTTCCATGTGTGTTATCATACTTTTATAAACTTATATATTGTTCTTCAAAAAGCGACAAAGATCAAACTTTTGTCCTTGTAAAGAGGAAAAACGACGGGTTAAGAGAGCAAAAGGAAGCGTTTATAAAAGTATGATAACACACATGGCAGATTTTTTCCAGGGGACTGGAGGAGAGGGTCCAAAAGCGGCCGTTCACCAGCCGCATAGAGGACCGCCGAACGGGAAATCCTTCAAAATAGGAAAGTCTTCGCTTGACAATTCTACTTTTCAGGTATATAATGGCAACAGACACCCCCAGGGGGTGGGGGTATTGCTTCTTTCATACTTGCCAATGTTGAAGTTGCCATCCCCTTACCCAATCGACCGCTTCATGAAAGGAAGGGTTTTTGATGAAACAGGCTTTTGACGTCACCGGCATGACCTGTTCAGCCTGCTCGGCGCATGTAGAAAAAAGCGTCCGGCAGGTGGAGGGCGTGCAGGCGGTCAACGTTAACCTCCTGCAAAACCGGATGCAGGTGGAATTTGACGAACAGACGGCTAATCCCGTGGCCATCATCCATGCAGTTGAACAAGCGGGCTATGGCGCGCGGCTGCACGCCGGAAACGGTCCGGCCCCGGATGCCGCTTCCAAACCGGAGGAGGCGCCTGCCCAGGCGGAGATCCGCTCTTTAAAGCACCGGCTTTTCGTCTCCCTGTGCTTTCTTGTTCCGCTCTTCTACCTGTCGATGGGGCACATGATGGGCCTGCCCATCCCCTCCTTTTTAAGCGGGGCGGAAAACGCCTTTTCCCTTGCCTTAACCGAGCTGCTGCTGACCCTCCCCATCCTCTATGAAGGCCGCGCCTATTTCTCCCGCGGTTTTAAAACGCTCTGGCGCCGCGCGCCCAACATGGATGCGCTCATCGCCATCGGTTCCGGCGCGGCGGTGGTCTATGGCGTATACGCCCTCTATGCCATCGGCTTTGCGATGGGACAGGGGGATCTGCATGCCGCCCACAGTTGGGCGATGGATCTCTATTTTGAATCGGCCGGCATGATTCTCACCCTCATCACCTGCGGAAAGTTTTTAGAGGCGCGCAGCCGCGGCCGCACCAGCGAAGCGATCGGCATGCTGCTCGATCTCGCTCCCAAAACGGCCGTGCTGCTGCGGGACGGGGCTGAAGTCGAGGTCCCCATCAGCGAGGTGGTACCGGGAGATACCGCCGTCGTCCGCAGCGGACAGCGCATCCCGGCCGACGGCGTTGTTCTTTCCGGCAGCGCAGCGGTGGACGAATCCGCGCTGACCGGCGAGAGCATCCCCGCGGAAAAGAAGCCGGGCGATCGGGTGACGGGCGCAACGGTCAACCAGGCGGGCTATATGCAGATCGAAATCAAAAGCACCGGCGAGGATACCACCCTGGCGCAGATTGTGCGGCTGGTGGAGGAGGCGGGCGGATCGAAAGCGCCGATTGCCCAATTGGCCGATCGGGTCAGCGCCGTTTTCGTTCCCGTCGTGATCGTCATTGCGCTGGTAACGGCCGCCGTTTGGCTGCTGTTCGGCCAAACGCCCGGCTTTGCACTGGCCCGCGCCATTGCCGTTCTGGTCATCTCCTGCCCCTGTGCGCTGGGATTGGCTACGCCGACGGCTATCATGGTCGGAACCGGCCGCGGGGCCCAGCAGGGCATCCTTTATAAATCGGCCGAAAGCCTGCAAGCGCTGCAAGGGGTGGATACGGTGGTGCTCGATAAAACGGGGACCGTCACCGAAGGGAAGCCGCGCGTGACCGATCTGCTTCCCGCCCCCGGCGTATCTGAGGAGGAGCTGCTGCGGCTGGCGGCGTCCGCCGAGCGCGCAAGCGAGCATCCGCTGGCCCGCGCCATCGTGGAGCATGCCGCCGGACGCGATCTGGCGCTCCCCGAACCGTCCGATTACCGCCTTTCGGAAGGGGCCGGTATTCAGGCGCGGGTGGAGGGGAAAACCATCTATGCAGGCAACCCGCGGCAGATGGAAGCGGCCGGCGCGCAGCCGGGAGCGCTGCTCGAAGCGGGGGCCGCCTTCTCCGAAAACGGGAAAACGCCTCTCTATTTCAGCGAAAACGGCCGGATGCTCGGTCTCATTGCGGTGGCCGACACCATCAAGCCGAGCAGCGCCCGCGCTGTGCAGACGCTGCGCAAAATGGGGATTGATACTGTTCTGCTGACCGGCGACAACGCGCGGACAGCCGCCGCCATTGGCCGCCAAGCCGGGATTAAACGGGTAGTGGCCGAGGTTCTCCCCGCCGACAAGGAGCGAACCATCTATCAGCTTCAGCAGGAGGGCCGCCGGGTGGCGATGGTAGGCGACGGAATTAACGATGCTCCCGCTCTCGCACGGGCCGACGTGGGAATGGCTATCGGCGCTGGGACCGATATCGCCATTGAAGCGGCGGATGTCGTGCTCATGCACAGCGATCTCCTGGATGCCGCCGGTGCCGCGCAGCTCAGCCGGTCGGTGCTGCGCAACATCAAGGAAAACCTGTTCTGGGCGTTTATCTATAACCTGATTGGCATTCCGCTGGCGGCAGGCGTATTTTTCCCCTTCTTAGGCTGGACGCTGAACCCCATGTTCGGCGCGGCGGCAATGAGCCTGAGCTCGGTCTGCGTCGTCAGCAACGCGCTGCGCCTGCGCGGCTTTAAGCCCCGGTTTGCCGAAGAGAGCGCCTTAGATCCGGGAGAGGAACCGGAGGTCTCTACCCCGGCTGGAACGGCCGAAAGCTGCCCCCTGTCTCTAGGGGCCGGTAAAAATAAAAAAACGGAGGAACGTATGATGGAAAAGACAATGGTTATTGAAGGAATGATGTGCGCACACTGCAAGGCTTCGGTGGAAAAGGCGCTGGGAGCGCTGGACGGGGTTCACGCCGAGGTGGATCTCGAAACGAAAAGCGCCCGCATCCGTCTGCAATCCCCTGTGGAGGATGATGTGCTGCTGCAAGTGGTGAAACAAGCCGGTTATGAGCCGGTTTCCATCCAGTAAGGGCCTGCGCCATGAAAGCGGATTCCGTCTATATCGCACGGCTTTTGAAAACGGCGCGCGGCCAGATCGACGGCATTTTGCGCATGGTGGAAGAGGACCGCTACTGCGTCGATGTGGCCAATCAGCTTACAGCGGCGGAGGCGGTGCTGCGCCGGTGCAAACGGGAGATCCTGCGCGCCCACCTGGAAGGCTGCGTGCGCAATACGCTTACCGAAGGCAATATAGAAGAAACGGACGATAAGATCGCCGAGCTCATCGATGTGTTCGAGCGCTTGATGGATTAATACCCATAAAGGGGCCGCAAAAAATACAAAGTATTTTTTGCGGCCCCTTTATCCAACAAAAGCCCCTCTTCCCCCTCAAATTATGCAAAAAATTCTGATTCCTGTTGTCCAATCCTGTAGATTTATGGTAAAATAGGACAAAGGAGGCGAAACCGTTTTGCAACTCATTTTTTTAGGGGCCGATCATGAAGTAACCGGCAGCTGCCACATGCTGAAGGCATGCGGCAAAAACATCCTGATAGACTGCGGGCTGGAACAGGGGATCGATGAATATGAAAACCAAGAGATCCCAGTAGCGCCCTCCGCCATCGATTATATCCTTCTCACCCATGCGCACATCGATCACAGCGGAAAGCTCCCCCTCCTCTATTCGCAGGGCTTCCGCGGCAGGGTCATCGCCACAACCGCTACCTGCCGCCTATGCGGCATCATGCTGCTCGACAGCGCGCATATCCAAATGTTCGAAGCGGAGTGGCGCAACCGCAAGGGGAAACGCGCAGGTCACGAAGAGTATGTGCCGCTCTATACGACCGACGATGCCAGCGGCGTTCTCGAACAGTTTGAGGGCTGCCGTTACGGGGAAATCATCCCGCTCTGCAAGGGGCTCGATGTGCGGTTTACCGACGGCGGACATCTTTTAGGATCGGCCAGCATCGAGGTGTTCGCCGAGGAGGAGGGCGAGAAAAGAACCATCGTTTTTTCCGGCGATATTGGAAATATCAACCAGCCGCTTATCCGGGATCCGCAGTATATCTCCAAAGCGGACTATGTGGTGATGGAATCTACCTATGGCACGCGGCTCCACAACCCGCCGCCTGATTATGTGACCCGGCTGGCCGATATCATTCAAAAGACCTTCGATCGCGGCGGCAATCTGGTCATTCCCTCCTTTGCCGTCGGCCGCACCCAGGAGCTGCTCTATTTCCTGAGAAAAATTAAGGCGGACGGCCTCATCCAAGGCCACGAGGGCTTCCCCGTTTATGTGGACAGCCCGTTAGCTATTGAAGCGGCCAACATCTTCAATGAAAACGTCGCCGACTATTTCGACGAAGAGGCAATGGAGCTCGTGCAGCAGGGCATTAACCCAATTGGCTTTGCCGACTTAAAAACCGCGGTCAGCAGCGAGGAATCCCGCCAGATCAACTTTGACCGCCAGTGCAAGGTTATCATCTCGGCAAGCGGCATGTGCGAGGCGGGCCGGATCAAGCACCACTTGAAGCATAACCTATGGCGGCCGGAGAGCACCGTTCTTTTCGTCGGCTACCAGGCTGCCGGTACGCTGGGGCGTTCGTTGCAGGAAGGGGCGAAACGGGTCCGCCTGTTCAGCGAGGAGATCGAGGTCAAAGCGGAGATCGCTACGCTGGAAGGGGTCAGCGGCCACGCGGACAAGCTCGGCCTGCTGCGTTATATCCATGCCTTTTCTCCAAAGCCGAAGCGCGTCTTTGTGGTGCACGGGAGCACCGAAGCCTGCGACGCCTTTACCGCCTGCCTGCGGGAAGATCAGCACTATACCGCCGATGCGCCCTACAGCGGCGCCGTCTACGATCTGGTTCGGGATGTCTGGCTGAACAAGGGCGAGCGCATTGAGGTGAAGCGGCCGGCCGCAAAACGGCTCTCCGACGTCTTTACCCGTCTGGTAGCAGCTGGGAAACGGTTAATGGCGGTGATTGAACAGAACAGAGGCGGCAGCAACAAGGAGCTGGCGCGTTTCACCAGCCAGATCCATGCGCTCTGCGATAAATGGGAGCGTTGAAATTGGGAACCGGTTCTTCCGGGCAGAGTCTGCATATCTGCCGCTTATAAACTATAAGCCAGGGTGTAAAAAACGCCTCCCCGGCTTGCAGAAAAAGGGGTTGTAAAAAAACGCGCCGCGTTTTTTTACAACCCCTTTCTTACTTTGCCAACGCCCGCAGCTGCTCGGAGGTAAACGAGCGCTCTACCCCGCAAAAGTGACACTGTACCCCGGTAACGGGACGCTCCTGCGCCATCTTTTCCAGCTCCTCCCGGCCCAGAGAGAGCAACGCACGCTCCATCCTCTCGCGGGAACAGTCGCAGCGGTAGGCCATCTCCCCTTCATCCAAAATTTCGGGGGCAAAACCCTCCAGGGCCATGAAGGCAATCTCCTGCGGCGTCTTTCCATCTCGGATGAGCGAGGAAACGGGCGGCAGGCGGCGGATGTTTTCTTCCAGCCGGTCAATGGTATCCTCAGCCGCGCCCGGCAATAGCTGCACCAAGAAACCTCCGGCCGCCCGGACGGTCAGCTCCGGGTTGACCAGCACGCCCAGCCCGCAGACGGTCGGTATCTGTTCGCTGACCGCGTAATAATGGGTGACATCTTCCGCGATCTCCCCGGATACGATCGGCGTCTGGCCAATATAGGGCTCTCCGTGCCCTTCGTCCCGAATGGCATAAAACATCCCTTCGCGCCCCACCGCTCCGGCAACATCCAGCTTGCCGAAAGGATTGAGCGGAAGCTCCACGATGGGGTTCTGTACCCAACCGCGCACATTTCCCGCCGCATCGGATACGGCAATCAGCGCGCCAGCCGGGCCGTTCCCGTTTAAGCGCAGCGTTACCGAGCTTCCCGCCGTTTTCAGAAGCAACCCCATAAAGGAGGCCGCCGTCATCAGCCGGCCAAGCGCCGCCGTTACCACCGCGCTCGTTTGATGGATCTGCTCCGCCCGCGCGCATGCATCGGTCGAATCGACGGCCAGGCAGACGGCATCCCCCTCGCGGGAGATAGCACGCACATAGTTTCCCATTTTCTTTCTCCCTTCCCGCTCTATTCCACCGGCGCGGCCCGGTGCTCGGTCATGTTCTCCATGACATAAACCAGCCGCTGGGCGTTCTCCTTCGGCCCGGCAAAGCTGTCCGCCGTATAAACGGCGATAAGCTCAAAGCCCGCTTTTTTGCCGATGGCCTGTAGCTCCTCGGTGGAATAGGCGCGCTCAAAAAAGCGCTCCGAACTTCTGCGGTAGCTGTTTCCCTCTGTACGTTCAAAAAAATCCAGCGTGATCTCCACGGTGCAAGGATCGCTCATCGCATTCTGCCAGACGCAGTAAACCTCTTCTTCATCGAAAACAAAAGTGGAACCGTTCAGCACATGGCGGTGCTTATAGAGCGTATTCGCATCAAAGATAAACAGCCCTCCGCTCTCCACAAAGAGGGAAAGCCGCTGAAAAACCTCTGCCAGTCGCTGCGGATCGGTAATGTGATTCACGCTGTCCAGCGCACAGATGCAGATGTCCACCGTTCCGAACAAGTCCAGCCGCTCCATCTCCTGTTGCAAAAAAAGCGGGCGGGGGTCCCCTTCAAAGGCGGCCAGCTTCTGCATGGCGAAGCTGAGCATCTCCCCGCTGCCGTCCACCCCAATCACATCCCAGCCGCGCCTAGCCAGCGGGAAGGAGAGGCTCCCCGTGCCGCAGCCAAGATCCAGCAAAAGGCGGCTCTCCCGGCTAAAATGCCGGTCAATCACCCGGCAAAAATAATCCGCCCTTTTTTCATAGTCCACTTCGGTGTTCAGCCGGTCATAAAACCGGGCAAATGTCGAATACATCTTCTTTAAAGTCCTTTCGCGGGCCTTATCCGTTTGGCTGCTGGGCGTCGTCCTTCTGCTCCGCTTCCATGCGCTGAAATACAATTTTATAGCCGTCGCATCCATAATTCAGCGAGCGGTTCACCCGGCTGATGGTTGCGGTGGACGCCCCGGTAGTGGCCACAATATCGCTGTAGACCCGGTGCTCGCTCAACATTTTTGCAACGGCCAGCCGCTGCGAAAGCGCCCGCAGTTCGGGAACGGTGCACAGATCATCAAAGAACTTGTAGCACTCCTCTACCGTCTGCAGCTTGAGGATGGCCTCAAATAAAAAATCCACATTTTCATCTTTCAGCTTTGCTATCATCCATGTACGCCTCCTGAAAACCTGCTGAACCTTATTTTAACATTTCAGTGTATAAAAGTAAATGCCTCTCTCCAGGATTTATTCACCGCTTCCGGCGAAAGACGCTCCCGAAGCCGGACAGGCTACTTTTAAAAAACAATCTGTCGGCAAAAAACTTGACATTACCGGAAAGATCCTTTAGAATAAGCCTGACAGCTTAATAATACCATGCAGGGGTGCTGAGTGAGCTCGGCTGAGATGGAATCCGATTGATATTCCAAAACCTTATACCTGATCTGGGTAATGCCAGCGTAGGAAAAATGGGAATTGCTTTTTATCGAGCTTTTCACGCATCCCGCGGCTGCCGCCGCGGGATGCGTTTTTTCTTGCATCCGGCCGTTAAGCTGCATAATTTTTTAAAAGGAGAGTTGGTCATGAAATCATCCCGAACCAGAATCCTGAGCGAGTGCGCCTTAATGGTTGCGCTCTCCGCCGTGTTGCAGGTTATCCCGTTCTTCTCGCTGCCAAACGGGGGCTCTATTACGCTGGCCTCTATGGCGCCGATCGTACTCGCGGCGCTGCGCCGCGGCCCGAAATGGGGCCTGCTGACTGCCTTTGCCTGTAGCCTGCTGCAAATGCTTTTGGGCGGCGTCTCCAGCCCTCCGACCGAGACCTTCGGCTGGTTTGTGCTGGTCGTCCTGCTCGACTATGTGTTTGCCTTCACCTGCCTGGGACTAGCGCCCCTGTTTGCCCGCCCGTTCGGCAAGGGTTCCAAAGTTACCGGGCCCCTCGTTGGAACGGTTGCCGTCTGCTTGATACGCTTCCTGTGCCACTTTTTTTCCGGCATCCTTATCTGGAGGGTCTATGCTCCGGAGGGCCAGCCGGTATGGCTCTATTCGCTGACCTATAACGGCAGCTACATGTTGGTGGAAACCATTTTAACGTCAGTTGTCACCGTTCTGCTCTACGGCGCGTTCAGCCGCATCGACAAAAAACATCCGGCCGCCGCATAAGGGCGACGGACTCTTTATTTAAGCCCGCTTAAAAAATCTCTCATCTCCCAAGGGAACCGCCCGCGAAATGCAAGGCATTTTGCGGGCGGTTCCCTTTCTCAACCATTTCCGTATCCAACGGCTGTTACACAAAACCGAAGCGCAGAGAATCAACCGCTTTTTACTTCTGCGGACGGCGTTTTCCCTGGATAACGGTCGCAATCACCTTCGGCCCCGAATTGATCGAAACCGAAGCGCCCAGGTTATAAACCCCGGCGGGCGGATAGCCAATCTGCTCGGTCAAAAGAGCCTGAAGCTCCCCGGCAGGCTCATCGAGCATACCTTTCATGATATAGTAGGTCCCTCCCTCGGCCAAAGCCGCCTTGGTCAGCCTGCAAACGGCAGGAACCACGTTTTTATCCCCGCGCACCTTTTCCAAGATGTGGTTGCCGCCGTCCACCATATGGATAATCGGACGCAGGCCGAGCAGCTCCCCAACGAAGGCCGCTGTCGAATGGATCCGGCCGCTCTTTTTGGCGAAATCCAGGCTATAGCAGGCAAGAAAAATTTCGGTCGAATCCAACCAGCCGGTAATTGAACTGATCACCTCGTCCGCCTGCGCCCCGCCTCTTGCAAGGCGCGCCCCTTCTAAAACAGCATGGCCATAGCCGAAAGAGTAAGAGCGGGAATCTAAAAGGTGGATCCGCATCCCGGCGGCCAACTGCGGCTCTTTACTGCGAAACATCTCCTGCGCAGTCAGCGCAGATTCATAGGTCCCCGAACCCGCCGCACAGATGGTAACGTGAATCAGATCAGTCACGCCCTCGCTGGCCGCGCGGCAGTAGCTTTCCAAAAAATCGATGGCGTTGATCCGGGAGGTAGCCGGAATTTCGGTGCTGCGCATCAGCAGCTCATAAAATTCCTGGTTGGTAAAATCCTTCCCCTCCAGATAGCTTTTGCCATTCACCGCAAGCGGAATGCTTTTCAGCTCAATCCCCAGCTCCTGCGCAAGCTCCGCCGGAATGTCGCTGGTGGTATCGGTCAGTAATTTAATTTTCTGCACAAAATTCATCCTTCCAATGGTATTTCGTTAAGCTCCCTTGGTTCTGAAGCGCCGGATAGCCCCATTGCCGGAGTACTTCATAGGTGGCAATAGCGGCGGAATTGGAGAGGTTCAAGCTGCGCAGCCCCGGCATCATCGGAATGCGCAGGCACCGCTCCTGATTTTTTAAAAGCAGCTCCTCCGGCAGCCCGGCATCCTCCCGCCCGAAAAACAGATAGGCGCTGTCAGGATACTGAACGTCTGAATAAACCTGCTGCGCTTTGGTAGAGAAATAGTAATAGTCCCCGTCGTTCCGCTCAAAAAACGCATCTAAAGAAGGGTAATAGGTGATATCCAGGTAGCTCCAATAGTCCAGCCCCGCACGTTTGAGCTTCCGATCCTCTACGGTGAACCCCATCGGCTCTATCAGGTGCAGCCGGGCGCCGGTGGCCGCGCAGGTGCGCGCAATGTTGCCGGTGTTCTGTGGGATCTGAGGTTCCACCAGTACCAGGTTTAAAGAGGGCATATGGCTTTCAGCTCCTTGTAATCCCGTTATCAAAACCACATTAATGAAACGGTTGTTACATTTTCTTATGATAATTTAGCACTAAACATGCCTATTCGTCAAGAGCCAATCAAAAAGGGGCTGTAAAAAACGCGGCACATATTTCTATAACCCCCGGCAAAAGCGATTTGGGGCGAAGATAATGCCCCGAAAGCGCTTCAAGCGCGCGGCCTCTGCTTTTTGTTTTCATAGAAGGAGCGTTTCCCGAAAATTTCCGGCAGATTGATTGATATTTTTCCTGCGGCCTACTATAATAGTAAAAGCGAACGGCCGGGATTGACGCTGGAAAAAGCGGGATGCCGGCGGCATGAGGAGGGCTTTTTGTGAACGAAAAGGCAAAGCGTTTTTTTGCATATATCCGCGGCAGGCGGGTTTCTGTCGTAGGCGTCGGCGTCACCAACACCGGCGTCGCTAAACTGCTGCATGAAAAAGGAGCCATTGTAACGGTACGGGACCGCCGCAGCGCGGAAAAGATAGGCGCTGCGGCCGCCGAGCTGGAGGCGGCGGGCATCCGGCTGGTCCTGGGCGAGGATTACTTAAAGCAGCCGGATTGCGACATCCTGTTCCGCGCGCCGGGCGTCTATTTCCACAAGGAGGAGCTATGTCAGCTCCGCCGGGAGGGGGTCGTCGTCACTAGCGAGATGGAAGTATTTTTCGATCTGTGCCCCTGTCGCACCTTTGCCGTCACCGGCTCGGATGGGAAAACCACTACGACCACGCTCATCGCCGAGCTGCTGCGCGAGGCGGGCTATACGGTTCACCTCGGCGGCAACATTGGCCGGGCGCTGCTGCCGGTGATTGAGGAGATCCAACCGGACGACATGGCGGTTGTCGAGCTTTCCAGCTTCCAGCTAATCTCGATGCACTGCGCGCCGGATGTCAGCGTCATCACCAACATTTCGCCCAACCACCTGGATGTGCACAAGGATATGGAGGAATACATTGGCGCAAAACGGGGTATCTATCAGCACCAGAACGCATTTTCCAAAACGGTCCTGAATTTGGATAACGAGCCCTCTCTCGCTTTTGTGCCGGAGGTGCGCGGGAGACTCTTCCAATTTTCCCGCCTTTCCCGTCCGCAGTTTGGAACCTATCTGGCGGAGGATGGAGCCCTGTATCTGCGTACCCGCGCGGGAACGGTCCGGCTGATGGCGCGGGAAGAGATCGTGTTGCCCGGCGATCACAACGTAGAAAACTATCTGGCCGCGCTGGCGGCAACCAGCGATTTTGTCGCCGCCGAGGAGGCGCGGCAGGTTGCGCGCCGCTTTCAGGGCGTTGAGCACCGCATTGAGTTTGTTCGGGAGAGAAACGGGGTGCGCTGGTATAACGATTCCATCGCCTCCTCTCCCACGCGCACCATTGCGGGCCTGCGTTCCTTCGATCAAAAGCTCATCCTCATCGCGGGCGGATATGACAAGAAAATCCCCTTCCTTCCGCTCGCGCCGGAGATTAACCGCCATGTAAAAACCCTGATCTTAACCGGCGCCACTGCCGGAAAAATTGAAGAGGTCGTGGTTTCTCACCCCACCTATGATCCGGCCAGCCTCTCCATCCTGCATGCGGCCGATCTCCCGGATGCCGTTAAGAAAGCCGACGACGCCGCACAGCCGGGGGATATCGTTTCGCTCTCGCCCGCCTGCGCGAGCTTCGACCGCTACCCGAATTTTGAAGCGCGCGGCCGGCATTTTAAAGAACTGGTGCATGCGCTCGACTGATAAGCCGGAAAACGCAACCCAAGGGAGGCTGTGCTCGAAATGGACGTAAAAGAAACCCTGCGCCGGCTCTGCGAAGCGGCCGGCGTAGCCGGAGAGGAAACCGGGGCGCGGGCGGAAGCCCGGCGGCTGCTCGAACCCTTCGGCCCCTGTGAAGAAACGCCGCTGGGCTCGCTGCTGTGTACTGTGCGCACGGGAAGCCGCGGCGCGCCCCGCATTATGCTGGACGCCCACTTAGATGAAATCGGCCTCATCGTCACCGCTATCGACGGCGATGGATTTATTCAGGTTTCCAACTGCGGCGGCATTGACCGCCGCCTGCTGCCTGCTTCGGCGGTCACGATTCACGGACGCGAACCCGTCGCGGCGGTGGTCTGCACGCTGCCGGACGGGCTGGCGGAGGACGCCGGGAAAAAGCCCGGTAAGATCGAAAGCTACACGCTGGATGCGGGCCTTTGCGCAGAACGTGCGCGCGCGCTCATCGCCCCCGGCGATCGGGTCAGCGCGGACGTGCCCTTCCGCACGCTGGGCGGAAATTGGGTCTGCGGCAAGGCGCTGGACAACCGCGCCGGGTGCGCCGCCATCCTCCGCGCGGCGCAGCTGCTGCATGAAAACGGGCCGGATTGCACCATCGTCGCCGCCTTGACCAGCATGGAGGAGGTGGGCGGCATGGGCGCGCAGACGGCCGCCTATCAGATAGCCCCTACCCATGCGTTCGTTGTAGACGTATCTTTCGGACACTGTGAAGGCGTTCCCCGGTACAAGACCGCCGCGCTCGGCAGCGGCCCCATGATCGGCATGGCCCCCAGTCTCTCTCTGCGGATGGCGCGCGAATTGGCGGACTGCGCCGGAAAGAACGGCATCCCCTTCACCTTTGAAGTCATGGGCGGCCGGACCGGCACCAACGCCGACAGCATTGCCGCCACCCGCGGCGGTGTGCGCACCGCGCTCCTCTCTATCCCTGAGCGCAACATGCACACGCCGGTAGAGGTGGCCGCGGCGGCCGATGTCGAAGCGGTCGCGCGGTTGATTGCCGCTTATATCTGCGAATGGGTGGGAGGCGCTGCATCGTGATTGAATGGTTAAAAGAGCTTTCAGCGATTCCCGGCGTTTCGGGAGATGAAGGGCGGGTCCGCAGCTGGCTGGAAAAGCAGGCGGACGGCTACGCCTCCTGCCACACCGACGCGCTGGGCAACCTCCTTGTCGAAAAAAAGGGGGCGGCCCGGCCTAAACGGAAGCTCCTCTTCTGTACGCAAATGGATGAGGCGGGCCTAGTCATCCGGGACGCGGATGAAGAGGGAAACCTGCGCTTCGAATGCGCGGGCGCTCTGCACGCCTCCATTCTCGCCGGAAAGACGGTGCGCATTGGGGAAAATGGGATTGCCGGGGTCGTCGGCGTCAAGCCTATCCATCTGTTGGAGGGAGAGGAACGGGAACGCTATCCCAAGCTGGAAAACCTAGTCATCGATATTGGCGCGCAGAACCGGGAGCAGGCGTGTTCTCAGGTCAAGCCGGGGGATCGCGCCGTCCTGGAGGGCGGCTTTATGCCGTTCGGCGATGGGCTTTTCCGCGGCCGGGCGCTCGACGCGCGCGCCGGGTGCGCCCTTTTCCTTTCGCTCATTCGGGACACGCTCCCCTATGACTGCACCTTCGCCTTTACCGTGCTTGGGGAATCCGGCGGCATAGGCGCGCAGACGGCCGCCTATGCCTGCGCTCCGGAAATTACCCTCCTGGCCGGAGTGGCGGCGGCGGGCGATTTCCCCGGCGTTTCCGGCAAGGAACGCGCCTGCGCCTTGGGGGAGGGGCCAGTCGTCCCCTTGCAGGAGAAGCGGGTCCTCTATCCGTCCGCGCTGACGGGAGAAGCCATTGAGACGGCGCGCGCACTGGATATTCCCTTGCAGCTCAAGGAGAGTCATCTCTCTTCGGCCCTTCCCGGAGCGGTTCAGAGCGCCGGGATAGGGAGCGGGATCCTCTCGGTGCTGGTCCCCTGCCGCTATGCGCACACGCCTCTCCCCCTCCTGGACGGCAAGGATCTCGCCTCTGCCGTCCGGCTGCTCTTGGCGCTGCTGGAAAGACTGGCAAAAGGATGATTCGCTATGTGGATTCCCCGGCGCGGGAAAAAAAGCTGCTGGATGTGTTAGCCGGAGAGGATCTGCTGCATGGCTGCATCCTCTCCACCTACTGGAATGCACAGACAGCCGGCGCAGACTTTTGGGTTTGCGAAAACGGACAAGTCCCTTATGGCGCGCTGCTGCGTCTGGGAAGGAGCTTCCTTTTTTGCAGCGGACAACGGCCGGATCTGGGGGAGCTGGCGGAATTTCTCCGTTTCATGGATTGCCGCTCTCTCTGCGGCCGGCTGGCAGTGCTGGAGCCGCTCTGCTCCCCGCTCGGCCTTCCCGCGCCCGCGCATGCGCCCGCCATGGCGTGCAGAGACGCCTCCCTTCTCCCCTCTCCGGACGCGGTTTCCCCCTCGATTCAAATTCGCCGGGAGATGGAGAAGATGCGCCCGGTTTATGATCTCATTCTCGAACACTACGAAGGATTTGACAACTATGGCGGCGGACCGGGCTACGACAACTGGCTCAGCGGCATGCGGCTGCGGGAGCGCGACGGGATTTGCGGGGTCTGGGGGCTGTATGTGGACGGTATGTTGGCCTCCACCGCTTCCATCCTGGCGGCGAGCGGGCGCTGCATAGACATTGGCGCGCTCGTTACCCGGCGGGAGCTGCGCGGCCGCGGCTATGCCGCCCGGCTGCTGGCCCGCCTCGCGGCGCTGGCCGGGCAAAGCGGCCGTTTCCCGGTGCTTGGCTGCGCGCGCGAAGAGCTGGTAAGCTATTACCGCCGCCTTGGCTTCTCCCCTTATGACCGGTGGGCCGCCGCCGAAAAGCCCTGGCTGTAACGGGGGGCTGATTAAAAATATCCGTTGGAAGCGGATATTTCCCGGCTCTCTGCCCCGGTTTCCGCCTTAGCGGCGAGGGACGGGGCCTCTTGATGATTTTTTGATAGCCGCCCTATAAAGACAACAAGGAACCGGAGATTTTCATAGACTTGCCCGGCGGATTTTTCCGCCAAGGCCGGATTTTGCCCGCATTTTACCGGCAAAAGAGAGGTGTTTCCGGTTTGGATAGAAAGGAATGTCATCCAAATGACGGATTTTTTTCATTTTGATCCCGGCCTGCTGGAGCTGGCTGAACAGGCCGACGCCGAGATAGCCCCACAGCTCGAAGAGCTCGACCGCATCGCCTCCTATAACACGCAGAAGGTGATGCACGCCTTTGCCGAGTGCCGGGTCAGCGAGAGCCACTTTGCCGGTACCAGCGGCTATGGCTACGACGATCGCGGCCGCGAAACGATCGAACGCGCCTTCGCCCTCATCACCGGATCGGGGGACAGCCTATACCGCCACCACTTTGTTTCCGGCACCGCCGCCATTACAACGGCTCTCTTCGGCGTGCTGCGGCCCGGCGATCGCATGGTTTCCCTGACCGGCCTGCCCTATGATACGCTGCACGGCGTGATCGGCCTGAAGCCCGAACACGCCGGACGGGGAACGCTGCGCGATTTCGGCATTCACTATGAACAGCTGGATCTGCATGACGGAGAGATCGATTTCGAGGGGATCGGCCCTGCCGTCCGCGGGGCTAAGGTAGCCTACCTGCAACGCTCGCGCGGCTATTCGCTGCGGCGCAGCCTTGGGTGCGCCGACATCGCGCGCGCCGCCGACGAGGTGCGCCGCGCAAACCCGGATGCCATTCTTGTAGTCGATAACTGCTACGGAGAATTTGTGGAACGGCAGGAGCCCACCGAGGCCGGGGCCGATCTCATCGTCGGCAGCCTTATCAAAAATCCGGGCGGCGGCATCGCCCGTACCGGCGGATACATTGCCGGAAAGCCGGAGCTGGTGGAGCTGTGCGCCTGCCGGTTGACCTCGCCGAGCACCGGCAAGGAGATCGGCTGCACGCTCGGCGAGCTGCGGGGACTCTTCATGGGGCTGTTTTTCGCGCCCGCCGTCGTCTCCAGCGCGCTGAAAACGGCGGTCTTTGCTTCTTCGCTCTTTGCTTCGCTTGGCTATTCCGTCTCTCCGCGGTTTGACGAGCCGCGCACCGATATCATTCAATCGCTGATTCTCGGATCGCCTGCACGGCTGGCTGCCTTCTGCCGGGGCATTCAGGCGGGCGCGCCGGTGGATTCGTTTGTAACGCCTGAGGCGTGGGATATGCCCGGATATGACGATCCCGTTATTATGGCGGCCGGCGCTTTCCATATGGGCTCCTCCATCGAATTGAGCGCCGATGCGCCGATGCGCGAGCCCTACGCCTGCTGGATGCAGGGCGGGCTGACCTACCCTTCCGGAAGAACCGGCGTGCTGTTAGCGGCGCAGTCCATGTTGGATGCAGGCGTCCTGCGCCCATAACCGTTTTTTGCTCTGCCGGCCACACGCTCCAGGATTTGTTTATTACGGTTGGCCGTGAAAAGAGCCGTCTCTATGGTCCGAAAATGTAGCGATGCGGCAGAGGCGGCCTGCTTAGGACAAGCCCCCGGACAGTTTTTAACGGATCGAGCTATTTTAACCCAAAATGGAGGAATTGCGCATGAACAAACCATGCAAGATATTTTTAGGGATGCTGGCGCTGTCGGCGGTTCTGTTAAGCGGCTGCGCCAAAGACAAGACGGAGCAGCCGCCGGAAAATCTTTCCGGGCCGGAAGCAGCCGGCGAAACCTCTCCGTCTGAATCGGAGCCTTCCTCTGCGTCCATCACCTTTGAAGGGACAGATCTGGAGGGGAACGCTGTCACCTCCTCTATCTTCTCTCAGTCCCGGCTCACAATGGTCAACGTGTGGGCAACCTACTGTAATCCCTGCCTGAATGAGATGCCGGCATTGGGCGAGCTGGCAGCGGATTATGAGACGGAGGAGTTTCAGATCATCGGCATTGTCAGCGACGTGCTGGAGGGAGAGGATACGTCCCTTACGGAGAGCCTAGTTGAGCAGACGGGCGCCCATTATACCCATCTGCTTCTAAACGAATCGATCTATGATGGGCTTTTGACGGACGTAACCGCCGTACCGACCACCTTCTTTCTGGACAAGGACGGTGTCATTTTGGATACCGTCATCGGCGCGATGGAAAAATCGGGTTGGGAGGAAAAGATCAATGGGCTTCTGGAGAAGGATTAGCCGGCACGCCTGGATGTTGGGGGTGCTGGCCGGGGCTGTCTTTCTGGGCATCGGCGCTTCTCTGAAGCAGTTAGACGTTATATGGAAAAAGGCAGTGATGATCTGCCTGGAGTGTATCGGGATCGGGTGAGCTATGAAAAGACTTCGGCTGGCAGTGCAAATCCTCTTCACCATCGTGACAAACGGGTATCTATACGGCTTTATGAACGGGAAAATTTACCGCGGCAGCTTGAAATTTGCCTGTGTGCCGGGATTGAACTGCTATTCCTGTCCAGGGGCGGTTGCCGCGTGCCCCATCGGCGCTTTACAGGCGCTGCTGAATCAAAAGGGGTTCCAAATTCCCTTTGCCGCTCTGGGCGCTTTCTTCCTGTTTGGAAGCCTGCTGGGACGTTTCGTCTGCGGCTGGCTGTGCCCCTTCGGGCTGGTGCAGGACCTGTTATACAAGATTCCCATTTTCAAAAAGAAAAAGCGGCTGCCCTTCCACCCTATCCTCAAATATGGAAAATATGGGGTGCTGATCCTTCTCGTATGCGCAGGTTCTATCTTTTTGTTCGGAGGATACGCAAAAATCCCGGCGTTTTGTAAATATCTGTGCCCATCCGGCACCTTGTTCGGCGCGCTTCCTCTGTTCAGCGTAAACGAGGCGCTGCGGGACCAGGCCGGCGGGCTGTTTCTCTGGAAGCTGGGAATCCTGCTCTTTCTCATTCTGCTTTCCTTGAAGGTTTACCGTCCCTTCTGTCAATATCTGTGCCCGCTTGGAGCTATCTATGGCTGGTTCAACCGGTTCAGCCTGGTACAGATCCGCTGGGAAAAGGAGCAATGCGTCTCCTGCATGGCCTGCGAAAAGGCCTGTCCGGTCGCTCTTTCCCTCCACGAGATTTCCCGTTCCCCGGAGTGTATTCGCTGCGGAAAATGCGTGGACGCCTGCCCACAGCATTGCCTGCGCTTCTCCGGCAAACGCCCGGATGGATTTCACCAGGTATAATCGGGCTGGATCGTACCATCCTAATCTCAACGAGGTGATGGGATGGACTCCATATGGCTGCAAACGGCACTGCTTCCTAAGTTCGGCCCGCTCCGGTCAGACCTAAAAACCGATGTGCTGGTAGTCGGCGGCGGTATGGCCGGAGTTTTGTGCGCCTACAAGTTGGCGCAAGCGGGGGTGGATTATGCTCTGGTGGAGGCGGATCGCATCGGCGGCGGTATCACCCAAAACACCACCGCAAAGATCACCTCCCAGCATGGTCTCATCTACCGCAAGCTCATCCGGCAATTGGGCGTTGAACGGGCCCGGCTTTACCTAGAGGCCAATCAGGCGGCGCTGGAGGAATACCGCGCCTTGTGCCGGAACATCCGCTGCGCGTTTGAGGAAAAGGATGCCTTTGTCTATTCCGCCGGAAACCGGCAGAAGCTGGAGAAGGAGCTGGCGGCGCTCGATCGGCTGGGCTTTGCCGCAGAGCTTCGGGAAGACATCCCGCTCCCCTTCCCCGTAGCGGGAGCCATAAAATTTGAGCGTCAGGCCCAGTTCCACCCCTTAAAATTCATTGCCGCTATCTCCAAGGGACTGCGCATCTTTGAACAAACCAAGGTTCTGGAGCTGGGCCCTGGGAAGGCGGTCACCCATGCCGGAACGATCTCTGCGGAAAGGATCATTGCCGCTACCCACTTTCCTCTTCTCAATAAGCATGGCGGTTATTTTCTAAAGCTGTATCAACACCGCTCCTATGTGCTGGCTCTGAAAAACGCCCCGGATGTCGATGGAATGTATGTGGACGAGGATGAAAAGGGGCTGTCCTTCCGGAATTACGGCGATCGGCTGCTCCTGGGCGGCGGCAGCCACCGGACAGGCAAGCAGGGCGGTGGATGGCGGGAGCTGGAGCGCTTCGCTGCCCGCCGCTATCCCGACGCCCAGGAAACCGTCCGCTGGGCAACGCAGGATTGCATGAGTTTGGACGGCGTTCCTTATATCGGGCCCTATTCCAAACGCACACCCGGTCTCTTTGTCGCGACAGGCTTCAACAAGTGGGGGATGACCTCCTCCATGGCGGCTGCCCAGATTCTAACGGATCTCGTTCTGGAAAGAAATAACCCCTATGCGGCTGTATTCTCCCCCTCCCGGACGATTCTCCGCCCGCAGCTCGCAGTAAACGGCCTGGAATCCCTTCTGGGGCTTCTGACTCCGACCGCTCCCCGATGTCCCCATATGGGCTGCGCCTTGAAGTACAACGCTGCCGAGCACAGCTGGGACTGCCCTTGCCACGGCTCCCGCTTTGGGGAGGACGGGAAGCTTATCAACAACCCGGCGTCCGACGATAAAAGGGGGATGTGATACGGTGTCCAACCATTTGAAAAATGAGACCAGCCCCTACCTCCTCCAGCATGCCGGAAACCCGGTGGACTGGTATCCCTGGGGCGAAGAGGCGTTCCGCCGGGCCAAAGAGGAGGACAAGCCCATCTTTCTGAGCATCGGCTACAGCACCTGTCACTGGTGTCACGTCATGGCGTGGGAAAGTTTTGAAGACCCGGAGACGGCAGAGGTGATGAACCGCTGGTTTGTTTCTATTAAGGTGGACCGAGAAGAGCGGCCCGACCTGGACAGCGTTTATATGAGCGTCTGCCAAGCCCTTACCCACAGCGGCGGATGGCCCGCCAGCATTTTTCTAACGCCGGAAAAGCAGCCCTTCTTTGCGGGGACCTATTTCCCCAAACACCGCCAGGGCGGTATGTTGAGCTTCCGGGAATTGCTGGCGCTGATCCATGAAAAGTGGGAAAAGGACCGTTCCGCTTTGCTCAACCAGGCTAAGGAGATCGTGGGGCTGCTGAACCGCCCGCGGGCCTCCAAAGAAGGGGCGGAGCCGGAGCTGCTGGAAGATGCGGTCCGGCTTTACAAGCAGCTTTTTGACCCTCAAAACGGCGGCTTCGGCAGCGCGCCAAAATTCCCTTCTCCCCACAATCTCCTGTTCCTTCTGGCATACTACAGGAGGCGGGAGGACAAAGACTGCCTGGAGATGGCGGAACGCACGCTGCTGCAAATGTACCGGGGCGGGCTGTTCGATCATATCGGCGGCGGCTTCTGCCGTTACTCCACCGATGAACGGTTTTTAGCCCCGCACTTTGAAAAAATGCTGTATGATAACGCCCTGCTGATTCTGGCTTACTGCGAAGCCTACACGGCGACCAAGAAGAAGCTGTACCTGCTGGCGGCAAAACGGACTGCGGATTTTATCCTGCGGGAGATGACCGCGCCGGAAGGGGGTTTTTACAGCGCCCAAGACGCCGACAGCGACGGTGTGGAAGGAAAGTACTACCTGTTTACGCCGGAGGAGATCCTCCATGTCCTCGGTCCAGAACAGGGCGGGGCGTTCAACCAACAGTTCGACATCACGCATACCGGGAATTTTGAAGGGAAAAACATCCCTAATTTGCTGCAAAGCGACCCGGAGGATCGCTCCCTGGATCACAGGTTAGCAGCGGTCTATTCTTACCGCAAAGACCGCTGCTCCCTGCGCCTGGACGACAAGATTCTAACTGCCTGGAACGGTCTGATGATCGCGGCCTTCTGCCGGCTGTATCAGGCCAGCGGAGTAAGAAAATACCTGGATGCTGCAAAGCAAGCGGATCGGTTTCTCTGGACCCGCCTATGGACAGGCGGCACGCTCTACGTCAGTTTCCGGGCCGGGCGGCGGGGCGCCAAAGGGTTCCTGGACGACTACGCCGCCTGCCTGTTCGCCCAATTGTCCCTGTATGGAGCTACATTGGAAAAATCGTATCTGGTTCAGGCAGAACGGCTCTGCCAGGATACGTATACCAAATTCCAGGACAAGGAAAACGGCGGATTCTACCTCTGCGGAGTGGGAAATGAATCTCTGATTCTCCGTCCTAAGGAAACCTATGATGGGGCGATGCCCAGCGGAAATTCGCTGATGGCCTGGAATCTGGTGCGGCTCGGTCAGATCGTTTCTGAAGAGATTTACGGCCCCTTGGCGGAGCGGCAGTTGGATTTCTTAACCGCAGATGCAAGGCAATATCCTGCCGGATACGGCATGTTTCTGCTAGCGCTTCTGGATCGCCGCGATCCGCCGCCCAAGGTGACGGCCGTCCTTTCGGATCCATCAGAAGCGGAACATTTACCGCTGCTCCTTCCATCCGAAGCGGCTGTGATCCTTCGGGAGCCTGGAACAGACTATCCATTAAAAAACGGAGCGGCTACCTTCTATATTTGCCAAGGACACCGTTGCCTGCCTCCAGTCAACGAGCTGTACAGTCTGTAAGATATCTCTGCAACATTGTCAAGTGGTAAATTCACTTAATTAAAAAGGCCAGGATTGGCAAACTCGGAAATTTGCTAATCCTGGTCTTTTAATGTTGAAAACTATTACCAATTTTGAGATTCTGCAATTTGATTTCGTTCCTCT
>JAAWDS010000046.1 GCA_022793895.1 Provencibacterium sp. | reverse complement strand
GTTTTGCAGGCGCGCCCGTTTTCTGCAAGCCGGAGGATCGGCTCGACCGGAGGTTTCCCCTCTATTTTGCAACAGCCCCGCCTTTTTCGGCGAAAAAGCGGGATACAGGCTTTAGAGCTTATCCAACGTCCGCTGAAGCTGGGCGGCCAGATCGGCGGCGGTGGCGCGGAAGCTGTCGATAGCGCCGTAGAGCTTTTCTTCCATTTCACGGGAGAAGCCGGACTGGAAATGATCGCGGTTTTTGGCCCGCGCATATTTGCGGACTACCTTTTTGAGCTGGTCGGTTTCATATTCGCTGAGCTTCTGCCCGGCGCGCGCCTTTAGTTGAGCGAAGAGCTCGCCGCACTCGTGCAGCAGCGCGGTGTATTCGGAGTCCGACTGGCGGCAGAATTTTTCGATGAGCGCCGCTTCGTCCGCGGGGTTGAGAAAACGCAGCTCCACGAGCTGGGCTTCGCCGCCCAGCTCGGAAATGCGCTGCGCAAGCCGCGAAAAACGGACGCTGTTTTTCTTGTTGCTGGGGAGTATCGCCACCCCCTGCTTGAAATATTCCGCGCCAAACTCCTTGAGCTTGCGCCAGACGTAAACCCGGTTACGGGAGGGGTTGATCGGCAGGCTGTAGCCGAGGGCCACCCACTTGCGGGAAGAATCCATGGCGGTGATCATTCCTTTCTCTGGGAACCGGTATCCCGGCCTTGCCGGAAAAGGCGGATCCAAAGGGGCAGAAAAGCATGCTCCTGCTTCTATTGTAACCACCGATACCAAAAAGGTCAACAAGGGGGACGCTGCAAAATGAAATTTTGCAGCGTCCCCCTTTTTCTGTAAGGCGGAGGATCGGACTGCACAATTTCTTTTACAGGCCAAAGGCGCATTCTCTACAGATTCTTTTTCCTCCGCTTTTTTCTTTCCGTTTTTTCTGAAAATATCTTTTCCCTCTTGCAATCTATAAATCTTTATGATATGATTTTGATATCAAATAGATGGAGGGTGCTTTTATGAATGAGAAGATCTTGCAGAGCAAGAAAAACGGTATGGCGGCTTTGCTGCTGTTCGCGCTGCTGTACATAGCGGCGTTGGCTTGTTTCATTGCCGGCTGTACCCAGAGCGGCTCGATGCAGCCGTTCACCGTTTTTCTAATCGCAGCGGGAGGCTTTTGGATGCTGGTGGGCTGGGTTCCCTTTTTGGGGTTAAAGATTTTGGGGCCGCAGGAGGCGCTGGTCCTGACGCTGTTCGGTAAATATGTGGGAACGCTCAAGGGGGACGGCTTTTATTGGGTGAACCCCTTTTGCACCGGCATGAACCCCGCCGCTAAAACGAAGCTGCACCAGAGCGGGGATGTGGACGGGGGCAAAACGCTCCAGCTACCGCAGCTGCAATTTGCGCAGGGCGCTTCGAACGCCGGCTTTGAGCTGACCAACAAAAAGATTTCCCTGAAGATTATGACGCTCAACAACAACCGCCAGAAGATCAACGACTGCTTGGGCAACCCGGTGGAGATCGGCATTGCCGTCATGTGGCGGGTAATGGATACGGCGAAGGCGGTTTTCAATGTCGATAACTATAAGGAATATCTTTCGCTGCAATGCGACAGCGCGCTGCGGGACATTGTGCGGCTCTATCCCTATGACGTTTCGCCCGACGTGGACACCACTGGCGACGGTGTTGCCGACGAGGGGAGCCTGCGGGGCTCCAGCGAAGTGGTCGCCTCCCGCATCCGGGATGAAATCCAGTTCAAGGTAGAGGAAGCGGGTCTGGAAATTCTGGAGGCGCGCATCACCTATCTGGCCTATGCGCCGGAAATAGCGGCCGTCATGCTCCAGCGCCAGCAGGCCTCCGCCATTATCGACGCCCGCAAGATGATTGTGGATGGCGCGGTAGGCACGGTGGAGATGGCCCTGGAACGGATGAAGAGAAACCAGATCGTCGAGCTGGATGAGGAGCGCAAGGCCGCCATGATTTCCAATCTGCTGGTGGTTCTGTGCAGCAGCCGGGACGCCCAGCCCGTTGTAAACTCCGGGAGCCTGTATTAATCCGGTGGCGGACGCGCAGAAAAAGCAGGTGCCTCTCCGCCTTTCCGCCAAGCTGTACAACGAAATCGCCGCCTGGGCGGAGGATGATTTCCGTTCGGTCAACGGGCAGATTGAATATCTCTTGACCGAATGCGTGCGGCAGCGAAAAAAGCGGGGCGGCGTTCAGAGCCCCGCGGCGGAGGAGGAAACGGAATAGGGCTGGGACAGGGTTGCAAAATGGGGGCTTATCCTGTAAAATAAAGGTATTGAGGCGTCTGTTCCCGCCCTGCCGGTTTTAGCGGCAGGGGTGTAAAGGCGCACTCCCGGTTTGCAGAAGCCGGAGAAAGCGAAGGTTTTGCGCTGCCGGCGCGAAATCCGGGCGTAATCTTTTCCCCGGAAGCACCTTTTCCGAGGGGCCGTCAAGAAACGCAGCGCGTTTCTTGACGGCCCCTGTTCCCATCGATTGGAAGGGTGTTTTTCACGCGGGCCCTTTTTGCTGTGGAAAGGGATTGTCTTACCGTTTGCCGCCTGGGCGGGAGGTTTGTCCGGCCAGGTTTCATAAACAGAAAGGATGGTTGTCAGCATGAATGATTTTATCTACTATACCCCGACGAAGGTCTATTTTGGCCGCGGCTGTGAGAATGGGGTTGGCAAAGCGGTAAAAGAGCAGGGGGCGAAAAAGGTCCTGGTCCATTTTGGAGGCGGCAGCGTCCGCCGCAGCGGCCTGCTCGGACGGCTGGAAGCCTCGCTGGGTAAGGAGGGGATTGCCTATGTCGAGCTGGGCGGCGTGGAGCCGAACCCCAAAATCGGCCTCATCCGCGAGGGGATTGCGCTCTGCAAAAAGGAAGGGGTTGATTTCATCCTGGCCGTCGGCGGCGGCAGCGTAATCGATTCGGCAAAGAGCATCGGCCTTGGCCTTGCGCACGGCTGCGACGACCCCTGGGAGATGATCTCCACCCAGACGATGCCCACGGCCGGCTTTCCGGTCGGCGTGGTGCTGACCATTGCCGCGGCGGGGAGCGAGATGAGCAATTCCCATGTCGTCACCAACCCGGACGGAAATTGGAAGCGCCCGCTCAACCACGATTGGCTGCGCCCGGTGTTCGCCTTTGAAAACCCGGAGCTGACCTACACCGTCTCCAAATACCAGACGGGCTGCGGCATTGTGGATATCATGATGCACACGCTGGAGCGCTACTGCGTGCCGGGGGAGGATAACGAGCTGACCGACCGCATCTCCGAGGGGCTGCTCACCGCCGTGAAAAACGCCGGGGAGGTTGCGGTTGAAAAGCCCGACGACTATGAGGCGCGCGCTACGCTGATGTGGGCTTCGAGCGTTTCCCACAACGGCCTGACCGGCTGCGGCAAGCTCACCACCTTCCCCGCGCACAAGATTGAGCACGAGGTCAGCGGCATGTTCGATAAAGTTTCGCACGGCGCGGGCTTGGCGGTCATCTTCCCGGCCTGGGCGAAGTTCGTTTACAAAAAGGATGTGCGCAAGTTCGCGCAGCTTGCGGTGCGTGTTTTCGGCGTGGATATGGACTTTGATCATCCGGAGGAGACGGCGCGGCGCGGCATTGAAAGCATGATTGCCTATTTCCGCAGGATCGGCATGCCGACCACCATAGGCGAGCTGGGCGTCTCCCCGGACGCTTTTGAAGAGATGGCCCGCAAATGCGCCCCTCTCGCCTCCTACTGTGAATTGGGCGTAGAGGAGATCGTGGAAATCTTCAAGCTGGCTCTTTAATCGGGTGTGAAATAGGCGAGTGTCCGTTCCTCATAGAAACATATAGAACGGCGGGAGAACAGAAAATCCAGCAAAAAAGCGGATTTGTTCTTTGATATATCCTGATTGTCTCTGTATAAAAGACATTCGCACGAGGAAGTGGGTGAAAAAGGGGAAAAATGTGTATAAAAGTGAAAACTTTTAAAATTATGCGGATTCCTCTTTTCATTTCTGTGAGAGACGCTATAATGGAGTCATAACATCCCATCAGGAAAGGAAGCGATTTACATCATGGCCAAGTGCGTCACCGTTGCTATCGCGGGATTAGGATCGCGCGGGAAGGAAGCCTATGCGAAGTGCGCCCACCTGTTCCCCGACCGCATGAAGATTGTTGCCGTCGCCGACATCGACCCGGAGAAGGTGGAGAACGCGGCGAAGGAATATCATATTCCGCCCGAAGGCTGCTTTGAGAGCGCCGAGAAGCTGCTGGAAAAGGACCGGCTGGCGGACGTTCTGTTTGTCTGCACGCTGGATCGCCAGCACTATCCCCATGCCATTCCGGCTTTGAAAAAGGGCTACCATCTGCTGCTGGAAAAGCCCATCTCCCCGGAGCTTAAGGAGTGCCGCGAGATTGCCGAAACGGCCAAGCAATATGATCGCAAGGTTGTGGTCTGCCATGTGCTGCGCTACACCCCCTTTTACCAGAAGGTGAAGGAGATCGTCGATTCCGGCGTGCTGGGCCGGGTGATGCACGTTGAGGCGGTGGAAAACGTCGGCTATTGGCACCAGGCGCACAGCTTTGTGCGCGGCAACTGGCGCAACGACCGCGAGAGCCCGATGATCCTGCAAAAATCCTGCCATGATATGGATCTGCTCCTGTGGCTGACCGGCAAGCGCTGCGCGCGCGTTTCCTCCTTCGGCAGCCTCGGCTGGTTCCGGCCGGAAAATGCGCCGGAGGGTTCCGCCGAGCGCTGCTTAGACTGCGGCGTCCGGGAGAGCTGCCCCTACAACGCGGAAGATATTTACCTGACCGGCAAGCGCGGCGCTCTGAGCGGATACGCCGGCTGGCCGCTGGACGTCCTTGCCCAGAACCCGACGCCGGAGAAGATCCGTACGGCGCTTGCAGAGGGGCCCTATGGCCGCTGCGTTTACCGGTGCGATAATAACGTGGTCGATCACCAGGTGGTGAACCTGTGCTATGAGGACGGCGCGACCGCCAGCTTCACCATGTGCGCCTTTAACAGCGGGCTGTCGCGCACCATCGGCATAATGGGCGCGCTGGGCGATCTCTATGGCGACATGACGACCGAGACGATCGAATACGGGCCGTTTGGTTCGCCGCGCAAAAAGATCGATCTGCGCCTGGAGGTCGAGGACTTCACCGGCCACGGCGGCGGGGATAACCGCTTGGTAGAGGATCTTCTGGATCTGCTTTCGGGCGGGAAGGGCGTTTCGCTGACCGATATCAGCCAGTCGGTAGAAAGCCACTATGTCGCGCTGGCCGCCGAGAAATCCCGGCTCGCCGGCGGCGAGGCGGTGGATATAGCGGAGTTTTCCAAAGAGGAGAACTAACCGTCCGGAAACAGGCGGGCTGTTTTGCAGAAAAGGGGGACGGTAAAAACGTCAAGCGTTTTTACCGTCCCCCTTATTATTTTGACGGATGAAACCTCCCGGAGCCGCCTTGACTTCACCCCGTTTCGATAGTAAAATAATAGAATAGGTTTGCTATGCGTTCGAGGCGTTTCACGCATCAGAAGAAAAGGATGGTCGTCGATATGGTAAACAGTATGACCGGCTATGGCCGTGCGCAGCAGCGATTTGCAGAACGGGAGGTGACCGTTGAAATCCGGGCGGTCAACCACCGCTTTTTTGAATTTTCTGCCCGCGTCCCCAGGAGCTACGGCTATCTGGAGGAGAAGCTCAAAACGCTTATCGGGGAGAAGGTGGCCCGCGGCAAGGTGGAGGCGGCGGTAACGGTCGCGAGCATTTCCGGCGCGGCGAGCGAGGTGCAGGTCAATTTTGAATTGGCCCGCAGCTATGCCGAGGCGCTGCGCACCCTGAGCGAGCCGCTCGATCTTAAGGACGATCTCTCCCTCTCCGTCTTTTCGCGCCTTCCCGACCTGTTCGCCATCCGCAAGGTGGAGGAGGATGCCGAAGCCGTTTGGCAGGATGTGCAGCAGACCGCCGCTGCGGCGCTCGAACAGTTTTTGGAGATGCGCCGGCGCGAGGGCGGGCGGCTGGAGGCGGATATCCTGGTAAAAGCGGCGGCCATTGAGGACTATGTTTCAGAAGTGGAGCGCCGCAGCCCTGAAACGGTTGAGGAGTACCGCCAGCGCCTCTACCAAAAGCTCCAGGAGCTGCTTTCCGATCGCGCGGTCGATGATGCGCGGGTGCTCCAGGAGGCGGGGATTTTCGCCGACCGGGTGGCGGTGGATGAGGAGACGGTACGGCTGCGCAGCCATCTGTGCGAGCTGCGCGCCATTTTGGAAAGACCGGGCCCCTGCGGCCGGAAGCTGGACTTTTTGTTGCAGGAGGTGAACCGCGAGACCAACACCATCGGCTCCAAGGCGCAGGATGCGGCGTTGGCGCGCGTGGTGGTGGAAATGAAATCGGAGATCGAAAAGATCCGCGAACAGATCCAAAACATTGAATAGGGGATGAGCGGCATGAAGCTCATTAATATAGGTTTTGGCAATATGGTGTCCGCCCAGCGGCTGGTAGCGATCGTCTCCCCCGAATCGGCCCCTATTAAGCGCATCATCTCGGATGCGAAGGAGCGGGGCAGCCTCATCGATGCGACCTATGGGCGGCGCACCCGCGCCGTGATTATTACCGACAGCGACCATGTGATTCTCTGCGCCGTGCAGCCGGAGACGGTCGCCAACCGCTTTATGGAGGAGGATGAGGAGGATGCCGGTGAATAGCCAGGGCCGGTTGTTTGTGATTTCCGGGCCTTCCGGGGTCGGGAAGGGGACGGTGCTCGCCCGCTTTTTGAAGGACCGGCCGGATGTGCGGCTCTCCGTTTCGGCGACCACCCGTTCCCCGCGGCCGGGCGAGCGGAACGGCGAGAGCTATTTTTTCCTTGGCCGCGAGGAATTTGAGGATAAAATTTCCGCGGGCGGTATGTTGGAATACGCGCAATACAATAATGAATATTATGGGACGCCGCGCGCCGCGGTGGAAAGCTGGGTGCGCGAGGGATATGACGTCATTTTGGAGATCGAGGTGCAGGGCGCGATGCAGGTGCGCGCGCGCTGGCCGGAGGCGGTGCTGGTTTTCATCATGCCGCCCGATTTTGAAACGCTGCGCGCCCGGCTCTCCGGCCGCGGGACCGAGGATGAGCAGACCATCCGGAAAAGGCTTTCCGCCGCCGTCCGCGAGCTGAAAAGCGCCGGGGATTATGACTTCGTTCTCGTCAACGATACGGTGGAGGGCGCCGCCCAGGCGCTCGGAGGCATTTTGGAGAGCGCGAAATATCTGGTAAAGACCAACCAAACTTTTATCATGGAGGTAATGAAAGATGCTGAGGCCGAACCTGTCGCAAATTAAACGGGAGGACCAGAGTACCTATTCCTTTGTCTATGCGGTGGCCAAGCGCGCCCGCGAGGTCGCGGAGGAAACCGAAAACGATCCGGAGGGCGCGGCGGATAAGCCGGTGGATCTCGCCGTCAGCGAGTTCGCGGCCGGAAAGGTCCGGATGGGCAAGGTAAACACCATCGACGAGAAATAAGCCTGCCGGGGATCGCTTTTGCAGGAATCCCCAGGGCTAAGGCGTCCCTTTCGCCCGCCGTTTTGCGGCGTCATCCGGGGCGGAAGCCTGGAAAGGGAGGAACGACGGGATGGAGAAAAAAACCGTAGCGCTCGGCGTTACCGGCTCGATTGCCGCCTATAAGGCGGCGCAGCTTTGCAGCAATCTCCATAAAAAAGGCTATGATGTTCATGTGCTCATGACCCGGAATGCGACCGAGCTCGTTGCCCCGCTGACCTTTGAAACGCTCAGCGGCAACCGGGTTTCGGTCGATACCTTCGACCGGAATTTTGAGTGGAATGTGCAGCATGTTTCGCTGGCTAAACGTGCCGGCGTTTTTGTTGTCGCGCCGGCGACGGCCAACCTCATTGCGAAGATGGCGTGCGGCCTGTGCGACGACATGCTCACCACCACGCTGCTGGCCGCCCGCTGCGAAAAGATCGTCTGTCCGGCGATGAACACTGGCATGTATGATAATCCCGCCACCCAGCAGAACCTTGAGATACTGCGGGAACGGGGGGTTCAGATCGTCGAGCCGGGGAGCGGGCTTTTGGCCTGCGGGGATACCGGAAAGGGCCGGCTGGCCGATCTGGAGGACATCGAAGAGGCGGTTGCCGCGGCCCTCAGCGATAAGCCGCTTCAGGGCCTGCGGGTAACGGTGACGGCGGGCGGGACGCGCGAGGCGCTCGACCCGGTGCGCTTTATCACCAACCACTCTTCCGGGAAGATGGGCTATGCCCTGGCCCGCATGGCGCGCTATATGGGGGCGGAGGTGACGCTCATTTCAGCCAACTGCGCGCTGCGCGCGCCCTATGGCGTCCGGGTGATTCCGGTCGTTTCGGCGGCCGAAATGTGCGAAGAGGTGCTGAAATCGGCCGAAACGGCCGATATCCTGATAAAAGCGGCTGCGCCCGCCGACTACCGGCCTGCGCAGTATGCGCCGGAGAAGATCAAAAAATCGGAGGGGCCCCTGCTGCTCCCGCTGGAGCGCACCGCCGATATCCTTTCGGCGGTCTGCGCGCGCAAACGGCCCGGCCAGGTGATCTGCGGGTTTTCGATGGAGACCGAAAACCTGATAGAGAACTCCACCCGCAAGCTCCATCAAAAGGGCTGCGATATGATTGTCGCCAATTCGCTGCGCACCGAGGGGGCGGGCTTTGGGACCGACACCAACATTGCCACCCTCATCACCCGCGGCGGAGCCGAGGAGCTTCCCCTCATGCAGAAGGAGGATCTTGCCCGGCAGATCCTGCTCAAGCTGTGCGGGATGCGCCCATAGCCCCCGCCATGGAGGAGCAGGTTGCGCTCATTGCCGTGGATGCGGCGACCCTTCGGTTCGACCGCCTGTTTTCCTACCGCATACCGCCGGCGCTCGCTTCTTCGGTCGTGCCGGGGCGGCGGGTGCTGGCGCCGTTTGGGGCGGGAGACCGGCTGCGGCAGGGGATGGTTTTTGAAGTCTGCCCATCCAAGGGGGAAAAGCTTAAGGAGATTGCGCGCCCGCTGGACGACGGGCCGCTTCTGAACCGGGAACAGCTTGCGCTGGCCGTTCATCTGCGCAACACCGCCTTCTGCACCTACTATGCGGCGGTGCGTCTGCTGATCCCGGCGGGGATGGACATGCGCCTCGCCCCCAGCTATCTGCTGGCGGAGGGGGAGCCGCCCGAAGGGCTGAGCGCGGAAGAGGCGGCGGTAGTGGGCGCGCTGCGGCGCGCGCGCGGGCCGGTAGCGGAGGATCGGCTCTGCGAGCGCTGCGCGCTGCCGGATAACCGCGCGCTGCAAGCCCTTTATGAAAAGGGCGTCCTCATCCGGGAGGAGGATGTGCGCCGCCGGGTGCTCGACGAGCGGATGACGATGGTGCGTCTCTCAGCCGGGGCGGAGCCAGGGAAGCTGACCGCCAAGCAGCGGGCGGTGGTGGATCTGCTGGATGCGGCGGGCTCGGCCTCGCTCAAGGAGGTCTGCTATTATGCGGTGGTGACGCGCGCGGTGGTGGACAACCTTCAGAAAAAGGGCTTGGTGGAGTTTTATGACCGGGAGGTTTACCGCAATCCCTTCCGTGAGGAAGCGCCGAAGGAACCGTCCAGCTTTACCCTTTCCCCCTCCCAGCAGCGCGCCTTCGATGCGCTGCTGGCCGCCGGACGGGAGGGGAATTATACCGTGTCGCTGTTGTACGGGGTAACGGGCAGCGGGAAAACGCAAGTGTTTGTCCGGCTGGCGCAGGCGGCGGTGGCCGAAGGGCGCGGCGTGCTGGTGCTGGTGCCGGAGATTTCGCTGACCCCGCAGACGATCGCCCGCTTCCGCGCCTGCTTTGGGAAACAGGTGGCGGTTATTCACTCCGCCCTCTCGATGGGGGAACGGCTGGATGAGTATAAGCGCATCCGCCGCGGCGAAGCGTCGGTGGTGGTCGGCACCCGTTCGGCCGTATTCGCGCCGGTGGAAAGGCTGGGGCTTATCATCATCGACGAGGAGCAGGAGCCCAGCTATAAATCGGAGAAGAGCCCGCGTTTTCATGCGCGGGATGTCGCCAAGTGGCGGGCGCATTACCATCAAACCCAACTGGTGCTGGCGTCGGCCACCCCCTCGGTGGAAAGCTATTATCTGGCCAGGACAGGGAGCTACCGGCTGATACCGCTGGAGGGCCGCTTTGCGGGGGCCCAGCTCCCCGACGTATACATTCTCGATCTGCATAGCGAGCCGCTGGCCGCGCAGTCGGGCATCCTTTCGCAGCGGCTGTGCGAGGAGCTGCTGCACAACCTGCATGCGGGGGAGCAGTCGATCCTGCTGCTCAACCGGCGCGGCTATCACACGCTGGTGAAATGCGCCGGCTGCGGCGAACCGGCCCAGTGCCCGAACTGCTCGGTAACGCTGACCTACCATGCCGCCAACAGCGCGCTCTGCTGCCATTATTGCGGCTATGTGCAGCCGGCGGAGGGGAGCTGCCGCCACTGCGGCGGCAAGCTGGCCCGGTTCCAGGGGGCGGGTACTCAGCGGGTGGAAGAGGAGGTACACACCCTCTTCCCGCAGGCGCGGGTTCTGCGGATGGATATGGACACGACGATGCGCCGCTTCGCGCACGAAACGCAGTTCGCCGCCTTCGCCGCCCATGAATACGACATCCTGGTTGGCACCCAGATGGTGGCGAAGGGGCTGAACTTTCCGGAGGTAACGCTGGTGGGGGTGCTCGGCGCCGACCAAGCGCTCTATTCGGACGATTTCCGCAGCTTTGAGCGCACCTTTTCGCTCATTACCCAGGTGGTGGGGCGCGCCGGACGCAGCTTGAAAAAAGGACGGGCGTTTATCCAGACCTATTCTCCGGAGAACCCGGTGATCGAGCTGGCCAGCTCCCAGCAGTATAGCCGCTTTTTCGATACGGAGATCAAGGTGCGTAAGCTAGGGCTCTATCCGCCGTTCTGCGACCTGTGCGCTATCGGCGTGACCGGGCCGGATGAGGCGCAGGTCAAGGCGGCCGCCCTGCGGCTGTTGGGGCTGCTCCAGGAGCTGGCTAAGGAGAGCTATGCCGGGCTGCCGCTGCGCATACTCGGTCCCAGCGAATTTGCTCTTTACCGGCTGGGCGGGCGCTACCGCCGGAAGCTGCTCTTAAAGTGCCGCAACAACGCCCGCACCAGGGCCTACATCCGGGAGGCGCTCGAACGGTTTTGGAAAGAGGAGAGCCGGGGGAAAACGCAGGTGTTTGTTGATATGTATTACGATGCCTATTGAGTCCGGCCCTGTGCAGAGGCTTGCCGGACAAGATTCCTTTGATTTGGGCGTTTTAGAGCCTTAGAAAGCCCCTTTTATAGCGCGAAGGAACGTTCTTGCTTTTTGATTTTTCTGAAAGGATGGAGTTTAGATGGCGAAGCGGAAGATTGTGTTGGAGGGCGACGAGGTGCTCCGGAAGAAGTGCCGCCCGGTGGATCAGTTTGATCAAAAGCTCTGGGAGCTGTTGGAGGATATGAGCGATACCCTTTATGGCAGCGGCAACGGCGTAGGGCTTGCCGCGCCGCAGGTGGGCATCCTGCGCCGGGTGGTGGTGATTGACGTTGGGGAAGGGCTCATCGAGCTTTGCAACCCGGAGATTATTGCACAGAGCGGCAAGCAGACCGGCAACGAGGGCTGCCTCTCCAGTCCGGGGGAATATGGGATTGTCACCCGGCCGAGGAAGGTAAAGGTGCGGGCGTTGGACCGCCACGGCAAGCCCTTCGAGATCGCCGGGGAGGACCTGCTGGCGCGGGCCTTCTGCCACGAGATCGATCACCTGGAGGGAAGGCTTTTTAAGGACATTGCCGAGCGGATGCTCGATGAGGACGAAAAATAACGGGAGGCGAAGCGCTTGAAGCTGGTTTTTATGGGAACGCCGCAGTTTGCCGTTCCGGTTTTGCAGCGCCTGTTGGAAGATGGGCACGAGGTAGCGGCGGTCTATACCCAGCCGGATAAGCCGGTGGGACGCGGCCTGCGCTTTGCGCCCCCGCCGGTCAAGCAGTTGGCGCTGGAGAAGGGGCTTCCGGTCCGCCAGCCGGTGAAGCTGCGCGACGGAACGGTAGCCGCCGAGCTGCGCGCGATAGCGCCCGATCTCTGCATCGTCGTGGCCTATGGGCGGATATTGCCGCCCGCCATTTTGGAAGCGCCCTCCCTCGGCTGCGTGAACCTGCATGCCTCGCTGCTCCCGAAATACCGGGGGGCGGCGCCCATTCAGTGGAGCGTGCTCCGCGGCGAGACGGTAACCGGCGTTACCAGCATGTTCATGGCGGAAGGGTTGGATACCGGCGATATCATTTTGCAGCTGGAGACGCCCATCGGTCCCGATGAAACGGCCCCCGCCCTCTCCGAACGGCTTTCCGCTCTAGGGGCGGAGTGCGTCTCCCGGACGCTCAGGCTGTTTGAAGCGGGGCAGGTGACGCGCGTTCCTCAAGAGGAGGCGTCGGCGACGCTGGCCCCCATTCTCCGCAAGGAGATGGGGGAGATGGATTTCCGCCGTCCGGCCGGGGAGCTGCACAACCAGGTGCGCGGCCTTGCAGGCTGGCCGGCCGCTTACGCCTGCTTTGGAGGCAAGCGGCTCAAGGTGCACGAGAGCCGCCTGTGGGAGAAATCCGGAAAGCCGGGCGAGGTTTTGGAGGCGGGCGGTCATCTGGTAGTTGCCTGCGGAGAGGGGGCGCTGGAGCTCTGCCTGGTGCAGCCTGAAGGCAAGCAGCGCATGAGCGGCGGCGCATTTATGAACGGATACCGGTTAAAACCTCAAGATTCCTTCATGGAACGTTAAATAGTTTGGGGTATAATAAGATCTATATCCAATGCGGGGCATTGGATATAGATCTTATGGAAAAGAAACTTTTGACTCCGAAGGAGTCAAATTCCGGCGGCGGGAGACCGCCGGAACCGTAACTTTTCCCGGTTTGTGCGAGGCGGAAGTGCGCGCAGAGAAGGCCGCCGGGGGAGAAGAGACGTTTGACTCCGAAGGAATCAGGTTCCGGCGGCAGAGGTCCGCCGGAGAGGAGGAAACCGGTCATGTATTTGGGATACATGTATTTTGATCCGCTCTATATTTTTTTGGTTGTTCCGGCGCTCATTCTGACCGCATGGGCGCAGGCGAACGTTTCCTCTACCTTTGCCCGCTATGCGAAGGTGCGCACCGGCCGGGGAATGACCGGTGCGGATGCGGCGCGCGCTATCCTGGATGCAAACGGGCTGTATCAGGTGCGCGTTGAGCATGTGCGCGGCAATCTGACCGATCACTATGATCCGCGCGGCAACGTCATCCGTCTGTCGGACAACGTTTACTCCTCGCCGACCGTTGCGGCGGTGGGGGTCGCGGCGCATGAGGCGGGGCATGCCGTGCAGTATGCAACACAGTATGCGCCCATCCGGCTGCGCAATGCGCTGGTGGGCGTCACCAACATCGGTTCGAGGCTCTCGGTCCCGCTGATCCTCCTGGGATTCATTTTCAGTTTTCAGCCGCTGGTGAATGTGGGCATTATCCTGTTTGCCGGTATTGCCTTCTTCCAGTTGGCGACGCTGCCCGTCGAATTCAACGCCTCCTCCCGCGCGCTGGCGATCATCGACCAGCAGTCGCTGCTGGAGGGGGATGAGCGCCAGGGCGCGCGCAAGGTACTGACGGCGGCGGCGCTGACCTATGTGGCGGCGCTGATCGTTTCGGTCATGCAGCTCCTGCGGCTGGTGCTGCGTTTCGGCCGGCGGCGGGAGGATTGACCGGCCGGGAATGGATATGTCCGGGGACGGACGCATCCGAGGATGAACAAATCTGAGGACAGGCGCATCCTAGATAGGTCCTTGGATAGACGCATCCCTTCCATCGATAGGATGGAAAGCGGATGGGCTTTACAGCCTAAACCGGGAAAGGAGGGGGAGAGATGGAGACAGGGCGCAGCGCGGCGCTGGATGTGCTGCTGCAAATGGAGCGCGGCGGGGGATATTCCACCATCGCCTTGGAGAAGCGGCTGCGCGCCTCCCGCCTTGGAGCGCAGGATCGCAGCTTTTGCACGGCGCTGTGCAAAAGCGTTACCGAGCGCAGGCTGACGGCGGATCATGTGCTGCGGCGCTACCTCTCCCGCCCGCTGGAACGGCTGGATGCCGAGGTGCGCTGCATTTTGCGCATGGGGGTCTGTCAGCTTCTTTATTTCCGGTCGGTCCCGGCGCGCGCCGCGGTGGATGAGAGCGTGCGGCTGTGCGCGTATGCGCGTAAAACCAGCGCGAAGGGCTTAGTCAACGGTGTTCTGCGTTCCTTTTTGCGGGACGGCTGCGCCCTTCCCCCCTGTAAAGGGGATGAGCTGGACAGGCTTTCGGTGCTCTATTCCGCCCCGCGTCCGCTGATTGCGCTGCTCCGCGAGGCGCTCGGTCCGGAGCGCGCCGGGGTTCTCTTGCAGCGCGCGCTGGAGCCCGCGCCGCTCTGCGTGCGGGTGAACACGCTGCGGACGTCGGCGGATGCCTTAGGGGAGGCGCTCTCGGCCTGCGGCGTTCAGGTGAAGCGCTCCGCAGAAGATCCCGACGCGCTGTTTTTACAGGACACCGGTTCGCTGGAAAAGCTCGGCGCCTTCCGCGATGGGCTGTTCCATGTGCAGGATCTGGTTTGCCAGCTCTGCGCCCGCGCGGTGGATGCACAGCCGGGTATGCGGGTGCTCGACGTCTGCGCCGCGCCGGGCGGCAAGGGCTTTTCGATGGCGGAGCGGATGGAGGGCCGGGGAAAGGTGGTCTGCTGCGATATCCATCCCCACAAGGTGGAGCTGGTGCGGCAGGGGGCGGAGCGCTTGGGGCTTTCCTCGATTATACCTATGGTACAGGATGCGACTGTATATAACGAGAAGTTGACAGGATTCGACCGGGTTCTCTGCGATGTGCCTTGCAGCGGGCTGGGGATATTGCGCCGGAAGCCGGAAATCAAATATAAGGATCTGGTGTCGTTCGCGGCTCTTCCGCCGATGCAGTATAAAATATTGGAAATATCCGCACAATATTGTAAGGAGAACGGCATTCTGGTTTACGCGACCTGTACGCTGCTGCCCGCGGAAAACGAAGAGGTCGCCGGACGCTTTTTAAAGGAACATCCTGAATTTGAGCCTGCTCCCCATCCGCTTTTAGGGGGAGTCTGGCAGAGGACCTTCCTGCCGGGGGAAATGGGCGACGGGTTCTTTCTCGCCCGGCTGCGGCGGCGCGGCGTTCCAGGAAAGGGGGCGGCGGTGTGAAGGAGGATATCAAGTCCCTCACCCTTCCGCAGCTTTCCGAGACGTTCCGGGAGATGGGCCAGCCCGCTTACCGGGCGAAGCAGGTCTATGAATGGCTGCATGGGAAGCGGGCGCTCTCCTTTGCCGGGATGAGCAACCTCCCCAAGGAGCTGCGCGGGGCGCTGGAGGAACGCTTTTCGATTGCGGCGCTCTCCTGCCTGCGCCGCCAGGTTTCGGGGCTGGATGGGACCGAAAAGCTGCTGCTGGGGCTGCCGGACGGGCAGTCAGTCGAGGCGGTGCTCATGCGCTATAAGTATGGGAACACCGTCTGCATCTCCACACAGGTCGGCTGCCGGATGGGCTGCCGCTTCTGCGCCTCTACCCTCGGCGGCCTGGTGCGCGGCCTTACCCCCGGAGAGATGATCGATGAGGTCTATGCGATGGAGCGCTTCTGCGGGGAGAAGGTGGGCGGCGTTGTGCTCATGGGGATCGGCGAACCGCTGGATAACTATGAAAACGTGCTGCGCTTCCTCACCATTCTCTCCTCGGCGGAGGGGATGAACCTGAGCCTGCGGCATGTTTCCCTTTCCACCTGCGGCCTGGTCCCGGAGATCGACCGGCTGGCCGGCGAGCGGCTGGGGCTGACCCTCTCCGTTTCGCTGCATGCGCCGGACGACGAGACCCGAAAAGCGATTATGCCCATCGCCCGGCGTTACCCGCTGCCGGAGCTGATGGCGGCCTGCCGGCGGTATTTTGAACGCACCGGCCGGCGGGTTTCCTATGAATATGCGCTCATTGCGGGGAAGAACGACTCGCCTATGCAGGCGAAAAAGCTCTGCGCCCTGCTGGCGGGGCAGAACTGCCATGTAAACCTGATTCCGGTAAACGAGGTGGCCGAACGGGATTGCAGGCGGGGCAGCCGGGAGGCGATTGAACGGTTCCAGCACCTGCTTGTGCGCGGAGGGCTGAACGCCACCATCCGCCGGGAGCTGGGCAGCGATATCAGCGCCGCCTGCGGGCAGCTGCGCAGGGAAACAGCGGCAGAGGAGGGAATGTAGGTGCTCAAGGCAACAGGAGAGACACACAAGGGCGCGGTCCGGCGGCAGAACCAGGATATTTTCCGCTGCAACATCCTGCGCAGCAACCTAGGCTATGCGATGGTCTGCGACGGCATGGGCGGCGAAAAGGCGGGCGATATCGCTTCGGCCGTCACCACCGAGGTGGTGGATCGTTATCTGCGCAAGGGCTTGAAGCCGGAGATGAGCGTCAACTCGATCCGATCGCTCATGCTTTCGGCGATCAGCGCGGCGAACGCCATTGTTTATGAGCAATCGCAGAACGATCCGGACTTTTCCGGAATGGGGAGCACCCTGGTCCTTGCGGTGATCAGCGGGAGCATGCTTCATATCGCCCACGTAGGGGACAGCCGGATCTATATGATTGCCGGGGAGGAGGCCGTTCAGCTCACCCGCGATCATTCGATGGTGCAGATGCTGGTGGACCGCGGGGAGCTCACCCCCGACGAGGCGGAGAGCCACCCCAAAAAGCATTACATCACCCGCGCGGTCGGCGTGGCCCCGCGGGTGGATCCCGACTATGCGGAGTACCCGTTCCCCGAACGGAACGCAATCCTGCTGTGCTCCGACGGGCTTTCCAACTACTTAAAGGCGGAGCGCGTCGCTTCCCAGGTGAAGGACTGCCTGAAGCGGGGCAGCGCGCGGCCGCTGATTGATTTTGCGCTCAAGCAGGGCGGGGCGGATAACGTCACCGCCGTGCTGGTCAGCGCGGGGTGAGGGGAGCCCGCTTCCTTCCGGTGTCTTTGGCGGCGGCCGGAGATATTGTAATCCCTCCTGAGAGGAATGGTGGTTGAATGGATAAATATATAGGCAAGCGTCTCGACGGGCGGTATGAAATCCGGGAGCTTATCGGCGTCGGCGGAATGGCGAACGTTTATAAGGCGTTTGATATTGCGGATAACCGCTGGGTAGCGGTGAAGATCCTGCGCGATGAGTTTATGGGAAACGAGGAGTTTTTGCGCCGTTTCCGCAACGAGTCGAAGGCGGTGGCCACCCTTTCCCACCCCAATATTGTGAAGGTCTATGACGTCAGCTTTTCCCAGCGGATGCACTCCATTGTGATGGAATATATCGACGGGATCACTCTCAAGGATTTCATCGACCGCCAGGGACGGCTCGGCTGGAAGGAGACGGTGCATTTCACCGTTCAGATCCTGCGCGGGCTCCAGCATGCGCACGACAACGGCATTGTCCACCGCGACATCAAGCCGCAGAATATCATGCTGCTCTCGGATGGGACGATTAAAGTCACCGATTTCGGAATCGCCCGCTTTGCGCGCAGCAACACCCGGACCATCACCGACCGCGCGATCGGTTCGGTGCACTATATCAGCCCTGAACAGGCGCAGGGCGGCGTTACCGATGAAAAGACCGATCTCTATTCGGTCGGCGTGATGATGTATGAGATGCTCACCGGACGGCTGCCCTTCGATGCGGATACCCCCGTTTCGGTGGCGCTCAAGCAAATCCAGCTCGAACCCGCCCGGCCCTCCACCCTGAACCCAGACATCCCGGAGGGCTTGGAGGCGATTACCATGCGCGCCATGTTGAAGGATCCCGCCCGCCGCTACCAGTCGGCGGCTGAGATGCTGCGGGATATCGATGAATTTAAGCGCAATCCTTCCATCAGCTTCGCCTATAAATACCTGGGGAACAGCATCCAGCCCATTCCGGCCGCAGGGGAGGAGGGGCAGGAGAACGCGAAGCGCCGCGGAAAAAAGCGCGAGAAGGAGAAAACGCGTATTCCAGAGGAGCCGGCCGCCGGATTTTCGGAGGATCTGGAGGAAGAGGAGGAGGAACGTCCGCGCATCCCCTTCCTCTCGGTTCTGACCGGCATTACCGTGGCGTTTGTGCTCGTTTCGGGAATTTTCGTGGGCACGATGTTCTATTTCAACAACCCCTTCCAAACGGTGGATTCGATTGAGGTGCCCAACCTCGTCGGCAAAAAGTTCAGTACGGTGAAATACGACAACACCTATATCGAAAACGACATCCGCATTGTGCAGACGGTGGAGTTTAACAACGATTATGAGGAGGATATCATCTTCGAGCAAAATCCGCGGGCGGGCCGCGGCATGAAGAAGGGGTCCACCATTCAAGTCACCGTCTCGGCGGGCGCGCAGCGGGTAACGCTCATTGACCTGACCGGGATGGAGTCCAACGAAGCCTATGAAATTTTAGAGAAGAACGGCCTGAAGAACTATGAGGAGATGCGCATTTATGACGACAACATCGCCGAGGGCTATGTCGTCAAGACCGACCCGCCCGCCAACGAGCAGGTCGATTCGGACACGGCCGTTCAAGTGTTCGTCAGCATGGGCCGGGAGAACAAGCTCATTCAGGTGCCGGATATTACCGGGATGAAGCTGAACGATGCGAAGCGCTTTTTAAAGAACCTTTCGATCAGCATCGGCCGGGTGACAACGGTGGAAAGCGATCTGGAGCGCGGCACGATTGTGGCTCAGATGCCGGGAACCGATTCGGAGGTTGCGCAGGGGTCGAGCATCGATGTGGATGTCAGCGGCGGCGCGGAGGAGAACAAGCGGCTGGCGATTACCGTTACGCTGCCCAAGCTCCGGGATCTGCTGATTGTCGAGGCATGGCTGGACGGGCAGTTGGCGCACGAGGCGCGGCTGACGCCCGGAAGCGACCCGGACAGTGTGGAATGGCGCAAGATCTATGAGGGCTATGGCGAGATGACGCTGCAAATCCGCATCAACGGTATGCTCTATCAGGAATACCTGGTGAACTTTGACGATGAGAGCCACGCTAAAATTGTGGACAACAAGCAGCTGTTCCAGGATGGGCTGCCGGAGAGCGTTCCCGAACGCGAACCGGAGGAGGAGCCCGACGACGAGGACGATTGGGCGCCGCCGGAGATCGAAAACGACCGTATTGCACGGCCGGATTGAGGATAAAGGGCGGCCGGATGAATACGTCCCGGAAAAGGGTTGATAAACAGGATGAAGGATGGTTATGAAGAGGGACTGATTGTCCGTGCGCTGGGCGGGTTTTATGATGTGGAAACGGCGGACGGGGTTTACACCTGCAAAGCGCGCGGGCTTTTCCGCAAGACCGGGCAGAGCCCGCTGGTGGGGGACCGGGTACGGATCCAGCGCACCGGTGAAGCGGAAGGCTATGTAGAGGAGATCTTCGAGCGGAAAAACAGCCTGGTGCGGCCCGCCGTCGCCAACCTGGATCGGCTGGTGATGGTGGTTTCCATCCTCTCGCCGCCGCCCAACCTGCTGGTGCTGGATAAGCTGCTGGCGCTTGCGGAGCACCAAGGGATTGAGCCGGTGGTGGTCGCGGCAAAATCGGATCTGTGCGGCGGCCAGGCAGGCTGCGAGGAGCTTTGCGGCATCTACCGCCGGGCCGGTTTCGAGACCTACGCCGTTTCGGCCGAAACCGGCGAGGGGGTCGCGGAGCTGGCCGGGGCGCTGGCCGGGAAGCTCTCCTGCTTTTGCGGGAACACAGGGGCCGGGAAGTCGAGCCTGCTGAATGCGCTCGACCCCTCGCTTGCGCTGAGGACGGGGGAGATCAGCCAAAAGCTGGGACGCGGACGGCACACGACCCGCCATGCCCAGCTCTATGCGCTGGCGGGCGGCGGTTACATAGCCGATACCCCCGGCTTCTCGGCGGTGGAGATCTCGCGCTATGCGGTGATCTACAAGGATCAGCTGCAAGACTGTTTCCGCGAGTTTGCCCCTTATCGGGAGCGCTGCCGGTTTACCGGCTGCTCGCACACCTGCGAGCAGGGCTGCGCCGTGCTCGCGGCGGTAAAGGCGGGCGGGATTGCCGCCAGCCGGCACGAGAGCTACCGGGCGATGTACGAGGATGCTAAACAGATTAAGGAATGGGAACGGCGATGAAAAAGGGATTGATTGTAGCGGCGGGAAAGGCCGTCCGCCCGGATTTATTGCGGCGGCTGGCCGAGGGCTGCGTTCATGTGGCGGCGGTGGACGGCGGCTACCGCCATTGCCGGGCGGCCGGTTTGCCGCCGGACAGCCTCTGGGGGGATATGGATTCGCTCCCGCCGGAGCTGGTGGAGGAGGCGTGCGCTTCGGGCGTTGAGGTGGAGCGCATCCCCCGTGAAAAGGATGATACCGATACCCTCTATGCGCTGCGCAGGCTTCGGCAGGAGGGGCTGACGGCGGTGGACATCGTTTGCGCGCTGGGCGGGCGGCTGGATCATCTGGTTGCCAACCTGCAAACGCTGCTATATGCCGCCCGGCAGGGCCTCTCCTGCCGGCTGGTGGATGACGATTCGGTTGCAGAGGCGCTGCTGCCGGGCATTCACCGCCTGAAACGCGAGGGTTTTCCGCTTTTTTCGCTTTTTTCGTTGGGCGACTGCTGCGAGGGCGTAAGCATCCGGGGTGCGAAATATCCGCTTTCCGATTACCGGATGGAGAACAGCTTCCCCATTGGCGTGAGCAACGCGTTTTTGGAGGAGACGGCGGAGGTCTCTTTCCGGTCGGGAGCCCTGCTCCTCATCCGCTGCCGCGAGGGGCAGGGAAGTTAAAAATTTGTACAAAACCCGTATAGAGGCGGAAGGACGAGCCATAATAATAGAGAAAACGCGGATTCTCTCTTGACAAATATACTAAATTAGGATATATTTAAATGGAAAATTGAAGAACAAAAATATAGGAGGATTTGACAAAATGGCAAAGTATGTGTGCACCGTATGCGGATATGTTTATGATGAAGCGGCCGGCTGTCCAGAGAGCGGGGTTGCCGCAGGCACCAAGTGGGAGGATGTGCCGGAGGATTTTGTCTGCCCGCTGTGCGGCGTAGATAAGTCGATGTTCCAGGCCGAGTAAATTCATTCAGGGCGGCGGTTCCCGCCGGAGCGGCTCCTGTCCCAGAGGGCGGGGGTCGTTTTTGATGAAGAAGGGCTAAAAACCACGGTCCTCCTTTGTTTTTAGATGAGAAAGGAATGGGAGAAAGATGTTGAAAATTTCAGATGCGATTGCGTCTGTCGGCGTGCTCAATCCGAGCCTGCGGGTGTTTGATATTGTCATGCGCACCGAATACGGCACCACCTATAATGCTTACCTGGTGCGCGGCGAAGAGACGGCGCTCATTGAAACCTGCCACGGCTCTTATTTCGATGCGTTTTTGGAGAACATCCGGGAGGTCTGCGACCCGAAAGAGATCCGTTATATCATTCTGAACCATACCGAGCCGGATCACAGCGGCTCGCTTGCCCGGCTGCTGGAAATTGTGCCGGATGCGCAGATCGTCTGCTCCCAGGCGGCTTCTATTTATCTCAAGAACATCACCAACCGGCCGGATCTGAAGCTGCGCGTTGTGAAGGATGGGGAGACGCTCGACCTGGGCGGCGGCAAGGTGCTGCGCTTTATCAACGCGCCGTTCCTGCACTGGCCGGACAGCATGTTCACCTGGCTGGAAGCGGAAAAAACGCTCTTTAGCTGCGACTTCTTCGGCTCCCATTACTGCGAGCCGCGCATGCTGGATATCCACATCACCTATCCGGAAGCCTACCGTTCGGCGCTGGAGAACTATTTCGGCGCTATCTTCGGGCCGTTTAAGCCCTATGTGCTCAAGGGCTTGGAGAAGATTTCCGGGCTGGATATCGAGCGCTGCTGTACCTCGCACGGGCCGGTGCTGACCAAGCAGGGCCTGCTCCCGCAGGTGATGAAGCAATACCGCGCCTGGTCCCAGCCGGTGAAGAACGAGAAGCCGCTCATCCCTGTTTTCTATTGTTCGGCCTATGGCAACACCAGCCGCGCTGCCGAAGCGATCCGGAAGGGGATCCTCGCGGTGAAGCCGGAGGCTGAGGTCCCGCTTTACAACATCATCGAGGAGGACATGGGCGCGCTCGGCGCGCAGATGGCCCGCTCGGACGCCTTCCTTATCGGCTCCCCGACGCTTAACCGCGATGCGGTGCCGCCGGTTTGGCAGCTGCTGGCCCATGTGGACGCCATTAATATGCAGAAGCGGCCGGTAGCGGTCTTTGGATCGTTTGGTTGGAGCGGCGAAGCGGTGCCGGCTCTGGCGAGCCGCCTGCGCCAACTGAAGCTCGAAGTTTTCGGCGAGGGCTTCCGTTTTAACTTTGTCCCCAGTGAAGAAGACTTGGAGAAAGCCTGTCAGTTTGGCGAGGAGTTCGCAAAATCGTTAGCTTGAGAAAAGGGCGCGCCGCAGAATAGAATTTCCGGTTCGCAGGAACTAGAAAAAGCCGCTTTTGGGGCAAGAGTTACGCCCCAAAAGCGGCTTTTCGGAGTGGGCGCTGCAAAATGCTTCCATTTTGCAGCGCCCACTTTTTCTGTAAGCCGGAGGATCGGCCCGCACGGATTTCCTTTACAGGCCGGGGATAGGCTTTTAACGGCCTGTTCTATTTTGCAAGCGCGCCGGTTTCCTTGTTAAGCGGCCAACAGCAGGACAGCGCACCACAGCGGCACGCTGATAAGCGAGCAGAGCGTTGAGAAAAAGACACATTTCGAGGCAAAGGCGGCGTCCCCCTGATAGCTGGCGGCCAGGATAGCGGTGGTGCTTCCGGCGGGCATCCCGGCCAGAATGACCGATACCCCGGTGACAAGAGGGGTCAGACCGGCCAATAGGCAGCCGAGAAAGACGATGAGCGGGATGCCGATGAGACGCAGCAGGGTATAGGCCGCTATCTGCCGGTTGACCGTTTCGCGCGGGTTTACCTCTCCCAGAATCGCGCCGACGGCGATCATCGAGAGCGCGGTATTGCAGCCGCTGACGCTCTTAAGCGTCCGGTCGAGAAGGACGGGCAGCTCCCATTGGGTCAGCATGAGCAGCAGCCCCGCATAGACCGCCACAATGCAGGGGTGGGTTAACACCTTTACCGCCGCTTTGGCGCGGTTTTTTTCCTGAGTGAAGCAGCGGATGCCTGCCGACCACATCATGACCCGCTGCGGGATGAGGTAAATTGAGGCGTATAGCAGGCCCTCCGCCCCATAGAGCCCTTCGGCCACCGGGTTCCCAATGAGCCCGGCGTTGGAGCAGAGCGTCCCATAGGTAAGGACGGCGCGGCGGCCGGGCTCCAGCCGCCGGTAGAGCAGCCGGCTGAGCGCCAAGCAGAGCAGCTGCACCAAAATGGAGACCAGCAGGATTTTAGAGAAGGAGAGAAGGATCTCGCGGCTAAAAGCGATGCGGAAGGAGTTGGCGATGTTGCAGGGCAGCACCACGTTGAGCACCAGATCGCTGAGCCCCTTCCTCTGCGCAGAGCCGAGGATCCCCAGCCTACAGAGCAGCAGCCCGACTCCCATCAGGATGAACATCATCCCTTGTACGTTTAACAGCGTTTCAAAATCCGGCAATTCCGATCCTTCTTTCTGACTGCCTGTGCCAAGGCGGTTAGCGGTTGAGGCAGCCTTTTATCTCCGGCGTTTTTGGGGACAGGCGGGAAACAAGCCCCCTATTTATCGACAAATTTCTCCTGAATTTTCCTATCTGTATAATAAAAGCTGTAAATCAGCCATCCAAAACCGGCGCCTTCTCCCAGGAGAAGCGCTGTTTGGAGAGGGACCCGAAGCAGCCAGCAGAGGATGCTTCCGATGGTTTCGACGATAAACAGGCGTTTCCCTAAGGAGATATAGATATCCGGGGCGATTCCCTGCGCATAATCCCAATGTGCCTGCGATTTCCTGGAGATGGGCGTATTATAGCCGCTCTGCCTGCTCCTGTCGGACACCGGGTGTTTCTTTAAAACAGAGCCGACGAGGACCATTACGAATGGAACAATTAAGTTGAGGATCAGCATTGCCTGCATAGGAATTTCCCCTTTCTTCTGCAAGGATTTAGCCGTAAGCTCAATATAGCACTTTACCACAGGTAAATCAATCCTTTTATAAAAGCCGGGCGGCCGGCACGGCGGTTAGAGGAACGAAAAAGGGCGCGCTCCAAAACAGAAAAAGCCTCCAGTCGGGCGATCCTCCGGCTTGCAGAAAATGGATGCGTTGCAAAACGAGAGTTTTGCAACGCATCCATTTTTAGTGCAGCATGAGGGCTTTGAGCGTCGCGCCTGCGCGGCTGGCAGTGATCGTCAGCCGCCAGCGCTGCGCCGTCGCCGGTTCGGAAAACGGAACGATGCGCTGATAGCCGGCGGTCGTACCTTCGCAGACGGTGCGCCACTCTCCATTCTCCAGCGCCTCCAGGATAAACCCTTCGATGCGCTGGCTGCGGGTAATTTCCTCCTTGAGCCGGAGGTAGCGCGCGCAGACGGGGACGGCGGCGGTGATCTCCAGGACGGCGCTCTCCTGCGAATCGGGGGCCTTCCAATAGCCCTTCCCTTCCTCCAGCAGCGAGGCCGGATGATCCGCCTCCGCAGCGCTGGCTGAGAAGCGCGCCCCCTCCAGAAGATTCCGGGAAAGGCTGCCGCGGATAAAATCCCCCAGCTCGCAGAGCCGCCGGACATCCGGGACGGCAAACAGCCCTTCTCGGTTGGGCGGGATGTTGAGCAGCATCACGGCGTTTCCGCCTACCGCTTGCAGATAGACCTTCTTCAGCTCTTCGAGGGGCTTGACCTTCTCATCCTCCTCCGGGTGGTAGAACCATCCGGGGCGGATGGAGGTGTTCACCTCGGCGGGATACCAGATAAGCTCCTCAATTCCGGCGAGCGCCTGGCGGCTGCCAAGATCCTCCTCCCCGGAGGGGATGGTGCGTTCCCGGAAGGCGTCGTCATCCGCCTGCTGGCTTTTTTCATGGATCTTCTCGTTGTCCCGCATCCCCGCGGCGACAACGCTCCACTCGCTGGGACGGCAGTGCCCGGCCTCGTTGCCGCACCAGCGCACATCCGGCCCGCAGACCGAGATAACCGCGCCGGGCTGCAACGAGCGGATCACCTGGTAGTAGCGAGCCCAGTCGTAGCGCTGGCGCTTGCCGTTCGGGCCCTCGCCGCAGGCGCCGTCGAACCAAACGCAGTAGAGCTCCCCATAGCCGGTCAACAGCTCGGTAAGCTGGGCGCAGAAGAAGTCGTCGTAGGGCTTCCCCTGGCCATAGCGCGGATCGTGACGGTCCCATGGGGAGAGGTAAACCCCCAGCTTCAGCCCGAATTTTTTACAGGAAATGGAGAGCTGCCGGAAAATGTCCTTCCCATAGGGGGAGCGCATGACCGAGTGATCGGTCTGTTTGGTATCCCAGAGGCAGAAGCCGTCGTGGTGCTTGGCGGTGAGCAGAACGGCTTTGATCCCGGCGGCGCAGAGCGCGGCGCACCACTGGTCGGTATCCAGCCGGGACGGATGGAAGATGGCCGGATCCTCCGAGCCGTCCCCCCATTCCCGGTTGGTAAAGGCGTTCATGCCAAAATGAATAAAGGCGGTAAATTCCAGCTCCTGCCAGGCTATCTGGCGGGGCTGCGGCGTAACGGCGATAAGGCGTTTTACCTGTTCATCCATAAAGAACTCTCCTTGGAATCGATTTGGATAACGAAGACACGGCCGGGGGACGGGTTGCCCTCGGCCGTTTGGATTATATAAGGGGGGTTATTTCCTAGCCTTCGCTTCGGCCTCGGCACGGTGCAGCAACGCCTTCATATAGCCATAGGAATAGGCGAAGGAGGCGTGGTCGCCGCCGCAGGATTCCGGATAGCGCGGGACATGATCGACATGGATCATCCCGTTATAGCCGCAGTCCACCAGCTTTTTCATTACGGTATACATGTCCATATAGCCGTCCTCTAAGAGCGTCTCCTCAAAGTAGGGGATGGTATCGCTCACGTTGCGGAAGTGGACGATGAGCACCTTGCCGCGGCGGACAAATTCCTCGATATCATAGAGCAGGTCGCCGAAGTGCTCGGTACCGCCCTCCAGCCAGCAGCCGGTGCAGAGCTTGATGCCCAAGCGGTCGCTGTCGCCCGCGAGATCGAAGGCATGGCGGTAATCATCGCTCGAATGAATGAGGTTATAAATCCCCTTGAGCATCGGGACGGGGGGATCGTTGGGATGCAGGGCGAGCTTGAAATCCAGCTCCTCGCAGACCGGCAGCACCGCATCGAGGAAATACTTGAAGTTGGCCCAGATCTCCTCTTTTTCAAATACGCGCCCATGGCTGTTGGGATGGGTTTTCAGCTCTTCGATATCCACAATGCGGGCAACCGCGCCATGGGTATGTTCGCCTACATCCCATTTCGTGGTCAGCACCTGGTTCGGCTCCCAGGTGGCGTAGCCGATTTTGATGCCCGCCTTGGCCAGAATGCGGGTGAAGCGGATGTAGTCCTCAATCTTCCCGTCGCGGTCGTCGAAGCCCAGGTGGATGGAGGGGTTTTTATAAATGTTGGTGTTGCCGCCGTCGGTCGCCGTCAGACCGGCCTTCTTCAAGCGATCCATAAAGAACATGACCGAATCGTAATCGGTGTGATTGTCGTCGAACATCACATAGACATAATCAATGCCCAGGTGCTTGATAAAATGGAGCTCGTCGTCGGTGCAGTGGGAACGTACACAATATTGAACGCGCATGGCCCTTCTCCTTTCGTTTCTGTCCCATAGCGTACATTTACAGGAATATTCCAGCCCCTCCTAGAGGGGCTGGAATATCGGCTGTTGTCTCTTTACGGCGTTTACTTCGAGCGGTAAGCGAGTTCAGGGGTGAACTGAGTGGCAATCGTCTGGTAGTAGCCGAGGTCGTGGATATCCTCCTGCTGGAAAGCGGTGGTGTAGGTCAGGCAGAGGGGGAAGATTAAGCAGTAATCCTGCACCAGCTTTTTAGCCGCATCTTGCAGCAGGCTCTTCTTCTCCTCAATGGTCTTGGCTGCACGGGCGCCGAAGAGAGCTTCCTCATAGTCGGCCGGGTACTCAATGATACCATGGTTCTTAATGCCCTCGGAGGAGTAGAGGCGGATGTAGTTGGCGGTGAAATCCATCTGGCCGCCGCCCTGCCAGGCGATAAAGCCCTCGATGTTGTCGTTGACCTGCATGGCGGCGAGCGCCGAGTTATCCATCACGGTGATTTCGGCGTTGATGCCGATCTGCGCCAGCGAAGCCTGGAGCGCAACGGCAGTGGCGTTGTAGGTGGAGATGGTGGTGATCTTGGTGGTAAACCCGTCCGGGTAGCCGGCTTCCGCCAGCAGCTGCTTGGCAAGGTCTACGTTGTACTCATACAGCTCCGCTTCCGGATGGTAAGCCCAGGAGTCGGGGGCGCAGAAAAGCGGGGTGGCGTAGCCGTAGCCGCCGGAGAGGGATTTGGCAATGTTCTCCCAGTCGAAGCAGTGCATGATGGCCTGACGGACCTTCAGATCGCCCAGCGGCTTGTCATGGTCCATGCTGTTGAAGATGACATACTTCAGGCCGGAGAGGTTGGCGTTCTGCTGGGCAATGTTCTCATAGCCCGCCTGGGTCAGCTGGTCGATAACGACCGAGTCGCCGGTCTCCATGGCGTCGATCTCTTTGTTGAGGAAGGCGGAGATGCGGGTGTTGGAGTCGGTGATGACCACAAACTCGATGGAATCGAGGTAGGGCTGGCCCTCAATGCGGTAGTCGTCGTTGCGGACATAGCGCAGGTGGCCGTCCTGAACGAAGGAGTCGAGCTTGAAGGGGCCGGTGCCGACGATGTTGATCTTGCACCACTCCTCGCCGTTCTTCTCATAGGCTTCCTTCGAGATGATCGGAATGGCGCCGATCACCGTCTGCCAGTTGTTCGCCCAAGCGTCATAGTGAACCACAACGGTCAGCGGATCGCTGACGGTCACTTCGGTGGGATTGCACAGCTCGCTGGCTTTGCCGTTTTCAATGTACTTATCCAGGTTCCACTTGACCGCTTCCGCGTCGCAGGCGGATCCGTCGTGGAACTTTACGCCGTCGCGCAGCTTGATGGTGAAGGTGAGGGCGTCGGAATCGATGATAAAGTCTTCCGCCAGGAAGGGGACGTAGTTGCCTGCGCCGTCCTCACGGCCGAGAGGCTCGGCGACCGGGGTGGTATAGAACCGGTCGTTGGTAGAGGAGGACTGGGGCAGGAAGAGGGTGACGGGGCTTGCCTCAGCCGCCAGGCGGATGCTCCCGCCGTACTTGTCATCGCTCGCAGTCGCTTCCGAGGAAGCGGGGGCCGCGGAGCCAGTGGACGAGGAGGCCGGAGCCGCCGAAGAAGCGGGGGCGGAGGAGGAAGCGTTGTCGTTCGAGCCGGAGCAGCCGCCGAAAAGGCCGAGAGCTATTGCGGAGGCCAGGAGGAGGGAACAGAGCTTTTTCTTCTGCATAAAAATGTTCATTCCTTTCTAAAGATATGCCGGCCGCAGGCCGGTTTGGGCTTCGATGCAGGTGCTTTAGCGCTGGGTATATAAATAACAGGCCACTTGATGGCTGTCATTTACGTGGATAAGCTCAGGAGGTTCCTTCTTGCAGATCTCCATGGCGTGTTCACACCGGTTGTGGAAGGGGCAGCCGGTCGGGCGGTGGCGGATGGAAGGCACCTCGCCCTTAATGACCACCCGTTCGCGCTGCGCCTCTACGGCGGGATCCGCTACCGGGATGGCCGAGAGCAGCGCTTTTGTATAGGGGTGCAGCGTGTTTTCATAGAGCTCCAAGCAGTCGGCAATTTCAACCACCCGGCCGAGGTACATGACCAAAATCCGGTCGCTGATGTGCTTGACCACTGCGAGATCATGGGCGATAAAGAGGTAGGAGAGCCCCAGCTGCGCCTGTAAATCCTCCAACAGATTGATGATCTGCGCCTGGATGGAAACATCCAGCGCCGAGATGGGCTCATCGCAGATGATGAGCGAGGGGTTGGAGGAGAGCGCGCGGGCGATGCCTAAACGCTGGCGCTGGCCGCCGGAGAACTCATGGGCCACGCGGCTCTTGAGCCCCGGATCCAGCCCGACCAGGCGGAAGAGCTCGTCTACCCGCTCCTCATATTCCTGCTGGTTCTGGACCAGGTGATGAATCTTGAGCGATTCGCCAACGATCGATTCCGCCGTCTGCCGGGGATCGAGCGACGAATAGGGGTCCTGGAAGATCATGCTGATCTTCGGGCGCACCGGCTTGAGCTGCCGGTCGTTGAGGTGGGTGATGTCCGTCCCGTCAAACACCACCTGGCCGCTTTCCGGCTCATAAACACGCATGATCGAGCGTGCCAGCGTGGTCTTTCCGCATCCGCTTTCGCCGACGAGTCCGAGCGTTTCGCCGCGGCGCAGGGTGAAGGAGATGTCCTCAATCGCCTTTACCTCGCCGATCTTTTTGCGCATGATGCCCTGAAAAACGGGGAAGAACTTGCGGATCTTCTCGACCTCCAGGCAGTTATCCGGCTGGATGTTCTTCTGCGGCGCGCTGCGGATGTCCCGGTTGGCGATTTCGACTGCCTTTTGCGCCTTCTCCTCTTCGGTCAGCAGGCAGGCGGCAAAGTGTCCTTCCTCCAGCTCGATGAGCGCGGGCTTCTTCTGTTCGCGGCATTTATCCATGTGGTAAAGGCAGCGATCGTAAAACGGGCAGTAATCCGGGCGGGTGGCCGGGTTCGGCGGCAGCCCGTCAATGGGGATAAGAATGCGGTCCTTCGGATCATCCAGCCGCGGAATGGCTTGCAGCAGGCTGCGGGTATAGGGATGCTCCGGTTTTTTGAACAGGCGCATGGTGTCGGTTGTCTCCACCACGCTCCCGGCATACATGACATAGATCCGTTCGGCAAACCGGGCGACAATGCCGAGGTTGTGGGTGACGATGATGACCGCGGTGCTCGTTTTCTTAGCCACGTCGCGGATCATCTCCAGCAGCTGGGCCTGGGTGGTGACGTCGAGCGCGGTCGTCGCTTCGTCCGCGATGAGAACGCTGGGCTTGGCCGCCATGGCCATGGCGATCATGATGCGCTGGCGCATGCCGCCGGAGAACTGCTGAGGGTAGTAGGAATAGCGCTCTTCCGCATCGGGGATGTTGACCATCTTCAGCATTTCAATGGTGCGGGCCTTCGCCTCCTCCTTCGAGCACTTCTGGTGCAGGAGGATGTTTTCCTCAATCTGATAGCCGATGGTCAGCACGGGGTTGAGCGAGGTCATCGGCTCCTGGAAAATCATGCTGATCCGGCCGCCGCGCACCTCCCGCATGAGCGGGCCGTTGGCGGGGGCGGAAAGCAGGTTCCCCTCCACGCCCTCTAAAAACACCTCGCCGCTCTCTACCCGGCCGGGGGAGCTGATGAGCTGTAGCATACTGAGCATCGTGACCGATTTGCCGCTGCCCGACTCGCCGACCACGCCGATGATCTCGCCGGGATCGATGTGGAAGGAAACGCCGTCCACCGAGCGGACGCGCTGTCCCTCCATTTTAAAGCTGGTGACAATATCTTTGACCGTAAGCAGCCTTTGCATCGTGAGGCCCCCTCTCTTAAATATCGCCGCGCAGGCGCGGATCCAGGGCGTCGCGGACGCCGTCGCCAAAGGTGTTTAAGAAGATGACCAGGACGGCGACGCAGATGCCGGGAACCAGGGCGTACACCGGGTTTTGCAGCAGATACGTCCGGCCCTCGTTGACGATCGAGCCCCAAGAGGCGGTCGGGGCGCTGATGCCGAGCCCTAAGAAGCTGAGTCCCGCTTCAGCTAAGATGGTAGCGCCCACCTGCTGGGTCATCAGAACGATGATGGGGGAGACGCTGTTGGGAAGGATGTGGGTCAGCATCAGCCGCAGGCTGCTGTTGCCCTGGAGCTTGGCCGCCATAACATAGTCGCTTTCTTTAATGGTCAGCACCTGGCCGCGCATCATTCGGACATAGGCCACCACGTTGGAGATGCCTAAGATAATCGAGAGATTGACAATTCCTCCGCCAAACACGGCGGTCAGCGCCATGGCCAGAACGACCTGCGGAATGGCGCGGATAGCTTCGGAAATACGGGTGATCACATCGTCCACAAGGCCGCCGGCATAGCCGGAGACGAGACCTAAAAAGGTGCCGATGACGCAGGCGATGAGCACGGCGAAGAGGCCGACCACCAGCGAAACGCGCGAGCCGTAGATAATCCGGCTGAGGACGTCGCGGCCGTGCATATCAGTGCCTAAGAGGTATTTTGCGCTCGGCTGCGCAAGGCTGTCGGCAAAGAACGCCTCGTTCGGATCATAGGGGGCGATGACCGGCGCGAGGAGCGCCACGAGGATAAAAAACAGGATGCCCACGGCGCTGACCAGCACGATTTTGCGGCTGAAAAGGGCGCGGATAAACTGCTTGACGCGCTTCTTCCGGCTATCCGCCTTGAGCGCCTTGTGGTCGATGGTTGCGGTTTGCGTTGCTTCCAGCATGGCATTCACCTCACTTATCGTAACGGATTCTCGGATCGATCACTGCATAAAGGATATCGGTCAGCAGGTTGGCTAAACAGGTAATCGCGGCCGTCACCAGCACGCAGGCCTGCACAACCGGGATATCGCGCGAGGAAATGGACCGGACCAGCAGCGAGCCCATTCCTGGAATGGAAAAGACGGATTCCACGAACATCGAGCCGCCCATCAGGACGCCCAGCCGCATGCCCAGCAGGGTCAGAACCGGAATCAGCGCGTTTTTCAGCGCGTGAATCACAATCAGCGAGGTTTCCTTCAAGCCCTTCGATCGTCCGGTACGGATATAATCCTGACGGATGACCTCCAGCATGCTTGAACGGGTTTGACGGGCAATGGAAGAAACGCCGTTGAGCGAGAGGCAGAAAATGGGCATCAGCGACTGCTTGAAGCTCATCCAGAAGTCCTCCCAGGGCCAGACGAACCCGAAGGAGGGCAGCAGTCCCAGCGTAAGAGAAAACACATAGAGCACGAGGATGCCCAGCCAGAACTGCGGAAGACAGGCGCAGACATTCGCTAAGAGCGTGACCACCGTATCAATCGCCTTGCCGCGCTTGACGGCGGCGACGACCCCGAACAGAATGCCGAAGGGGATGCTGACAAAGAAGGAGATGAACGCCAGGTACATCGTCACCGACATGCGGTCGGCAAGCAGCTCAACGGTGCTCATGTGGAACTGAATAGACTGCCCGAAATTCCCGCGCAACGCATTGAACAGCCAGTCAAAGTAGCGGACGATGACCGGCTTATCCAGCCCCAGCTCCGCATGGACGCGCGCATATTCCTCCGGCGCGACCTCCGCGCCTAAGATAGCGTAAACCGGGTCGCCGGGGATAAAGGAGATCAGCAGGAAGGAGAACACGGAAACAATCAGCAGAATGAGCAGCATCTGTCCTAAGCGCTTCAATACATAAGAGCCCATTTCCTACCTCCTAATTTACGCCGGCCGGTTGGATATCGCGGATAATGGCATACAGCTTTTCTTTCTCCGGGGCGGTCAGCTCCTGAATGGGATTCATACATTTCCCTACGTTGAAGCCCTCGTAGCAGAGACCTTCCTTGATAACGGCCGGGAAGGATCCCATGTTGCAGGCGAGACGCAGGGGGGCCAGCCGGAACTGATCCTCCAGCGCGCCCTCATAATCGCCGGCCATGAACTTCTCATAGATATCGGCCACCAGGCGGGGGGCGATGTTGGCGCAGGAGGCAATGGCGCCCTTCGCGCCGTAGTGCAGCCCGGACAGGATGAGCGTATCCCGCCCGACCAGGACGGAAAAGCCTTCGATGTGACGGGTCAGCCGGATATATTCGCCGGTGTTGGTCATGTCGCCGGTGCTGTCCTTCACGCCGACGATCTGGGGAAGCTCGGCCAGGCGCGCGACCGTTTCCGGGTTGACCATGACGTTGGTCTTGGGCCGGTTGTTGTAGATGACTACCGGCAGCTCGCTCTCTTCGGCAATGGCGCGGTAGTATTCATAAATCTCCGCCTGTGTTTGGGAGACGAACATCGGGGTCAGAACCGAAACGGCGTCCGCCCCGGCCGCCTTGGCCATTTTGACCAGGCGGACGACATTTTTGGTGGCGATGCTGTTGCAGCCCGCATAGACCGGGACGCGGCCGGCGGTTTCCTCCACGACGATGCGGATGATCCGGTCGAACTCCTCCTCCGAGAGGCCGTAAAATTCTCCGGTGGTGCCCACGGGGAACAGCCCATGCACGCCCTGGGCAATGAAATGGTTGACCAGCTGGCGCAGGACGGGTTCATTGAGCGTTTCGTCCGGGTTCAACGGGGTGACAATGGGGGGGATGATCCCCTTTGGCTCAAACCTCACTCAAAACGACCTCCCTTTCTATTTGCCCAGCTCTACGCCGGAAATCGCTTCATAGTATTTGACGATGCTGGCGTGATCCTCCTTCTCATACCCCTTGGAGGCCAGGAACTGCATCATCTCCATCAGCTGCGCGCTCAACGGCACGGGGGTGTGAACGCTGCGGGAGGCGTTGAGAACGTTAGCGAGATCCTTAATGTGCAGCTCGATGCGGAAACCGGGCTTATAGTTGCGCGCCAGCATCATGGGAGCCTTCGCATCCATGACGGTGGAGCCGGCCAGGCCGCCGCGAATGGCTTCATATACCCGCTGGGGGTCGGCGCCTGCCTTCTCGGCGAAGCAGAGCGCCTCAGATACGGCGGCGATGTTGATGGCTACCACCATCTGATTGGCGAGCTTTGCAATGTTGCCGGAACCGAGCTCGCCCACCAGGACGACCGACGCGGCCATCTTTTCCAGCAATCCCTGATAGCGGTCAAAGATCTCCTTTTTGCCGCCGACCATCACCGAGAGCGTTCCGTCGATCGCCTTGGGCTCGCCGCCGGAGACGGGCGCATCCATAAATTCGATTCCTTTTTCGGCGAGCGCAGCGCCGATCGCCTTCGACTCCATCGGGTCGATCGAGCTCATATCAATAACGACGGCGCCCGGCTTGGCCGTTTCGATGAGGCCGTTTTCTCCCAGAGCCACTGCGCGCACATGCGGGGAGTTGGGGAGCATGGTGATGATAACCTCGCACTGGGCGGCAATATCCGCAGGGTTTTTCCCAGCCGTGGCGCCCGCCGCGACGAGATCCTCCACAGCGGCGGCGTTTACATCATAGACAATCGGGGAATAGCCCGCTTTCAACAGGTTCTTGCACATGGGACGGCCCATAATACCCAGACCGATAAATCCTAATTTTTCCATAAGAATGACGACTCCTTTCTTGATTGCCCAGCCGGTTTCCGCAAAAGAGCGGAACGGTATCAAACCGTAAAGGGCGGTTTATCCGTTGCGGTGTTTCATGCGCTTCATCCGCAGGGGGAAGAAGGGGGAGGAAAAGCTGGCTGGCTGGTCTTTTCTTTCTCAGGGGAGCCTTTTTTGACGGATATCCTGCATGAAACGTCTGTGAAACATAGTATAACGGCCCCCTTTCCAATTTTCAATCGAAAAACAACCCAATTATCCGGGGGACAATTTGTCTATCGGTTCATCTCTTTCAAATTTTGAAACAGATCGTTTCAAGTTCATTTCAAAACCGATGCACTGTTTTACAGGTAAAAATGACAAAACGTTAACAATTTGTCGAGATCCCAAATTTTTTCATCCGCCGCCAGAGGGTGGTAACGCTGATGCCCAGCTCTTTTGCGACTGCGTTCCGGTTTCCCAGGTGCTTTTCCAACAGGCTGGCGATGTGCGCGGCCTCCCCCTGTAGAGAATCGGAGGCGCCGGATGCCGGGGGGAGCTCCCCGGCCGGAGAGGGGTAAAGCTCTTGCAGCAGGCGCCGGATAACCGAGCCGTCCACCTTCGGGCGGGAGGCCGCCAGGATCAGCCGTTCGCAGAAGGACTGTATTTGGATGAGGTTGCCCGGCCAGGGGTAGCCCTCCAACGCTTCCCAGGCGTCGGCGCTCAGGGTGATGGGGCGGTGGTAGCTCTCCGCAATGGATTTTAAGGAAGCGCTGAGGATGATCTTCAGATCCTCCGGCCGCCTGCGTACCGGAGGAATTTCCAGGGACAGGGCTTGCAGGGTATAAAACAGATCCTCCCGGAAGCGGCCCTCCTGCACGCGCTGCGCCAGATTCCGGCGGGTGCTGGCAATGAGGCGGATATCCAGCACCAGCTCAGGATGCACATTGTTATAGGAAAGGGTGCGGGCGGTCAAGGCCCGGAAGAGGCGGTACTGGCTGCCGGGGGAAAGCTCGTCGATGTCGTTCAGGTAGAGCGTGCCATAGCTGGAGGCTTCCAGCGCCCCTTTTTCCCGCTCCCTTCCATGCTCGTTTTCCGTTCCGAACAGCTGGCGCTCCTGCTCGTGCTCATCAATGCCCGCGCAGTCAACGGCGATGTAAGGGCCGTCCCGCCGCAGGCTTTCCCCATGAATGCTCTGTGCGACCGCATCCTTTTCGGTCCCGGTTTCCCCGACCAGCAGGACGGGGAGTTGGGAGAGGGAAAACATCCGCGCACGGTCCAGCATCTGCTTCATCGCTTTGGAGGAGGTGGGAAAGCTGCGGAAATCCGCCTTCGCGGTATAGCCGCGCAGGTACATCGTTTTAATCGCCCGCTGGGTATTTTTGTGAGCGCTGCGGGCGAGATAGCACAGCAGCGAAACGCCGATCACCTGCTCCTCCTCTTTAAAAGGGGTGGCCCAGATAGCGATAGACTGTTCGCCGATGGGAACGGCGGTTTGGTAGACTTGCAGCGTTCCATCCAGCAGGCGGCTGATGCTCTCCAGATCCAACGAGGGCAGGACGGTTTGCAGAGGGCGGCCCACCAGCTCCTGCCCGCTTTTGGCGATGAGCTCTAACGCGACATGGTTCGCCTTGGTAATCTTCTGAGCGGTATCGATCATCAAAATACCGTCCGAATAGCTGTCCAAGAGGGTTTCGATCTGCGCCGCATGGCGCTTTTCCAGATCGATGGCATAGCCGGTCAGCGACGCCACGCGCAGCGCCTCGCGGATCGAATCCTCGGTGGAATGATAGAAAAGGAAGGGGATTCCGTATTTCCGGGCCTGCTGGCTGGTGACGTCGCCGCCAATGACGATATCGGCCCCGGCGCGGACAGCCTCCGTCACCATTTGGATGTGCTCCTCCATCGAACGGTAGCGGTAGAGGCTCAGGGTGATGCCATAGAGCTTTTCGAAGTGGGTCATATCGCTGAAAACATTTCCTACGAAAGCAATGTGCGGATGCTCCATCTGAAGCAGGTGCTTGGACTGCGCCACCAGCATGGCCTGTTCCTGCCCGGTTAGGATGATCTCGACTACCGGGATATGGGTGTGCTCCTTGATGTACATGGCTTGAAGGCCGCGGGCGATGATGATCTCCGCCCCGCGTTCCACCGCTGCGCGCGCCTCGTTCACGGCGGAGGAGGTTCCTATCGTCAGAATCTCATTAATGATGAGATTTTCCGCCGGTTTTTCCGCAAGAACCTTCCGCGCCTGCTCGGCCATGGCCTCCCGTGGTACTAGAATCGCTGCTTTTGCCATATCGACCCCCCTTTTGATTATCGAACCAGACGTTTGCTTCCCGGCCCCCTCCTTTATTTTATCGCAACTCCTGCCGGGAGAGCAAGGGTCCATTTTTTATAGCGATGCTAAAAAAGTTAAGATCCCAGCGGCCGTGCGCCTCGCCCCTTGCACAGCAGCCGGGCCGCAAGGCCGGAAAACCGGGTCCCATTCCGCCGGCTGCTGTGCAATCGGCGGACTGGGACCCGGTTCATTGTTTCAGAAGAAAGAGCGCTATTCGTTTAGGTAAGCCCTGGCGCGTTCGGAATAAGCGGCCGCGGTGTCTGCGGCGCTGCGCGCGCCTTGGAAGAAGGAATCCGCCTCCTCCTGCAAAAAAGTGAGAAGCATTTCATCGGTGGGCGCGGGGGTATCCAGTGAGCGGAAGAGGTCTAACAGCGGGAGCTGCGCTTCCAGCGGCGTTATCTCCTCCATCAAGGTGTTCCCTTCAGGGTCGCGCATCGAGCTAATCCAGTTGCCGTCGGTATCGAGCGAGGCTTGCAGGGCTGCCGGATGAACGGCCAGCCCATTCCTCAGATCGGTGCTCTGGACCGCCTCCCCCAAAGCGGTTTCCAGGAAGGCGAGGGCAAGCTCTTTTTGCCCGCCCGCCGCATTTACGCCCAGGATCTCCCGCGCCGCAAAGGCCTTTCCTCCCATCCCCGGCAGGGGGAGGAGGTATTCGGCCGTCTGCTCAGGAGCGGGCGCAGAGCCTAGGCGGGCGCTGATAGCGGCATAGGGCGCGCGGAAATCAGCGAAGCGGACGAGGTTGAGCGGGAAGCTCTCGGTCCGGCCGTAGGCCATGCGCAGCGGCGCTAAAATGTCCGACATCCCTTCCGGCAGATCGGAGGGCGGTTCCCCGCCGAAGAGGGCGGAGAGGTCGCCGGAGAAATCCTCCTTGCCGCTTTGGGCGAGCGTTTCCAGGCAGGTCAGAAACTCGGCCAGCGGCTGAGGGTCGACACTTCCATCCGCATGGGTCCAGGCGGCGGTGCAGGACGGATAGAACAGGCGCAGCAGATCGTCCGGTTCGAGGTTATAGAGCACCTGCTTATCGGGGTTTTCCTCTGCCCAGCGGGCCATAGCCGGGAGGCTGTCCCAATCCGCATGCTCAGGCGGTACGCAGAGCAGCGGGACGGTGAAGCGGGTGGGGACGGCATAGAGCCCGTTTTCCCGCCGGAACGCTCCGGCGATGTTCGGGAACAGCTCCCCCCCTTCGAGGAGAGGGCCGACGGTTTCGGAGAGATCGAGCAGCACGCCCTTCTCCTCATAGGAGGCAAGCGGCAGCCCGTCGAGCGCCAGAACATCCGGCCCGCTGCTGGCGAGAAGCTCGGTGTTCAGGGCGCGCAGCGCGTCGCTTCGGGTCATGGCTCCGCCTTCCTCTAAGAGCAGCCGGATGGTGACGAGCACATCGGGGTGCGCCATTTGAAACTCGGCCGCCGCCTGCCGCACCGTCGGCTGTTCGGTGAGCGCGGCAACGGTCAGCTCCTTATCCGGACGGGAGGGGAGGGTGGGATCGTAGGCATAGTGATAGAGATAGACATCGTTTTGAACGTCGCTCATCTGTACCAGGAAGCTGCCGTCCGGCCCGCAGGCGCAGCGGCTGGGCGACAGGGAGGGCTTTCCCAGGGAACAGGAGTTCCCGGCAACCGCCTGTTCAAAGAGGGAGCCTCCCGGCGCCAAACGGAAGATGCCGCCGGTCGAAACCAGGCAGAGCGCGTCTCCGTCCGCCGTTAGGAGCGGATAGCCGCCGCCGGAAAGCACGGCGGGATCAACCGGCGTCCGGCCGGTTTCTTCCCCGGTCTCCAGGGAACAGAGGCGGATTTCCCGGCTTTCATCCAGATAAAAGGCGAGCTGTTCTTTCAGCGGCGTGCCGAAGGAGAAGCCGGGATAGGAGCCAAGGTATTCACCGGAGACAGAGTAGCGGTAGGTGCTGTCCATTCCATTGGGGAAGAAGAGCGAGCCATCCGCCCCCAGCTGGAGGCCTTGCGGATAGAGGGAATCGCCGGAGGCCGACCAATCGACCGGCAGCGTCTCCCAGCCGTTTCCGGTGCTGCGCTTTACCTGACTCTCTTCCGATTCGGTATCGTAGGCCAAGAGATAGTACTGTCCGTCCTGTGTCCAATCCATGCCGCTGAGCCAGCTTTTTTCTCCGATAGCCTGCTGGAGCAGCGCGGCGTCTACCTCCTCCCAGTCCTTCCCGTTTTCAGAGTGGAAGCGGCGGGGGACGTCGTTCTCGGCAACGGCCAGGTCATAGCCGCTTTCCGCCGGCTTTATCCGCAGGATATAGGTTTCTTCCGCCAAAGGCGGAAGCGTCCACTCGGTCTCCACATAGCGGCCGAGCGGGACGGCAGCCGGCGGATCCTCCCCGGTTTCGGAGAGGACGGCCCCCGGCTGCCTTGCGCTGCAACCGCCCAGCAGGACGGCTGACAGAAGGATAGCTACCCATTTTCTCAATGTATTTTTCCCCTTTCTTATGACCAGCATGACCTTATCATAGGCGGCAATTCTGAAAGCAGTCCTGTAAGAAGAGTCGTTCGCAGAATGCGAACGACTCTTCTGAAAAACGGCTTTCAGGGCGAAGATTATGCCCTGAATTTCGCGCCACCGGCGCGAAACCGCCGTTTTTCCGGTTTCTGCAAGCCGGAGGATGGAAAACGGTATGCTTGCGTGATATAATGTGTATATCGCAGAAAGCGGCAGGGAGCAGGTGCAGGAATGAATCCTTTCGTTGAGCTTAAAGAAATTAATAAGGATAATATCGATGAAGTTCTGGGACTTAAAGTTTCTACAGAACAGAGTAATTTCGTACAGACGACAGCACATTCACTGGCAAAAGCATGGGCATTCAAAAACACGGCTTTCCCTTTTGCTGTATATGCGGACAATACGATGGTCGGCTTTATTATGTTGGGCTATTATGAGCCCAAAAACCAATATACGGTGTGGCAATTTTTGATAGACGAGCGTTACCAACATCAAGGATATGGCAAGGCCGCTTTGAAATTAGGAATACAATTTTTAAAAGACGGCTTTGACGCTAGCGAAGTTTATTTGGGAATAGCATTTCAGAATACATTAGCAAAAAAATTATATTCTTCTTTTGGTTTTGTCGAAACCGGTGAAACAACTGACACTGCGTTTGAAATGAAACTAACGATTGGCGGTAAATAACGGAACCATTAATAAGTAAAAAGGCGGATATTTTTTGTCCATCTTTCTCGGTTACAGGGGGAACGGCAATCGAAATTTTGAAATAGGGGGAATATGAAGTGGATGAAAATATCATTAGGGATTATAGCAGAAAAATATCGGAGCGAATGTGGAATTATCACGACAAAGGCGAGGCGGAAAGCCGCCGCGAAGAAACGTATATCGATGATATTGTTCAGAAAAGTCATATAGAGAAAAAACTTCTTGAAAACTTAGAAGGGATAGAAACTGTATTTGACGGCGGCGCAGGCTGCGGCCGCTTTTCGATTCTCCTTGCAAAGCACGGTTGCAGGGTGACGCATTTTGATATTTCTCAACCCATGCTGGATAAAGCAAAGGAATTGGCAGAACAGGCCGGCGTTACCGATAGAATAACCTTTGTAAAGGGCGCGCTGGAGGAGCTGAGCGGTTATGCGGATCGTTCTTTCGATTTGGTGATTTCTTTTGATTCGCCCATTTCCTATACCTATCCGCTTCAAGAGGCGGTTATCGGCAAGCTTGTCCGGATTGCCAAAAAGCGAATCATGATCAGCGTAACGAGCCGGTTGGGTAGCCTGCCGTATCTTGCGAATCCGGTACAGAAAAATCAGTTTATACTGAATGAAAATTCCGAAGATTCTTTTGTACAATGGCTTCTCTCCAATAAACAACATGCGATAGATACCTTTCATTTTGAAAAGGGCCCTGTAGAACAGCTGATGAGAGAGGGGCTGATGGGTGGAAAAAAGGAAATAGCGGAGTACGAAAAGGGCGGAAGGCCATGGTGCATCACCTATGCTTTTTTGCCGGATGAATTAGAAAGGATACTGCGCAGCCTTGGGGTGAAAAATATTGAGCTGGCGGGGCCCGGAGCCTATGCAAGAACGATTCCAAACGAGCTGCTTGTAAAAATCATGAACGATCCCAAACAGCGTTCGGATTTTTTGGATGTCTGCTACCGTTATGATTCCAATCCGTATGTCTGTGGGATGGGCAAGGACAATTTATTTGCAAAAGGCGATTTATAAGCTCCGGTCTGTTTAAGGCATTTTCTATAAGCGCTCCCCAAGGCTTGTGGGAGGCTTTCCGGCTGTCTGCCCCGGTTGCCGTGGGAGCGGCGAGAGGTGGGCCGGACAAAACGTTGGCTTTTATAGCTCAGTTATAAAAGCCAACGCCTGCGATTCCAGAAATCCTTTCAGAAAGATAGGGTATCCTAAACGGAGGAGCCTAAACAGCGCCGGAAAGGAAGGGAACGGGAGATGAAGATTCTAATTGTGGAGGATGACGCCGCCATGGGCCGGGCGCTATGCTACCACTTGGAACAGGAGGGCTATGAAACCGAATGGCGGACGGATGGCGAACAGGCTTATGACAGTCTGGCCGGTTCGCCCTTTGCGCTGGTAATCCTCGATCGCATGCTTCCCGGCCTGTCCGGAATGGATCTGCTGCGCCGCATCCGCCGGGAACGGCTGGATACGAGGGTGCTGATGCTGACGGCTCTGGGATCGGTGGAGGCGCGGGTGGAGGGCCTGGACGCAGGGGCGGACGACTACTTGGCCAAGCCCTTTGAGGTAAGCGAGCTGTTGGCGCGGGTGCGTTCTCTCTGCCGGCGTTCCCCTCTGCTCGGGCAGGATTATCCGGAAGCGGGCGGATTGCGGCTGAATCTGCCGCTGAGGCTGCTGGAAGGTCCTTCCGGTTCCTCCGCCGTTTCCAAGCGGGAGGCCCAGCTTTTGGAGATTTTCCTCTGCAATCCCGGTCAAACGTTGCCGCGTTCGCTGCTTTTTACGCGGGTTTGGGGCCCGCATGCACCGGTTGAGGAAGGGAACCTGGACAGCTATATCCATTTTTTGCGCCGGCGTATCCGGCAGGTGGGCGGCGTCTGCCGGTTAAAAACGGTGCATGGGATCGGCTACCGGCTTGAAATAAGGGGGGAGGGGCCTTGCTGAAGGGGCTGCGCCTGCGGCTGACGCTGGTCAGCGCGCTGACGGCCGCCGCCATTCTCTGCACGGGGATCTGGGTGTTGACCGGCGCTTTCGAGCGGCGGCTGATGGAGGACGCCCACGCCGCCTTAGAGGGAAACCTTTCGGCAGTTGCCTACCAGCTGCAAAACGAGGGGCTGGTGAGCTGGGACTGGCTCTCCCAGATGGAGAACGATCACCATCTGCTGATTGCCATTGCGGACAACGGCTCCCTTCTGCATTACCCCGGCAGCTATCAAACGGCCACCCGGCGGGAACGCTTGTTGGGGCCGCTGATAGAACGCGTCCCCTTCGGGACGCTCACGTCCAAGGGATTACGCTATACCAGCCGTTGGTTTACCCTTGACGGAGAGGCGGGAGACCGGTATCTGGCGGTAGCGTCGGCCGTCCCGTCTCAGACGGATGTCCGCATGCTCTACATGGTTAAGGATCTGCGGGGGCTCGGCTTAGAGGGGCTGCGCTGGTTCTGTCTGGGCCTTGCCCTTGCGGGGACGCTGGCGCTGACTGCGCTTTGCTGGTGGCTTTCCGGCCGGGCTCTCCTTCCGGTTGCCGAAAGCTGGCGGCGGCAGAGCGAATTTGTGGCCGCCGCCAGCCATGAGCTGCGCTCTCCGCTTGGCGTTATGCGGGCGAACGCCGCCGCCCTGCTGACCGGTGCAGAGGGACGGGACAGCGTCTTTGCCGGGGCGATCGATCAGGAGTGCGCCCGCCTGGGACGGCTGGTGGACGATCTTTTGACGCTGGCGAACGCAGACGCCGGGCGGCTTTCGCTGCATCCCGGCCCGGTGGAGCCTGCGCTGCTGCTGGAGGAGACGGCGAGGGCCTACCGGCCGGTTGCCGAAAGCAAGGGGATACGGCTGGAAACGGCGCTCTCCGGCCCTCTCCCGGTGATGGATGCAGACGAGCAGCGGCTGCGGCAGCTCCTGTCCGTCTTGCTGGACAACGCGCTTCAATATACGCCGCCGGGCGGCGTTATCCGCCTATCTGCGGCGGCCGAAGGGAAGCGGGCGGCGCTGTGCGTTGCCGATAACGGGCCGGGCATTCCTCCAGAGGAGAGGGAGAAGGTCTGGCGGCGGTTTTACCGATCCGATAAGGCGCGCTCCGGCAAGGAGCACTATGGCCTGGGGCTTCCGATTGCCGCCGATATCGCGCGCATGCACGCCGGTACGCTGGAGCTTTCGCAAACGCCGGGCGGGGGACTGACCGTGACCTACCGGCAGCCGGCTGCGCCCTCCATTTTCCGGCGTTAAGGGGATTTGCTTTGTAGGGAAGAAATAGGGAACAGCAAAACGGACGGCTAAAAGCCGCCCGTTTTGCCGTATAATGAAGTATGAAGAGAAGAAGAACGCTTGGCGCGAACCCCATCCGTCCGGGGTACGGTTTAGAGTATACCCGCTCTTTGTGATAAAACGGTGAGAAACGCATGAATAGAAAAAGAAATTTTTGAAAACGGCGCCTTTACAGCGACATAAGCAGATAGCGCAGCACAAAGAGCACGCTGAGAACCACGGTGAAGATGCGGATATCCTTGAGCTGGCCGGAGATGAGCTTAATCAGCACATAGGAGATCAGCGCGAAGGCGATGCCGTTGGCGATCGAGTAGGTCAGCGGCATGAGCGCGATGCACAGGAAAGCCGGGATAGCTTCCGACATATCGTCGGTATCCAGATCCTTGATGGAGGAGATCATCAGCCCGCCGACATAGATCAGCGCCGGAGCGGTCGCCGCGCCGGGAATGATGCCGACGACCGGCGCGAACACGCAGCAGGCCAGCATCAGGATAGCGGTGGTGCAGGAGGTGAGGCCGGTGCGGCCGCCTTCCGCAACGCCCGCCGCCGATTCAACATAGGTCGTCACCGTCGAGGTGCCTAACAGCGCGCCGGAGGTGGTGGCGATAGCGTCGCAGAGCAGCGCCTGCTTCATGCGGGGCATTTCGCCGTTGTCATCCAGCATGCCTGCCTTGCGCGCGGTCCCCAGCAGGGTTCCCAGCGTATCAAACATATCGACGAGCGAGAAGGAGATGACGATCATCGTAATGGTGAAAACGGTCTCCACAACGCCGGTCGAGTTGCCAAAGAGGCCGGCAAAATCCAGCTTGAAGAGCGAAACATGGACGAAATCAGAGAACTGCTGGCCGAGGTTCTGGGTGAGCGCGCCGGAAACCTGGGTAATGCCGAAGGGGATGCCCAGCAGCGTGCAGGCAAGGATGCCGATAAGAATCGAGCCCTTGATGCCGCGCTTGGCGAGCGCGGCGATGATGACAACGCCGATGAAGGAGATAACCGCGCCGATGACGGTAGCGCTCATCTCGGCGTTGGTCATCTTCGAGAAATCGACCAGGTTGACCAGGGTGGAATCGCTGTTCACCACCAGGCCGGCGTTTTGCAGGCCGACGAAGGCGAGGAACAGGCCGATGCCGGCGCTGATAGCGATGCGGATGTTTTTGGGAATCGCACGGATAATCGCTTCACGCAGCCCAAAGACGGTAATGATGATGAACAGGCAGCCGGAGATAAAGACGATGGCCAGCGCCTGCGGATAGGTGATCTGCATGCCGATCATAACGGTGAAGGTGAAGAACGCATTGAGCCCCATGCCCGGAGCCTGCGCAAAGGGCATGCGCGCCAGGAGCCCCATCAGGGCTGTGCCGATAAAGGCGGAGATGCAGGTGGCGAAGAACACGCCGTTGAAAACGGCCTGCTGGTCGCTGCCGGTGGCCGCCGCGCCGGTCGCCAGCATATTCGGGTTGACGAAGATGATGTAGGCCATCGTGACAAAGGTGGTGATGCCGGCGATGATCTCGGTGCGCACGGTGGCGCCGTTCTCCTTGAGATGAAAGAACTGTTCCAGCATGTTGTAAAAATCCCTCCTCAGATTGTGTAGAATGACAAAATAAGAAATAGCCGCCGCAGGCGGATGCTTTTCGCGCATTCGGCCGTTCCACAAAAGGGGGAGACCCGCGCAAAAAAATTCTTTGCCTGCGGCCACCGCAATCGAGCCTGGGGCCGCAGGCAGAAAAAGACAAAATTCCTTATTTTATCCTGACAACAACCAGTATATTGAAAAATCCTCCGGATTGCAAGCGTTTTTAAATATTTTATGAACACAGAATGAAAAAATTTTCATTTTGTGTTTTTTTGGCCGGTTCTCTTTCGGGAAAAAAGCGGTGCGTATGAGGAAAGCGGGGAAAACGCGGGGGCCTCATTTTCAAAAACCGTCTGATCGGAGCTATAACCGGAGAATCCTTCATTGACAACCAACCGCCGTTGTGGCATGATAGCGGTGTAGAAACCTGGAAGGGATCCGGCGTACCCGGATCGCCTATGATTACTATAGTAGGAGGAGTCGCCGCTATGAAGCTACAGGCAGAATGGAAAGACCGCTTGCGTTATTGGACGCACGCCTTGACCGAAGATTTCTACTATCCCTTGGGGGAGATAGCCTTCGAAGGGTTTATCACCTGCGATCAGCTGCGCCCGGAGGAGGCGCTCGGCCGTCCCTTTTCCCCCATGCCGGTGGGAACCGAGTGGGGCTTAGAATGGGAATATGCTTGGATGAAGGCCAGCCTTACCCTTCCGCCGGAGGCCGAGGGGCAGCGCATTGTGCTCGATCTCAATCCCGGCGGGGAATCCTCTGTTTTCGTGAACGGCAAAGCCTTCGGCACCCGCCGCGCGGAATGGGTCACCGTCCCGCACCACTACATGCAGGACAACATCCTCGCTGAAAGCGCCAAGGCGGGGGAGGAATATGCCCTGCTTCTGGAGAGCTACGCGGGCCACTACTTCCCGGAGGGGAAATTCGGCGGGGTTGGGGTCGGCCCCGTCCTGCCCGGCGCTTATGAGGACCCGCTGAAGGGGAAAAAGCGCCGCACGGTGGGGCGCTCCACCTTCGGCGTCTGGAATGAGGAAGCCTATCAGCTCTGGCTGGATGTCACTGTGCTGACCGAGATCATGGAAAACCTCTCGGAGGGCAGCCTGCGCGCGGCCAAGATAGCCAAGGGCCTCAAGGACTTTACCTTGGCGGTTGATTTTGAGCAGCCGGCGGCGCGCCGGAAGGAGGATTACCAGAAGGCCCGCGCCCTGCTGCGCCCCTTGATGCAGGCGAAGAACGGCGACAGCGCCCCCACCTTCTATGGGATCGGCAACTCCCATCTCGACGTCGTCTGGCTTTGGCCGTTCCAGGAGACCATCCGCAAAACCGAGCGCACCTTCGCCCAGCAGCTGCGGCTGCTGGAGCGCTACCCCGGCTATCAATACCTCCAGAGCCAGCCGCAGACCTACCAGATGTGTAAGGATCACTATCCGGAGCTCTATGAGCGGATCAAAGAGGCGGCCCGGAAGGGACGCTGGATTGTGGAAGGGGCCATGTGGGTCGAGCCGGACACCAACATGACCAGCGGCGAGTCCCTCATCCGCCAGCTGCTTTACGGCATGCGCTTCTTCAAAGAGGAGTTCGGCGTGGACTGCGAGATCCTCTGGCTGCCCGACACCTTCGGCTATTCCGCCGCGCTGCCGCAGATTTTGGGCGGCTTCGGTGTGAAATACCTTGTTACCCAGAAGATTTTCTGGTCCTACAATGAGGGCGAGCAGTTCCCCTATCACTACTTTACCTGGAGAGGGAACGACGGGTCGGAGATCGTCTCCTTCCTGCCCACCAGCTACACCTATAAGACCAACCCGGCCGAGCTGATGCCGCTGTGGGAGAACCGCGTACAGAAGGACGAGATGGATAAGTTCCTGCTTCCCTATGGCTATGGGGACGGCGGCGGCGGCCCGACCCGCGATTACATCGAGTTCGCCATGCGCCAGGAAAACCTGGAGGGCGCGCCGAAATTTAAGATGGCCCATCCCATTCAGCTGTTCCGCGACCTGGAGGCGGAGGGCGGCCCGGTCCACCGTTACACGGGCGAGCTCTATTTCACCGCTCACCGCGGCGTTTATACCTCGCAGGCCCGCGTGAAATGGGGCAACCGCAAGAGCGAATTTATGCTGCGGGAGGCCGAGCTCTGGCAGGCGCTTGCCGGGCTGCGCGGCCGGGGCACTTATCCGGCCGGGGAGCTGGAGGCGGCCTGGAAAAAGCTGCTGCTCAACCAGTTTCACGATATCCTGCCCGGTTCCTCGATTGGCCGGGTCTATGACGAGACCGCCGTTCAGCATGAGGAGATCATCGCCGCGGCCGGCGCGTTGGCGCAGGAAGGCCGGGCGGCGCTGAGCGGGGAAGGGGAGAGCCTCTCGGTCTATAACTCGCTCTCCTGGGAGCGCTCCGCCTTGGTGGAGCTGCCCGCTTCGTTCGGCGGCGCGGCCAAGACCGCCGAGGGGGAGGCGCTGCCCTGCGGAACGTTGGACGGCAAGACGGTTGCGCAGGTCCCGCTGCCCTCCTGCGGCTGCACCGTGCTGCTGCCTGCGGAGAAGGCGGCGCCGGTGAAGGACGGCGTCTCGGTTTCGCTGGACGCGGACGGCGCAGTCCTGGAGAACGGCAGGATCCGCGCCGTGCTTGACGGGAACGGGGAGCTGACCTCCTTTGTCCTCAAGGAGACGGGGCGTGAATTTGCCGCCGGGCCGATGAACCGCTTCTTGCTCTATAAGGACGTGCCGCGCATTTTCGACGCGTGGGATATCGATAGCCCCTATGAGCAGCAGCCGGTGGAGCTGGATCCCGCCGCGAAGCTGACGCTGGTTTCCGATTCCCCGTTGCGCTGCGCCCTCCGGGTGGAAAAGACGGTGGGCGGCAGCACCTTGAGCCAGGTAATTTCGCTGGAGGCGGGCAGCGCCCGCCTGGAATTTGATACGACGGTGGATTGGAAGGAGCTGCACCGCCTGCTCAAGGTATCCTTCCCGGTCGACGTCTATGCCGCCGAGGGCTACAACGAGATCCAGTTTGGCTACATGAAGCGCCCCACCCACCGCTCCCGCGCCTATGACAAGGATCGCTTCGAGGTCTGCAACCACAAATACACCGCCCTGTGCGATCCGACCCATGGGGCCGCCGTCCTCAACGATTGCAAATATGGCGTCAGCATGCTGGAAAACGCCATTAATTTGACGCTGCTGCGCGCCCCGGCCGCCCCGGAGATGCGGGCGGACAACCGCGTTCATCATTTCCTCTATGCGTTTACCGCCTGGGAAGGCCCGTTCGGCGGGGCGGATGTTGTCCGCCAGGGGTATGAGCTGAATGTGCCCGTTACGGCCGCCTGCGGCGGGAAGGCGAGCGAGAGCTATTTTGCCGTTTCCAATCCTGCCGTCATCCTCGACACGGTGAAGCGCGCCGAGGATGGGCAGGGACTGATTGCCCGGCTCTATGAGTCGAAGGGCGGCGACTGCACCGCGGAATTTACCTTCCCCGATCCCTTGAAGGCGGCCGCCCTCTGCCGGATGAACGAGGAGATCCTCGAAGCCCTTCCGGCCGGAAACAACCGGGTGCGGCTGCACTTCAAGCCCTTCCAGGTCGTCACCCTGCGGTTGAGCTGACCGCATTTATCCCGGCCCGGCAGAGGAGAGCCGCCTCCTCTCTGCCGGGCCGGAGTTTTTGCAAAAAACAATACAATTTGTATAAGCTGGATGAATAACTACGAAAATGGCCGTTTGGTAGGAGGATAGGCATGTGGTAGAGACAGTTTCCAGCACGCCTTATCCCCTCCCTAAAGCGCGCTCTTTAGGGACGGAGATTGCTTTCTTTATTTACAAGGAGGATATTGTAACATGAATATTACCATTCGACAGGAAACGCCAAAGGATTATCCGGCGATCATCTCGCTCATTCTGCGCTCCTTCCGTGAGGGAACCGATTATTCCGATGGAACGGACGTCCTCGCCCTGGTGGAAGAGATCCGGGAATCGGGCTACTACCTTCCGGAGCTGTCCTTCGTTGCGGAAGGGGAAGGACAGATAGTCGGCCATTTCTTGTTTTCGCGGTTTCCGCTGTCGTCCGGCCGGGAGGGCGGGGAACGGAGCTCTGCGGCGGAGGATCTGGTCCTGATGGCCCCGGTGGCCGTGCATGCCGGTTTTTTCAGGCAGGGGATTGGAACGGCTATGCTGACGCAGGGGATCGAGAAGGTGAAGGAGAAGGGGTATAGGGGGATTCTGGTGGAAGGGGACTACCGGTTTTACAACCGCCTTGGTTTTTTGACCTCCTCGGACTATGGGATCTACCCAACCAGCGGCATTCCGCTCAAGGAGCCGCGCTGCATGATGTGCCGGGAAACCTATCCGGGCTCTTTAAAGGGGATTCGCGGATACGTCGTGTATGACATGTATTGCAACGCATGAATCCGGGCAGTGAGGCGACGTTACAAAAAGTCCACAGCTTAGCCGTTTTCTTCTCAAAAAATCATCGAATTTTCTTCAAATTAAATTCAACCTTCTATCGATAACCGTTAAAACCTTCCTTACAATTGCCCGGTATACTAAGTCCTGTAAACCAAAGGCAAACAGAGATTCAGGAGGGATCGGTTATGACCTATTATGATGATTTTAAACAGGATTCTTATAACCTCGACCAGTCGTTAGAGAACTGCACGCCGGAAAAAGGAGGGCGATCCCCGAAGGGGCGTTCGCGCGCTTCGGCTGCCGCGCTCGTTGCGGTGTGCGCCGTGTTCTCCTCGCTGACCGGCTTCGGCGGCGGTTATCTAGCCGCCAACATGAACCGGGTAAGCGTTTCAGAGGAGGGGGCTTCCCTCCCCGCGCCTGCGATGGATGCGGACGCTTCCGCGGCCTCGCTCTCCTCCGGTCCGGCTCTGTCCGGCGGCGCGCAGGGGGAAACGATGTCGGTCGCCCAGATTGTGAACGCCGTGTCGGATTCGGTGGTAGAGATCCGCACCGAGGTGACGGCCACCAACGACTGGGGGATGCAGATGAAAGGCGAGGCGGCAGGCAGCGGCGTTATCCTCACCACAGACGGTTACATTGCCACCAATAACCATGTCGTTGAGGACGCCCAATCCATCAGCGTCCGGCTGGCAAACGGCGAGCGCTATGACGCCTCGCTCGTTGGAACCGACGCGCAGACCGATCTGGCGGTTCTCAAGATTGAGGCCCAGGGCCTGTCCGCCGCCGCTATCGGGGATTCGGACGCCCTTCAGGTCGGCGAGGAAGCGGTAGCCATCGGCAACCCGCTCGGCGAGTTGGGCGGGACCGTCACCAACGGCATTGTCAGCGCGCTGGATCGCGAGGTCACGATTGACGGCGAGACGATGAACCTGTTGCAGACCAACGCGGCCATCAACCCCGGCAATTCGGGCGGCGGCCTGTTCAACAGCCGTGGGGAGCTCATCGGCATTGTCGTCGCTAAATCCTCCGGCAGCGGTGTTGAGGGCTTGGGCTTTGCGATTCCGGTGAATGAGGCTAAAGCGGTGGTAGACGACCTGATCCGTCAAGGGTATGTTGGCGGTCGCGGCGAGCTGGGCATTTCCATCGTCGACGTGCAGGATGCGCGCACCGCGCTCTACTACCGGGTGAACGAGCCGGGGACCTATGTGGCGCAGGTGCAGGATGGGAGCGCCGCTGCGGCCGCCGGAATGAAGGTGGGCGATCGGATCGTCTCGATAGACGGGACCGAGATCACCGATTCGGATGCGCTGCGCGCGGCGGTGAAGGCCCATGGCGCTGGGGAGCGGCTGTCGATCGAGGTCAGCCGCGAGGGTACACGCCTGACCCTTTCGGTCACGCTGCAAGAGGTCATTCCTGAAACGGCGGAAGCGAAGGAGGCGTAAAGGACAGCCGTTTGAATAGATATTTGAGAGGGGATTGCCCGCAAAATGCGTTGCATTTTGCGGGCAATCCCGGTTTTCAGATACACCCGGCGGAGGTTTTGGGGGCGGCCGTTAAACAGAGTTGACAACGGCGGGCTGGAAGGTTATAGTAGAAGAAAAAGGGACGTTATCAAACGGCCCGCAGACGGGAGGAAGCAGCAATGAGCAAGGTTATTTTCATTATGACCGATTCGCAGCGGTATGATATGGTGGGCTGTAACGCCGATACCGGCCTCTCTACCCCCTGCCTGGACAGGCTGGCGGGTAGCGGTGTACGCTTTGAGCGGGCATATACCACTCAGCCGGTCTGCCAGCCTGCGCGCGCGGGGATCTTTACCGGCATGTATCCCCATTCCAGCGGGAGCTGGACCAACTCGGCCGGAATTGCCAACAATGTCCATCACATCGGCGAGCGGGTGAGCGGCTTAGGCGCGCATGCCGCCTATATCGGCAAATGGCACCTGGACGGCGGGGATTACTTCGGCCTGGGGCATGCGCCGAAGGGCTGGGATCCAGAATATTGGTATGACATGCGCAACTATCTGGAGGAGCTGACCGAGGAGGAGCGCTATCTCTCCCGGCGCACCGAAAGCATGCTGACCCATGATTTCACCCCCGATTTCACCTATGCCTACCGCTGCTCCGACCGGGCGGTGGACTTTCTCACCAAGCATGCGGATGAGGATTTCCTGTTGGTCGTCAGCTACGACGAGCCGCATGGGCCGTTCATCTGCCCGCCCCCCTATTCCCGGATGTATCAGGACTACACCTTCCCCAAAAGCCCGGCGGCCTACGATACGCTGGAAGGGAAGCCGGACTACCAGAAGGTCTGGGCTGAGGGGCATCCCTATCAGGATCCGGAAACGCTGGAAATCCGTGCTCCCTGGTTCTTTGGCTGCAACTCGTTTGTCGATGAACAGATCGGCCGTGTGCTGGATGCCGCGAAGGAGAAAGCGCCCGACGCGCTCATTATCTACACCTCGGATCATGGCGACTTCCTGCACGGGCACCAGCTTTGGGCCAAAGGGCCGGCCGCCTATGACGATATTACCCGCATCCCGCTCTTTATTTCGGGCCCGGGGCTCCCGTCGGGCAGGACCGACGCCATGCCGGTTTCCCACATCGATCTTGCGCCGACGATCCTGGAATGGATGGGCGCGGAAAAGCCTTCCATCCTTCCCGGAAACTCCCTGCTTCCCCAACTGCGCGGGGAGTGCGAGCGGGTGGATGACTGCGTCTTTATCGAGTTTGGGCGCTATGAGGTGGATCATGACGGATTCGGCGGGTTCCAGCCGGTGCGCGCGGTCTTTGACGGGCGCTATAAGCTCTCGGTGAACCTGCTTTCCACCGATGAGCTCTATGACCTGGAGGCCGATCCTTATGAGCTCTGCAACCGGATTGACGACCCGGATTACAAGGAGATCCGCAACCGGCTGCACGACCGGCTGCTACAGAACATGAACGATACGCGCGATCCCTTCCGCGGTTACTATTGGGAGCGCCGTCCGTGGCGCAAGGATGCGTCCGAGGCGAGCTGGGACTACACCGGCTACACCCGCCAAAGCGAGGACGATTATGAGCCCCGCCAGCTGGATTATTCGACCGGGCTGACGATGGTCGAAGCCACCCGCATGAAGGAGAAAGCCTAAGAGGGAATCCCGCCCCTTGAGAAAAAGCCCCTGGAACCGGCAGGACCGGTTCCAGGGGCTTTTTGCTGTAAAGGCCGCTTAGAGCTCGATCTCTTCGCCGGCGGCAACGATCAGGCGGGAAGGGGAGCGCAGCTTTTCCGCCATCCGGCGGTCGAACAGCTCGCCCGGCTTCATGTGGATAGGAATGGTGCAGCGGGCGCCGATGAGCTCGGCGCACTTGGAAGCCTCCCGCGCGTTCATGTTGTATACGCCGTCAATGGGGAGGAGAGCATAGTCGAGCGCCATCTCCCGCAGCTTTGCGCCCATGGCGTCGGTTGTGGAGGTGTCCCCGGCCGCATAGAGCTTCACTCCGTCCAGCGAGAGGACATAGCCGACGCACTTTTGAACGTCGTGGTTGCGGTTGTAGGCGGGAACCGCCTCGATTTCCACCGTTCCCACGGTGAAATGTTTATAATCTCCGTCCTGGAGCGCATCGGCCGAACGGATGATGGGGCAATGCCGCTTTTGCGGGACAAGATCGGATTGGTTATGGTCGGTGTGCTCATGGGTGATCAAAATCAGGTCGGCCGGAAGGTCATAGCCGTCCCCAGCATAGGGGTCGAGGTAGATAACCATACCGTCCTGCGTGGTCAGGCGCAGGCTGCCGTGCCCCTGGTAGTACAATTTGGCCATGAAGAATCCATCTCCTTTTCAAATACGGCACGGGGCGTTTCTCTTCGGGCCGGTCAAGGACTATTCCACTACCGGAGGGGAGAGTTCTTCGAGCGAGGTGAGTCCTTTATCCAGCGCTTCGGTGCGCAGCGCCAGATAGAGCTGCGCATGGGTGGCATGGATATAGGGCTGCACAAACAGCACGCCGATACCGCAGGCGAGCATTCCCAGCAAAATCCAGCCGAGGAAGGAGAGATCCAGAACCCAGATATTCAGCTTGTGCCCGCGGGTCATCTCCCGGCTGAGCTGCAAGGCGCGGTTATAGGGGATGGACGGGTTTTCTGCGAGAATATAGGGGACGGCCGTATACGCATAGCTGAGCACAATGCCCGGAATGACCAGCAGCAGCGAAGCGGCGAAGATCAGCACCCTGCGCACAAACAGGGTCAGCACGATGTTTTTATACCGCCCGCGGCGGAAGGAATAACCTATTTCCCACAAATTGAAACGCAGTTGCGTTCCCTCCAGGAAAAACCGGCGGCAGCCCACTTCCAGAGGTTGCATCAGGAACACCAAAGAGACCGTTGCTATCAAGAAGGTGAGCGAAAAGAAACTCATAAAGAGAACAGGAAACGTAGAGGGGTCTACTAGCTCGCTGAGGTCTAAGGAGATGTTGAAGTCTATAGTCTTAAATTCGAACTGGAAGCCCCCCGCCCTGCTGTCGGCGAAGCCTAAAACGAGCGCGGCGACGAACGCCGTCCAGTAGGATGCACGCAGAACCTCCTTTGCATTGCTTTTCAACCCTTCACGTGTCCACATATTAATTCCCCCTTTTACTATCGTTCTTATTATAGCAGTCCACAGGGGATAAAACAAGGAGCCGCACGGATATTCCTCTGGGTTATCCTTCCTCCCGCCGGACAAAGACATAGCGTTCCTCATCCGAGAATCCGGGAACGAAGGCATAGCCGAACGCCTGGAAATCCCAGAGCTGGCGCGCGTCGGTCAGCCGCCGCCGGATGATAAAGCGGGCCATGGCGCCGCGCGCCATTTTAGCAAAGGTGGGAAGCGTTACCCGCCTGCGTCCGCGGTATTCGCAGAAAACGCATTGGATCAGCCGCTCGCCCCTTTGCAGAAAGGGGAGAATGAGGCGCGCATATTCGGCGGAGGCCAGGTTGACGACCGTTTCCCCGCCGCTAAAAAGCGCCCGGCAGGGTTTTTCTCCCCAAAACTGGTAAAGGGTTTGCCCTTGATAGCGGTAGGGGATCTGAAGCTCCAGCCGGTGGGGAAAAATTTCATCGGAAGGGCCGAGCAATCCATAAAGGGCGCTGAGAATGAAGAGCCGGTTTTCGGCAAAGGCGAGGTCCTCTGGGGTAAAACTATCGGGCGCCAGGTGGGTATAGGCCAGCCCGGAATAAGCGAGCAGGGCGGGAGAACCGGGTCCGGCTGAGGAGAACGACTGGTAATCGGAAAACGCCCGCCAAGCGATGCTGCTGTTTACCCGCAATAACCCCTCCAGCTCCCAAGCGCTGTAGCGGCGCAGATCCTCCGCCAGCCGGTCCGCCTCCCTCTGGAAGCGCGGCCTTTGTAGCGGGCGGCCTGCGGCCGCCGGAGCCGGGCGCATATTTTTAGCCGGTGCAAGGAAAAATTTCAAGGAACCGCTCCCTTCTGCGGAAATCTGTCCTCAGTTTATCATTTTCCTGCGCCGCTTGCAAATGCGGCCCATACCCGTTACAATAAACCAGGAAAAGGCCCGGCAGAAAAAAGAGACGGTATGCGCCCGATCATAAGGAGGGAAAAATCTTGCAGGTGGGAAGACTGTTTGAAATTATCTATCTGCTTTTGGAGCGCGGGCATAGCACGGCGGCCGAGCTGGCGGAGCATTTTGAATGTTCCCAGAGGACGATCTACCGGGATATCGATCTGCTCTCCGGAGCGGGAATCCCGGTCTATGCCAGCCGCGGGAAGGGCGGAGGGATCCATTTAATAGAGGGCTACGTACTGAACCGATCGCTGCTGACCGGCCAACAGCAGGATGAGATCCTCTTCGCCCTCCAAAGCCTACAGGCGACCCATGCCGTTCAGGATGATGAGCTGCTTTCACAGCTACGCGGATTGTTCTGCCGCGCGCAGGAGGATTGGATTGAGGTGGACTTTTCCCCCTGGGGGAATTTGGAGGGGGAGCGCGAGAAATTCAATCTGCTCAAAACGGGGATCCTGAACCGCCGGCCGGTCTCCTTCCTCTACCACAGCGGGATGGGAGAGACGGGAGAGCGCCAGGTGGAACCGGCGAAGCTCTGCTATAAAAGCGGCGGATGGTACCTGCAAGGCTTTTGCCGGACGCGCCAGGCGGCGCGCACCTTTAAAATATGCCGGATGGAACAGGTCCGTCTGTTGGAGGGGAGCTTTGAAAAACGGGCGATGCCGCCGATCGAGCCGGCGGGTACGCCCACAGGCGGCGCGCTGTTTCAGGCAGAGCTGCATTTTGAAGGGAGCGCGGCCTTCCGCGTCTGCGATGAGTTTGATCCGCGTTCTGTCCGGCAGGAGGCGGATGGGTTCCGGGTGACGGCCTGGTTCCCGGAGGATGCTTGGACGCTCAATTACCTGCTCTCCTTCGGGGAGCAGGTGCGGGTGCTGGCTCCGCAGGGACTTCTGGAAGCGCTGCGAAAAAAAGCGGAGCGGATTGCACACTACTATGAATAATATGACAAGCTGATGTCCGGTTTTGCATGTTATACTAAGGCCACTCCAATGAAAGGAAAGGTGTGGACTGAATGATGAACGAGATTTATTGCCAGAGCTGTGGAATGCCGATGCGGGAGGAGAAGGACTTCGGAAAAAACGCCGATGGAAGCCGCAATGAGGATTATTGCAGCTATTGCTTCCAGTCCGGGGCGTTTACCTGGGACACGACGATGGAGGGGATGATTGACTTTTGCCTCCAGCACGGCGGGGAGGAAGGCTTCTTTGCCGATCGCGAAAAAGCGCGCAGGGATATGCTCGCTTGGTTCCCCACTCTGAAGCGCTGGAAAAAGGGCTGATAAACGCACGAAAAAGATGGGATAAACGATTTTTGTCAGGCTATGCAGATATAGCGGAGTTGCAGACGCGTTAGATTCAGGCTCGAACGGCCGCGAGGGCTGTAGAGGTTTAAGGACGGTTATCCGCGCTCATCAGAAAGGATGGAATATTTCTCAACGGAGCGATATACCTTAGCCGAAATGGGATTTACCAACTTTTATCGAGAGTCGCTCGCGTGAAACAGAATTTCCAATGCAGGGATATGCCTGATTGGACGGGCTTTTATCCGCTGCGAATGACGCTCCGCTTCCGGAAGATGGGAGAAGTTTCTCTTTAGGTGAAACTTCTCCCTTGTCTGTTCTTCCACGGAGGCCGTTTTTAAAGAAAACTTAAAGAATTTTTTGGTAGGATATTGTTGGTAGGAGTTAGGAAGCACATCCTTTTATACAGCGAGGGAGAAGATGGAAAAAAGCTGTGAACTTTTTTTAAAATCATTGAAAAGGCGTTGTTTCCTCCTCATCCTCGTTGTATGATAGAGACAAGGGATGGAAGAATCCTTACCAACAATTCAAGTATGAAAAGAAGGGTGGAAAAGATGAAACATTTCATTCGAAGAATGGCCGCCGCGGCTCTCTCGCTCTCGATGGCGCTGGGAATGAGCGCCGTGGCCAGCGCAGCTACCTCCAGCAACGTTTATGACCTCAAGGTGCAGGATAAACAGGTACAGTTCCTGCTGGATAACAAAGTGGCTGCAACCTATGATATCAACAATGACAACATCCAGCTCATCACCGATAGGGAGGGAGATTTCCTGGTCTGCTTCTTCGATGATCGCGGGAACTACCGGGGAGTATCTCTCGGCAGACAGAGATCGCTGAAGGTCAGCGGGGTGATTAGTCAACTGCGGCTGGATGAATCGCTGAACTCCTCGATCCGGCTGACCGTTGCTTCGGATGCGCTGGTCAAGGATTTAAACGTCCGGTCGGACACCAGCATCTATATAGACGGCCGGGTCAGCGATCTGGCGACGGATGCCGATGTGGATGTGGAGGTCTCCTCGACCGGCGTTGTTTCCAGAGCAGAGCTGGATAGCCGCAGAGCAAAGCTGCACGCCGAAAAAGGGGCGACGGTGAAGAACGTCCAGGCGTTCTACCGCACCAACGTTACCGGCGATGTGGATAAAGTAAGCAAGATTGAAGAGTACTCCTATTACGACGATGACGAATATGGCTATTCGGATAATGAGGATAGGCTTCATATCCGGCTCGAAGCAGAGGATATCTATGCAAGAGAGGGCGATACGCTGCGCGATCTGCTCGGCGATTTGGAGGATGCCGTTTATGCCTATGTAGACGACAGCGAAAGCGATCGGGATGGCGAATCGATCAGCGGCCGCGTACAGTGGAGAGGGGAGAATGTCCGCGAGGAATTGGAATCTTCCGGACGTTACAGCTTCACCTTTACGCCCAGCAGCTCGAAATACCGGACCACGCGCGGGACGGTTTATATCGTGGTTGACTAATTAACGTTCTAAAGAACCCCCAGCCGCCCTTTTAGGCGGCTGGGGGTTTGGCTATGCCCCAGTTGTCCTGCAAGGCCGAGGGGGGCACAGCCAGCTAAGAGAGCTTATGCTTGGCCGCTCTGGCGGCTGTGTCCAGCGGTGAGGCTGCCTGACGGCGTTTTACAGCGCCGGAAAACATCGGGCCCCATCCAACGAAAAGTTGGATGGGGCCCGATTCCTACCGTCTGCCCAGTTTCACCGGAGGAATTTTTTTAGGCGTGGTACTCGACTGGCCAAACGCCTTCGGGATGCACTTTGCCAAAGAGAGCGCCTGCCGCTACCCGAATATTGGCCGGAGAGGTTGCGAAGGTGACGACGACGTTTTCCGCATTCCTCGGAATGGAGATCTCTTCATAGGGGGTATTGGTAAGGACGACCACCTTTTTCCCGGTCTTTTCGATAAACTCCTCCCAAAACTCCTTGTTGCAGAGTGAGCCGCGGATGAAATAGTTGGTTGCGACAACAGTATCAGAGAATTGCGCTTCCTCATAGATACGGCGCTTATCCTCTTCATCGAGGGTATAGGCCGTTTCCAGGTAGGACACGTTCTGCCCATAGCGTTCGCAATGGTCGAAGAGAATGCCAGGATGCCAGCTAAAGCTGTTATACGCCTTGACCATCTGCTCGACGACCAGCACCCGTTCCTCCTCGCGCAGCGGGAGCGCCCCCTCCTTCTGGCGGGCGACCAGCACCGAGCGCTGAGCCACCGCATCGCACAGCCGCCGGATGGCCGGGTCGGCTATTATTTGCTCAGGCGGGGTATCGTTGTCTCTGCGGTCAAAGAAAAGGCCATATTCATATTTCAGGTTCAGGACCCGGTAAACCTTTTCATCCAGCGCCTCCATCGGAATGCGTCCGCTTTCCACAAAGGAACGGATGGCGGCAAAGGTTTCCTCCACCAGTTGGTTTTCCGCCTTCATCAGCACCAGGTCGGCGCCCGCTTCGAGTGACATGGCGCAGGCGTTGGCCACACCGTAGCGGGTGGCTACCGCGCCCATCGTCATGCTGTCGGTGGTGATAACGCCCTCAAAGCCCAGTTCCCTGCGCAGAAGGCCGGTGAGGATCGGCTTGGAAACGGTGGCGATATTCTCCGGGTCAAAGGCGGGAAAGATGCTGTGCGCAATCATGATCGAGGGCAGCAGCCCTTTTTCAATCAGTGTGCGGTAGGGAGCCAGCTCGCGCGAGAGCATCGTTTCGCGATCCACGTCGATAACCGGCACCTGGAAGTGCGCGTCTACATCCGAGTGGCCGCGGCCGGGGAAGTGCTTGCCGGTGGCAATGAGCCCCCCATCCTTGAGCCCGAGGCAGGTTTCAACGGCATAGGCGCAGACATCCTCCACCCGGTCGGAGTAGGAGCGGGTGTAGATTTCGGGGTTGCGCGGATCGGAATTTACATCGAGCACCGGCGAATGCACCCAGGAGAAGCCGACGGCGCGGCTTTGGCGGGCGACTGCGAGCCCCACCTCATAGGCTAAATGAGGATCGTTGGTTGCACGCAGGCCCATCGGTTTGGGGAATAGGTTGACGCCGCCAAAGAAGAAATCGGCGCTCGTTCCGCCCTCCTGGTCAAACGAGAAATGCAGCGGGATAGAGAGCGGGCGGCGGCGCGCTACGGCTTGGAGCTCATCCAAAACGGCTTTATACTCGCTGGCCGTGCAGACCGGGGCGGGATGCGTGCGCTTATAGCCGGTTTTGTTTTGGACGTTGACCACCGTTTTATTGCTCTTGGGATCCACATAACTGCCGAACACCCGTGATTCGGTGGATAGGCGCAGGCCGCCGCAATGGTACTTTTCAATAAATTCATAGATATGCCGCCGCGGAATGACGCCGGAGAAGCCGAGCGTTAAGAGCGCGCCGATCTTCTCTTCGAGGCTCATGCGCTCGATAAGTCCGTTTACAAAGGTGTTTTTTCTTTCCATCGTTTTTAAGCCACCAATCCTTTCTGTTTTGAATCCAGTTATTCAGAAGGATGAAAGGATTTCCCCTTTAGCCTTTCCTTTTTCATTCGGATTCATGGTTCATAGAGCCCGGAGGCCGATTGGGAGAGATGGGGGAAGGGAAGCGGTTAGGTCCGTTGGATGAAGGGGAGGCTATCGCACTTCCGGGGCATAGCCCGCCTTCGCAATCTGGCGGCGCAGCCATCCGCCTTGGAGGTAATAGAGAATAAAGAGCACCGAGGTAACGCTCCAGGTAATGGGATAGCTCAACACAACGGTGCGCACCTCCGGCCAAACGGGAACAGCCAGCGCGATCCAAACGATCCGTAGCACACAAACGCCTATGCCGGTGATCAGCATGGGTATAAGCGCATCTCCCGTCCCGCGGACGGCGCCGGCGAGGATCTCGATCGCCACATAGGTAAAATAGGTAGGCGTCAGCGTGCGCAGGATCAGCATTCCTTGCTCGATGACCACCGGATCGCTGGTAAACAACCGGTAGACGTAGGGCCCAAAAAAGTAGAGAAGGACGCTGAGCGTTAGAGAAGTTCCCAGCGCCATTCCAGAAGAAACCCGCACGCTTTTGCGGATGCGTCCATAGGATTGCGCGCCGAAATTCTGGCCGACGAAGGTTGTCACCGAAACGCCGAAGGCGCTCATCAGCATCCAGAAGAAACCGTCAATCTTACCGTAAGCGGTCCAGGCAGCCATCACGTCAGTGCCGAAGGCGTTGATCGCCGATTGGATAACGATGTTGGAAAGGCCATACATCACCGATTGCAGGCCGGCCGGAAGCCCGATCCGGATAATCTTTTTCAACAGATCGGTATGGAAGCGGATCTGGTGCGGATCGAAGTGGTAGGAGCGATCGGTTTTTATCAGCGCTAAAATCACCAGCGCCGCGCTGATCGCCTGAGAAACCAGCGTGGCGACCGCCACCCCTAAAACGCCCCAGCGGAACACGGCGACGAACAGGAGATCAAGCGCTAGGTTGACCATACAGCAGACAATCAGGAAATAGAGAGGACGCCGGGAATCTCCAACCGCGCGCAGGATACCGGATCCCATGTTATAGATCAACGGGAAAATAATCCCGCTGAAGTAAACGCGCAGATAGGTCAAGGCGCCGCCTAAAATGTTTTCCGGCGTGCCCATCGCCCGCAGCGCCCAGGAAGCGCAGAGGTTGCCGGTGACGGTGAACAGCACCCCGCCCGCTAAACAGAGCGCTACCGCGCTATGTACCGTCCGGCTGACCTCTTCCCCCTTTTGTGCGCCATAAAATTGCGAGATGATCACGGTTGCGCCCGAAGAAAGGCCGGTAAAGAAACCGACCAGAAGGTTAATGAGCGTTCCGGTTGCGCCGCCAACAGCGGCGAGCGCCTCTTTACCGACAAATTGTCCAACAACGATGGCGTCCACCGTGTTATAGAGCTGCTGGAAAAAGGTGCCGAAGAGAATGGGGAAAAAGAAGATGAGCAACTGTTTCCAGATAATTCCCTCTGTAATACCGTTTTCTTCCTGTACCGACTGCCGAAACATGACTGCACTCCTTTTCCTGCCGGGGCAGGATAAATTGAGGGGGAGGAGCGCCTGCAAAATACAGAGTATTTTGCAGGCGCTTCCCAAAAAATTGAACCTCTATAACGGTGACCTCCCGGATGTCGGGAGGGATAGGATTTCCATTTTGCAGGGCGCTTTAAAAAACAGCAGTTTTGCACGATGAGGCTGTTTTTACAGCACTCTTATCTGCTCTCTAGGATAGCACAGTTCTTCTCCTTTGTCCATATCGCCGGACAGAAAAACAGAAGGGAGCGTTTTAGTGGGGGATCTCCTTAAAGAAGAGAGCGGACGGGACGTTCTGAGTTCTTTACGATTAAAAGCTCCTCTCAGGATTCGTCTCCGGATGCTTTCGATTCCGCGTTCTTTGCCGGTTTGAACCACCAAAAGCCTTGGAGGCGCTGCCTCCAAACCTCCGCCAAAGGGTTCAACGGTCCCCTTTGGAATCCCCTATTTCGTAGGGCCTGAGTTTTTTATTACGTCGGCTTGTGTCGAAATTGCGGGCATGGTATAATAGCCGCAGAGCGGTTCTGATACGTCTGTTCATTTGGCCGTCCTATGGGCACGGCTATTCTATCAAGCGCAATAAAAGTCTGGGGGCGGTGAATTGTTTGCGAAGATTGCCAGCTTAGGACTGGCAGGCATTGAGGCTTTCCCGATCAGCGTAGAGGTGGATTTCCACCGCGGCCTGCCGGTTTTTGAAATTGTCGGCCTGCCGGATGCCTCGGTGAAGGAGGCGCGGGATCGCGTCAAGGCGGCGATGGGCAATTGCGGACTCGATCTGCCTCCTGGACGGATTGTGGTGAACCTGGCCCCTGCGGATGTACGCAAGCAAGGCGCGCTTTATGATCTGCCCATTTTGGTGGGCGTTTTGGTGGCGACCGGCCAGCTTCCTGCTTTTCCGGAGGATAGCGTGCTGGTTGGGGAGCTCTCCCTTTCCGGTGAGGTCCGGCCGTGCAGCGGAGTGCTTTCCATGGCGCTTGAAAGCAGCCGCCGGGGGGTGAGGCGATTCTATCTGCCCGCCCTCAACGCGGCCGAAGGGGCGGCGGTAAAGCGGCTGGAGGTTTGTCCGGTTGCGCATGTGGAAGAGCTGCTGTGCGATCTGCGGGGGGAGAAGGCGATTCCTCCTATGGAGCCCACCCCCTTTTCTCAGGAGGGGCCGGCAGCTTCCCCGGATTTTCGAGAGGTGCGCGGCCAATTGCTGGCGCGCAGGGCCGCCGAAATAGCGGCGGCGGGGAATCATAATTTGATTCTAATCGGGCCGCCCGGATCGGGGAAGAGCATGATTGCCCAGCGGCTTCCGTCTATCCTTCCGCCCTTGACCTTTGAAGAGGCGATGGATACGGCGCGCATCTACTCGGTGGCGGGACTGCTGGAGCCTGGGCGGCCGATGCCGGCGGCGCGGCCCTTTCGTGCTCCGCATCATTCGGTTTCAGGCGCGGGGCTCTGCGGCGGCGGTTCGCCGCCGAAACCGGGAGAGATCTCGCTGGCGCACAACGGCGTGCTGTTTTTGGATGAGCTGCCTGAGTTTAGCCGCCCGGCTATGGAGGCGATGCGCCAACCGCTGGAGGATGGCAGGGTTTCGATCGTGCGTGCGGGCTACCGGCTGCATTTTCCCAGTGATTGCATGTTGGTTGCGGCGATGAACCCTTGCCCCTGCGGCTATTTTGGACATCCTACCCACCCTTGCAGTTGTTCGCAGACCCAGCGTTTGCGTTATATTGGAAAAGTTTCCGGCCCGCTTTTAGATCGGGTGGATTTGGTTGCCGAGGCGCAGCCGGTTCAGTTTGAACAGCTGGCCGGGGAGGGAGAGGCGGAATCCTCAGAGGTTATCCGTGCGCGGGTGCTGGCCGCTCGTGAGCGCCAGCTCGCGCGGCAGGCGCAGACGGGGGCGGACTGCAATGCGCGGCTTTCTCCTTCTGCGGTCCGCATGGCCTGCCAACTGGAGGGGCCTGCGCACGCCTTTTTGGAACGCGCTTTCCATTCGTTGGGATTATCGGCGCGCGCTTATGATCGGGTCCTCAAGGTGGCGCGTACCATCGCCGACCTGGATGGAGCGGATCGAATCGGGCGGCGGCAGATTGCCGAAGCGGTACAATACCGCGGGCTTGATAGGAAATACTGGGGAAGCGGGGAATAATGGTCTCGCTCTCCTCAGAAGGGCCTAACCGGCTAAATAAAAAGGAGGATACTTGAAATGATTAAGCACATGGTCATGTGGAAGCTGCGCGCATTTGATTCGCCCGCCGGGCGCGAGGAAGCGGAGCAGCGGATAAAAACTGGGCTGGAGGCGTTGGTTGGCGTTGTTCCAGGGCTGCGTTATGCGCAAGTAGGGAAAAATTTTAATCCCCAGGGCTATGATCTCTGCCTGTATACCGAGTTGGATTCCCGCGAGGCGTTGGAAGGCTATCAAGTCCATCCGGAGCACCAGAAAATGCGCGAATTTATTCATACGGTGATCGTCGAGCGGGCCGTCTGCGACTGGGAAGCCTAATCGAATGAAGGACCGGTAAAAAAAAGACGGCCTTCTTCTCGGACGTCATTTAGAACACCCCTTCATCCTGCAACGGGATGAAGGGGTGTTCTTTGTTTACCGTTATTAGAGAGCCGTCATTTTTAGAGGGAGTTGTTCAACTGGAAACGACCAACCAGGCTTTGAAGGGCCTGCGCCTGACCGGACAGCTCTTCGCTGGCAGCGGCGCTCTCTTCCGAAGTGGCGGAATTCGTTTGAACCACCTGCGCGATCTGTGAAATGCTGACGTTGATGTTGCTGATGGTTTCGGTCTGCTCCGCAGAGGAATCCGAGATGTTTTTCACCTTTTCGAGCACGGTGTGGGCGCCTGCCACCACGGAATCCAGCGATTGCTGCGTGCTCTCCATTAAACCAACGCCAGACTTGACCGAGGAAAGAGACTGCTCGATCAGGGCGGTTGTGCTTTGGGCGGCTTCGGCGCTCTTAGAGGCGAGGTTGCGGACTTCATCGGCAACCACGGCAAAGCCCTTGCCGGCGCTTCCTGCACGGGCGGCCTCAACCGCTGCATTCAGCGCAAGGATATTGGTCTGGAAGGCAATGTCCTCAATCGTATTGATAATATTTTCAATCTGCTCGGAGCTGTGGCTAATCTCCTGCATGGCCGTCGCCATCTCGTGCATCTGCTGGTTGCAGATTTCGATCTGCTGTCCGACCTCTGCGGTGACGTTGCTGGTCAACGCGGCATCGTCTGCATTGCCGCGGATCTGCTCGGATACGTTTTGCAGGCGATCCAAGAGCTGATCGATTTCTTCAGACTGCTCGGTTGCGCCCTGCGCCAGAGCCTGGGCGCTGTTGGAAATCTGCTCTGCGCCGCGGGAGACCTCCAGGGCGGCCTGATCGATCTGGGTCATTGTGCCGTTCAGCTGTTCAATAATAAGGGCGATAGAATCCTGAATACGGGTGAAATCGCCGATGTACTGCAAATCATTTTTAATGGTAAGATCTCCCTGCGCCAACGCATGCAGCTTTTCAGAGATATCCTCAATGTAACGGGAGAGCGTTTGGCTGGAGGAGTTCAGGCTTTCTGCCAGCTGACCGATCTCGTCCTCGCCGTGAATATCAATATGAAAGCCGAGATGCCCCTCTGAGAGCTGCCGTCCGGATACGGTGATCTTCTGGATCGGATCGATAAGCCGTTTGACAATAAAGCGGATCAACAGGTAGCTGACAATCAGGATGAGAAGGATCGTTATCACGCTCACCACATTGGTAAAGGCAATGGCAATGTTCAGATCGCGCTCATAACGAACAACCAGATCGTTGGAAAGAGCGCTCACCTCATCCAACAGCTTAATGAGCTTGTTCACATTAGCGCGGGTAACGTTCAAATATGTAGAACGGGCAAGTTCGTAGTCGGTAGCTTGCAGGGCTAAAATCTCGGTTGCAGACTCATGAACCGTCCGGTGCAGCGGCTCGATCTCCTGCATAAGCTGCGCCAATTTCGGATCAGGAAGGGATTCGGGATCGGTATTATAGAGCCACTGGCCCAAAGAGCAGCCGGTGTAATCGGTGCTGCCGGTGAAGTCCGTTCCTAGACCAACGGCGGAGCTGAGATTTTCAATCCAGCTATAATGCGCCTTTTCCGCGTTTAAAGCCGTAGAAAGAATGGCGGTAGCCTGCCTGGTGGACTGATTAAATTGGTTGATTCCCCGTATACCAATCATTGTAGTCGATCCGCTAATAATGACAACGAGGAAAATGATGATAACTCGGATCCACACCGCGGTTTTGATGGAGTGTTTCATTTTCTCAGCCCTTTTCTAATAATATTGGATGTTTAGATTTATTTTACCTCAAAATGAATTTTTTTGCAAATGCTTATTAATGAATAATTACGATGGAAACATGCTTCAGAAGGAGTAATACCTCTTATAAAACAGAAACCAAACTGAAATTTTTCATTAAAACGTTAATAAAACAATCGAAAATATATATAAAATATTGTAATTATTTAATGTTTTTGTAAAATTATGAGAAAATTAAGGAAACCAAACTGGGTAGGAATTGGAAAAAATTTTAGGAAACGGTCGAAAAAGCGTATGGATGAGGCGGGCGGTTTTTTCACAGCGCCGCTATTCATATATTACGAACGAAAGGAAGGTTTTATGACCATGAAATAAATCCCAGAACCTAGATGGTTCTGGGATTTATCTGGTGGAGACACACGGGCTCGAACCGTGGACCTCCTGCGTGTGAAGCAGGCACTCTGACCAGCTGAGCTATGCCTCCCTATTGGTAACGGAAACTATTATAGCATATAAAAAAAGGCATGTCCAGCGTTTTTGCAGAAAAATCCCTTTTTTACCGTTTACGGCGAAAGATATTCAAACGGGCAGGCGCTTCCCGCTGCTGCTGCGGCGGCCGCAGGCATGGACAGAAGGCGGGGAGTCTCGGTTTCCGCTTTTAGAACCGTTTGAAATTCCCGGCATCGAAAGCAGGGAGCGCAGACAGCTGAGGACAATGCCCTTCCTTTAGGGAGGAAAGAAACCGCATACACAGGCGCTGCGCATCCTGCACCGCCTGTTCAAACAGCTCAGGCACGCTGTCGAACCGCTCCGTATCAGGCTCTGAAAAATTCCGCCATGCGGCATGCCGCAAGTTCAGAATATCCCCCCGCCGGTTGCAGCGTTTGATATGGCTGGAAAAGACGCCCGGCTGGCCTGCGGTACGCTCTATAAGAGCAAGTACCGGCCGGCACATGCGGGCCTGCGGGGTATAGACCAACTGCGCAACCCGTAGGCAGAGGCGGAACGCCTGGGCAATTCCCGCAGGTGTTTCCCGCACCCCCAGCACCCCATAGATAACCGCGCGGTATAGTCTGGAGAGTGCGGCGATTACCTCTGACTCCAAGCAGTACATTTCCGGCCTGAAACGGAGGATAGGTTCCTTTTTTTTCAATAGGTACAGCTCTTCATCCATCCGGCATTCTATCTCTCCATGTAGCGCGCGCCATTCCTTTGGGGAACGTCCGGTCCGCAGGCGTTCCTCCAGGCAGTAGATATAGGGGTGCAGGCGGGCATCCATTGCGTAATGGCACAGAAATCCGAGCAGATAACTGACCAGAATATCCCGGCGTTTTCCTTGAGCGCGCAGAACCTGCAAGCCGAGCAGGCGCAGCAGCTTTTCAGGATCCCGGCGGTGCAGCTCGGATCCGTAACCGGACAGCCGCGGTCCTCCATAAAACAGCGGATCCGGGCCTTGAAGCCCCCAATAAAAAGCGCATGGCACGCGCAAAGCGGCCTTCCTGCCTTCCTCCGGCAGCCGGCGGCAGAGCTCTTCTCCTAACAAAAAGTGGGCGGTAAAATCAGGCATCTCCTTAGTCTCTCCCTTTTTTGTTTTATGCGTTCCAGCGCCTGTAGCGCTCCGGTTTGACGGCTACTCCCCGCTCTGGATTTGGAACGTCTTCTTTCGGAAACGCTATGTCGTGAAGCTGAGATAAAGCTCCAAAAAATCATAGATCCACTCGCCTGCATGCTCTGGATAGAAATATCTCTCTTTCAAATTATAGCGCATTTATCCGCCTGTTTCAAATAAAGCTGCTTGGAAGACGGAGATTTTTCCAGCAGGGAATCCCATCGGCTTTTCGCCTTTGTGAAAAGCCGGGAAATATTTTCAGCGGACGCCCTCTTCCACTTTCTCTTCTGTTTGTTTGCGTACCGCTTCCAAAAGCTCTTTTGCCTTTTCAAACCGAAGCTCCAAATTCTCAGGCGTTAAACCGCCCAGCAACCCTTCTAGCACATTTACGATTTCTTTTTGCCGGCCCTCAAGCAGGCGGTGTAACCGGCGAAGGCTTCCCTTTTCGTTAAGCAGATATTTTCATCCGCCTGGATTTCTGCATCACGCGCTCTAGGCCGGTTTCCTTGGAGGATCAGCGAAAGGGAAATTTGATGATTATCCCCATAAGACTTACGGATAGAGAGCTATGGCAAATAAAAACACCGGTCCTAAAGACCGGTGTTTTTATTTGGTGCGGGTAACAGGACTTGAACCTGCACAGCCTTGCGACCATTAGAACCTGAATCTAACGCGTCTGCCAATTCCGCCATACCCGCGTGTCAACGTTGGTTATTATAGCATGGCGGAAATATTTTGTCAAGCCTTTATTCGCGTTTTTCGCCGGTTGAAGATTTACACTTTTAACGGATGGGTAGGACAAGCCTTGTTAACTGCCTGGGGCCGGAGGACGCTGGTTTTGCTTCTGCTTTCTAAGAGCGCCATACCCTGGGGTTTGGCGGCCTTTAACAAAGATCCAGTCTCTTCGACCGTTAGTTCTCATCCAGAAGCAGCCCTACCGGGCAGTGATCGCTGCCTGGTATGTCGGCAAAGATGAGGCTGTCGCGTATCCGGCTCTGTAGCCGCTGGCTGGCAAGAAAATAGTCGATTCGCCACCCGATGTTCCGCGAACGGGCCTGATAGAGATAGGACCACCAGGTATAAGCGCCCTCCTTATCCGGATAGAGCATGCGGAAGGTGTCGGTAAAGCCGCTTTGGAGCAGCTCCTCCATCTTGGCGCGCTCCGGTTCGGAATAGCCGGCGTTCCCCTCGTTCGGCTTTGGGTTCTTGAGATCGATGGGGAAGCGGGCCACGTTCATATCCCCGCAGACAATCACTGGGAGACGGGCGTCTAAATCGAGAAGATAGGCGCGCAGGGCATCCTCAAAGGCGACGCGAAATTCAATCCGGGCCAGATCCCGCTGCGCATTGGGGGAATAGACGTTGACCAGCGCGAAATCCGGAAATTCCAGCGTGAGCACCCGGCCCTCCCCGTCAAACTCGTCCCGGCCGATGCCGCAGCGCACCTGAACCGGTTCCCGGCGGGAGAAAACGGCTGTGCCGGAATATCCCTTTTTCTGCGCGCTGTTCCAGTAGACCTGGTAGCCGGGAAACGCAATTTCCGCCTGTCCGGGCTGCATTTTGGTTTCCTGAATGCTGAAGATATCCGCTTGCTGCGACTCGAAAAATTCCGAGAACCCTTTATTGAGGCAGGCGCGCAGGCCGTTTACATTCCATGAAATGAGCTTCATGACCCATTTCCTCCTTAAACATGAAATCCGTTTATAGTATACCGTATTTTCCGAAGGACAGCAACGGATTAAAAAAATTGACAGTTTTCCCTTCCTTTATTGCAATAGGGGAGAGGGGATGTTAAAATAATAAAATACATCTCTATCGCTTGCTATGCTATGGCACAGCCGCCCCGGCGGCGCATGCCGGCCGAAGCATTCCGAAAGCAAACAGACGAAACGGAGGGTAATGAATGGGAAACGAACTGCAACAGGTAGCGAACCGGATCAAGGAGCTGCGAGAGATTTTGGAAATTGAGCCGAACCAGGTGGCCGCGCAGGTAAATCTTCCGCTGCAAACCTATCTGGACTATGAAAACGGGAATGAGGATATCCCTATCGGCGTATTGTATGCGGTAGCCGGTGTGTTGCAGGTGGATCCCACCGTATTGCTGACCGGAACCGAGCCGCGCATGAACGACTATACCATCGTGCGCGGCGGGAAGGGCGTGGCGGTAGAGCGCTATCCGGGCTATAGCTTCATTTCCCTGGCTTACAACTATCGTGGGCGCGATATGGAGCCCATGCTTGTTACCTTGGGCGCGGACGATGAACCGGCTGAGATGGTCGCGCACGGCGGCCAAGAATTTAACTATGTGCTGGAGGGGACGGTCGCCGTCACCATCAACGGACATGATTTCCACCTGCATGCGGGGGACTGCATCTATTTCAATCCGCGCAATCCGCATGGGCAAAAGGCGGTTGGCGGGGACGCGCGCTTTATCACCATTATTAATGAATAGAAAGGGGTGCTGAACGATGAACCTGCTGGATCGATTCCTCCCGCGCCAGGAGTTTAAAAGCTATGAGGATTTTAAAGAGAACTACCGGCTGAATATCCCGGATCGCTTTAATTTTGCCTATGACGTTGTGGACGAGTATGCCCGGTTGCAGCCGGACAAGCCCGCGCTGGTTTGGTGTAACGACGATGGGGAGGAGCGCCGCCTCTCCTTTGGCGACGTCTCCCGCCTCTCCTCCCAGGTAGCCAACGCCTACCGTGCGCTCGGCATTCGAAAGGGCGATACGGTGATGCTGATGCTCAAGCAGCGGGTGGAAGCGTGGCTGTGCATTGTGGGGCTTTGCAAAATCGGGGCGGTGTGCATCCCGGCCTCCTTTCAGCTGACCGAGAAGGACATTATCTACCGCTGCAACGCCGCCGGCGTTAAGATGATCACCGCGGTGGATGACGCGGATATTTTACATCATATCTCTCTTTCCTTAGAGAACTGCCCCACCCTGCTGCATGTGGGGATTGTCGGGGAGAATGTCCCTGCGGGCGGGCCCTACCTGGATTTCCGAAAGGCTTATGAGGCGGCCGGCGAGAGCCATCCCCGCCCGTCCGGCACGCCGGAGGACACCGCCAACCGCGATCCCATGCTGGTCTACTTCTCATCGGGCACCACCGGGATGCCCAAGATGATTCTGCATGACTTTGATTATCCGCTCGGCCACATTGTCACCGCCAAGTATTGGCAGCAGGTGGAGGATGAGGGGCTGCACCTGACCGTTTCCGATTCGGGCTGGGCAAAGTTTGCCTGGGGAAAGATCTTCGGCCAATGGATCTGCGGCGCCGTCAACGTGGCTTATGATACCGATAAATTCAACGCGGTGAAGCTGCTGCAAACGATGGACCGGCTGCGGCTGACCAGCTTCTGCGCGCCGCCGACCATCTACCGGTTTCTTATTAAGGAGGATCTCTCCGTCTGCGACTTCAGTTCCATCCGTCACTGCGGGATAGCGGGCGAGCCGCTCAACCCGGAGGTTTATTACCGGTTTAAGGAGGCCACCGGGCTGGAGGTGCGCGAGGGCTTCGGACAATCGGAGACCAGCGTTATCATTGCGAATTTTCCCTGGTTCAAGGTCAAGCCCGGCTCCACCGGGAAGCCTTCTCCGCTCTATGATCTGGATATCGTGGACGAAAACGGCGTCTCCTGCGAGGATGGCGTTGTGGGTTCCATTGTCATTAAAAACACCGATAAAAGCCATCCTACCGGCCTTTTCCGCTGTTATTACCAGGATGAGGCGGCGATGGAGCGTTCCTGGACGGGCGGCGTTTACAACACCGGGGATATGGCCTGGCGCGATTCTGAGGGCTATTTGTGGTTTGAGGGCCGGAACGACGATGTGATTAAGTGCTCCGGCTACCGCATCGGGCCCTTCGAGGTGGAGAGCGCGCTGCTGACGCACCCGTCGGTGCTGGAGTGCGCGGTGACGGCCGTACCCGACCCGGTGCGCGGCCAGGTGGTCAAGGCCACGGTGGTGTTGGCCAGGAACCGGGGCTATGCGCCCAGCGAAGCGCTGAAAAAGGAGCTGCAAAACCACGTGAAGAAGGTGACGGCGCCTTATAAATACCCGCGCGTGGTGGAATTTGTGGAGGAGCTCCCCAAGACGGTAAGCGGGAAAATCCGCCGGGTAGAGATTCGGGAAAACGATCGCCGTCCGGAAAACGGCTGATAGCCGTTCAGATGAAAAAGAAGAAAAGGGCCGCCTGCAAAGATGCGAAGGGAACCGGAGGTTTCCTGCACTTGCAGGCGGCCTCTTTCCGTCAACCGGAAAAGAAATTTTTGGGCCATAAGCGCGTCTCCGGCTTGCAGAAAAAAGGGGGGTGTCAAAAAAAGCGCCGCGTTTTTTGTCACCCCCCTTCGGCTCCGCGCAAATATTGATATTGAGCGTAAGCTACACGTTTCAAGGTGGGTTTGCCAATGTGCGTGTATAGAGATACTAAATT
>JAAWDS010000045.1 GCA_022793895.1 Provencibacterium sp. | reverse complement strand
TTGGAAGCAGTGGTAGACTTATCATTTGTGTATGAAGAGACGGCGCATCTGTACAGCCGGAGGTACGGCCGGCCGCCCATAGACCCGGTGGTGATGGTGAAATACCTGTTGCTTGGATTTTTGTACAGCATCCCCTCGGATGACGCCATGGGGCGTCTTTTTTCTTGCCTGCAAGCTGCCTTATACTAAATGTTGGCTGCTTTGTCAACAGGCCCACGCTGTCCCAAGGATAATAGTTGGCCAGCCCGTTGCGGATCTCCTTTTCATCATCGACAATCAAAAGCCGGTACAAGGCCGTTCCTCCTCCCGTTTCAGGACGTTCAAGACCAACCGCGTTCCCGCTGCCTGCGGCGCGTCCGGCCGGCAGGGCTTTGACCGATTTCAGAATAACATAGGGAAAAAACAAAGTCAAAAGACGCGAAGCAAGCCGGTAGGAAAAGAGGGGATAATCTTATAAAATGATACCCTTTTATCCGCCGCCGCCCCTTTGCCTTTAAAAGAGATACCTCCAGCTTATCCCTCCCGCCTTTTTATTTTCTTTGCTTGCCTGTAAAATGGGGGCGTGATCTTCCGCCTGCAAGCGCCCGGTTTACCGGCGGCGGAAGGGAGGAAAGGTGTGAACCAGATGGAAAAAACAGTCCGGCAGTTGGAATGGACCTTTACGTATGACGCGCTCAGCGGCCAGCCGGTTTCCCTTTACCGAGAGGGGATCGGAGAGATTTTCACGCAAAAGACGCCTACCGTCACCTTTTTACCGGCGGGCAGATTCCGCACAACAATCAGCAGCAGATGTTTGAAACGCTCGGCTGCCTGCGGCACGGCTAAACGAGCCGGCTGCTTTCTGACTGGCTGGAGGAGACCGGCGAAGGGCCGCGCCTGAGCCTGCGCCTAGCGGTGGACGGCTGGGAGATGACGCTGGCCTACCTCTTTTTGCCCCGGTGGGTCGCGCTCTCCGTAACCCTTTGCTGGAAAGGGGAGGGGGTTCAGCGCCTCCAGCGCCTGGAATGGAATACCGGCCTGGGACGCGCGGAGGATTCTCCTTATTATGAGCTGCTCGCTCCGGCCTATCCGCCGCTGCTGACCGAGCCGTTCCGGCCGTTCCGCTCGATCGATGCGTATGATTCCGACGCGATCATCACCGCGGGAGATCCCTGCCCGGTCGGCGTTATCGGCCTCTATGACCGCCGGACCCACACCGCTGCGGCGAGCTGGGTGTTGGATGAAACCTTCTATTACCGGATGCTGATGATCTCTACCCTCATGCTGCCCAACACGATTATCATCATCCCGCGCTACATCCTTTTCCGCAATCTGGGGTGGCTCAACACCTATCTGCCCTTCATCGTCCCGGCGATCTTCGCCTGCTATCCCTTCTTCATTTTCATGCTGGTGCAGTTTATCCGCGGCCTGCCTCGCGAGCTGGATGAATCCGCCATTATGGACGGCTGCTCCTCCATGGGAATCCTGGTGCGGATCCTCGTGCCCCTCTGCAAACCGGCTCTGTTTTCCGTCGGACTGTTTCAATTTATGTGGACCTGGAACGACTTTTTCAATTCCTTGATTTACATCAACAGCGTCAAAAAATATACCGTTTCGCTTGGGCTGCGGATGACGCTGGATACCCAGAGCGTCATCAACTGGAACCAGATCATGGCGATGTCCTTTTTAACCATGGTCCCCTGCATATGGCTGTTCTTCTTCGCTCAGAAATACTTTGTGGAAGGGATTGCCACCTCCGGATTAAAGGGCTGAACCGCATCCGGCGGGCAAAAAGAAATTCATTTTGCAACACATTGTTCGGGCGGCCAACGGACATCCGGACTGCCGGGCAATCATAATGGGAGGAAAAAGATGAAGATGAAAAAACGTATCGGCAGCGGTTTCCTGGCTTTCGCTCTGCTCTCCGGTGTTTTGGCAGGCTGCCAGGCGGCGGAAAAGGCCCCGGAACCGTCGGGGAGCGCGGCGTCCTCTCTGGCTGAATCATCCTCTGCGGTTTCATCCGTGCAGCCGGGAAAGGATCCGGATCCGGTAACGCTGCGCTTCGCCTGGTGGGGCGGCGAGGACCGGCATAAGCGGACGCTGGAAGCGATAGAAGCCTATCAAAAGCTCTATCCCTATGTGACGCTGGAAGGCGAGTACCAGGGGTTCGACGGCTACGAGCAGAAGCTGGCCACCCAGATGGCCGGCGGCACGGTGGCGGATATCCTTCAGATCAGCGCCAACCGCATGAAGGAGTTCAGCCAGAAGAACGATATCTTTGCCGACCTCTCCCAATATGCGGACGTTTTGGATACCTCCAGCTTTGACGCTAATTTCTTAGAGAACTTCGGCGTGGTTGAAGGCAAGCTCTATGGCCTTCCCACCGGGATCAATTCCATCAACATGGCGTTTGTCAAGCACATCCAGGAAGAGGTAGGCTATGGCCTTGAGGAAGGGTATACCTGGGAACAGTTCCTGGAGGAAGGCAAAAAGGTGCATGCGTCCGATCCGAATAAATACTTTTTCACCGGCGATGCGGACGGGTACCATCAGCTTCTGCGCAGCTATGTCCGGCAGAAAACCGGCGAATGGACCTTCCGGGATGATTATACCCTCTCCTTTGACGAGGCAATATTGACCGAGTTTTACATCTATCTGCGCCGGATGCTGGAGGAAGGCGTTATGGAGCCGATGGAAACGGCCTATCCTTATAAGGGGAAATCGCATGAAAACAAAAAGTGGCTGGGCGGTGAAATCGCCTGCCTCATTCAGAACGCTTCGAGCATGCCGCAGTTTGCCAGCGAAAAGGTGGGCGAAATGACGCCGGGGCTCTTCCCCATTCTGCCGGATGCAAAATCGACCGGCATCGTTACGCAGCCCTCCCAGCTCTTTTCGGTCAACGACAATGAGAATGCCGGCGAATCGGCGCGCTTTCTGAACTATCTGTTTAACGAGGACGAGGCGATTACCATCCTGGGCGACTGCCGCGGCGTACCGGCGACCGAGAAGGGGCGCGGCCAGCTCGCCGCAGCCGATCTTTTGGACCCCACCATCAGCAAGGCGGTCGAGGTCGCGCTCGCCAAAACCGACGGCCCGATTAACCCGCTTTCGGATAACAACGAGCTGAAAGCGATTCTGATGGATAACATCGACCTGGTGCTCTTTGCCAAAATGACGCCGGAAGAAGCGGCGGCGCAGACGATTCAGCAGCTTACGATTAAGCTGGAGGAAATCAAGACCAGCGCCAACTAAAGGGCCTGCGCTCCTTTCTTGATAACGCGCAGATGGACGCCAACCGTCCGCAGATGCCGGTTCCCGGACAGGGAACGCTCTGTGGACGGTTTGACGTCGGGGAAAGGAAAGGTTAGAATGTTTCTGCTGATTATTGCGGCGGCGGTTATCGTGCAGTGCCTAACCGGCTTCGGGTTTGGGATTTTTGCCGCGGCGCTTTTGCCTCTGTGCATGCCGCTGCGTACGAGCGCGGCGGTGCTGGCGCTGCTCTCCATGGCGCTCAACTTTTTTCTAGGCTTCCAACTGCGCCGGTATATCCGGCCGCGCAAGATCCTTCCGGTGGCGCTGGCCTGCATGGCAACGCAGGCATGGGGGGCGAAATTTCTGTTTTCGGCCTCCGAAAAGACGCTGAGCCTTGTCCTGGGGAGCATTCTCATCGGAATGGCGCTGTTTTTCGCCTTTTTTAAAGAACGCATACGCTTTCCGGCGACGCTGAGAAACGGCTGTATCGCCGGGGGAATTGCGGGGCTGCTCAACACCTTGTAATACCGCCGGCCCGCCGGTGGTGCTCTATTATTACTTTGCCTGCCCGGATCCCCAGGAATATGCGGCCAATTTACAGGCCTTTTTCTGCCTGACTTCGGTTTACAGCCTTTTTCTGCATGCGCTTCACGGCAACCTTACCGGTGAAACGCTGCGCTATGCCGGGGCCGGTCTGCTGGTACTCCTTCCCTGCGCTCTTTTGGGCGGCAGGCTGCTGCGCAAAATTTCCCATGCTTCCGTAGGAATCGGGATCTACCTGCTCATCGGCATCATGGGGCTGGTGCAGATCATCAGCGCGCTTTGCAGCTGACGGCGCGGCCTTCCCATTTCGGAGAAGGGCCCTGTCCATAAGGATGAAATTTCATTCAAGGAGGAATTTTGTGATGAAAACCGAGGAAAGCCTCTCCATACGGCTCGCCGCTACGCTGATGAAGCGCTACCCCCATCCGGACAATTTTCCCTATACCTCCTGGTGCTATCCCCAGGGCTTCATGCTCGCCGGAATCATCCGGCTGTACCGCGATACGGGCCGCCCGGCCTATCGGGATTATGCGCTGAAATTTGCCGATCACCATGTCGGGCCAAAGGGGGAGATCTACCGCTTTCATGGCCGGAGCATGGACGACATGATGGCCGGATCCGTCTTAGCCTGGGCTTTTGCGGAGACGGGGGAAGAGCGCTACCGCAAAGCCTGCGGGCATATCCTAAAAATGTTTGAGCGCTATCCGCGCACCTCGCGGGGCGGCTTTCTGCATGCGGCGGAGAACACCCCGGCGAAATGTGGGTAGACGGCGTATTTATGGGAGGGATGTTCCTGCTGGCGCATGCCCGGTATGTGGGGGAACGCGCCCGCTGCTTGCAGGAGGCGGTCCGCCAACTGGACTGCATTTATCGGTGCTGCCATAAAGAGAGAGGGCTGCTCTACCATGCCTGGAGCGAGGAGAAGAGCACCGTTTGGGCGGATCCGCAGACCGGCTGCTCCCCGGAGGTATGGAGCAAGGGCCTGGGCTGGTATGCGCTGATTTTGACCGAGACGGTCCGCGCCCTGCCCGAAGGGGATCCGGACCGCGCGCGGTTATCCGCCCGGCTGGAGGAGCTGCTGTGCACCCTATGCGCGCTTCAAAACGAGGAGGACGGCCTCTGGTTCCAGGTGGTAGACCGTCCGGAGGGAGTAGACAACTGGACCGACACCTCTGGCAGCGCGATGTTTATCTATGCGCTCTCCCAAGCGCCCGCCGCACCGGACCGGCGCTCTCTCTTTCAGGAGGCGGCCCGCCGCGGCATGGAGGGCGTCCATCGGCGCGCAAAGCCCGGCGCGGATGGCGGGATAGATGTGGAATGCGCCTGCGACGGGCTGTGCGTGCAAAAAAGCTATGCGGACTATGTTTATTATCCGCGGAGCCTGAACGCCAAAGAGGCGGTAGGAGCGGCGCTCTGGGCGGCGGAGAGCATGGAACGGGGGAGTTTGTCCTTGTTAGGATGAAAAACCGGTCGTTTTTGAACGCGCAGCGGAAAAATATTCTTGACTATCCAGGGATCCCGTGATAAAATCATTCTGTTACACTGTGAGCTTATCCGGTGTACCATCCTTGCTCTGTCAAGAGGCGCCGCATCTGCGGCGGCAGCTTTGAGGACAGGGCCAAAGTCCAAAAGGAGGTGTTTTATATGGCAAAACTGTCGCAGAGCTATGAAACCATTATGGTTCTCAACCCCAAGCTGGGCGAGGAGGCCACCCGCGAGCTGGTCGAGAGGTTCAAGGCGCTCATCGCCGAGAACGGGACCATCGATTCTGAGGAAGAGTGGGGAACCCGCCGCCTGGCCTATGAGATCGAGGATCAGACCGAAGGGTATTATTACCTCGTCAACTTCACGTCCAACCCTTCCTTCCCGGCCGAGCTGGACCGCCGTTACAAGATTACCGACGGCGTAATGCGCACGCTCATCGTGGCTAAGGAAGAGGAGAAGCCGAAGGCTGAAAAGAAGCCGGAAGCAAAGGAATAAGAGCCCCATCCGTTTGGGATGGAAGCGCTGTGGGCGCAGGAGGGCGGTTTTATGATCAACAAAGCGATACTGGTGGGCAGGCTCACCGCTGACCCTGAGCTGCGCACCACCCAATCCGGCGTTTCGGTATGCAGCTTTTCAGTAGCGGTTGACCGCCGTTTTTCCGGCGGCAGCGGCGAACGGCAGACAGACTTTATCAACTGCGTTGCCTGGAGGCAGTCTGCGGAATTTATTGCGAAATATTTCAATAAGGGGAAGCTGATCGGCATTGAGGGTTCGATTCAGACCCGAAATTATGAGGATCGGCAAGGGAACAAGCGGACCGCTGTTGAGGTGGTGGTGGATAACGCTACCTTTATCGGCAGCAAGGCTGAGAGCGGCGGATCCGGCAGCTTCGGCGGCGGTTATGACGTACCCCCGCCTCCCGCTCCTCCCAGCGCTCCGGCAGTCGCTTACCAGAGCGGCAGCGTGGAGGACTTCCAGGAGATCACCAGCGACGAAGATCTGCCGTTTTAAAAAGGACGGAAGGAATTTCGGTATAAAGGAGGTTTTTGGCTATGGCTATGGATAGAGAGGGCCGTGAAGGCGGCCGCGGCGGCAGAGGCCGCAAATCGAGAAGAAAGGTTTGCGCATTCTGCGTGGATAAAGTGGAGCACATCGATTACAAGGATGTTGCGAAGCTGCGCCGCTATATTTCCGAGCGCTCGAAGATTATGCCCCGCCGTGTGGTGGGCACCTGCGCGCGCCACCAGCGTCAGTTGACGGTGGCTATCAAGCGTGCGCGTCATCTGGGCATGCTCCCGTTTGTGAGCGATTAATTTTTCATTCTATAACGGCAACAAACCGCCCTTGTTCTCTAAGATGGGAGCAAGGGCGGTTTTTGACGGTTAGAAAAAGAAACTGTAAAAAATACTCCCTTTTCGGAAAAGTGTTCCCACTGCTTATTAGCTTGAACTAACCTGTATATTCATACATTTCTCAATTTTTCGAGCAATTTGAGCGACTGTATTCGGAATTTAATCTACTGAATATTGAGGAAAATTGGTCTAGGAATT
>JAAWDS010000044.1 GCA_022793895.1 Provencibacterium sp. | reverse complement strand
TGCAACCGCCGAAGCAATTACCCAGCTCCACCAGGGGCTGCCGTAGCCCATCATATCGGAGAGCGAATGGCCGATAAGCCCGATTAAGCCGCCGGCCGCCGGGCCATAGAGCATGGCCAAAAGCGCCAAAAGCGCATACTGCGTGTTGATGCTGGTGTTGGGCACCGGCGTCGGGATAACGACAAAGCGCGCGAGCACGATAAAGATCGCCGCGCCGATACCGATCGCAACCAGTGTTTTGATCGAAAAGCCTTTCATGGTGACACTCCTTCCTCATTGTCCACCCCGCGCCCATACCCGGAAAAGGGCAGGACGCAAGAACCAGTCTGAAAAACCGCAGGCTCTTCTCCTTCTCAACGGCCCGTTCACCGGACCCGGTGAACGGGCCCGCTTGGCTCGGAGCTACTCATAGACGACGCGGGGCGCCTTGCGCAGCTGTATCCGCCAGGAATTCCCGGTACCGATGTTGTATGCCTTCGCAAAAGAGCCTTGGTTAATCGCCACCGCAATATTGTCTAACGAATTGACATACACCAGCGGTTCGCCGACATAAACATCGGCAAACGACTTGGCATAGGTCAGGATGTTTTTATAGAGCGAACGGGTATCGTTGAAAATGGAGACCTCCACCCGTCCGCCATGCGTGACGCCCAGGCCGAGGAACAGCGTGCGCGGGATGTTCGTCCACAGGCTGCCGAACCGCACATCCAAAACGTCGATGGTCCCCTGCACCCTGTCCTCCTCGCGCAGCGCCTCCACCACCGGCAGCTCCACCACGCCCTCCGCCGGAACCGCGGGCCCCACCTGCTCAAAGGAAATAATCCCCGAAGCAAGCCGCGCCCCGGTATACGCATAGATATCCCGGCCATGGAAGGTATAGCTCTCCCCCGATCCCGGCAGACGGTTGACGGTCTCATCGATAATGCGCGCCTCTTCAATGCCCTGCATCCGCTTCACATGGGTCAGCGTGCCGTTGTCAGGCGTGATGATATACTGCCCGCCGGCCGTGCGCACCGCAATGCTGCGGCGGGTGGAACCCACTCCCGGATCCACCACCGAGACAAAGACCGTCCCCTCCGGCCAATACTGCACCGTTTGAATGAGCCGGTAGCTGGCTTCCCAGATATCATAGGGGGTAATGTCGTGCGTGAGATCATAGACCTTTAAGGAACTGCTAACCGAGTAGGCAACGCCATACATGGCGCAGACCGCGCCGTCCGCCAGCCCAAAATCCGTCTGGAAAAGCAGTGGATGCCCCATGGGAAACGCCTCCTTTTCAGAATATCCCGTTCTGCCCCGCTTCAAAATTTAAAGAATGATTGATTCGCCCGTCATCTCGGCGGGCTGCGGAAGGCCGAGGATCTTCAGCATCGTCGGCGCCAGATCCGCCAGGCGGCCGCCCTCGCGCAGCTTGCAATCATATCCCGCCACATAGAGCGGGACGGGGTTGGTGGTGTGCGCGGTAAAGGGGGATCCGTCGGTGTCATACATCCGATCGGCGTTGCCGTGATCGGCCGTTACCAGCGCTGCGCCGCCCGCCGCCAGAATCGCATCCAGCGTCCGGCCCAGGCAGCTATCCACCGCTTCTACCGCCGCTTTCGCGGCATCGAAAACGCCGGTATGCCCCACCATGTCGCAGTTGGCATAGTTGAGGATGATCACATCGTAAACGCCGCTTTCGATCCGCTTGACCACCTCGTCGGTGACCTCGTAAGCGCTCATCTCCGGCTTCAGATCGTAGGTCGCCACCTTCGGGGAGGCGATCAGCGCGCGCTCCTCGCCCGGATAGGTCGCTTCCACGCCGCCGTTGAAGAAGAAGGTGACATGGGCGTACTTCTCCGTTTCGGCAATGCGCAGCTGCTTCATCCCCTGGGCCGCGATATATTCGCCGAAGGTGTTTTGCAGCGACTGCGGCTTGAAGGCTACCTCAACGCCCGGCATCGTCGCGTCATACTGGGTCATACAGACATAGGTGAGGCCGAGCGCCCCTTCCGGACGCGCAAAGCCCTCGAAGGCCGGATCGACAAAGGTACGGGTAATCTCCCGCGCACGGTCGGGCCGGAAGTTAAAGAAGATCATCGAGTCTCCCGGACGCACCGCCTCGCCGCCTTCCACCACCATCGGAACGACAAATTCATCGGTCACGCCTTCCGCATAGCTCTTGGCGACGCCTTCGGCCGCACCGGCCGCCGGAACACCTTCCCGGCGCACCATCGCCGCATAGGCTTTTTCAACGCGATCCCAGCGGTTGTCGCGGTCCATTGCGTAATAACGGCCCATCACGGTGGCGATTTTTCCGGCGCCCAGCTCCGCGAGCTTATTTTCCAGCTGCTTCACATAGTCGCAGCCGGAGGAGGGGGGCACGTCGCGCCCATCCAGGAAGCAGTGGACATAGACCCTTTCAAGGCCGCTGCGCCGGGCCATCTCCACCAACCCATAGAGGTGGGTGTTGTGGCTGTGAACGCCGCCGTCCGAGAGCAGCCCCATCAGGTGCAGAGCGCCGCCGTTCTTTTTGCAGTTGTCCATCGCGTTCAGCAGCGCCGCATTCTCGAAGAAATCGCCGTCTGCAATCGCCTTGGTAATGCGGGTCAGCTCCTGATAAACAATCCGCCCCGCGCCAATGTTGGTATGCCCCACCTCGGAGTTGCCCATCTGCCCGTCCGGCAGGCCGACATCCATGCCCGAAGCGCCGATGAGGGTGTGCGGGCATGCCTTCAGCTTATCGATGTTCGGGGTGCTGGCCGCGGCGATGGCGTTCCCCTTCGTCTCCGGGTTATAGCCGAACCCGTCCAGAATAATTAAAGCCAGTGGTTTTTTCATATGCGTCGATTACTCCTTATCTTGCTTATCCCGCGCTTAGCGGCTGGCGGCCTTGACAATCGCCGTAAAATCAGGGGCCTTGAGGGAAGCGCCGCCAATGAGCCCGCCGTCGATATCCTCCTCGTTCAGCAGCTCTTCTGCGTTCTTCGCGTTCATCGATCCGCCGTATTGGATGGTCAGCGCAGCGGCCGCCTCCTCCGAATAAAGCCCGGCGGCTACCTCGCGGATAAGGTGGTTGACCTCGCACGCCTGCGCGCTCGTCGCCGTGCGCCCGGTGCCAATCGCCCAAACCGGCTCATAGGCGATGATGATCCGCTTGAGCTCCCCGGCGCTGACGCCCTGGAGCGCCACCTTGGTCTGCAAGCCGACCACCTCGCCGGTAATGCCCTGCTCGCGCTGCGCAAGCGTTTCGCCCACGCAGAGGATCACCTTCAACCCGGCGTCCAGCGCCGCGCGCACCCGGCGGTTCACCGTTTCATCCGTCTCGCCGAAGTACTGCCGGCGCTCGCTGTGGCCGATGATGACATACTCCACGCCCATCTCCGCAAGCATTCCGGCGCTGATCTCGCCCGTAAAAGCGCCGGACGCTTCCCAATGGCAATTCTGCGCGCCAACGGCAACGTTCGTCCCCTTGAGCGCCTCCAGAGCCGTCTCCAAATCGGTGAAGGGCACGCAGACGATAACGCCGCAGTCCGCATCCTTCACCATGGGGACCAGCTCCTCCAGCAGCGCGCGCGCCTCGGCGCGGTTTTTATTCATCTTCCAGTTGCCGGCGATGACCGCCCGGCGCAATTCCTTCTTCATACTGTTGACCATCCCTTTCTCGACAAGCCCGGACCGTCTTTTCCTCTTGCCGCCGGAAAAGACGCGGTCCCTAAGGGCTTCCTTCTGTCCTAATTCTTCTCCGTCTGCTCAGGACCCGCCTGCCCGCTATATTTCGGCTGGGAAGGGCTGTGCAGCCCCGCAACCCCCACCGGGATGTTGTCGCGCAGCAGGAATTTCGGTATCCCATCCAGCCGGAAAAGCGAGCAAACCGCATACAGCGCCGCCCTCGACGGCTCGAAATCCGCATACAGCCAATAATCCGCCAGCACGCGCAGCACCCACAGGACCACCGCTACCGCTAGCATCGTCAGCCGGTATAGGGGAAGCAGGAAAAGGCGTCCAAACACCGGGCTCAGAACCGTCAGCGCCAGGTAGCCGCCAGCCAGGATCAGCATTCCCTTCTCCAAAAAGACGCTTTTTTTCTGGGATAGGCGGGTGCGATCGCCCATGCGCGCGCACTGCCACTCATGCAGAAACGGGACCCAGCTAAACCACGGATGGCTGACCCCGGTATTTTGAGCCATGCGGTAAAGGCCAATCCCGCGCAGCACATACAACGCCGCGCCGCACAGCGGGAGCAGGCCCCACAGGCCCTCCAGAAAACCGACAACCCCCTCTAAAATGCCGCCGTAAAGTTCCCAAAACGGATTGAACGCAAAAAACATGATATCCCCCTGTAGTCCGTCATAAAGCCGGCGCCCCTGCCGGCGCAAGCCGGAGAAGCCCAAAGCCCGCCTTTCCGGAAAGGCAGGTCCCGGAGGAGGCCGAACATTTTTTCAAAGGGCCTCCCGCAGTGCGCGGGCAAAACCGGCCGGTAAAAGCAAAAACAGCTCTTTAGAGGAAGTGTTGCAAAACGCCTGGCATTTTGCAACACTTCTTTTCTCCAGCAGTTTGGGAACTGCTTGCAGCCCCAGGCCGCTTATTTGTCGTTCAGGCAGGCGATACCCGGCAGGTCCTTACCCTCCAGGAATTCCAGCGAAGCGCCGCCGCCCGTAGAGATATGGGACATCTTGTCCGCAAAGCCGAGCTTGGTCACGGCCGCGACCGAGTCGCCGCCGCCGATGATCGAGATAGCGCCGCAATCGGCAACCGCGCGCGCAACATCCAGCGTGCCCTCCGCAAAGGGCGCAAACTCGAACACGCCCATCGGCCCGTTCCAGATAACGGTGCCCGCGCCCTTCACGGCCTCGCAGAAGAGGGCGCGCGATTTCGGGCCGATGTCCATCCCCATCCAGCCGTCGGGGATATCGTCCGAATCGACGACCTTGCTCGCGCAATCCTCTTTGAACGCGTCGCCGACCTTGTTATCGACCGGCAGCAGGAGCTTAACGCCCTTGTCCTCAGCCTTCCTAAGCATCTCGCGGGCGAGATCCACCTTGTCATCCTCGCAGATCGAAGTGCCGATAGTGTGGCCCTGCGCCTTAAAGAAGGTGTAGGCCATGCCGCCGCCGATGATCAGGGTGTCCACCTTGCCAATCAGATTCTCGATGACGCCGATCTTATCCGAAACCTTCGCGCCGCCAAGGATAGCCACCAGCGGACGCTTGGGGTTCTCCAGCGCGCCGCCCATGAAGGTGATTTCCTTTTGGATGAGGTAGCCGCAGGCAGCCGGGAGATAGTCGGCAACGCCGGCCGTCGAAGCATGCGCGCGGTGGGCGGAACCGAAGGCGTCGTTCACATACAGCTCCGCCAGCGAAGCGAGTTCCTTGGCAAAGGCCGGATCGTTCTTCTTCTCCTCCTTGTGATAGCGGACGTTTTCGATGAGCATCACGTCGCCATCCTTCAGCGCGGCGGCCTTCTCCTTGGCGTCGGGGCCGATGACGTCCTTCGCCATAGCGACCTCTTTCCCCAGCAGCTCGCCGAGGCGCTTGGCGACCGGGGCGAGAGAGAACTCCGGTTCCCAGCCCTCCTTCGGGCGGCCGAGGTGCGAGCACAGGATAACGCGCGCGCCCTCCTTGACAAGATACTCGATGGTCGGCAGCGCCGCCACGATCCGCTTGTCGTTGGTGATGGTCCCCTCCTTAATCGGGACGTTGAAGTCGCAGCGCACCAGCACGCGCTTACCCGATACGGACAGATCCTCTACCGTTTTTTTGTTCAATGAGGTCATCTGGTCATGCACCCTTTCCGTTTTTTCATCAGGGGCTTTGGGGCCCCTTGGAATCAAAAGCTCCCAATCGATGGGTTTGGTTCCTACAATTGTTAAATATGCTACAAGCATTTTCATTTTAATGCTTTTCAGGCCGATTTGCAAGAGGGGGAACCCCCAGCTCCGCGCTTTTCTGCATATTTTCATTATTGTGCCACGGCAAAAGGTTTAAACGGGAGGGAGGGTTGGTGCTTTTTGCCTTTCCCGCCGCCGCAGAGCGCAAATCGTTTTCCTTATCCTCCGCCGCGTTCTTTTCCCGGCTTTAACCGCCGCTTATTTCACCGCCCGCAGCATCGGCGTGTGGTCGTCCCCCGGCAGGTAGCCGGCCAGCTCAACCCTTGTAAAGCCGGCCTCCCGCATCGCCTGCATCTCGTGATCGAGCGTCAGCGGCGTATCAAAATGCACGAACTGATCCGGCGCGATGCCGTCCCGCTCCCGCCTGCGCGCCGATTCGGCAAAGACCAGGTCCTCAATAGCCTGGGTTTTGGCGATATAATCGCATTCCAAATAGATGCCGCCCGGCTTCAGGCAGCGGCGGAGCTTTGAAAAAAGCTGCCGCTTCTTTTCCGGCTTAAAATGGTGCAGCGTCTGGAAGGAAACGGCCGCATCAAAGCGGTTCTCACCCAGCTCTTCCGAAAAATAATCGGCGCAGATCCGGGTAAGCGCCCGCGCGCCATGCTTTTCTCCGAGCTTCATGAGCATTTCCGTCGAGAGATCAATGCCCGTTACCTGCAACTGCGGGAACCGGTCAAAAATGGCGTCCAGCTCCAGCCCGCTCCCGCAGCCAACGTCCAGCAAGGTTTCTATTCCCTCCGGCAGCAACTCGGCCATCCACCGGTAGTGTTCCTTCCAGGGCGACATATGCTGTTCATACGTATCGATACGCGCGTCAAAAAACGCGCCCATCCCCTCCAGCGGTTCATCCCGCGTTTCCTCCAGCCAATTCTTTAGATCCAGATAGTCCTTATCCATCCGCTGCCCTTCCTTACTTTTTATCGTTTCCGGCGGCCGGAACCGCTTCCCCGCTTATCATAACACGCGAAAGCAGCGGCGTCTATGCCCTCCTACAGCGCAATCTCTTTTCTGAAAGATAGGCGGGATCTGGATACTGCCTCTTGACGGCGGCGAACAGCGGGTGTATTATAAGAAAAGATCCTGCCGCTGTGGCGAAACCGGCATACGCAGCAGACTTAAAATCTGCCGGAGGCAACTCCTTACGGGTTCAAGTCCCGTCGGCGGCACCAGCGGGGTAGCCCCCGCGGGCAATCCCTACCCGGCCCCCTCATTCGAGGGGGCCTTTACTTTTGTATCAAATCTTAGTGCCTGCCTGGAGTCCCAGGCATCTAAAGTGTTTGAATCAGACATTTTGAGGGAATTGGGGCTCTCAAATCCACCTGTTTGGGGAGGATTTGAGGCTCCTTTTTTCGTTTATTCCTGCGATGCTGAGGGATTCAGGGCAAGGCAGCCTGCAATCGTAGCAACGAAAGCCTGCTTGCTGCTCATATCCAAAGAAGCGTAGATGTTGGCTGTGGTTGCAAAATTACTGTGTCCCAACCAGAACCGGATTTTCTTGTGGCTGTTGCCATTAGCCAAAAGCAGGCTTGCACAGCTGTGCCCATAGGATATAATAAGGACAAACCGGATAAAGCCCATTAATACAGGGTTTTACGGGTTTGTCCTTATTCTTTTCCGCTCATTTTCACGGCAAAAATTCTATTGAAAAGGAGGACGAAAAAACCGGAGGTATCTAAAGGACAGAACATAGATAGATTACTTAGAAACCTCCATCTCTTTGCCAGAGTTTCTATCGTTTTTTCCTTATTCTATCTTTCTTATTATCATAACAGTCCAGAAAATTCTTGCGGTAATTCATCACTCGTTATCGCAACCGCTGAAACCGTTTCGCCCTTCGCTTTTCTTTGATTGCTGGCATCTGCAATTTTGACCGCTTTGCCTGATTTTGCAGGAGGTCTAATCTTTCTGCTTTCTTTATATTTCAAATGCGGTTGACCTGAAAAACAGCCGGGGGCGTCTTGCAGTTCAATTGGGTTTATGCTATGATACAAGGGCATAATTACAGGGAAATGGCGGAAACTTCAGGACAACTGAAAAATGTCTTACGGGCCGCTGCCGATAGGATTTGAACCCGGATAAACGCGGAGAAGGAAAAGGGAGGACCATTATGGAGTACGGGATTCTTGCGGACAGGCTGTTTTCTCATATTACCCAAACGCCGGAGCAGGTGGAGGCCAGCTACCCCCGCCGCCAGCTGCCGGAAGGAGCCCAGGTTACCCGTATGGGACCCAGCCCCACCGGCTTCATGCACCTGGGCAACCTCTATGGAGCGCTGGTGGATGAGCGTTTGGCCCACCGGACCGGCGGGATATTCTTTCTGCGGATTGAAGATACCGACCACAAGCGCGAGGTGGCAGGCGGCGTTGAGGCTATCCTCAGTATGTTTTCCGCCTTTGGCCTGCCCTTTGACGAAGGCGCGGCGCCGGCGGGGGAAAAGGGGGATTACGGCCCCTACTACCAGTCCCGCCGGGCGGAGATTTACCAAACCTTTGCCAAGTCGCTGGTGGCCCAAGGAATGGCCTACCCCTGCTTCTGCACGGAAGAAGAACTGGCGGCTGCCCACGCCCGCCAGGAGGCCAACAAGGAAAACTTCGGCTATTACGGCCCTTATGCCGTCTGGCGGGACCGTCCCATGGAGGAGATTGAGGCCGCCTTGGCCAAGGGTCTGCCCTATGTCATCCGTTTTCGCAGCGAGGGCAGCATCGAAAACAAGCTGCGGCACGAGGATCTGGTCAAAGGCAAAATGGAGCTGACCGAAAACGATCAGGATATCGTTATTCTCAAATCCGACGGCATCCCCACCTATCACTTTGCCCATGTGGTGGATGACCATTTGATGGGCACCACCACCGTTGTGCGCGGGGAGGAGTGGCTGGCTACCCTGCCGGTGCATTTGCAGCTGTTCCGGGCCATGGGCTGGAAGCCGCCGCGCTACGCCCATACCGCCCAGCTGATGAAGATCGACGAGGAAACCGGCGGCAAGCGGAAGCTCTCCAAACGCAAGGACCCGGAGCTGGCCCTGGCCTTCTATGCCAGGGAGGGGTACCCCGCCCCTTGTGTGCTGGAATATCTGATGACGCTGATCAACAGCAATTTTGAGGAATGGCGGCGCGCCAACCCGGACCTGCCGATAAACGATTTCCCCTTCAGCACCAAAAAGATGGGCGGCTCCGGCGCGCTGTTTGATATGAACAAGCTGCGGGACGTTTCCAAGGATGTGATTTCCCGCATGACAGCCGGCGCCGTTTATGAGGCGGTGGAAAGGTGGAGCGCGGAAAACGACCCTGATTTCCATGCGCTGTTTACCCGCTGGCCGGACAAGACCCGGGCGTTCCTGGCCATTGGCCGCGGGGGCAGAAAACCCCGCAAGGATCTGGCTGTCTGGGCTGATGTCAAGCCGTATATGGATTTTCTGTTTGACGAGCTGTTCACCCCCGACTACACTCTGCCGGAAAGGGTGAGCGTCGGGGATGCCCAATCCATCCTGCGGGATTTTGCCGGGATGTTTGACCAAAACGACACCCCGGAGGCTTTTTTTGAAAAGGTCAAGGCCATAGCCGCGGCCCACGGCTATGCTGCCGATACCAAAGCCTATAAGCAGGACCCCGGACGGTACAAGGGCGCGGTGGGGGATGTCTCGATGGTTATCCGTGTGGCCGTTGCGGGCCGGCAGAACGCGCCTGATCTGCAAAGCGTGATGCAGGTGATGGGCCGGGAGGCTGTCCTTTCCCGGTTGCAGCGCTGCCTGGCGGCGCTGGGAGAAGAAAACTGTAAATAACCCCTTTAGAACCGGAGATCAGCCGCCGCTTTTTTCCGGCGGGGACAGGGCGCTTGCGGCACAGCCCGGCTGCCGTTTTGTACCGGGACCGGGAAAGAGCCTCTGTACAACAGGCAGCCGCTTACGTCCTAAAAAATGCCGGCAGAGAAAGCGGAAGTATTAAGAAGAATACGGAAACGACAGATAAGAGGGATAGAACTATGGAAGCACTGGAAAACATGAACAACTTTTTAACCGACATTATCGACGAGGATATTGCCGCCGGCCTGACGGAGCAGATCCATACCCGTTTTCCGCCGGAGCCTAACGGCTATCTGCATATCGGCAGCGCCAAGGCCATTTATATCAACTGGTCGATTGCCAAAAAGTACGGCGGCAAGTTCAACCTGCGCTTTGACGATACCAACCCGGTGCGGGAGGACGACGAGTATGTACAGTCCATCCTGCAAGATGTGAGCTGGCTGACCGGCGAAGCCCCCAGCGGCGGGGTATTCTACGGCTCAGACTATTTCGAGACCTGCTACGAATGCGCCGTCGCTCTTATCAAGGCGGGCAAGGCTTATGTCTGCGATCTGGACCAGGAGCAGATGCGGGCCATGCGCGGCACCCTGACCGAGCCTGGACAGGACAGCCCTTACCGCAACCGTACGGCGGAGGAGAACCTGGCCTTGTTTGAGGGCATGCGCGCCGGGCTGTATCCCGACGGCGCGCGTACGCTGCGGGCCAAAATCGATATGGCCTCTCCCAATATGAATATGCGCGACCCGGCTATCTACCGGATTGTGCGGGCCCACCATCACCGTCAGGGGGATGCCTGGTGCATTTACCCTCTGTACGATTTCGCCCATCCCATCCAGGACGCGCTGGAGGGTATTACCCACTCCATGTGCTCGCTGGAATTTGAAAATCACCGCCCGTTGTACGAGTGGGTGGTGGATAACTGCCCGCTGCCTCATCGTCCCAAGCAGAGGGAGTTTGCCCGCCTGAATGTTACCAACACCGTTATGAGCAAGCGCTATCTGCGTCAGCTGGTGTTTGAGGGCCATGTGGACGGCTGGGACGATCCCCGTATGCCTACCCTGTGCGGGCTGCGCCGCCGCGGCTATACCCCCAGCGCTATTCTGGAGTTTGTCCGGCGGGCCGGCATTGCCAAGACCAACTCGCTGGTGGACATCCGCCTGCTGGAGCACTGCATCCGGGAGGAGCTGAACGATACCGCTCTGCGCCGTGTCGCTGTGACGGAGCCGCTCAAGGTAACCATCACCAACTATTCGGCGGACAAGACCGAGTATTTTGCCCTGCCCAATAACCCCCGTGACGAAGCCGCGGGTACCCGCAACGTCCCCTTTACGGGCACCCTGTACATTGAGAGAAGCGACTTTGCCGAGGCGCCGCCGCCGAAGTACCAGCGTCTGCGTTTAGGCGGCGAGGTGCGGCTGATGGGGGCCTACATCGTGCGCTGTGATGAAATCGTCAGGGACGAAACCGGCGGGATCGCGGAGCTGAAATGCACCGCCGATCTGGAAACCGGCGCCGGTATGCCTGCCGATGGCCGCAAGGTAAAAGGCACCATCCACTGGGTCAGCGCGGCCCACGCTATTGACGGCAGCTGTTGCCTGTATGACAACCTGTTCTCCATTGAGGATGTCAACGCCGTGCCGGAGGATACCAACTATCTGGACTACCTCAACCCCGGCAGCCTGAAAAAGCTGGAGGGCTGCAAGCTGGAACCCAGTCTGGCCGAGGCGCCGGAGGGGACCCGTATGCAGTTTGTACGCATGGGGTACTTTATCAAGGACAGCAGGACCGGCAGCTATAACCGTATCGTCACCCTGAAGGACAGCTTTGCAAAAACGCTGCAAAAATAACGCAGTACGGCGGTACCGAACTTGCGTGAGAAACAGGAAAGCCCCCCGGTGATTATGGTCTTGAACCGCCCCAGAATGTGCGGGCAGCACAAAAAAGCGCTGGTGCAGGAATATAAAGTTTTAGGAGGAGTGGCGCAGCGTCAAGGGCGCCACTCCTGTTTTGTATTGGATTCGTTCGTAGTTGTAAAAGTGGATGTATCGG
>JAAWDS010000043.1 GCA_022793895.1 Provencibacterium sp. | reverse complement strand
TAACCCTGAACGAATGCGGATATTCAAAAGAAAGGATAGACTAACGAGGATCAACGTCCCCAAAATGACCGATGGGAAAATATAGCGTGTTTTCATGGCTCCATCTCCCTGTGTAGCTGAAAGCATAGATTTATAAACAGATAAAAACGGGGCTATTTTCCTGCGTAAGCGGGCAAAATAGCCCCGTTTGTATTCGACGAGCGGAATATCTCTCGATTTTTTTATCTATATTATTATATCACGTTCTCTTATAGCACGCAAGCTATCGCTCCTGCCCTTATCGGATGCTGAAACCTCAACCACGTCCCCTTTTCATCCGCAAAAGGGGCATAAAAAGGGTCTATCTACAAGATGCCAAGCCTCCTGTAGATAGGCCCTTGTTTCTAATCTCTCTTCCTATTCCGGCCGTCTCTGGGTAAACTCCAGATTATCAAACGCCGTGACGTCGACAATCCCCGCTCCGGTTTCTACAAATTGCAGCTCCACCCGGTCGCCGGGCTGGGTCAGCGCCAGCTCATCGCTCAGCGGGCTTTCCGCAATGAAGATCCGGTCCGGCTGCTCCTCCAGAATCATTTTATAGAGGAGGGCGGCGTCCGCCTGCTCCGAGGCTATCCGCTTCACCCGGCCGGCAGCGCTCTCCGTTTCCCCTGCCTGCTCGAAAATCACCGAGGAACCGCCCTTGCGCAGCACCTGCGCATAGTCCCGCATGGCGTCGCTGATCGACTCCCCAACGCCTACCGAGGAGTAGTTGACGACCGACACAAACGCATATTGTTTAATTAAGCCCGCCTTATCCTTGAGCGGCATGAAGTAGGTGGGCTGCCCATCCAGGTTAATGATGAGCGGGAAGGACGCCTGATAGCCCAGATGCTGCACCTTGCCCTGCGCGCTGGACATGCCCAGCGCCTCGGTCGCGCCGTTAATCTGGTAGCGGATCGGCTGCTTGGTCACCATGTCCACCATCATAAAGCCGATAGCGCTCTCATCCTGGCCAACGCTGGTCAGCCCGGTGAAGAGATAGCACTCCCCATTGTTATATACAATGTTGTCTCCCGCGCTGGTTTTAAACTTATCCTTGTCGGCAAAGTTGAAAATTCCGTGCACATATTTCCCTTGGTTGTTGATCTGGCTGAGGATAAACGATTCCGGCTGCACCCGGTCCACCCAATCGGGTACTTCATCCAGCGGATAGACCTGTTTCTTTCCGGTCGAGGCGTTGACCAGGACCACCCCCGTCGCCTCCGGAAGCGCAAAGCCGCGCTGGTTGCGGTAGGTGGTCACAACCCAGTAGGGCTGGCCGCTCTCATCCAGCTCAAAGGAATAGTCGGTAATGCCGGTAAAGGGCGCGGCCGTGAAGCGGACGTTGCGCGTCAGGTCGTGCATCAGATACCCGCCCGGCTGGAGCTTGATTTTATAGTCCTCCACATAGTTTACATCGTTCACGTCGGTCGCCGACACCGTGATATATCCGGCGCTGCCCGAAAGATTGGTCAGCCACTTAAAAACGCCGGAGTGCTGCAAAGGAACCGCCCAGATCAGCTTCCCGTTCACCATTTGAATGGTCGGCTCGCCCAGCCGGACCTGACTGCCCAGCGACGGCCTCTCCCCCAGCTTCTTATCCGCTAGGTTATAGGCAAGCCGATCATCGACAATCGGCACCTGGCTCATATCAACCGCCTGCACATCGGCGGAAAATTCCCGGTATTCCACCGTTCCCAGTTGATCGCGGTAGGCCCCCCAACTGACGAGCGGGGTGGAAAGCAGGAACATGACCGCTAAAAAGACCCACGGCAGGACGATAAGGCCCTTCACCAGCTTCGGAAACCGGCGCTTAGGCACATAATGAAAAGGGTTCTCGCCATTCGGCATATCCCCCAGCCGGTGAATGGTAAACTCCCCAAAGCGCAGCAGCGCCCAAACCAGCAGATAAGCAGAAACCGCCGCCGCCCAAAACAGCGCTCCCTCCGCATACAGCGGATTGAGATTGACCGCTTCCAAAAATACATACAGCGCCAACAACAGCGTTCCCACCGAAAAGACGGCGAACTTTACCTTTTTCACGCACATTCTCCTTCCCAGCGCCCCCTGGGCAGCCGGTTCTCTTATTGCCAATGTACATGAAATGACCGGATCTGTCAAGAGTCTTTCGGTAAAAAATTGCCCATGGATTCCCTGCAAAACATCCCTTTCGCTTTACAGAAGCCGGAAAAGCGCAGCTTTGGCCGCTGAATGCAGACGCATTCCATGGCCTAGCGTCCTTCAGCGGTACGCGTTGCAAAATGAAATTTTGCAACGCGTACCGCATAGTTCTCCGGCTTTGGGACAAACTAGCAAAAACGCTTTTGTCTGCCTGTCCGGCGGAGAAGGGAGACCGCTATGTCCTATATTGACCCAAAGCTCCATCAATATTTCGATCCGCTTTCGGAGGATTTAAAAAACGAGATTTTACAGCGGGATGTCCGGCTGTATACGCTCACCGATCTCATCCGCTGCCTGGAAGCGATCGTAGACGGAAATTAACCGCCGCCTATTCCTCCACCCTTTGTAAAATATGCCGGGTAAACAGCCCCAGCGCGATTCCGATCGCACAGGTGAACAGCACAATCCATGCGGCCGACGGGCGGAATTTCTCAAACAGCAGGCCGTAAGCCGCTTGGCCGACGGGGGAGGCGCACATGCACAGCACGGTGACGAACGAGGCCACCCGGCCCAAAAGCTGCGGCGGCGTCTGCCGCTGCAAATAGGTCTGCGCCACAACGTTGAAAATGGTGGTGAAGCACAGGCAAACGGCTACCGACAGCAGAAGGGCCAGATAAGAGACCCTCCATTCCAGGACGTTCGTCAGAGTGATCGCCATTGGGAGCAGCGCAGCCGCCGAGGCCAGAAGCAGGAGGTGGGAGCGCCGGAAGCGTACCGAACGGCAGACGCTTCCCGCCAAAATCCCGCCCAGAATCGTCCCGATCGCCGGGGCCGCCTGGGCGAAGCCATAGAGCCGGTCGCCGAGCCCCAAGGAAATCCGAACGGCAAACGGCAGCCCGATGGTCAGCATGGCGGACAGGGTCAGGTTTAAACCGGCGAAAACCAGAAGCAGCTCAACCAACGCCGGTTTGGTCTTTAAAAACCTTCCCGCCGCCAGAAGATCGCCCGCCGCTGTCCGAAACATCCCCGCCGTCCGCTCCGGGCGGGTGAACGGGATGTGCAGAAACAGCTCCATCACCGCCGAGAGGAAAAAGCAGCCCGCACTGAGGGCCACAATGGTCTGAAACCCCAAAAGCCCATAGAGCATCCCGCCCAGAATCGGGCCCAGAAGGTGGGCCATGGCGTTCACCTGGATAACGATGCCATTCGCCTTCGGCCAATCGGATTCCTCCGCCAGCATTGGGATGCTCGCCTGCACGGCCGGCTGATAGCAAGCCTGAATGACCGAAAGCAGGATCATTAAAACGGCTACGATCGCGACGCCCTCATTCCAACACAGGGCCAGCAAAAAGAGGGCCAGCAGCAGAGCGGTCACAAAATCGAGCGCAACCATAATCCTTTGCCGGTTGAAGCGGTCAGCCAACAGCCCCCCTACGGGGGAGAGGATGAGCGTAGGGATAAGAGAGACAGCCAAAATCGAGCCGAATGCCGCCGCCGATCCAGTGCTATCCAAGACATACAGCGAAAGCGCAAAACGCAGGACGGCGTTCCCGAACAGCGAGATCACCTGCCCGCAAACCATAATGGTGAAATCCCTTTTCCATAAACGATGCTTTTGCATAAGCTCCTCCCTTTCCTGCCAGGCGCTGGCCTAGCCCCTTCAATTTATAATACCAACCGACGGTATGTATTTATCGATTAAAAAATAGCCGCCGGCTACTTTTTAATCGATAAATGGACAAAAGCTGCGCCGCCTTTCAGAGATTTCCCTAAAGAGCGGGTTGGGGATTACTCCGGCATCCCCTTCTCGGAACGGACGGCTGCCAACCGATCGTAATAACAGACAAAGAGATCCAGCAAGCGCTCATCTATGAAGGGAACGCCCAGCCCATCGGTGATCTCCTTCATTACACAGAGCTTTTCCCGATAATTCTCCCGTCCGTCCTTCTGCATAGCCGGGTTGAGCCAGAAGTTACACAGCAGCAGAAGGACCTGCGCTGTTTCATAGGGATGCTTTACCGACATCGACCCGTCCCTCCGCCCTTCCTCCAGAAAGGCGGACAGATAAACCGAAGCTGTGTTCATCGAATTTTCCAGGCTCATCGCGATTACCTGCGGGTCGCGGATATTCAGCAGATACAGTTGATCCCGATGCTGCTTCTCCTCATTGGACAGCGCATAATAAAAGAAGTAGTAAAGTTTTTGCAGCCCGGTGAGCGAATGGTCGTTCAGAATGCGGTGGTACCACTCTTCCTCCCCTTTAAAGGTGTCGCCAATGCGCTCCAAAATCTCCTCTTTCGATTTGAAATGGTGGTAAATCGCCCCTTTGGACATACCGAGCGCATTCACAATATCCTGAATCGAGGTTTTTTCAAAACCTTTTTTATAGAACAGTTGGCTGGATATCTCCAAAATGCGGCGTACCGTTTCTTCCGGATGCTTATTGCGGGCCACCAGATTTTCCCTCCATTTTAATCATACCACCGGTCGGTATGATCATTATAGCCCCCTTTCCTCCCGTTGTCAAGGGGAATGCGATCCAGCATATCGAAGGGGCCCCGCAGGGAAGATCTTGATCTTTCAAACAGCGCATGTTATTCTAAATCTGCTACCCTGCCTGTCTCCTAATTCCTGCCCATTCCCGCTTTGCCAGGATGTTCCTCGTGCGTTTTCCGCCGCCGGATCTCAATTTCCGGCGGCTCCAAACCTACTCAAATAAGAAGGATGACCATGCAGATTATTGAACTGATAGAGATATGGCGCGGCGGAAAATGTATCGGCACGATCACCGGCATGACCAACGATGAATTTCCGGAGGTGATTGCCGCCCTGCCGGATTGCGATATCCATGCAGGCGACCAGCTCAAGCCTTATATTGCCGAGCCGCAAGCATAGCTCCTAAGCGGAAGGAGCCCATGATAAAGCGCCGGTCCAGCGATCCTTCGAGATCGCTGGACCGGCGCTTCTAAACTCTTATGGACCCGGTTCAGGACAAAGTAAGCCGAACCGTCTTGATTTCATAAGGGCGCAGACGCATGCGCAGCGTCCCCTGCCGCACGGCCAGCTCTTCTTCCGGATTTTCCAGCATATCGCAGAGATAGGCGCGGGCAAACGGCAGCCGCAGGCGAACCGCCGCGCAGACCTCCTTCCCGTGATTCTCATAGAGCCGCAGAATGAGCCCGTCTCCATCCGCCGCCGGTTTCAGCGCGCCTAAAAATACCGATTCCGCTCCCGTCTCCAGCGCCGAAAAGCTGTCCCTCTCCAACGCGGCGGCGAAGGAGTGAACCGGAACATTCAGGGCCAGCCCTTCCTTATCCACCCCGCCGCTGCGGAAATCGCCCCGGTGCGGGTAGAGCGCATAGGTAAACCGGTGGCGGCCCATATCGCATTCCGGGTCGGGATATTTGGCGGCTTTCAGCAGGGTGAGGGTCATCCGGGAGCCCTTGACGCTGTAGCCATATTTGCAATCGCTCAACAGCGCCAGGCCGCAGCCGCCGTCGCTCAGATCGGCCCACTTGTGCGCCGCCGTCTCGATCTGGCTGCGTTCCAGCCCGCTGTTATTGCGGGTAGAGCGTTCCAGGTTTCCATAGGAAAGATCATAAGCCGCCTTCGGAGAGAAGATGCCGGTATCCAAAACGGCGCGCAGCAGACGGCCGGTCTCCCGCCACTCCACCTCCGTCACAAAGTCGAGGCGCGCGCTATCCGCCCGCAGCACCGCCTCTTGAATGAGCTCCGATTGGGAAAAGCGCTTCACAATGCGTACCCTTGCCTCCAACGGCCCGTTTTCCAGAAGCCCGGTCTCCGTTTGGACCGCTGCACCGGCCGGATGCCGCAGCGTTTCCGGATGCAGATTCCAGGCGTCGTAGTTTTCATAAAGCTCATCATAGAGCTCCAAGCGGCCTCCGCCTGCCTGAAGCAGCTCCCGATCCTCCTCCTTGAGAACGAGGCTTTCCAGCGCGCCGGTCGTTTTCGAGATGCGCGCGCGGATCCACGCATTTTCTAAGAGAAAGGCGTCCGATTCCTCCCGCGCCAAAAGCGGCCCGGCCGCCTCGCTTTCCTCCTCCGAAAGCCGGTAGGCGCGATACCCCGCCGGCGGAAGCCCTTTGGCAAGGAACAGGCCGCTCCCATCCTTCCGGCGCTGGATGGGGAAACGTTCTCCCGTATGGAGATCAAGAACGGTGCGCGCGCTCCCGGCAGGCAGATCCACCGCCCCCTGCCGGACGAACGAAAGGGTGTTGAAGAGGGCGAGGCGTTCCTCATCCGGCCGGGACATGCTCTCCACCGCCCGGCGTTGCAGCGCCTTTGCCCCTTCTACCATCCTTTGCCCCTCTTCAGCCGCCGTCTCGAACACACATTTTTGATGGCTGCCGGGAAGGATGTCATGGAACTGGTTGAAAAGCAGGGTTTTCCACAGCCCATCCAGCTCCTGCCGGAAATTTCCGGCGCTGCCGGCCAGCGCCAGCAGAAATTCCGCGTCGCGCAGCGCCGTTTCGCCGGTGCGGTTGAGCTTTTTCAGCAGCGCATGGGAGGTCAGCGTCCCCTGGTGCTGGTCAAAATAGTGCTCGCCATACCAGACCGGCAGTCCGCCGGCCTTCTGCTCCAGCTTCTCGAAAAACTCCGCCGCCGCTGCACAGCGGATGGATGGGAAACCGGGAGCCGCATCGAAGAGAGCGCGTTTTTCCAGCATCTCCTGCGTCGCGCCGCCGCCGCCGTCGCCATAGCCGAAGCAATACATCGTTTCAAGCGGCGTTTCGGGAAATTCCTCCTGTTGGGCGCGCTGGGTCTCCTGGCCCTTTTTCAGCTCCCGGAAGGACATATCGCCGTGATAGCTCTCATAGGGATCGAGCAGGGAGAGGACGCGGCTGCCGTCCAAGCCCTCCCACCAATAGGAGCTGTAGGGGAAATCATACTGCTCGTTCCCGCGCAGCTTGGCGCTGTAATAAAAGCGGACGCCGCACCCGCGCATGATCTGCGGCAGGATGGCCGATTGTCCGAAGGTGTCGGGCAGCCAGCCGATCGCCGTGGTCCTGCCGAACTCCCGCTGAAGGATCCCTTCGCCGTATAGGAATTGACGGATGAAGGATTCCCCGTCCGGCATATTCCCGTCCGGCTCGACATACATGCCGCCCACCGGCTCCCAGCGGCCCTCGGCCACATAGCGTTTCACCCGTTCATAGAGAACGGGATAGAAGGTCTTTGCCGCCTCATAGAGATAGCTTTGGCTCTGGGAAAAACGGTAGTCCGGAAAGCGGTCCAGGAGCTGCAACATGTTGGAAAAGGTGCGGCCGCATTTGCGGACCGTCTCCTTCGCCGGCCAGAGATAGGCCAAGTCCAGGTGGGAATGCCCCACCGCAAAAATCTGCCCCGCCTCCCCCTTGGCCGCGCGGGAACGGGCCAATTCCTCCTCCAGCCAGGCGCGCGCTTGCTTGGCCTGAACAGCCAGGCATTCGGGCGCGCTGTCCGGCTTCACGCGGATGCGCAGCTCGTTCAGCAGCTCTTCCGCCCACCGGCTCCCGCTGGCCGCCAGATATTCTCCCAGCGCCTCGGCCGCCAGCGAGCAGAAGCGGATATTCTCTTCTATGGTCACGAGTGAGGCTTCGGAAAAAACCTGGAAGCCATAATCCATTCCCACCTGCCGCGCATGGGCAAAGTTCTGCCAGCGCAGGGTGGACTCCACCGAAATCTCCATCTCCTGCCCCGCGCCCACCCCTAAGGAGCAGAGCGTCCGGTTGGGGTCCAGTCCGGAGACGGGAAGTCCATCGCGGTACAGAAGGCTCTCCCCTTGATTCTGGAAGCGCAGCCAGACCTCCTGCCCCTGAAATTCCTCCGGGATCCGAAAGCGGTTTTCAAAATAGGCCGTTTCAGAAAACCAGCTCTCCCCCAGACGAATGGGTTTAGCCGGCCCGGTCCGTTCGGTTTTGCCCGGCGCGCTGTAGCGGGCCGGGGTAATGGTCCAACCCTCCAAAGGGCGGACGACGCCAAACATACGCGCGCGCAGTTTACCGGTGAACGAAAGGGCCGAGCGCTGCCAACTGCCTGATTTTTTAGCCATACCAATTCCCCCGCATTCAATCCGGTCCCCCTGCCCAGACAGAGAGGGGGACCGGATCTTATTAAACCTATTTTACCGTTTTCCCGGCAAAAACACAAGCCGGTTATCCTGCCGGGCCACGCCAAGCCTATGAGACGGCAAAGGGGAAGGCTCCCCTTTTGGTTGGTTCCCCCTCCTGAACGGCGCCGGCGCTAAAAGCCCTGGGGACATGCCCCGCTCAAGAAGGATTCGCGCCCTTGGGAGCGTTCAAAAAGAGGGGCCGCCCCTGCCTGCCGGACACTCAGCCGATTTCAATCTCCCCCTCGGTAAAACCGGCCGGAAGCGTAATTTCAGCCACGCCCGGCATCCGCATGCGCAGCGGCAGGCTTTCCCCTGCACAGCGCGCCGTGCGGCCGTCCGCCTCCGGCGAGAGGACGGCTACCACCGTCGAAGCCGTTTGGCCGCCAACCCGGCGCAGGCGCAGCAAACAGGAGCGCTTATCCTGCGAAAATTCCTGGCGTTCTACCAGCATGTCAAACCCGCAGGTAACGCGGCCGGGCTTATAATAGGCGGCGCCCCACAGCAGAATGGGGGTGGAAAGTCCGGCAAAATGGTGGAACCAACCGCCGCGGCCGGTGGCAATGTTTAAGAACTCAAAGGTATAATGGGAATGATCCACCTCCCGTTTCCATGCCTGCAACGCCGTATCCGCCACCTCGAAGGCAAAGTCCGCTTCCCCCAAGTCTAAGAGGGTTTTAAAGTAAAACCATTGGTGCGCAAACCAGACGTTTCCATTCCAATAGCCGTTTTCTTCATAGTAGCCGCTGCTCTGGTCCACCGCGCTGATCCCTACCGCGCTCCAAAGCTCCTGTTTGTTCTTCAGGTGCCCAAGCAGGCGTTCGCGCTGTTTTGGCGTGCAGATACCCGCCATCAACGGATACGCCCCGTCTAGCCCCTTATTGGCGTTTTCACCGGACTCGGTGCGCAGTATCCCGCAGGGATCGCCCTTCTCATCGTGCAGCGTATAGCCGTAGTAACCGCTTTCCTCATCCCAGGCAAAGCGCTGTAGCGCATCCGAAAGCCGGGCGATATCCTGCCCATAGCTTTCCACGTCCTCCGAAATCCCATAATAACCGGCCAACGCGCCGAGCATGCGCGCTGAACGGATCAGCATCGAAGCGCACAGCGCGGGCGCAACCCGGCGCTCGATCCCCAGCCGGTGGGTCAGCACCTGGGCGGGATAGTCATCCATACCGCTGGAATTATAAAAATAGTCGAAGGTGTGCGTTAACCCACTGCGGTAAGGCGAAGTGGTCGAACCATCCGCAGCCCCGGCCAGGAAATCATACATCCGCTTTGCACGCGGGTAGTAGCTGCGCAGGCGTTCCTTCTCCGCGCCGTCCGACCGGCAGAACAGCTCATAATAGAGGAACAGCACCACCGGGACGGGCGAGCCATGCTGCACATAGGCGTAATCTGGGTTATCGGTGTGGGCGAGATAGGAATCCAGCACATATTCCGCCAGCGCGGGGGAAGCCTCCAGCATTCCCAGGCCGGTAAAGCCGGAGTCCCAGGTATACAGCGAGTCCCAGCGCTTGCCCGGTGTGAAATGGACGACCGGCTCCCCATGAATCAGGATGGGATAGACGGCGTTGGTCATCAAGGTAGCTTCCAGAATGCTCCCCGAAAGCTCGAAGGGCTTCCCGGCAGGCGAATAGGAGAGGCGGGCCGCTTTTGCACGCGCGGCCTTATAGGCTTGCTCGCATTCCGCGGGCGTCATGCCGCTGGGAATCTCCTCCCCGGTAAACAGCAGCGCATATTCGGTCATGCTCTCGCCCGGATGCACAAAGATGGCCGAAGCCACCAGGTTGTGGTAAAAGCCCGGATCGGAGCGCTTGCGGGAGAAGGAAAAGGTGAACGGCGCGCACAGGTCGTCATAGGTGCGATCCCCGTTGGAAAGGCGGGTGATCAGCGCATCCTCCAGCGATCCGCTCGGCAGATTGCGCAGGCGCAGCGTGTGGGAATAAGGAATCAGCCCATAGGGCTCCTTCACATCCTCATAGCGGTAAAGGAGCGTTTCCCCAGCGACCGGCTGCACGGGACAGGCCCGCCCATAGGGGGGATATTGGTCCAGCTCCACCGGCCTGCCGGCACAGGTGACGGCAGGCTTTCTCTCGAACGCACGCCGCTCAAATACCGGCGCCTCTCCCTCTTCGGAAAGCACCAGGCAATCCAGCTCAACGCCCGCGCCGCCCTTCGCGCGCAGCGTAAGCGTATGATCGCCCGCCTCCAACGCCCCGACGGGGAAGGAAACCACCTGCGGCTCTGCCCCGGCCGGCAGCTTCAGATCCCCTGAAAACAGGCCGGAGGCTTCAAAACAGCTATGGCCGTCCTCCTTGGCCAGAAGGGGGCGCCGCACGCGCAGATGCAAAACCGCCTGCTGAAACGGCTGCTCTATCCGCAGCGTATACCGCACGCAATCCCCCTCCTGCGCGCCAAAGGGGCGAAACGAGCGCACGCCCGCATGCGATCCGAACAGCGACGCCCGATCGCCCAGGCCCTGCCCGCCGGTGAAAGCGGGATCTTGAAAAACGCCCTTCTTCGCCGCATCCGGGTTGAGCTTATCCCAGGGACGGGGGGAGGCGTAGGTATATTCGTCGTAGCAGGTGGCGTCCACCAAAACGCTGTGCTCCGGCAGACGGACGGAAACCTCCTCCGGAAAGGGGTACTCCATCGCCATGAAATAATTGAGCACGCAGTTTTGACTCAGGCTGGATTGGTTTACAAATTCCGTGCGGATGAGGTAACAATCCTTCTCCACCTGTGAAAAGGATACGTCCGCGTAAAACTCCGCTTCCAAATCATAACGATAGGAAAAATAGGAGAGATCCGGCGCGCACTCCCAGGGATGGTAGTGTGAAGGAACGGTGACGTTCGGCGCAGGCACGCCGCTGCTGGCCACCGTTGGGAACACAACGCAATCAAAACGCGCGCCGCGCACCGAGCTTCTCCCCGGAATGTGGGAAAGCCCCATATATTTTTTAGAATACGGCCCCCATGCCGGAGGCTTCTGGACCTGCCGCCGATTTTCCATTGGTTCATTCTCTCCTTTTTAAGTTCTCTATATTAAGCCTATTCGGTCAAAAAAGGGAATTCCAAACCGGAAACGCCCTCTTTCAAACGATACAGCTTGCCCCTTTCCCCTGGCTTGCCGGGAGAAAGGGGCAAGGAACCGGTTAACCTTTCACAGCGCCAATCATAACGCCTTTTACAAAGTATTTCTGTAGGAAGGGATACAGGCACATAATCGGCAGCGTCGCCACCACCATGGTCGCATAACGGATACCTAAGCCGATCATTTCGTTATCCGCCGAAGCCCCATTGGCCATCGAGCTGTCGTTCTGAACGAGGATCTCGCGCAGGATCATCTGCAACGGATATTTAGACCTGTCGCGCAGATACAGCAGAGACGAGAACCAGGAGTTCCACATGGCTACTCCATAAAACAGCGCCATAACGGCGATAATCGGCGCTGAAAGCGGCAGCACGATCTTGATAAAGATCTGCATGTCGTTGTAGCCGTCGAGCGAAGCAGATTCCACCAGCTCGTTGGGGATGGTCTGCTGATAGAAGGTGCGCATAACGATCAGGTTATAGGTGCTGATCGCGCTCGGAACCACAATCGCCCAGATGGAGTCCATCATCCCCAGCCGCTGCACCAAGAGGTAGCTTGGGATCATGCCGCCGGAGAAAAACATTGTAAAGGTGAAGAACATCATAATCGGGCCGCGGCCATACATATCCGGACGGGAAAGGGGATAAGCGCCGCTACAGGTCAATACCAGGCTGATGCAGGTGCCCGACACCGTGTAAATGATGGTGTTGAGATAGCTGCCCCAGATTTCCGAGTTCTGGAAAACCCGCTCATACATTTTCAGCGTTGGGTTCACCGGAAGCAGGCCCACATCTCCCACCATCAGCGCATATGGGTCTGAGAAGGAAGCCGACACCACATAGATAAGCGGCAGGAGCACCAAGAGACAAAACAGCGCCAAAATCACAAGCACAACCGCCGAAAAGACAATTTCGGAAGGTTTTTCTTTTACCTTTGCCAATTTCCGTTCCTCCTTTCCTCTGCTACCACAGGCTGACTTCACTGAACTTGCGGCTGACCTTATTAAAGGTCACGATGACAACGAAGTTGATCAGCGAGTTAAAGAGGCCGACCGCCGTTGAAAAGCTGAACTCGCCTCCTTGGATACCGCGCCGGTACACATAGGAGGAGATTACGTCCGCCGTTTCCATCGTCGCATCGTTATACAAAAGGATGATCTTCTCGTAACCCACCGAAAAGACGCTGCCCATGCGCAGAATCAGCATAATCATGATGGTTGGCGCAATGCAGGGAAGGGTAATGCGGATAAGGCGCTGGAATTTGGTGGCGCCATCGACAATGGCCGCCTCATAGAGCGAAGGGTCAATCCCCGTCAGCGCAGCCAAGTAGATAATGGATCCCCAACCTGCGCCCTGCCAAACGCCCGTCCATACGAACACGCTTTTGAAATATTCCGGCTTGGCCATAAAATGGATCGATTCGCCGCCGAAAGAGACGATCAGCGAGTTCACAATGCCGGTGTTCGGCGCAAGAAACGCCAAGATCATGCCGGCGATGACGACGGTTGAGATAAAGTGGGGCAGATAAACAATCGTCTGTATCGTTTTCTGCACATATTTTTGCTGTACTTCATTGATCAACAGCGCCAGCAGGATCGGAGCGGGGAAGCCGACGATAATATCGTAAAGACTGATCCCCAGCGTATTCCGGATCAGCCGCCAGAGATAAGGAGAGCGGAAAAACTGCTGGAAATACCGGAACCCAACCCAAGGACTTCCCGTAATCCCTTGGGCGGGATTAAACTGCTTAAAAGCAATTTGCGCGCCGTACATTGGTTGATAACAGAAAATCAAATACCAGGCTAGCGCCGGTAAGAGCATGAGATACAGCCATTTACAGCGCTTGATATTTTTCCAAGCCTGCGACCAACGCGATTCATCCCTTTTTCCCGGCGCAACGCTTTGCACCGCCGTTTTTGCCATGCCTTCATTCCTCCTTCGCTTCTGTCCCTCGTTTCATCAAGCAGCTTATTAACAAATTGCGGCGCTCCCTCTCTTAAAAAGGGAGGAAGCGCCGCAGTCGTGTCGGGTTTACAGAGGGCCTTTTCCCTGATTGCCGGCCGTCTCTCCCGCCTGCGCTCAGGCGGCGGAGAAGCTCCTTTCAGGCTCCGGCAAGAGAAAGATTACGCCTTCCACGCATCATAGGCTTTTTGATAGATTTCGATCGCGCGATCGATGTTCATGCCCTTGATGGTGTCCACATAGCTGTCCCAATCGCTCAGCGGCTTCGCGCCCGTCATAAACTGAAGGAAGGTCTCCTTCATGTAGGTCTCAACGTCGGTACGGATCAGGTTGAGCTCTTCCGTCTCCGAAGCGTCAAATGCGAGCGTGCCGGGCAGAATATACTTGTTGGATTCATCCAGGAAGGGAATAATGCATTCATCCTTGATCTGGAGGATGGTTGCATCGTCGAGATTCAGCGGGTTCCACTGGGAGAACAGGAAGGGGAAGGTGCTCTGAGCCGGGGTAAAGGTACCGACCATCTGCTTCGGGCTGCGCTCCGGATCCTTCATGATATCGTCGGTCAGAACATATTTATCACCCTGCTTGGTATAGGTAACGCCTTCCTCGCCAATGCCTACATAAAGCGCGCCTTCTGCGCTGTACATCCAGTCGATCCACTCGATAGCGCGATCAACATTTTCGCACTTGCTGGTAATGGCTGCGCCGGCAATACCGCGCGGCATCTGATCAATGCTGGTGTGGATATATTTGCCGTCCGGACCGACAGGAGGAACGGTGCCCATCACATGGAAGCCGGGGATCTTCTCCGGCATCGTGGAGTTGAAGGAACCGAAGTTGCCGCCGAGCGGGCCGCGAAGGCTTCCAACCAGGTCCTGCGCTACCTTGCTCTGATAAATGTCGTTGGTCATGGTGACAATCTCAGGATCGATGTAGCCCTTCGCATACATATCCGCGATCCACTCTACGAACTGACGGTAGCCCTCGTCAATGGGGCCGAAATGAACCTTTCCGTCGTCGGGATTGTTGTAGAAACCGTTGTTCACCGCGATATCAACAACGCCCCAAGCCGAGCAGAAGTTACGCACCGAGTCGATGCTAGCCGCCGAGAAGGGAACCTCGTCATTCGGGTCGCCGTTGCCGTTGACATCCTGCTCTTTAACCTGCTTCCAGTAGTTCATCCAGTCATCGATAGTCACCGGCGACTCCAGACCCAGCTTTTCCAGCCAGTCGGTACGCACGCCATAGGGCATGTTACCGGAGACACGCTCATCGATCATCGGGAAATAATAGATATTTCCATCCGGATAGGTGATGTTTTTCTGCGCGTTGGCACGCGCATCCAGCGCCGCCTTCAGGTTAGGCATCTGATTATTCACATAGTCGGTCAGCGGAATGATGGAACCGGCCGAAGCATACTTCATGATGTCGTTCATCGGCATATCCATCACGATATCCGGCAGGTCATTCGAGACCATGATGAGGTTGAAGCGCTCCGTGAAGTTGTCCGACAAGGGCTGATCCCATTGGAAATCGATGTTGAATTTCTCGCTCATCCCCTGAATGACCATCATCTCCTCATAAGGCACCTCGGTAGAGGCCTTTCCCTTGAGGATACTCAACGTGATACGCTCCTTTTCGCCGGAAGAGGCGGACTCTCCGTCTGCGGCCGGCTGCGAGGATGCAGCAGGCGCCGCCGAGGAACCGGACGCCGCAGGGGCCGACGAAGAGGACGAGCTCCCGCCCGAACAGCCTGCGAACATAGCCGTTGCCATAGATGCCGCCAGCGCGGCACACAGTGCTTTCTTGCCTAAATAATTCATAGATTCACATACCTCCTGATTTGGCTTTGGCGAGCATGCTCTTATGCAGCCAAAGAATAACTGTGGGAATCACCGCAGCCCTTTCATAAATGTGTAAAGATCTTACAACTCACGACAAAACGTTTTTTTCAAGTCTTTTCGGCAAAACTATGCCGGGAAGGCTTTTCTTTTTTGCAATAAATCCCAAAGAAATTCCCTCTGAATCCTCGTGATTAATCTTACACATTTAACAACTCAACAAAGAACTACTTGTATGAATTATACCACAACCGTTTTAAATAATCAAGATTCATTTGTAATTTTTACCTATTTATCCATGAACAGCTAGTAAATAGTTACAAGGACGCGGCAGCACAACAGCCGCACAGCCATCCTCCGTTTCCCGGATATGCGCGCCCTCGCTAGCAGATAAAACCTTCCAGCCTGCGCCCTCTCTATAGGCCGGATAGCAAGCCGCATTGTCTGCACAAAGCGGCTCGCGCAGGCACAGCAGATATTCCCTTCCATCCGGGCAGAGCGCATGAAAGCCGCACAGCTGCGTTCCGTCCGGTTCGCCGCCCACCGGCTGCACGTCTGCGCTGCCAAACGCTTCGCGGTGCTCCTTCCAAACGTTCAGAAGGTTTGATAGGCTGTCCATCTGCCCTTCATCCAGGCTTTGTAGCTCCATCCAAAAAAGCGGGTTGGAGAATAGGACCGATGCAAGCAGATAATCCGCCGGATAAACCTCCGGTGCAAGCGGATCACCCGCATAAAGCTCCCGGTTGCGCCGGACATTTAAAAGTTCAAACTGGAACTTACAGGCGGGGAAATAATGGGCCAGCCGCCAGAGGTTGCGCAATGTCCGGTGCGGATAGTAGTTTTTCCAATCGGTATAACGGTTCTCGACAAACTGCGTTCCAAATTCACGGTGGAAAAGATAGCCGGGCCGGTCCTCCGCCGTAACATCCTGGTTGAACAGGATAGCGCCGCCGCTGCGGCTCGCCGCCTCCCGCAGCAGAGAGAGGTATCTTTCGGTCCCCTGTAGAGTACGCAGCTTCACCCCATCCAGCTTAAAGCAAGCGATCCCATAGGCTTCATAGAGATGCAGGAGGGTATCCGCATCCCGCCGCCAGTTTACAAAGTCCGAAGAGGAATCGGGAGAAAACCAAAGTCCCAGCCGCACTCCCAGCTGCCGGGCCCTCTCGCAGATGGGAGCAAGCCCGTTGGGGAAGCGCTCAGGATTGACCTCCCAGAAGCGGGGATTATTCGCATAGTACCCTTCCCATACGCCGCCCGGCGCGCGCAGCGAGTTGGCGGTAATGCCAAGCTGCCAGCCGTCGTCGATCTGGACGATATCCAACCCCAGCCGTGCGGCCCGTTCCAGTTCCTCAAGCACAAAGCGTTCGCATACGGCGGCATCCTGATTCCGGTCCCCCCAAGTATTGGACATCGAGAAAGCCGGACGCCCCAACCCGGCCGCGCAGGAATGCCGGTAATAGCGGCGAAACGCCCGCCGCTCGCTCCCGCTGGCGGCAACGCCGATCGTACCGCCATAACGGCACACCTCGCCGCAAAAGGTTTCACCGGCCGTCCCAGCGCCGCAGAGCGCCACGCAGCCGCGCCGGTCCCCGTAAAAATCGAACGTATGATGAAGGGCGCTCAGGTGGGTGGGCCCCTCCTTCACGAGAATCAGCACGCGTCCCTGAAGGTAATCATCCAGCACAAACCAATTTCCCACCTTTGCATAGGACGACCGCGGATAGTAGGGTTCCTCCTGCTCCAATACGAGAGCGTCATGCACATCAGTCTTATCCTGGAAAGCGGCCGCATGCAGCTTGAGATGCTCCCGCGACAAGGGAAGAACGGCGATAAAATCCCCTTCCAGCCCGATCACCTGCGTAGACTCCTGCGTCTCTCCTTCAATCCCCGTGGGATCCTGCCGGACTTTTTCCGCCCTAACCGGCAGCGTGCAGCCGTCCGGCGCATACAGGCGTTGATAAAAGGTGAGGAACGGCTCCCCCACATAGATCTCAAATACCTGATCCAGCCTCCGCTCCCCGCAAGCGAACGAGACCACCGCTTCAAAATGCGGCGGGCGGATCCCATCCTCTTTTTTGCCCGCAGATAACGTCATCCGGGCGGCCGAATAGTTCAAGAACGGTTCCTGTGCGCAGAAGAGCGTTCCGGAAGGATGATCCCATCGTTTTCCTGCTTCCTTGTCTAAAAGATATTCGGTAAGCAGCTGGCCCGCATGCAGATAAAACGCTTGCTCGATAAGGCTGTTGCCGACCGTTAGCCGGCGTTCTTCCAGGCGAAGATAACAGCCGTTCCACTCAAATTGTTCCATTCAGCTTCCTCTCCATCGTCCCAAAATGTCAAATGGCGGCATAGGGCTGTCAAAAGCCCTTGTTGGATAAGGCTACCCGGCGATACCGCCGGGTAGCCCAAACCTTTTGAGTTCTCAACATCTGGCTGTCAAAGTTATAAGATTTCCAGCAGCCCAGCCGGATTGTTTCTCTCCTTATTACGCGCGAACGGGGAATTTACCTTCTTCCGCAATTTTTTTGTTCAGCTCCGCCGCATACAACTCCGGATCGACCGGATTTTCTACTTCACGGTTCAACCAGCTCGAAAGCTGCGCCGCGTTGGCTAAGTTCACGCCGTTGATCCCATCCGAACCGGGAGCCAGCAGCGGCGCGCCTTCCAGGATGTGCGCGGCAAAATTCTCCATTACGGTTAGGTGCTGGCGTCCCCAGCCATCGGTATTTTCAAATTCCTCAGCTGTATACAGGCCGCTGCCCGAAGCGTTAGAGCTCGTGAGCTTCGCCAGCTCCATCATGCTCATACTAGCATTCATTTCGTCCTCATTCTTGTTCATGCGGTATACCGTGGCCTTCTTGCTGTCCTCCACCACAATCTTGCCGCCGTCCAGATCGATTTCCAGCCGGTCGGTGCCAATGGGATCGTGCGTACAGGTGATGAAGCATCCTGTCGCCCCGTTCGCATATTCGGTCATGATGGTGACGTCGTTTTCGACTACAATATCGCGGTGGCAGCCGCACAGGCACTTGGCGTAAACCTTGGTGGGAACGCCGCAAATCCACTGCCACAAATCGAGCTGATGAGGCGCCTGATTGACCAGAACGCCGCCGCCTTCCCCGCCCCAGGTGGCGCGCCATTCGCTCTGACCATAGTAACTATCGGGCCGCCACCAACTGTTGATAATCCAATTGGAGCGGCGGATCTGGCCGAGCCCGCCGGAAGCAACCAGCTCCTTTACACGCTGATAGAGCTTGTTCGTACGCTGGTTAAACATGATGCCAAACGCTACATCCGGATGCGCCGCCGCGCAGCGGTTCATCGCCTCAACATCCTTGGCACGAACGCCCGCGGGCTTCTCGACCAATACATTCATCCCATGCTCCAAGCAGTAGATAGCAATTTCATGATGCAGATAATGCGGAACGGTTGTTATCACCGCATCCACCGTCCCGGAATTCACCATTTCTTTCCAATCCTTAAAGAAAGGGATATCCGGGTATTTCTCCGCACACATCTTCTCCTTTTCAGGATCGATGTCGCACAGGGCGCCCAACGCGCAATTGGGAGGACATTCGGGAACCTGCATACCGGGGAAGGGGGCGGCGGTCATCCCGTTTAAAAACGCCGCATAGCTGCCGCCCTGCGCGCCGATACCGATTAATCCATAGCGAACTTTTTCCATGTGCAAACACTCCTTTATTTTTGATAGCAGGCAGGCTGTTGATTTACAGGCAGGAGAGCCCTGCCTGGATAAACGGTACAGGACTTTAGAGCGCTGGGAAAAGCTGTGCGCTGCCCGTTCTTCTCGCGCGATCGGCGAGGAATACCGCCAGATGTCCGTTGATAGAATCATCGATAGAGGTGCAGGAAATGGACGGTTCCCGTCCTTGCAGCACATGTACAAAGTCCTCTACCAAGCGCAGATCCCCGCCGCCGTGCGAGCCGGTCATGCCGCTCTTATCGCCGCCGATAGCAAGATCGACCGTTTTCTCACTCCAGCCGCTGGGAGAACTATGGTCGATCTTGCGAATGGTATAAATCGAGTCGTCGAAGGTACCCTTAATCTCGCCGAGCGTGCCGATGATATGGATATTGCGTTCCGGCTTCGCCGTTCCGCCGATCATATTGAGGGTAGCGGTCGCGCTATCCGAAAACTGAAGGAGCACCGACTGATGGTCGACCACGGCATGTCCGCAGTCCCACGCGCAAAGCCCATGGGGGTTATCCGTCTTGAGCGACTGAATTTTATCTTCAAGGGTCGGTTTCTCCAAATGGGCAAGGTAATCCCATACATAGAAGCTCCAACGATCCGGGTGATCGATGTGCAGCTTTTTAGCAGAATAGAGGCAATCTTTTTCGATGGGGCAGTCCACCAGGCAGCGTGTTCCCGCCTGCGCCGGTTTGAGGGCGGGATCAAACTGAAAGTCTCCGCCGAAGCTGGCCACCTGCCGGGGAGCGACGCCGCTCTTGAGCCACATAATGAGATCCATATCATGGCAGCATTTTGCCAAAAGCATCGTCGCGCCGCATTCCTCTTCGTTATTCCATTTCCCCCGCAGATAAGCGACCGAATAATGATGATAGCTGACATGCTCGGTGGCTTGGATATTTACGATCTTCCCAATTTCTCCGGAGAGCAAGAGCTGTTTAATCTCCCGATAGAAAGGAGCATAGCGCAGCACATGGCAGATCATCACCTTCCGGCCGGTCTGGCGTACCGCACGATGCAGCTCCCACATCTCCTCCTCGTTAATGGCAAACGGCTTTTCCAGCAGCATATCATAGCCAAGCTGCAAAAGCGGGATAGAGGTGACGACGTGTTCCCGGTCCATCGTGCCATTGATAATAGCATCCGCGAGCTTTGGGCGCTGCGCAAGCTGCTCCGCACTCTCAAAGCACATATCATCGGGGATGCGGTGCATATCCGCCGCCGCCTTCCGCCGCAGCGGATTGGGATCGGCAACGCCTACAATCTGAAATTCCTCCGGATGCTCTAGGGCATATTGGCTATAAATCAAGGAGCGATGTCCAGAGCCAACGATAATAGCAGTGATTTTTGAGGACATAAGAATCCATCCTTTCCTTTTTTGAAGATAGAAAAAGGGGTACAAGAACTCCCTTGATTTTCTACCCAAAATATTTCCCTTATATTGTGAAACATTTTGCATGAATTGTCAAGTAGAGGAAATTTAAATTTCTCATTTTTAAAGATTTACGGAAATCAGCCAGATATTGCTTTCAGATACCATACTAAAAGTATATAATTATTTTCAATTTATAGTCTCTCCGGATCCATAGAGAAATCCACTATCCAAACATCCCACATATCCACAAAAAACTAAAAATCCGATCTTGATTCCCTTTTTGAATCAAGATCGGACTTTTAATGGAGTGGGCCATCAGGGACTCGAACCCCGGACCAACCGGTTATGAGCCGGTAGCTCTAACCAACTGAGCTAATGGCCCTCTTTCAAACAAGAAAGTATATGCAGGCGGCCGCCAAATAATTAGCAAAACCGCCTGCATATATGGCTCCCCAAGTTGGACTCGAACCAACGACCCTGCGGTTAACAGCCGCATGCTCTACCAACTGAGCTATTGAGGAAAATGGATGTCAGCTACTCCAGAAGAGTAGCTGACAGGAGCCGGCATCGACCTATCTTACCAG
>JAAWDS010000042.1 GCA_022793895.1 Provencibacterium sp. | reverse complement strand
GTCCGACCGGCCCTGCGGGCGCGGCAGGCGCAGTAGGCCCGACCGGTCCGACCGGCCCTGCGGGCGCGGCAGGCGCAGTAGGCCCGACCGGTCCGACCGGCCCTGCGGGAACGGTTACGCCCGCAGCCGCGGTTGCAGATGCAACGGACGTTACCGATCTCATCACGCAGTTTAACCAGTTGTTAACGAATCTTCGCGCAGCAGGTTTGTTAAGTACCTGATAAACGTTTAGGATCTCATTTTGGCGGCCCACTGTAAGGATAGTACCTTGCGGTGGGCCGCTTTTTAGAGCTTGCACGGCTACGAATCATTTGAAGAATCAACATTTGATTAAATTCAAATACTTTTAAAAAAATCAGTATTGTGTATTGCATAGTAGTGTGATATGATAGGTACATTGGAAAACAAGTTTATATTTACACTTTGTTCATATTATTTCCCGTGAATTTTTACAAAGAAATGGGTCAACAACCCTTGTAAGAAAAGACTGTACGTGTTATAGTACTATTGTACTACAGTATTAATTGATATAGTACAGTGATACAATTTTTGACAGCTGTGATTTTATAAGAAACTTTAGAGACTCGTTTGCTAGGATAGAAATAGAGGCCGGGCGCGGCTTACTAAAGGAAGGCAGCTTTCCCGCCTCCTGCCAAACGCAGGGATGGGCGCGGTAATAGAAGAAAAGAAGATAAAAAAGAGGAAGAACGGAGGCAGTACCATGAAAACGATCAACATGCTTTCGAAAGCGGACACGGTAGAAGGGCAGGGCGTGCTCTCGGCCTATTTGGAACAGGTTGAACTGGTTAAAAACGAGTTGAGCGACGCTTTTACCGTTTCAGTGAACCGGCGGCAGATGAGCGATATCGTACATTACCACACGATTAACCTGCGCTATTTTCTCACCCTTCCCCTTATGAAGCTGCGCGGCAAAACGGTGGGCTATGTCCATTTCCTTCCGGAGACGCTCGAAGGGAGTATCCATCTCTCCCCGCTCGTCAAGGAGGTTTTTTACCGGTATGTTCTCCTTTTTTATAAAAGCATGGATTATTTAGTGACGGTGAATCCGGATTTTGTGGAGCGGCTTGCAGGCTACGGCATCCCAAGGGAGAAGGTCTGGTTCATCCCAAACTATGTCTCGGATGCGCAGTTTCATCCCCTGACGGCGGAGGAACGCGCGGCGCTGCGGGAGCGGCATGGGCTTTCCAGCCGGTTCACCGTTTTCTGCGCGGGGCAGCTCCAAAAGAGAAAGGGAATCTTCGACTTTATCGAGCTGGCGCGCCGCATGCCGGACATTCAGTTTATCTGGGCGGGCAGCTTTGCATTCGGCAACCTGTCGGACGGCTACCAGGAGATCCGCCGGGCGCTGGAAAATCCGCCGGAGAACCTGCTGCTCCCCGGACTCATCCCGCGCGGCGAGATGAACGAGTGGTATAACATGGCGGATTGCATGCTGCTGCCCAGCTATGAGGAGCTCTTCCCAATGACGGTGCTGGAAGCGATGAGCTGCGGCGTCCCGGTGGTGCTGCGGGATCTGGAGCTTTATAAAAGCATCCTGTCCGGCGTCTATCAGAGCGGACAGGATGTGGAAGGGTTTGCGGCGGTTCTCCGCCGGTTGCAGGCGGATCCGGATTTTTACCGGCAGCAGGCGGAGCGTTCGCTGGAAGGCAGCCGCTTTTATAACCGGGACCGGGTAGCGCAGATGTGGCGCAATTTCTATGAGCATGTCCTCCCGCAAGAGAGCGGCAGGGAGGAGCTCCGGCTGGAGTCCCGTCGATCCGGCAAGGCGTCCCCCAAACGGGCAAAGGCGCTCGCAGGGCTGTGGATGGTTCGCTGAACAGCCGGACGCAGGCGCTGGGATGGGGGACGGAGCTCCCGTCCCCGCAAAGCGCGGCCGCATTTTCCTTCGCCTCTCTCAATTTGCAGCTGCCGGATAGGTTCATCCGGCAAAAAGGAGGTTTCTATGAGCCGGAAAAGCAAGATATGGAATGGGGCGGTGCTGCTGTTCTGCGCGGCCGCCCTCATCGGGAGTATATTGACGGCCGGCAAGCCCGCACATTTCCGGGAGGCGCTGCGCAGCGTGCATCCGGCCTTTCTGGCGGGGGCGCTTGGCTGCATGGTGGGCTATTGGGCGCTGGAAAGCGTCTGCCTGCATCTGGCGGCGCAGAAGCTCTATCCCGCGCAGAGAATGGCGGACAGCGTGACGGTGGCGATGATCGGCCAGCTTTTTAACTGCGTAACGCCGTTTGCCAGCGGCGGCCAGCCCGCGCAGGTGATGGGGCTCATGCGCCGCGGGATGCCGGCCGGGAAGGCGTCCTCGGCGCTGGTGGGGAAATTCATCGTCTACCAGGTGGTTCTAAGCCTCTATTCGCTTGTTGCCCTCACAGGCCGCGCCTATTTTACCCAGCTACAGGGAATAACGCCGCTGGTCATGACGGGATTCGCCGTAAATGCGGCGGTGATGGCGGGCCTTCTGGGAATTTGCTTCTTCCCAGCCCTCAGCAGGCGGGCCGCCCTGTGGGCGCTGCGGCTGTGCGGACGGCTGCGGCTCCTCAAGGATCCGCAGCGGACGGAGGAAGCGGTTCTCCGGGAACTGAACGCCTTTTATGAGAGCTTCCAGGCGCTGCGTCAAAGCCCGGCGCTCATCCTCAAGCTGGCGGTTCTTTCCGCGCTGCAACTGACCGCCTTTTTCGTCGCGCCCTATTTTGTCTGCCGCGCCCTTGGATCGAGCCTGAGCCTGGCCGCCGCTCTCTGTGCGGGCGCGTTTGTGCTGATGATCTCTTCGTTTGTGCCGCTTCCGGGCGGTTCGGGCGGGGCGGAGGGCGGTTTCTTCTTCTTTTTCCACCTCTTCTTCCCCTCGGCGGCGCTGGTCGGGCTGGCGCTGCTGCTCTGGCGGGCGGTTACATTCTATCTCCCGATTGTGGCGGGCGGATGCTTCTGGGCGACCGATAAGCGGCCGCGGCTGCGCCGGCCGGTATGAGCTCCGGTTCGGTCCCGGCGAAGAAGGGGGCAGCCTCAGCCGCGCCAAATTCGGTCATGTAGCCCCAGTAACGTTTGGGGCAGTGGGTCATCTGGCAGCGCGGGTTCAGCCGGCCTTCAATGGCAATGGTGTCGTGAAACCGCTTCCAAAGCGCTTCCCACTCCTTTTCATCCTTCCCCGGCCGCGGGATCCGCACCGATTCCACCGGCACAATCCGCGCATAGCCCCCTTGATGGAACAGGGCCAGCTGATGGGTGCGGTCGAAGATCATGAAGGTTTCGCAGGCGAACCGGTCGCTGAAATGCTCGCGCAGAATGGGGAGAACGCTGTTCTTCGGCCCGATAACGGCGGCCAGCATGCCGTTCACCTCGGTGAAGCGCAGAAAGCCGCTGAGCAGGTGAGCCTCGTTGCGCAGCGCGCGCACGGCATGATCCAGCGCGCTGACGGTGGCGTTTTGCAGCATGTGCGCCGCTTGGGGGCCAACCCGGAAGCCCAGCTTCAGGAAGTCGAGCAGCAGCCGTTCTTTTTGCTCCAGGCAGGTGAGGAAGCCGAACTGCACGAGATCGGCGGCCAGCGCCCCCAGCTTGGTTTCTATCGCGCGCCAAACCCGCTCGCTGTGCGCCGGGTCGGTCTCTATCCGGCGCGCGGGGTAGAGGGAACACTGGTAAGCGCTGAAGGATTCGATCGTTTGGGGCAGCTCGTGCCGGTAGAAGCTGTCAAATACGCAGCAGAGGAACCCGGCAAAGCTCCCGTCATAGAGATAAACTAAATCTGTCCGGTCAGGCATTGGAAAATATCCTCCCTTGTTACCGGCGGCGGATCGAACAGCGAAAGCTGCTGGCCGGCTGTCTGTTCTTCAAACCTCCCCGCCTGCTTTTCCCCCATCAATGCGCGCAGGACGGATTCCGGGCTGATGCGCAGCCCTTCCACCATCCGGCCGGAGAAGGTGAGGAAATACTGCGCGCGCTTGAGTACGACCCCGATTTTCTTGGCGCCCTCCACTGGGATGCGCCCCGTCCGGCGCGCTTCCAGAATGCGCCGCGCGCTGCGTACGCCGATGCCCGGCACCCGCAGCAGCTCCTCGTAGGGCGCGGTGTTGATTTCAATGGGGAAATGATCCATGTGGGCGAGCGCCCAGCTGCATTTCGGATCGACATAGAGGTTCAGGTTGGGGCTGCCCTCATCGAGCAGCTCCCCGGCCGAGAAGCCGTAGAACCGCAGCAGCCAATCGGCCTGGTAAAGCCGGTGCTCCCGCAGCAGCGGCGGCTTAGTGTCCAGAGAGGGGAGCAGCGCGTTTTCCGCTACCGGCATGTAGGCGGAATAGAAAACGCGCTTGAGCGCATATTTCCGGTAGAGCCCTTCCGCTAGCCGCATGATTTGGAAATCGCTCTCCGGCGTCGCCCCTACAATCATCTGGGTGCTCTGCCCGGCCGGGGCGAAGCGCGGGGCATGCCGGTAGCGCACCAGGTCGGCGGTGTTCTCGGTGATGCGGCGGCCGATCTGCCCCATCGGCCGCAGAATGGCCTCCTTCGATTTGTCCGGGGCGAGCAGCTGAAGGCTCTGCCGGCTGGGCAGCTCGATGTTGACGCTCATCCGGTCGCAGAGCAGCCCCATCCGCTCGATGAGCGCGCTGTCCGCGCCGGGAATGGCTTTCGCATGGATATAGCCGCCGAACCGGTATTCCCCCCGCAGCAGTTCGAGGGTTTTCAGCATCCGCTCGCAGGTGGCGTCCGGACTGCCGGCGACCGCCGAGGAGAGGAAGAGTCCCTCGATATAGTTGCGGCGGTAGAAGCCGATGGTCAGCTCCGCCAGCTCGCGGGGGGTGAAGGCGGCGCGCCGCGTGTCGTTGGAAACACGGTTGACGCAATATTGACAGTCATAGATGCAGGCGTTGGATTGCAGCACCTTTAATAAGGAGACACAGCGCCCATCCGCGGAAAAGCTGTGGCAGATGCCGCAGGCCGCCGCATTGCCCAGCCCGCCGTTCCCCTTGCGGTCTATCCCGCTGGAGGTGCAGGCGGTGTCATATTTTGCAGCGGCGGAAAGAATGGACAGCTTATCGGTGAGTTCCATGGTCATTCTCCTTTTCAGTTAGAACGAACGTTCGTTCCTGTAGATAGGATACACGATTTCTCCTCCGCTGTCAAGAGGGATGGGCTAAAAATCGAACAAACGTTTAAATCGGTGGGACATTTGCCGCCGGTCACGGGAAAAGCATCTCGCTGCCGGCGGCGGATACGGCCTGCACAAATTCCGGCTGCGGAGGCCGGTCGGTCAGGATCGCCTCGAACCGGCTGAACCCGGCCAGCTTATAAAAATAGGAGCGGCCGAGCTTGCTGTGGTCGCAGAGCAGCAGCGCCGCGCGGGCGGAGCGCAGCATCTGTTTTTTAATGAGGGCTTGTTGGAGATCGGCCTCATAGGCCCCTTCAACGTCTGCGCCCCGGCAGGAGACCAGGCAGAGATCCGCCTTAAAGCTCTCCAAAAAGGGGACGGCCAATTCCCCCGTTACCGAAGCGGAGCCGGGCTTGATGTGGCCGCCGGCCAAAAAGGTGTCGGCTCCGCCCTCCTGGGTCAGCCGTTGGGCGGTAAACAGCCCGTTGGTAACGACCGTCAGGTTTTTATAGCGCCCCAGCAGCGGGCAGACGGCCAGAACGGTGCTGCTGGAATCCAGAAAGAGCGAAAGCCCGTCGCAGAGGAAGCTCTCAACGAGCGCGGCGATTTGCAGCTTCCCCTCACGGTTTTCCATGTTGCGGAAGGCGTGAGCATATTCGGTGCTCCGCTCGGTGGCGATGGCGGCTCCGCCGTGGCGGCGGTGCAGAAGCCCCATCCGCTCCAGCTCGATGAGATCGCGCCGCACCGTTGCCGGGCTACAGAAGGTTTCGCGGCAGAGCGCTTCGATGGTGGCGCTCTTGTGCGCGCGCAGATAGTCCATGATCTTTTCACACCGGTCCTCAGCAAACATGGTTTTCGCTCCCCGCCTGAAGGATTTTGAAGAGTTCTGAAACTATTATTGCATTTTGCCGCTCATTTTTCAACTGCTTTTCAAATGATTTACATCGTCTCAGGGATTTGATAGAATAGCGAACAGGAAGTTGTGTGTAAAGGAGAGAATGCCGGTGGATATCAAAGAGGCAAGAGCTGCGATTTGCGATGTCTGCCACAAAATGTGGCAGCTTGGCTGGGTGGCGGCGAACGATGGCAATGTAACGCTCAAGGTGGGGGAGGACCGTTTCCTAGCGACCCCTACCGGCGTCAGCAAGAGCTTCATCACGCCGGAGATGTTGATTCTGATCGACGGCAGGGGGCAGGTGCTGGAGGCGGAAGGGAGCTACCGTCCCTCCAGCGAGATCAAAATGCATCTGCGCTGCTATGAGCTGCGTCCCGATGTGGGCGCGGTGGTGCACGCCCATCCCCCGACGGCGACAGGCTATGCGGTGGCGGGCCTGCCGATGGACGCCTATTCGATGATTGAAACGGTGATTGCAATCGGCTCGGTGCCGCTCACGCCCTACTCCACCCCCTCGACGGACGAGGTGCCGGAGGCCATCAGCCCCTATCTGCCGGATCACGATGTGCTGCTCTTACAAAACCATGGCGCGCTGACCGTCGGCTGCGACCTGACGACCGCCTACTACCGGATGGAAACGCTGGAGCTCTGGGCGAAGATCAGTTTGACCGCCCACCTGCTGGGCGGGGCGAAGGAGATCCCGCGCCCGCAGATTGACAAGCTGTTGGACCTGCGGGAAAACTACTACCATGTCACCGGACGGCATCCCGGCTACCGGAAATACAGCGAGCCGGAAACGGCAGAATAAAATTTTTGAGAGGAAGGGAACTGGAAGATGAATTACCCGAAGATTGGCATTCGTCCCACCATTGACGGGCGCTGGGGAGGCATCCGCGAGGGATTGGAGGACCAGGCGATGGGCATGGCCAAGGCGGCCGCCAGCCTGATTGCAGAAAAGCTGCGCTATGCGGACGGAACGCCGGTGCAGTGCGTCATTGCCCCTTCAACGATTGGCAGCGGGGCCGAGGCGGCGCGGTGCGCCGAACTTTTCGGCACGCAGAACGTGGTGGGGACCCTGACCGTTACCCCCTGCTGGTGCTATGGCAGCGAAACGATGGATATGGACCCGATGACTGTCAAGGCGGTCTGGGGCTTTAACGGGACCGAGCGGCCCGGCGCGGTCTACCTTGCGGCGGTGCTCGCCGCCCATGCGCAGAAGGGACTGCCCGCCTTCTCGATCTATGGCCACGATGTGCAGGACGCCTCCGATCACACCGTTCCGGCCGACGTGCAGGAGAAGATCCTGCGCTTTGCGCGCTGCGCCGTCGCGGTGGGCGAAATGCGGGGCAAGGCTTATGTGAACCTCGGCGGCGTTTCGATGGGGATCATGGGCTCCTTCTGCGATCCCTCCTTCTTCCAGAAGTACTTAGGGATCCGCGCCGAGTGGGTCGATCTGACCGAGGTGCTGCGGCGCATGACGATTGGGATCTATGACCACGAGGAATATGAGCGGGCGCTTTCCTGGGTCAAGGAGCACTGCAAGGAGGGCTTTGACTGCAACGCCGGAAAGAATCTGGCCGAGGTCGTCACCCAGTCGAAGGTGGTTCCCGCCGATAAGGATTGGGAGTTCATCGTCAAGCAGACGCTTATTTGCCGCGATATCCTTTTGGGCAACCCGAAGCTCGCCGAAATGGGCTGGCACGAGGAGGCGCTCGGCCGCAACGCCGTTGCGGGCGGCTTCCAGGGTCAAAGAATGTGGACCGACTGGCTGCCGAACGGCGATTTCATGGAGGCCGTCTTCAACTCCTCCTTCGACTGGACGGGCGCGCGCCGCCCCATCCCCTTTGCTACCGAGAACGACACCCTCAACGGCACGGCGATGCTCTTGGGGAGCCTGCTGACCCATTCGGCGGCGGTGTTTGCCGATGTGCGCACCTATTGGAGCCCCGAAGCGGTCGAGCGCGTCTGCGGCAAGAAGCCGCAGGGCATGGCGGCCAACGGCTTTATTCACCTCATCAACTCCGGCGCGGCGGCGCTCGACGGCGCGGGCGTTTCCAAGGCGGCGGACGGCAGCGGCTGCATGAAGCCCTGGTATGAGGTAACGAAAGAGGACATTGCGGCGATGCTCGAAGCGACCGACTGGGAGCGCGCCAACTATGAGTACTTCCGCGGCGGCGGGTTCTCCTCCCACTTCCGCACGCAGAGCGAGATGCCCGTCACCCTTATCCGGATGAACATCGTTGAGGGCGTGGGCCCGGCGCTGCAAATCGCCGAGGGCTACACGGCGCTGCTCGACGAGGAGATTCACCACACCATCGATATGCGCACCGACCGCACCTGGCCGACCACCTGGTTTGTGCCCAAGCTCACCGGCGAGGGCGCGTTTACCGACGTATATTCGGTGATGGCCAACTGGGGCGCCAACCATGGCGCATTCTGCTATGGGCACATCGGCGCGGACCTGATTACGCTGGCTTCGATGCTGCGCATCCCGGTGGCGATGCACAATGTGGAGCCGGAACGCGTTTACCGGCCGCACGCCTGGGCGGCCTTTGGGACCGAGAATCTCCAGGGCGCCGACTACCGCGCCTGCGAGCATTACGGGCCGCTTTACCGCTAAGGGGGAGAAGAGATGCTGCGTGGAATCCCTTCCATCCTCTCTCCGGAGCTGCTCAAGGTGCTCATGGAGATGGGGCATGGCGATGAAATCGTTCTGGCGGACGGCAACTTCCCCAGCAAGACCTGCGGCCAGCGGGTGGTCCGCTGCGATGGGCACGGCATTCCGGAGCTGTTGAACGCCATTCTGCCGCTCTTCCCGCTGGATGTGGAGTATTCCCAATATCCGGCCGCGCTCATGCAGCTGACGCCCGGCGACAGCTATCAGCCGGTTATCTGGGAAGAATACGACCGGGTTTTTGCCGCTAATCCCGACGGGCGGCCGGCGCTGGAGCAGGTGGAGCGCTTCGCCTTTTATGAGCGCGCCAAAAAAGCCTTCGCCGTGGTCGCTACCGGCGAAAGCGCGCTCTATGCCAACCTGATCTTGAAAAAGGGCGTTGTAAAAGAAGAAGAATAAAAAAATATTCGAAAGCTGCTGTAAAGGACGCTTTGCGTTCTTTACAGCAGCTTTTTATAGCAAATAGGAAAGGGAAACAGAAGCAGTTCACCCGCTTCTGTCTCCCTTTCCTGCATTTTGCAGACGGGCAGTCCGGAAAGGCCGGATAGATTACAGCCATTGATCAAGGAAATAGGCGTTGCTGTAGGCGTGACGGCCGGCGCCGTCCCGGCAGTCGATGCGGAAATAGCCCTCGTCGCCCCGCAGGGTAAATTCCGCCTCGGCGATCGTTTCGCCCGGACGGGCAACCTGGTAGTAGCAGCGCCGCCCTTCGGTAATGACATAGATCTTTTCAACCGGGCTGCAACGGACGCGCAGCGTTTTATCCTCCAGCGTCAGCTCTTCGATAGCGGGGCCGGTGGAGGAGTAGAAATGCCCGGCCTTCAGCGCTTCCATCACATCGCCATAGCGCAGGGCGGGAGCCTTTACCATCACGAACCCGCCGAACGAATCGCACAAGGGGCTGTCCGCCGGATGGGCGTTGTGGTTATCGTCCGTCGCCAGGCAGAAGAGCCGCGCGCCGGTGCGCAGCATTTCATCATAGGCTTGCGGATGGTAGCCGAACAGCCCGTCGATTTCGCAGCCATGGTTGTAGATTTCCATGGCGAAGAAGCCGCGCAGATCCTTGTAGTCCTCATAGGTTTGCAGCGACCAATAGGGATGGTTGTAGCAGGCTAAAAATCCGGCCGCGCGCATCTCCTCCACAAAGCGGTTGATCGAGTCGGTGTCGCCATACCGCCGTTCGGGGAGCGGGCTGCGCTGCCTCTTCTCTTCGGCGTCCTGCTCTGGGTTGCAGTCATAGAGGTTGATGTGGTAGGTCTTTACATGCGAGAAATCGCCCGGCCGCTTCGGCCATTCGTTGATATCCACCTCATAGGCGGCTAGGGCTAGAAAGTTTTCATCGCACAGCTCTTTGTGGTAAGCATAGCGGCGGTGGTCGGTGTAGGCGACAATCGAGTAGCCGTGCGATTGATAAAACGCCTTGAGCCCTTCGGGGGTGAGCTTCCCATCGGAGAGGGTGGTGTGCGCATGCAGGTTTGCCTTGTAAAAAAGGCCCTCCTGCGGCAGCAGATATTTTTTCATAGGTCAATCCTCCTGGTTGCCGGCGGCCTCGCCTTCACTGGCCGGGCTGCCGCTTTTATCGTTCAAAAAACGGTTGATAATGCGGTAGGCGTGCTGCACCGGCGAGAAGCGGGCGGGCAGCGAGAGAAATCCGTGGAGCGCGTCGGGGATGCGGTAAATAGAGGCGGGGACGCCGGCCGCGCGCAGCTTCTCCCCATAGGCTTCCCCTTCGTCGCGCAGCGGATCGAGCTCGGCGGTGATGATGAGCGTTTTAGGCTGGCCGGCGAGATCCTCGGCGAGCAGCGGGGCGAAATAGGGGCTTTGGCGATCCTCCGGCCGGGCGGCATAGAGATCCATATAATCGCAAATGCGCTTGGAGGTCAGCAGGTAGCCGGAGCCGTTGGTCTGGACGGAGGGAAAAGGGGAATGTTCGCTGTGGTCGTTATAGACCGCGGGATAGATGAGAATTTGCCGCCGGGGCACAAAGCTGCCGCGGTCGCGGGCCATTAAGGAAACGGCAGCCGCCAGATTGCCGCCGGCGGAATCGCCGATGAGGGTGACATCCTCCGGAGGGATATGAAACAGGGCGGCCGCATTTTGAAGGACCTCGCAGGTGACGGCGTAGCAGTCTTCGGGCGCGGCGGGAAAGGGATGCTCCGGTGCGAGGCGGTAATCCACCGAAACCACCACATGGCGGGTAAGCGCGCACATGTTGGTGCAGATGCGGTCATAGCTGTCGATATCGCCCGTTACCCACCCGCCGCCGTGGAAAAAGAGGAGGACCGGGTGATCCAGCCCATCCAAAGGGGAGAATACACGCACGGGAACCAGCGTATCGCCGCAGTGCACCTTGTGATCCCAGGTGCGGTAGAAGGGCTTGAGCGGCTTGGGGGAGGCGGCGCGGATCACCTTGCGCAGCGGTTCATAGTTCTGCTTAACCTCCAGATCGGGATAGGAGAGCGCCTTTAGCAAAGCAAGCGCCGCTTTGGAAAGAGCCATTGTGTATCAAAAACCTCCCTTTATATTGCGGCATGGGGGTTGTGCCGGACAGGCCCAGAAAAATCCGAAGGCTCCGGCCCAGCCTTATCGCTGTTATAACATGTTTTAGAACGGCCGTCAAGAAGGGCGCGCCCGCAAAACGAAAGTTTTGTGGGCGCGCCCTTTGGAAAAACGGTTTTCAGGGCGAAGAAACCGCCCTGAATTTCGCGCCATAAGGCGCGAAAACACCGTTTTTCTGGTTCCTGCAAGCCGGAGGATCGGCTCGACCGGAGGTTTCTCCTCTATTTTGCAACAGCCCCTCAGAAAAAGCGCTTATGGCTCAGAGAAAGCTGAATTTGCCCGCGCTGCGGTCAAACCGCGCTCTTTTCGGTTTCTGCGAACCGGAAAAGCGCTTTGTGAGCGCAGCTTCTGCGGGGGAACGGAATCTGGGCAACCTTGGAAAATAAAACGGGCTTGCCTGCAAAGCGTCGCTTTGCAGGCAAGCCCTGAAAAGAGGAGGCAGAGAATCAGCGGCTTCCGGCGCTGCCGGTCCCGTTCCCGGTTCCATTTCCATTCCCGGCTCCGCTTCCGTTTCGGATATTGGGAAGGTTCGGATTGGGAATGTTGCGCTGGGGGCGCTGGCCGGGCAGATAAAAGGTGACGAATTTGATGGAGAAGATGTCGCAAACAACGAAGGTGTGGGACAGCTCTTCATAGAGTACGATGTAGCTGCGCGCGACCGAATAAAGGATCCCCTCCTTGCGGGTGGTCGCCTGGGTGCCGATCAGAAATTCGCAAACCACGAATTGGCCCAGGTTATCGCTGAAAATTTCCTGCATCGAGCCGCGCATGGCCTCGGTGTCGAAGTTTTCGACAGGGGGCGTCACCAACTCGTTGTTCCCCTGGATGGAGCCTAGGGTAACGGTGGTCATGCCGTCGGGATAGAGCTTGTTCATAGGGCTTTCTCCATTTCTCCGCGCGGATGTTCGGTATACGGCCCCGTCCCGCGCGGGCTACGGGCGCCGTCTGCCGGTATAAAACGGTATTTTACGGTCTGTCAAGTCTGCGCATAGGCGTCGGTGGGGTTATAAAAGCAGTGATTTCCTATGCGGATGACGAAATAACCGACCTCAGATGGGAAATTCTGCCGGCAGGTCGGCTTGAAGGGATTAAAATACCAGAGTGCAAAGCCGAGGTTCGTCAGCCGGTTTCCTGCGATTGCCCAGTTGGCGATATCATAATGGATCTGTTCGGCGCGCATGTTGTAGATAGTCTGCGGGTTGTACTGCCCGCGTATCGTTTCGCGCACACAGTCAAACTGTCCGGGCTGGTAAATGATGGCGCGGATGGTTTTTTCCAGCCGGCCATATTCCCCATAGGTGATGTTTACCCGGTTCATGACCACGCTGGCGACGGCCTTCATCCCATTCTCGCCCTCTCCGCCGGCTTCGCATTTCAGGATTCTCGCCAAGATTTCCAGGTCGGAAAAAGCCAAAAGCAGCCCCTCCTTTCATTCATTTCAGCATATGCACGGCCGCGGGGGGTCATGCAGATTTTGCATGCGTTCGTTAGAGAGGCGGCGCATCCTCTTCGACTGCCTCCGAGAAGGGAAGCGCTTCGGGAGTCTCCTGGCCGCAGGAAAGAAGCTGCTGATTCCAGGAAGCGTCGAAAAGCCGGATGAGCGCGGCGGCTAGTACCAGGAAGCTGGCAACCAGATTGCGCTGGGCGGAGCAGCGCTCAGCCCAGGTGAGCCCCTCCTCCCGGCTGTTTTGCAGCGCCAGGTGGAAAAAGAAGCTGAGACAGCCGGAAACGATAGCGCCGACCAACAGGCGGATGGGAAAAACCGGCGGCAGGCTTTCCAGCTTTTCGGGGCACTCCTGGCTGTAAATCAACTGCCTGCGATTGATGGTAAGCGAATAAAACGATAAGAGGGTCGCGAAAATGATGAGCAGAAGGAAACCCATCGATTGGTCTACAACCGAGAGCTGCCCGGCATAGCTGTCCGCCGGTTCACCCGTAGAAAGGTTTTCGTTCATCTCCTCATTCGCACCGCCCTCCGGGCGGCGGCATGCGTTTCCTGCCGCCGCTTTCTATATTTATCTTATACAATAAAGGGAAAAATGGTTCGTCTGCTCCGCAAACGGATGGATTGGAGCGCTGTTTTGAAAAACCGAATCTGCCGCTCCCTCCCGGCCGGAACGGCTGAGCGGGAATCCGGTAAGAAGGGAATCATCCTTGGCAGCCCTTTGAAATCTATACTTTATGAGATTATCTTGATGTAAATGGCTGAATATGGTATACTAAAAAATTATATGGAATGGAGAATTAGGGGGCCAGTAGACTTAGGAAAACTGCGAAAATGGTTGAGAGACAAAATAGGAACCGAATGACCATCAAAAGGCAATAGGCGTCCGCCTTAATGTTCCTGCCAGAATAGACAAAGATAAGTTTATTTCAATGGGGAACCTATATAAAATTTGTGCTGCGTTAAAATATAACGTTAGCGTCATAACGGAGTTAAACATGAGGACAATGCTTGACCATGTAATAGACATGACAAATGAATATATTGAACGGACGGCAATGGCGCATCGGAAAGCATGCGGACAATTTTTTACAAGCAAGGAAACCGCCTTATTTATGGCGAGCCTGTTTCGTATACCTGTTCAAAAAGAGGAGATTTTTATTCTGGATCCGGGGGCCGGTTCAGGAATTCTTTCCGCTGCGTTGATCGAGAGGCTTCAGCCGGTGCAGACGTTGCGAAAAATTTATCTAACTTGTTATGAAACGGATGCAAACATTATTCAGCTTTTGAAAGAAAATTTAGAGTGGATTTGCAAGCAGTCCTCTATCCCTATCGAATATCAAGTTGTTTTCGATAATTTTATTCTCAGCCAAGCTCCTGAATATAATGACATGATCGGGGCCGATCCAACCCTGACGAGATTTGATATGGTGATCTGTAATCCCCCCTATATGAAGATTGCAAAGAATGCTCCAGAGGCCGTATCGATGCCGGATATTTGCCATGGGACGCCGAATCTTTATTTTTTGTTTGCCGCAATGGGTCTTTTTGATTTGAAAGAGCGCGGGGAGTTGGTATATATCATTCCTCGTTCCTGGACTTCCGGAGCATATTTCAAGAGGTTTCGTCAGAAATTCTTGAGCGTAGGAGCTTTGGAACATATTCATTTATTTGTTAGCCGGGATAAGGTCTTTGAAAAAGATTGCATCTTACAGGAAACGATTATCATTAAAGTTCAAAAAACCGATGTAAAACCACAAAATATTCATATTACGACGACGCAGACAAACCAAGATTTTTTGAATAAAACGGAATTTGAAGCGTCTTATAAAACGGTTCTATCTGGCGAGGCTATCTATGTTTATTTGGTGACGGATGATCAAGATGTGGATGTCCTAAATCGACTTAACCAATGGAGTAATACATTGCCTAGCAATGGACTAAAAATGAAAACCGGATTGACGGTTGATTTTAGAAACCGTGAGGCGTTGAGGAGAAAAGCGGAAGATGGAGCTGTTCCGCTTTTCTTTGCACAGCATATTCAAAACGGTCATGTTCTTTTCCCTATTGGAAAAGAACATGAATTTCTGGTTACGGATCAACCAGGTTTATTGCAGAGAAATACAAACTATTTGTTTGTTAAACGGTTCACAGCAAAGGAAGAGCGCCGCCGTTTACAATGCGGCGTCTACTTAGCAGGACAGAATCCGACATATAAAAAGATAAGCACACACAATAAGATTAATTTCATATGCGGGTCGCAGGAGCTTTCAGAGTGTGTTGTATATGGTTTATATGTGATTTTCAATTCTACTTTGTATGATCGTTATTATCGGATACTGAACGGCTCTACACAGGTGAACGCGACGGAGATAAATTCTATGCCGGTTCCCCCTATCAGCATCATTGAGGCGATGGGCAAAGAGTTGATTCAAATGAAAGATATGTCCGAGGAATCCTGCAATCTTATTCTAAAGAGCTATATGGGGAGTAGTCATAGGATGTGCAAGCTAGATGAGGCGAAGGATATTTTAAAAGCATTGCAAGTTCCGGAAAAACAGCAGAATGGAATGTGCGGTTATGTTCTACTAGCAATGGCTGGACTTACGGAAAAAAACAATTGGTCTGACGCAACCAATAACTGGATTCGTATACACGATGTAATTGCATTTACAAGTACTAACTATGGGATTACTTATGCGGAAAACAGTCGGGAAACGATTCGTAAACAGGCTATGCACCACTTCCGAAACGCCGCCTTTATTGAGGATAATGGGAAAGCGACGAATAGCCCTAATTATCGTTACCGGCTGACTGATGAAATGCTGAATATAATTCGGAGTTATGGCAGCGAGCTGTGGAATAAAAAATTGGAGGTTTTTTTGAACAGCCATGAAACGCTTATCTCCTTTTATGCTTCTAAGCGGGCTATCAGGAAGATGCCAGTAGAGATTAATGGGGCGGGTTTTACATTCTCTCCGGGTAAGCACAATCAGCTCCAAAAGGCTATTCTGGAAGAATTTGCACCTCGGTTTGCACCTCGTTCAGAATGCCTTTATGTGGGAGATACGATTGAGAAGGACTTGGTGAAAAACGAGGATAAACTCCGTGAGCTGGGCTTTTCCATTACCTTGCATGATAAGATGCCCGATGTTGTCCTCTACTCTGCAGAAAAGAAGTGGCTTTATTTTATTGAGGCTGTAACCTCTGTCGGCCCTATGGAGCCCAGGCGCATTAAAGAAATCGAGGAGATGACCGCGGACGTTACTGCCGGGAAAATATATGTAACCGCCTTCCTTGACTTCAAGACATTTAAAAAATTTTCGGAGATCCTCGCTTGGGAAACGGAAGTGTGGCTTGCATGTATGCCGGATCACATGATCCATTTAAATGGGGATAAATTTTTAGGGCCTCGTTAAAGGGGATACTGTCTATCAGCAAAGGAGGATTTCTTCCCAATGGAATTTCAATTCTTTAAGCTGGAAATCTTTGTCCCGGCCTCCCATTTTCCCGCGGTTCAGAAGGCGTTGCAGGAGTGCGATGCGGGACACATCGGCCAATATGACAGCTGCCTTTCCTACAGCGAGGTGAAGAGCTGCTGGCGGCCGCTGCCGGGCGCTTCGCCCTATGACGGTACGATCGGCCGGCTTTCCTATGAGACGGAATACCGCGTAGAGGCGGTGTGCCGGGCCGGACAGCTTGATACCGCCCTGCGCGCGGTAAAGGCGGCACATCCCTATGAAGAGCCGGTCATCAACGTGATCCCGCTCTACCGGACGGGGCTATGAGCCGGGATATCTGCGGGCGGTTCGCCCCAACGCCCAGCGGCCGCATGCACCTGGGCAACCTCTTCTGTGCGCTGATAGCCTGGCTGTCCGTCCGTTCGGCGGGTGGCCGGGCGGTGCTGCGCATTGAGGATCTCGATCTGCGGCGCTGCCCGGAAGAGGCGCACAATGCCGGACTGCTGATAGACGATCTGCGCTGGCTGGGACTGGACTTTGACGAGGGGGAGGGAGTAGGCGGGCCGGACGCCCCCTACCGCCAGAGCCGGCGCTTTTCTCTTTATGCGGCGGCGCTGGAAAAGCTGGAGAAGCTGGGGCTGGTTTATCCCTGCTTTTGCAGCCGCGCCGAGCTGCATGCCGCCGAGGCTCCGCATCTCTCGGATGGGCGGGTCCTCTATGCCGGGACCTGCCGTGGCCTTTCCCCGGAGGAAATCCGGCAGAAGAGCCGGGCGCGCCCGCCCGCGCTGCGCCTGCGCGTTCCGGCGGAGCGGATAGCCTTTCGGGACCGGCTCTGCGGGAACTACAGCGAGGATCTGGCGGCCGAATGCGGGGATTTCATCATTCGGCGTTCCGACGGCGTTTATGCCTATCAGCTTGCGGTGGTGGTGGACGATGCGGCGATGGGGGTAAGCGAGGTGGTGCGCGGGCATGACCTGTTGAGCTCTACCCCCCGCCAACTGCTGCTCTACCGGCTGTTAGGGCTGCCTGCGCCCGCATTCTGCCACCTGCCGCTGCTCGTAGCGCCGGACGGCCGCCGCCTTTCCAAGCGGGAGAGGGATCTGGATATGGGGGAGCTGCGCGCGCGTTACCGGGGCCCGGAGCCGCTTCTCGGCCGGTTGGCCGCGCTCTGCGGGCTCATTGAAAAGGAGGAGCCGGTAACGGCTTCAGAGCTGATTCCTGGTTTTTCTTGGGAAAAGCTAAAAAAAGAGGATATCGCCGTCCCACCCGGACTGTTTTAAGCGAAGCGGGAGCACCCCCCAAAAGGTTATGGCTGGGAGGTTAAAAATCGGCCGGAACGGCCGAATTAGTCATATATAGGACTTTCCTGTAAGGGGGAGAACTGCACGGCTTTATGCGGCGCGGCAAACGGGAGGTATTGCAGAGATGAGCATTGGAAGCAATTACAACATTGCCTTTTTGGAGCAGATGCTGGGGATCTCCTCGCCTCTACAGACGTTTTCGGTTTCTTCTTTGTCCTCCGAGGCCACTAGGGCGAAGCTGAAAGCGGCCGGGATAGATGTGAACAGCAACCAATATAAGGCGGTTGTCAGCTCGATGATGAGCGGTTCAACCGGGGGAATGGGGTACACCAACATTCAGGCGATTAAAAACCGGATGAGCCATTACGACAAGGACGGCGACTACATCTGCCCCACCACCGGCCTGGCGGGTTTGGTGGTGACGGAGGCCAACTGCGAGAGCAGGAAACGAATCATTCCCATCCCGGAGAGCAGCCGGGAGGAGATGTTCCAGCTGACGAAAAAGGAGTTTATCCGGGAGAACGGTGTTGCGAACGGGGACGCCACCCGAAGATCGGAGGTATATACCCGCCTCTACCGGCAGACGGTGAAAAAAGACCGGCTGGCGGCCGGATACACGATGCAGCAATATGAACGGATGTACACGCGGGCGCTCGTGGATGCAGTGCGGGCCGAAAATCCCCATTGGCAGCCGGGGCAGAGCTTTGACGCCAGTCTTTTAAACGGCATTACCAGGGAATCGGTGGAGAATATGGCGGGAAATTCCTTTCGCCGGAGGGTATGACGTTCACGCTGACAGGAAAGAGCTTGTCCAGGGGAAGAGGCCGTAAAAACGCAAGCCGTTTTTTACGGCCTCTTTTGAAAACGCGCTTTCGGGCGAAGATTACGCCCTGAAATTCACATTGGCAGCGCGAAATCATCCTTAGCGCCGGAAGATGAAAGGAAATTCCCTCAAAAGCCTCGCCCATTACCGGGAAAACGCCCGGCGGTTCGCCGGCCCTATAAAAAAGAGGCCGCCCGCCAAGACGCAGAAGGAGCTTTCAGCTCGGTCGTCTTGGCGGGCGGTTCCTTTTTAGGACAAAAAAGAATGCCGCCCCCACTATTGCAAGAACAGCATTTTAATGGCGGCTGATACCGGTTCATGCGCCGGAACCAACCATTTATTGGGTTTTTAGACAACGTAGGTTATTATAGCGTATCCTTTGACAAATTGCAATGGAAAATTCATATTTTGTACACATATACAAAGTTTTCCAGGTGTTCCTTGGAAATTTTAACAAGAGATAGCGGGAGTTTGAATTTTTTGGAAACTCTTGCGTGCGAGCCGCCCAATTTAGGCGGCGCATACTTGTTAAGCGGCGGGCGGTTGTGCTATAATAAAGCGATATCGCGGAAAATACAGGATGGTTTTATGGTTTTATAGAGGAAACGGAGGCGCGCCCTCTCATGCGCATATTGGGGATCGATCCGGGCTATGCCATTGTCGGTTACGGCATGATTGAGCACCGCGGCAGCCGCTTCCGGCCGCTGGAATATGGGGCCGTTCTCACCGAAGCGGGGGAGGAATTTCAGGCGCGGCTGCGCAACATCTATCTGGATCTGCAATCGCTGCTCCTGAGGCTCACGCCCGAAGCGGTGGCGGTCGAGCGGCTCTATTTTAACAGCAACCAAAAAACGGGGATTGACGTCGCCCAGGCGCGCGGGGTCATCCTGCTGGCGGTGACGCTGGCGGGAATCCCGGTTTATGAATACACCCCGTTGCAGGTCAAGCAGGCGGTCGCGGGCTATGGCAAGGCCGAGAAGCGGCAGGTAATGGCGATGACCCAGCGGATTTTGAAGCTCAAGGAGATACCGAAGCCCGACGATGCGGCCGATGCGCTGGCGATTGCTATCTGCCATGCGCACAGCGCCGGATCTTCGTTAAACGGGCTGATACGAAAGGCGGGAGCGAGATGATCGATTCGCTGCGCGGAACGCTGGCGGCGGTGGAACAGAATTTTGTGGTCGTTGAGTGCGCCGGCGTCGGCTATGGCGTGCGCACAACGGCGGGGACGCTGGGCCGCCTGCCGAAGATGGGCGGCGAGGTGAAGCTCTACACCTGTCTGAGCGTGCGGCAGGATGCCGCCGAGCTCTTCGGCTTTATCGACCGTAAGGAGCGGGAGGGCTTCCGGCTGCTGACGGCGGTCAGCGGCGTCGGCCCAAAGGTGGCGCTGGCTATCCTCTCCGAGCTGGGGGGCGATCAGCTGATGCTGGCCGCCGCGGGGGGCGATGCGAAGGCGATTTCCCGCGCGCCGGGCGTCGGCCCGAAGCTGGCCAGCCGCATTGTTCTTGAACTGAAGGATAAGGCGCCGGGCGATTTCTTCTCGCCGGACGGCGGCGCTTTCGCCGCGCCGCCGCAGGAGAACACTGGCGCGGGCGAGGCGGTCAGCGCCCTCATCGCCTTGGGCTACAGCCAGCAGGAGGCGGCCGCCGCCGTGGGGCGTTTTTCGCCCGGCGCACCGGTACAGGAGCTTATTAAGGGCGCGCTCAAGGTTCTGAGCGCGCGCCGCTGACGCATATAGGAGAAGGGGGGAAGAGCGTGAGCATCTACCGGCAGGATGTGGAAATCCTGGAGGACGGGGACGAGGGACGCGTCCTCAGCGCCGCCGAGCGGCAGGAGGATGGGGAGAATGAGATAAACCTGCGTCCGCAGACGCTGGGGGAATACATCGGGCAGGAGAAGGTCAAGGAGCACATGGCCGTTTATATCGAGGCGGCCCGCCGGCGGGGCGAGGCGCTGGATCATGTGCTGCTCTACGGCCCCCCCGGCCTGGGCAAAACAACGCTGTCCGGCATCATCGCCCATGAGATGGGGGTGGAGTTCCGCGTCACCTCCGGCCCCGCCATTGAAAAGCCGGGCGATCTGGCGGCGCTTCTCACCAACCTGGAGGCGGGGGACATCCTGTTTGTGGATGAAATCCACCGCCTTTCCCGTGCGGTGGAAGAGGTGCTCTATCCCGCCATGGAGGACTATGCGTTGGACATCATGATCGGCAAGGGCCCCTCGGCCCGGTCGATCCGCATCGATCTGCCGCGCTTTACCCTCATTGGCGCGACCACGCGGGCGGGGCAGCTTTCCGCGCCGCTGCGCGACCGTTTCGGCGTTGTGATGCGGCTGGAGATGTACACCCCCGAAGAGCTGGCCACCATCGTGCGGCGCAGCGCAGGGATCTTAAAAATCGACTGCGAGCCGGACGGGGCCTTTGAAATCGCCCGGCGCGCGCGGGGCACCCCCCGCATTGCCAACCGGCTTTTGAAGCGGGTGCGCGACTTCGCGCAGGTGCTGGGAGATGGGAAAATTACCGGCCCGCTGGCGGAAACGGCGCTGGGAAGGCTGGATATCGACCCGCTTGGACTGGACGATATCGACCGGCGGATGCTCAAGATGATCATCGGCAACTACGCCGGCGGCCCGGTCGGGCTGGAAACGCTGGCGGCTGCCATCGGCGAGGAGGCGGTCACGCTGGAGGATGTTTACGAGCCCTATTTGATGCAGATTGGCTTTCTGGCGCGCACCCCGCGCGGCCGCTGCGCGACCCCGCAGGCTTATGCCCACCTGGGGCTGCGCCCGCCGCAGGCCGCGCCGGAGGAGAATCAACAGCGGCTGGATGTTTAAACGGTTCGCACCTTCCTGAACGGGGACCGGGGGTTCCCGGACAAAATCGGAACACAGGAGGCTATGGATGGGCAGAATATTTGGAACGGACGGCGCGCGCGGCGTTGCCAACACGGAGATTAGCTGCACGCTGGCGATGGATATCGGCCGCGCAGTGGGGATGGTCATTTCGGAAAAGACCGACCGCCGCCCCCGCATCCTCATCGGGCGGGATACCCGCATTTCAGGCGATATGCTTCAAAGCGCCGTTGCGGCGGGCCTGTGCTCGGTGGGATCGGATGTGGTGTTGCTCGGCGTTGTCCCCACCCCAGCGGTGGCCTATCTGGTGACGGCGATGGGGGCCGATGCGGGAATCATGCTTTCCGCTTCCCACAACCCCTATGAGTTTAACGGCATTAAGGTTTTCGGCCCGCAGGGCTTCAAGCTGACCGATGAGCAGGAATTTGAAATTGAGGAAATCGTTCTGGATAAGACCATCCCCTTCTCCGTCCAATGGGGCGCGCGGGTGGGCCGGGTCTATGAGGAAGCGAATGCGGTGGAGCGCTACATTACCCACCTGCTCTCCACCATCGATGCGCCGCTGGGGGGCATTTGCGTGGCGCTCGACTGCTCCAACGGCAGCGCCAGCGCCACGGCGAAGGCGCTCTTCGAGCGCGCAGGGGCGTTTGTCACCGTTTTCCATGCGGGGCCGGATGGCATCAACATCAACGGCCGGTGCGGCTCCACTCATATTGAAACGCTTTCCCAGCTGGTGAAAAGCGGCAAGTTCGATTGCGGTTTTGCCTTCGACGGCGATGCGGACCGGTGCCTGGGCGTGACGGCGGAAGGAGAATTGGTCGACGGCGACCGCATCATAGCGGTGCTCGCCAAGGATCTCCGCGCGCGCGGGCGGCTCCCCGGCGATACCGCCGTGGTGACGGTGATGAGCAACCTCGGCTTCCACAAGTTCTGCGAGCAGGAGGGAATAGGGGCGGCCGTTACCAAGGTGGGCGACCGTTATGTACTGGAAAACATGTTGGAAAACGGGTATATGATTGGCGGCGAGCAGTCGGGGCATGTCATCCTGCGCGAATTTATGACGACGGGGGACGGCCAGCTCACCGCCTTGCAGCTTTTAGCGGTGATGAAGCGCACCGGTAAGAGCCTGCGGGAGCTGGCGGAGGTGATGCGGGTCTATCCGCAGGTGATGGTTAACATCCGTGCGGACCCGGACATGAAATCCCGCCTGGAGCTGGATGAAGGGGTCCGGCAGGCGGTGGAGAAGGTACGCGCCGCACTGGGCGGCCAGGGCCGGGTATTGGTGCGCGTTTCCGGCACCGAGCCGCTCATCCGCGTGATGATCGAAGGGGTCGATGAGGCCTATATCCGCGCGGCGGCAGAGGAGATAGCACAAACGATCAAGGAGCGGCTGGGGAACAATGAGAGCGATCAGGGACTTTAAAGATTATGAGCTGCTCGACTGTTCGGGCGGCGAGAAGCTGGAACGCTGGGGCGAGTGGGTGCTGGTCCGGCCCGACCCGCAGATTATCTGGGAAACGCCGCGGGGAGAAGCCTGGGCGCGCGCCTGCGCCCGCTACCACCGTTCGAGCGCGGGCGGCGGCCATTGGGAGTTCGCCGGCCTGCCCCAAAAGGAATGGACGGTCTCTTGGAAGGAACTCACCTTTAAAATCAGCCCGACCGGCTTTAAGCACACCGGGCTTTTCCCGGAGCAGGCGGTCAACTGGGAGTGGATCCAGGAGCGCATTCGAAGCGCGGGACGGCCGTTGAGCATTCTGAACCTGTTTGCCTACACCGGCGGGGCCACCCTTGCGGCGGCCAGCGCCGGCGCAAGGGTCTGCCATGTGGACGCATCCAAGGGGATCGTCGGCTGGGCGCGGGAAAACGCCGCGCTCAGCGGCCTTTCCCAGCGGCCCATCCGCTGGATTGTGGATGACTGCCGCAAGTTTGTCGAGCGGGAAATCCGCCGCGGCGTGCGGTATGACGGGATCATCCTCGACCCGCCCTCCTATGGGCGGGGACCGGGGGGCGAGGTCTGGCAGCTGGAGGAGAAGATCTATCCGCTTTTGGAGCTTCTCTGCGGCGTCCTCTCGGACGAGCCCTCCTTCATCATGCTCAACTCCTACACCGCCGGGCTCTCGGCGCAGGTCATGCAGTACCTGCTTTCGGTGACGGCCGGCCGGCGGTTTGGCGGCAGGGCCGAGGCGGAGGAGATCGGCCTTCCGGTCACGGCGAGCGGGCTTTGCCTGCCCTGCGGCAGCACCGCAATTTGGACGGCGTAAAAGCGCGGGCCGCTTATACAAAGAGGAAGTATAAAAATGGGGGGATGCCCTTATGGAAAACCGCTTTTTGCGGGCGGAAAACATCCATTTCAGCTATCACACCGGCGAGGGGGATACGCCCGCCGTTGTGCTTGAAAATCTCAGCGTGGCGATTCGCCGGGGGGAGTTTACGGCGGTGCTCGGCCATAACGGTTCAGGCAAGTCCACCCTCGCCAAGCATTTTAACGCCATTCTGCTCCCGCAGGGGGGGACGGTCTATGTGGACGGGATGGACACGCGGGAGGAGGAAAATCTCTTAAACATCCGCCAGACGGTGGGGATGGTTTTCCAAAACCCGGACAACCAGATTGTCGCCACCATTGTGGAGGAGGATGTCGCCTTCGCGCTGGAGAACATGGGCGTGGACCCGCCGGAGATCCGCCGCCGGGTGGATGAGGCGCTCAAAGAGGTCGGGATGTATGAATACCGGCTGCATGCGCCGCACCAGCTCTCCGGCGGGCAGAAGCAGCGCATAGCGATTGCGGGGGTGATCGCCATGCGCCCGAAGTGCATTGTTTTGGACGAGCCGACGGCGATGCTCGACCCGCGCGGCCGCCGCGAGGTGCTGCGCACCATCCGCAAGCTCAACCAGGAGCACGGCATCACGGTGGTGCTCATCACCCACTACATGGATGAGGCCGCCAAGGCGGACCGGGTGGTTGTGATGAACGACGGCAGGGTCCTGCTGGACGATACCCCCCGCGAGGTTTTCTCCCACGTGGAGACGCTCAAGCAGGTGGGGCTGGATGTGCCGCAGGCCACCGAACTGAGTTACTTGTTGCGCCAGAGCGGCATCAACCTCCCGGTGGATCTGCTCGACGATGAAGAATTTGCCGCCGCCTGGCAGGCGCTGATGGAGGTGCATGGATGATGCCGGCAATCAAAACCGAGCGCCTGACCTATACCTATTCCCCCGGCACCCCGTTTTGCAAAACGGCGGTGGACGATGTAAACCTGGAGATTGAAGAGGGGGCGTTCGTCGGCGTTATCGGCCACACCGGTTCGGGGAAATCCACCCTCATTCAGCACTTCAACGGGCTTTTGCAGCCCACATCGGGGAAGATTTATATCGACGGCGAGGATCTCTGGGCGGACAAGCAGAAGCTGCGCGCCTTCCGCTTTAAGGTCGGCCTGGTATTCCAGTACCCGGAATACCAGCTTTTCGAGGACACGGTTTATAAGGACATCGCCTTCGGCCCCCGCAACATGGGGATGAGCGAGGAGGAGATCGATAAAAGCGTCCGCGAGGCGGCCGCCTTTGTGGGACTCAAGGAGAAAACGCTCGACCGCTCCCCCTTCGAGCTTTCAGGCGGGCAGAAGCGCCGCGTTGCAATTGCGGGCGTGCTGGCCATGAAACCGAAGGTGCTGATTTTGGATGAGCCGACCGCCGGGCTGGACCCCAAGGGCCGGGATCGGATCCTCAGCCAGATCCGGGACTATCATTCGCAGGTGAAGAACACCGTGCTGCTCGTCTCCCATTCGATGGAGGATGTGGCGCGCTACTGCGGCAAGGTGCTGGTGATGAACCATTCCCGCCTTTTTCTATATGGCGACACCGCCGAGGTGTTCGAGCATGCGGATGAAATCCGGGAGATGGGGCTGGCCGTTCCGCAATTGACGCGGATCTTCCACCGCCTTTCGGATGCGGGCTATCCCGTGCGGCGGAATATCTACACGATGGAGGAAGCGCGCGCCGAGCTGGAAAAGCTCTATGCGTCCAAAGAAAGGGGGCGGATGGGATGCTGAAGGATATCACCATCGGCCAGTATTTTCCGGGCGATTCGGTCGTCCACCGGATGGACAGCCGGATAAAGATCATCCTGACCGTCGCCTATATCGTGATGCTCTTCCTTTCGAGCAACCCGGCGGGGCTGGTGGTCGGCTTCCTCTTTCTCTGGCTGAGCTACGGCGTCTCCCGCATCCCCTATAAGATGATTCTCAAGAGCCTCAAGCCGGTGGCGCCCATCATCCTGTTCACCGGCGTGCTCAACATGTTTTTTATGGACGGGGATACGCTCTGGCAGTGGGGGTTTCTCAAGATCACCCGCGAGGGGGTGCTGATGGCGGTTTTGATGACGGTGCGCATCATCTGCCTGATTGCGGGCACCTCGCTGATGACCTACACCACCTCGCCCATTGCGCTGACCGACGCCATTGAGCGGCTGCTCTCGCCGCTCAAGCGCTTCCGGCTGCCGGTGCATGAGCTGGCGATGATGATGACCATTGCCCTGCGCTTTATCCCCACGCTGATCGAGGAGACAGATAAAATCATGGCTGCGCAGAAGGCGCGCGGGGCGGACTTAGAGACCGGGGGGATTGTGCAGCGGGCCAAGGCGCTCGTCCCCATTTTGATCCCGCTGTTTGTCTCGGCCTTCCGCCGGGCGGATGAGCTGGCGCTGGCGATGGAGTGCCGCTGCTACCATGGCGGCGAGGGGCGTACCCGGATGAAGCAGCTTCGCCTGCGCTATTATGATTTTGCGGCCTGCGCGTTTGTGGCGCTGTGCATCGTGGGCGTACTGCTTGTCAACCGGTTTGTACCGGCGTTCCTATGACGGCGGCCGGAGAGAGGAAGGACGGGGAACGCAACCTGCTTTTAACCCTCGCCTTCGATGGATCCGCCTTCCACGGTTCGGCGGTTCAAAAGAATGCGCCGACGGTGCAGGGGGCGCTCCAGCAGGCGCTCCGGCAGATTTTTGGGGAGGCTCCGGCGCTGAAATGCGCCTCGCGCACCGATGCCGGGGTGCACGCCCGCACCTTCTGCGTCAGCTTCCGCACCGGCAGCGCGATCCCCTGTGAACGGCTGGTGGAGGCGTTGAACGCCTATCTGCCGGAGGCGGCGGCCGTCCGCAGCTGCCGGGAGGTGGAAGCGGACTTTCATGCCCGCTATAGCTGCAAGGGGAAGCGCTACTGCTATCGGATTTTGAACAGCCGGATTCGCGATCCCTTCCTTTTATCGACAACTTTCCGCGTGCCCTATCCGCTAGACTGGGAGAGGATGGATAGGGCGGCGAAGGCTTTTTTAGGAACGCACGATTTTTCCGCCTTCTGCTCGGCGGGCGGCAGCGTGGAGGATCACCGGCGGACGGTTTTTGCCGCCGCCGTCAGGAAGGCGGGGGAGCTTATCGCCTTTGAAACGGCGGGGGACGGCTTCCTTTACAACATGGTGCGCATTATGGCCGGCACGCTGATCGAAATCGGCGCGGGAAAACGTCCGGAGGAGGACATCCTGCGCGCGCTGGAGGCGGGGGATCGCCGCTTGGCGGGCTTTACCGCCCCAGCCTGCGGGCTGCGCCTGGAGGAAATATATTATTAAGCGGCCGCGGCTGCGGCCGGGAAAGCACAGGCTGCGAAAACAGCAGGAGAACCGATGGAAAAAGGGAAGAAAGGGCTTAGTGAGTTCGAGCGCTACAAGCAAAAAATGAATATCCAGCGCAAGTTCCATTCGCTGTTAGGCGTGCTGATGGTTTCGGCGCTGGTGCTTTCGCTGGTGGCTGGCCTGGATTATTTTTCAGGCTCCCGGTTTGGAAACCTGTTCCGCTCCGGCTTTGCGGGGAGCGGCGGCTATCCGGTTCCGCTGTTGAACCACTCTGTCCGCCAGATGGAGCCGGTCAACTGGGATGTGGCGCTTTTAAGCGACAGCTCGGTCTTGATTTTCGACAACCAGGGGAGCGAGCGCCTGTCGCTCTCCCACGGCTGCGCCACGCCGGTGCTGAAATCCGACGGGGGACGGCTGCTTTGCTACGATCAGGGCGGCACGCAGTACCACATGATAACCTCCTCCCGCCTCAGCCATTCGGGAACGGCCGAAGGGGCTATCCATGCGGCGGATATCGCCTCGAACGGGTCGGCGGCGCTGGCGACCTCCTCCACGAAAAACGCAACGCTCGTCACCTTTTACGATGAATTTGGCAACGTTACCTACAGCTGGAAAAATTCCAATATGGTCTCCGCTATCGCGCTCTCCCCCGATGGGCGGCAGGCGGCCGTTGTTCTCTATAGCGCGCGCGAAGGGGAGATGATCACCAGCGTCGTGCTGCTGAACCTGACCAAGAGCACGGTGGAGAAACCGGTTTTTTCAATCGAAATTGCCGGTGAATTTGGTTATTACGTCGCCTTCCGGGAAAACACCCTCGCGCTGATTACCGATCAATCGGTCAAATCCATCGATCAGATGGGGCGCATCCGGGCGGAATATTCCTTCAATGGCCAGCAAATTCAGATGTTTGCCGACGGCGGCAGCTCCACCGTCCTGGTGCTGGGCAATTACCGGTATATGCGCGCCAGCCAATTGGTTTCGCTGGATGAGAAATGCCGGGTTCTCTACAGCAGCCAGTTGGATCTCTCGATCGACTCCATTCGGGCGAACGGCAACGGCTTTTACCTTCTTTCGGAAGGGTCCCTCAGCCACTATGACTATAAGGGCGGGCTGATTTCCCAGATCAACCTGCCCGGCGCGATTGCGTGGCTGCCGTTGGGCCAAAACCTTTATGCGGCTACCTATGAAGAGCTGCAAAGGCACCTGGTCCGGTAGCGGCAGGGAAGCAAAAGCCGTTTTTCTAAGGCGTCAGCCGCGCCCTTCGCGTTTCAAGTGTTTCTGCCGCTCCGGCAGGGATTCCAAGGAAAGGAATGGTCAGCCCCATGCAGGACTTTGTGGTGCTCGCTTATGATATCGTCACCGTCCTTATTTTCATCTATATGATTGTGGTCGGGGCCCGGCGCGGCTTTGCCCGCACGCTCGCCTGCTTCATCGGCTATGTCGCGGCCCTTTTCGGCGCGGCCGCCCTCTCGGAGCCGGCGGCGCGCTGGATTTTTGAAGCGCTTCTGCGCCCGTCGATCGTTTCCGGAATTTCCGAAAAGCTCTCGCAGGTGCAGGCCGAGCTGCTGCCGGAGAGCCTTTTGAGCTTTGCCCAGAGCATCCCCGAAGGCGTGCTGGGCATGCTGGGGCTCGATCCGGAAAAGCTGGTGGAAACGCTGCATGATCTCATCGGCAGCAGCGGCGCGGGCGCTGCGGGCGCTATCGCCGATTCGGTCATTGCCCCCTTGGTGGTAAACCTGCTGAAAGCGGTCCTTTTCCTTTTGCTTTTCAGCGTCGCGATGTTCTTCGTCCGCAGGCTGGCCGGTGTGTTCGGCGAAATCAACCGGCTGCCGCTCATCGGTCCGGCCAACCAGATCATGGGCGGCCTCGTGGGGGCCGCTCAGGCGGCCCTAACGATGTATGTCATCGTTTTGGTGCTGGGACTCGTTCTCTCCTTAACGGCTGGCAGCCTGGAGATTCATCGGGATGGGCAGGCCCCGCTGGTGCTTTGCAGCGAAGCGGTTTTTGCCCGAACGCTGTTTTTCAAGGCGTTTGTGAATTGGAACCCGCTGGATCTGCTGCTGTTTGCGCAGGACGCCGGATGGCTGAAGCCCGCCCGCGAGCCCTCCAACAACGCCCTGGCGGTCAGCGGTATGCTCCTTTTGCGTTAAAAGGCTCTCGTTTTCCGGCTTTTTGGGGATGAAGGCTCGTTTTGCGGCGCGGCCAAAGCGGATTTTTTCCGATTTGTCTATAGAACATTCACAGGTTTGGTGTATAATAAATACCATGCGGGATTTTGCTGCCGGGATGGGCAGGCTTCCGCCTTCTCCACCGCCGGGACGGCTGGCTCAGCATTTGTTTTGAGAGGGAGCAGCTTATGAATATGTTATGTTCACGATGCAAAAAACGGATTGCCGTGGTTTTTATGACCCGCTTGGATAAAGGCGAACCGATCAACGAGGGCCTTTGCATGAAATGCGCAAAGGAGCTCGGTATCCAGTCGGTGGACGATCTGATGAAAAAGATGGGGATCAGCGAGGATGAGCTGGATGTCATGAGCAACCAGCTCATGGAGATCATGAGCGAAAACGGCGAGGATGGCTTTGAAATCGGCGGCGCGCAGCCCTTCCCGTTTTTGCAGAACCTGTTTTCCGGCCAAACGCCGGCCCACCCTCCGCGCGACGGACAGGATGCAGGGGCGAACCTTCCGGCCGTCCCGCCGCAGCAGGCCGGGCCGGAGAGCGGCCGCCGCGAACAGAAGGTCGGCCCGCGGCGGGAGGATAAAAAGCGCAAATATCTGAACGCCTACTGCGAAAACCTGACCGATAAGGCGCGGGAGGGGTTGATTGATCACGTGGTCGGGCGCGAGAGCGAGATCTACCGCGTGATGCAGATCCTCAACCGCCGCCAGAAAAATAACCCTTGCCTCATCGGCGAGCCGGGCGTTGGAAAAACGGCCATTGCCGAGGGGATCGCGCAGCGCCTGGCGGCGGGCGAGGTGCCCCACCGCTTGCAGGATAAGGAGCTCTATCTTTTGGATCTGACGGCGCTGGTCGCCGGAACCCAGTTCCGCGGCCAGTTTGAGAGCCGGGTCAAGGGGCTGGTCTCCGAAATCAAGGAGCTGGGCAATATCATCCTCTTTATCGATGAAATCCATAACCTGGTCGGCGTCGGCGAGAGCGAGGGCGGCGCGATGAATGCGGCCAACATTCTCAAGCCGGCTCTTTCGCGCGGCGAGGTGCAGGTCATTGGCGCGACCACCTTTAACGAATACCGCAAGAACATCGAGAAGGATGCCGCGCTGGAGCGCCGCTTCCAGCCGGTGAAGGTGGATGAGCTGAATATCGAAGAGACCTTCGAGGTCATGAAGGGGATCAAGGAGCACTATGAGCAGTTCCACCGCGTTTCGGTCAGCGAGCCGGTGCTGCGCCGGATGGCGGTGCTCTCTGAGCGGTATATCAACGACCGGTTCCTCCCCGATAAGGCGATCGATCTTTTGGATGAAAGCTGCTCCTGCGCGGTGATGCGCAACCCGGACATGGCGGAATATGACAAGCTCCGGGTCCGCGTGGATGAGCTGAACGAGGAGATTGCCTCGCTGGAGTCCAAGCCGGATATTGCGGGCGATAAGACCTATGAGCGGCTCGCCTCCCTCAAGAGCGAGGCCATTCGGGAGCAGGCGCGCCTTTCGGAGCTCGGCGCCCGCGCCCTGGGCGCTCCGGTGACGGAGGACGATGTGGCCAGGGTGATCGAGCTGTGGACCGGCATTCCGGCCAGCAAAATCCGGGAGAGTGAGTTTAAGCGCGTCAGCGGCCTGGAGGGAGAGCTCAAAAAGCACATCATCGGCCAGGACGAGGCCATTCAGCTGGTGGCGAGCGCCGTGCTGCGCTCCCGCGTCCAGCTTTCCGCCCGCCGCCGCCCGGCGTCGTTCATCTTCGTCGGGCCGACGGGGGTGGGCAAGACCGAGCTGGTCAAGGTCCTCAGCCGCGAGCTGTTCGACGATCAGGAACCGCTGATCCGGCTGGATATGTCTGAATTTATGGAAAAGCACTCGGTCTCCCGCATCATTGGCTCGCCGCCCGGCTATGTCGGCTATGACGAGGCGGGGCAGTTGACCGAAAAGGTGCGCCGCCGGCCCTATTCGGTCATCCTTTTCGATGAGATTGAAAAGGCGCACCCCGATGTGATGAACATCCTGCTCCAGATTCTGGATGAGGGCCGCATCACCGATGCGCAGGGCCGCAACGTTTCGTTTGAAAACACCGTGATTGTTATGACCTCCAATGCGGGCGCTGATCGCACCGATCTCAACCTTGGCTTCAACCGCCAGCCCCAGCAGGTTTCCAAGGAGCGCGCGATGAAATCGCTCCGGGAATTTCTGCGGCCGGAGTTCTTGGGGCGGGTGGACGAGGTGGTTTCCTTCCGCCCGCTGGATGAAACGGATTACCAGCGCATCGCCGCCCTGATGCTGGATGAAATGAAGGGCCCGCTCCTGGAGCGCGGCATCTCCCTGCGGTATGACGAGGCGCTTTTGCAGGAGATAGCCCGCCGGGCCCATGGACAGAAGAGCGGCGCGCGGGATATCACGCGGGTCATCCGCCGGGATATTGAGGATAAGGTCTGCATGCTCGTGATCGAAACGATGGAGAACCCGCCGGAGGAGATCTGTGTCACCGCCGGAGATGGGGAGATCCGCATTGCCTAAATAAACCGCCCGCGGCCGGGAGAGAGGCCGGCGGGTTCTCTGAGAAAGCCGGGTGTCCCCGAAGGAGGGATGCCCGGCCTTCTGAGCGGCAGGGGACGATTTCCAAAACATGGATAAAAAACGGGGAGGGAGAAGAATGAACGCGCTTCGAAAGGAAGAGAGAGGCTGCATCGCCCCGCTCTATGCGGGCTGGGAGGAAACCTGTATCTGGTCCTATCTACAGGGGCAGATGGGAAGCGGATGGGCGGATGACGCCGCCTGTCCGCGTTCGGCGCGCATTGATACGGGGGATTTTAGCTTTTTGGCCGGAGAACCGGAGGCAGGGCTTACCTTCCTGCCGCCGGGGTGCAGCGATCCGCGGATCTTTGTGCCGGACACGGAGCGGTGGGGTCCCTTGCTGAAGGCGTGCCATCCGGGCCGCTGTAAGCGTACATACCGTTATGCCGTCCGCAAGGAGGACTGCTTTGATCGGGAGCGGCTGCGCCGCTTTAGCCGCCTTCTGCCGGAGGGCTACCGGCTCGCGCCGATCGAGGGGCGTCTTTACGAGGTAGCCATGGAGAACCCCTGGTCGCGGGACTTTTGCGCCCATTTTGACGGCCGTGAGGATTACGCCCGCCGCGGGCTGGGCGTCGCCGTCCTGCGGGGGGAAGAGCTGGTGGGCGGCGCTTCCTCCTATACGGTCTATGACGGGGGGATCGAGATTGAGATCAGCGTCCGGAAGGACTGCCGCCGCCAGGGGCTGGCGTTGGCCTCGGCCGCACAGTTGATCCTCCGCTGCCTGGAGCGGGGGCTCTATCCGAGCTGGGATGCGGCCCACTCGGGCTCGCTTCAGCTCGCTCAAAAGCTCGGCTACCGGCTTGACCGCCGCTATCCGGCCTATTTTGTGTTTCCTGAGAAGCCTGACCGGCTCCCCCGCTAGGCGGGTCCGGCCAGGCGTTCCTATTTTATAGAGCCTAAAAGCTCGCTTATTTGCTAATAAAAGATGGAAAGGATGTTTTTTAATGCCACTAGTAACAAGCCGCGCCATGCTTCAGGCAGCGCGCGAAGGCGGCTATGCCGTTGGGGCGTTCAACGCCGAAAACATGGAGATGGTGCAAGCGATTGTCGCTGCCGCCGAAGAGCAGCATGCGCCGGTTATCATTCAGACCACCTCCTCCACCCTCCGCTATGGGTCGCCCGCCCTGTTTTATGGAATGGCCGCCGCCGCCGCGCGGGCCGCCGGGGTCCCGGTGGCGCTGCACCTGGACCATGGCGACTCGCTCGCCCTGGCGGCCGAAGCGCTGCGGGAGGGCTACAGCTCGGTGATGATCGACGGATCCCGCCTGCCGCTGGAGGAAAACATTGCCTTCACCCGCCCGGTGGTGGCCTTCTGCGAGCCGAACGGCGTCCCCGTGGAAGGGGAGCTCGGCCATGTGGGCGGCAAGGAGGACGATATGGAGAGCGGCGGAGACGGCTACACCGATCCGGATGAAGCGGAGCGCTTTGTCCGGGAGACGGGGGTCTCCTCGCTGGCCGTCGGTGTCGGAACGGCGCACGGCGTCTATGCCAGCGCGCCGGTGCTGAATGTGCCGCTGATTGCGGTGCTGCGCGGGCGGCTGCCTGTCCCGCTGGTGCTGCATGGCGCATCGGGGCTGGAGGATGAGGCGGTGCGCGCCTGCATCCGGAGCGGCATCAGCAAGGTGAACTTTGCAACCGAGCTGCGCCAGGCCTATACCCAGGCGGTGCGCGCCCTGCTTTCGGAGGAGCCGGAGGCCTTCGATCCGAAAAAATACGGGAAAGCGGCCCGCGCGGCCGTGCAGGCGCTGGTGATGGAGCGCATGCGCGTTTGCGGCTGCTGCGGCCGGGCGGACGGTTAAGCCGCCGGGGCCTGGAAGAGAGGGGAGGGCTATGCCCATGGAATACTTATTGGCGGTGGATATTGGGACCTCGGCTTGCAAAACGGCGCTCTTTGCCGCCGGCGGCCAGGTTATCGCCCAGGCCACCCACTCTTATCCGGTTCATTACCCTGCGCCCGGCTGGGCGGAGCAGGACCCGGAGGATTGGTGGGCGGCGGCGAAGAAAGGAATAAAGGATTGCCTGGAGGATTCCGGGATAAACCCCGCGGCGATTGCGGGCATTGGGATCGACGGACAGAGCTGGGCGGCGGTTGCGGTGGATGCGAAGGGAGAGACGCTCTGCCCTACTCCGATTTGGATGGACACCCGCGCCGCCGGGCTCTGTGCCGGGGTGGAGGAAAAGCTGGGGAGGGAGCGGGTTTTTGCCGTCAGCGGCAACCCCTTCTCTCCCTCCTATACCACGCCGAAGCTGCTTTGGTACCGGCAGGAGCGGCCGGAGGTCTGGCAGCAGGCACGCTGGTTTTTGCAGTCGAACAGTTTCATCGCCTACCGGCTGACCGGAAAGGCAAGCGGCGACCGCAGCCAGGGCTATGGCCTGCACTGCTTTTCGATTCAAAGCGGGGAGTATGAAGAAGGGCTCTGCCGGGAGCTGGGGATCGACCCTGGAAAGCTGCCGCCGCTCTATCCCAGCCACGCGGTGGTGGGCGGAGTGACGCCGCAGGCGGCGCGCGAAACCGGCCTCTTAGCCGGAACGCCGGTGGCCGCCGGCGGGCTGGATGCGGCCTGCGGTTCCTTGGGAGCGGGCGTCTGCGCCCCTGGCTTGACCCAGGAGCAGGGCGGGCAGGCGGGCGGAATGAGCGTCTGCATGGAGAACCCGACCGCGCATCCCGCGCTCATTCTGAGCTGTCATGTGGTGCCCGGCCAGTGGCTGCTCCAGGGCGGATCGGTCGGCGGGGGCGGAAGCCTGCGCTGGCTCGTCCGGGAGCTTGGGCAGTTGGAGATGGAGCAGGAAAAGGCGGATGGGGTGAGCGCCTTCCGGCGGCTGGACGAACTGGCGGCGGCCGTGCCGCCCGGCGCGGACGGGCTGTTGTTCCTCCCCTATCTCTCAGGCGAGCGGTCGCCTATCTGGGATCCGGAAGCCTGCGGCGTCTATTTCGGGCTGGACTATCAAAAGACGCGGGGACACTTTTTCCGCGCCCTGCTGGAAGGGGCGGCCTATGCGCTGGAGCACAATCTGCGCTGCGTACAGGAGGCGGGCGTTCCGGTGGGGACGATGCACGCGGTCGGCGGGGCGGCCAACAGCCGGCTCTGGACGCAGATCAAGGCCGACGTTACCGGAAAACCGATCCGGGTGCCCGATTCCGATATGGCTACCTGTCTGGGCGCGGCGATACTCGCCGGGGTAGGGACGGGGCTTTACCCGGATTTTCAGGCGGCGGTGGAAAAAACGGTGCATTTCCGGCGGGAATACCAGCCGGATCCGGAGCGGCATGCGCTTTATCAGCGCTGGTTCCCGCTCTACCGGGAGCTCTACAGCCAGCTTGCCGGTTCGATGCACCGGCGCGCCCGGCTGCTCGGCGAGGAGCGCTAGGCGGTTCGGTTTAAAAGGAAGGCAAGGGCGGCCTGCAAGCGGGAAGCGAGGCTTGCCGCAGCGCCGCCGCAATAGGAAAGGGGATAGAGGAATGAAAGCAGCCGTTTTACATGGCCAGAAGGATCTGCGTTATGAGGAGATCGAGCGCCCGCAGGCGGGCGAAGGGGAGGTAGTGATCCGCGTGAAGGCGGCGGGGATATGCGGATCGGATATCCCGCGCGTTTTGGGCACGGCGGCGCACTATTACCCGATTGTGCTCGGACATGAATTTTCCGGCGTGATTGAAGAGCTAGGGCCGGGCGTCAGCGGGCTGCGTCCCGGCCAGCGGGTAACGGCCGCGCCGCTCTGCCCCTGCATGCAGTGCGCGGACTGCCAGCGGGGCGACTATTCGCTCTGCAAGCATTACCGCTTTATCGGTTCCAGCCTATTCGGCAGCTTTGCGGATTTTGTAAAGGTTCCCGCGCGCAACGTCGTCCCGTTCGGCGACGAGGTGGATTTTGTCAAGGCGGCCTTCTTTGAGCCCTCCACCATCGGGCTGCATGGGCTTTTCTGCGCGGGCTACCAGGGCGGCGCGCATGTCGCCATCCTCGGCGGGGGCACCATCGGGCTGTTTACCATGCAGTGGGCCCGGCTGCTCGGCGCCCAGAGCGTATCGGTCTTTGACATCAGCGACGCCCGCCTCGCCTTGGCCAAGAGGATGGGGGCCGACCGGGTCTACAACACTTCCAAAGAGGGCTTTTTGGAGGAGGCGGTCGCTGCGGCAGGCGGGGAAGGCTTCGGCTTCGTCTTTGAAACGGCGGGGCAGAACGCAACGATGGCGCTGGCCTTTGAGGCGGCGGCCAACCGCGCGAGCGTCTGCTTCATCGGTACCTCCTCGCGCGACCTGCAATTCCCCTGGAAACAGTTTGAGAAGATGAACCGTAAGGAGTTCCGGCTGACCGGTTCTTGGATGTCCTATTCCGCTCCCTTCCCCGGCCGGGAGTGGAGGATGACCGCCGACTACCTCAGCGACGGACGCCTGGCTTTAGATGATGCACTGGTCTGGAAGCGCTTCCCGATGTCGGAGGCCGCCGAAGCCTTCGCCCTTTATGAAAATCCCGGCCAGGTTGGCGGGAAGATTATGCTGGTGAACGAGGACTAAGCGCGCAGGAAGGGCGCGCCTGCAAAACGGGAAAGAACCTCCGGTCGAGCCGATCCTCCGGCTTGCAGAAACCAGAAAAACGCTGGTTTCGCGCCTTGTGGCGCGCCCTTGATGCCGGTAGCCCCGCCCGATCGGTACGATCGGGCGGGGCTACCGGCGGTTTATGTTGGTTCGTGGTACGCGGATAGGGGGTTAAAAGCGCCGGAAGAGGGAAGGGGCCTCGGCAGCAGCGGCTGCGGTTTCGGCGGCAACCGGCAGCCGGGTAAAGGAGCCGTCCGCTTCATGAATCTTTTCCAACAGAAGGTCAAACGCCTCCTCTTTTTTCCAGAGGCGGCTGAAGCGATCCCGCAGCTTTTCCAGAATGGCATCCGGCACGTCGGAGGGACGAAGATAAAATTCGGTAATAACATTGTCCTGGTTTTTACCAATCAGCGAGAGGCTCAGGGTGATGGAGTTGTCCCAGAAACCATATTCTTCGCGTTCCTCCGGGGTATAGTTGAGCGTCAGCAGGCTTTCCGCCTGGTTGTAACGGATGAGTTCTGTCAGCGCGCGGATGTCGGCCGGGTCGGTCAGCCCGGCGGTATAACTGGAACGGTAGAAGAGATAGTCCTCGTTTGCTTTCCGGTAGGCGGCCTGTTGGAAGTCCACCGGTCCGGTCAGGCTCATGGTCCCGTTATAAAAGCTGTCGAGCGTGAGGTAAGCCGTTTCTATTTCGCTGGTATCTACCTTGTCAAAATCATGATAGCCGAGCTCTCCGAGCAGCGCTGCCGTCCGTTCGTAGCGGGGGGTCAGCGCAACATAGCAATCGTTAAACCAGTAGGATCCGGTAGAGGGAAGCATGAAATCCGGATTCTGTAGATTTTCGCTTGACCAGTAGCGGCTGCCGAGCCGGGGAGTGAGGACGATGTAGCCGGTGACTTCGGGGTTTACCATCTCCTCATAGGGCTCGTCGATCAGATCGGCGCGCAGCGCTTCTATCAGACGCCCGGTATCGCTTTCGGAAAGGGAGACCGGGGTAACGCCGGCCATCAGGCGGTTCATCAGGGTAATTTCACGGATATCAGAGGGCCCGTAGGTAAAAATGGGGTGGAGCTGGCGCTGAAATTCCTCCAGAGCGCCCAAGCGGTTATACGATTCGACGGCCCCTTCCGGCAGGGAATGGTAGGAGAGGGTCAGGGCCGTCCCATTTTTAAGGCGATAGCAGATGCGCAGGGAAGGATAGTCCACCTGATCTTCCAGGCGGCTTTCGGCTATCGCCGTATGAAGCGAGTGGATCGCCGCAACCGCTTCCTCTCCCGTTAAGGTGAGATCGTCCTCATAGACCGTCCGGCGCTGCTTCACAGAGGCCGGAGAGGTATCGCTGAACAGCGCGCGCATCCCATCCAGATCATAGCGGGTGAATTGGTAGCGGTCTTGATAATCGGTCAAGGTGATCGATTCAATGTCCTCCAGCTTTGGCACACGGGATTCATAGCCGAGCGCTCCGGCGCCAATCACCCAGACGAAGAGAGCGGGAAGCAGCGCCCCGGCGGCGATGAATCCCAACGATTTTTTCAGCGTTTTAAAACCGCGCGCCAGAACGCTTTCCAAGAGACAATAGGTCATGGCGCCGCCTACCACCGCCGCCGGAATGCTGAGAAAAAGCCTTTCCATATTGGCGGAGGAGGTGATAAGCATAGAAAAATAAATGCCGCCCAGCAGCGCTCCCATGATTTTTAGCGGAAGGATCAGCGCGTTGTTGGCTCCCACCCTGCCTGCCCGCTCGCTGGGACGGCGGCGGTAAAGCCAAGCGCTGAGGATGAGAATACCGGCGGAAAGAAGCAGCCAGACCAGCGCGGTGATGAAGAAAAGAAGCGGCTTATCCAGGCCGGTCTCCTCATAGACACGAGAAGAGTCCAGAACACCGTAAGAACCGGCGCTGTAGGCATAGAACGGATAGGCGGCCGGGGAGAGAAGGGAGAAAGAGCCGGGAAAACCACGGACGCTGGCAAAGCCGAAGAGCTGGCTGCTGGCGCAGCTATAGGCTACGTAGAGCACGACGGGCAGGCCGAACAGCGTACCGGCGATATAGAGAAGATTGTCAAACACCGTTCCCGCCAGCACCGAGGTGAGGTAGGCCAGGGAGAGGATGCCCAAGACGCTGGCGCTCACTTGCAGGAGCTCATAAAAGAGCCCGGCGGCCGAGAAGCAGGAGAAGCCGAAGCCCAGCCCGGCAATGAGGACAACCAGATAGTTGAAAAGAAGCGGCGCGAAGATCATCGTTGCCGAGGCGGCGAAGTGGACGAGCAGTAGCTTTTCCCGCCGGACCGGCAGCGCGTGGTGAAGATCGACCGGTCTTTTCTGGTGCAGATAGCTCATCTGAAGCAGCGGGAAAAGGACGGGGATGAAGAGCATCATGCCCAGCATAACCGGGCGGGAAACCGCGTTATAGATGCCGCCGTTCCCCAAAAAGGAGAGAATCTCGGTCCGCGGCCCTTCCCTAGCTATTTGCTGCATCGTATCGGCCGCCGTTAAAATGTATTGCAGCGGGAAGAAAAGAAACTGCAACAGAAAGTAGAGGACGGCAACCCCCAGATACCGCCGCAGGATAAAGCGGTAGAGATGACCTAACCGGCGGCCGGCGTTAGAAGAGGACGTTGTTGTAGTCATAGCCGATCGCCTCCATTTCATTGATAAATACCTCCTCCAGCGTGAGAGGAAGGCTCTCGGCAAACAGAGGGCCGTAGCTCTCCAGCACCGAAAGCACCTGGCTGCTGCCGCCGCGCACGACCATATGCATCAGGCTTCCGCGCGTTTCCAACTGGAGAATGTCCAACTGTTCGCGCAGCCGTTCCGGGTCGGGGAGCGGGCGGAACGCCGCCTGCACCTTGCAGAAGCCCAGTTTCAGCTCATCAATTTCCCTTTGGAACAGGATAGCCCCCCGGTGGATGAGCCCGACCTGATCGCACATATCCTCCAGCTCCCGCAGGTTGTGGGAGGTGATGACGACGGCGATATTGCGGCGCGCCACATCGTCGGCCAATATCCGGCGCAGCGCGGTGCGCAGAATGGGATCGAGCCCGTCGAACGCCTCGTCCAGCAGCAGATAATCCGTCTGTGCGGCCAAGCCCAATATCAAGGCTACCTGCCGCTGCATCCCCTTGGAAAAGGTCTGGATCTTCCGGCCGGGATCGATCGGGAACATGGCCGCAATCTGGCGGTAGCGTTCCATACTGAAAGAGGGGTAGAATCCCCGGTAGAAGGCGGCCATTTCGTCCAGCGTCGCCTGCGGGAAGTAGTAAAAGTCATCCGAGACGAAAAACACCCGGCTTTTGGCCTCCTCGTTCTCAAAAACGGGGAGTGTATCCACCGTTACTGTTCCTTCATCGGGCCGGTATACCCCGGCCATTAGGCGCAGGAGGGTCGATTTGCCCGACCCGTTCGAGCCGATGAGTCCATAGATGGATCCCCGGTGGATCTCTGCGGAAAAGGAATCGAGAGCGGTGATGTCTTCAAACCGCATGACAACCGATCGAGCCTCAATCATAACGCATCCCCCTCCTCATAGACCTCATCGACCAGGCGGCGGACCGCATCCTGTGAAATACCGTTGTTGCGCGCCGTGCGCACCGCCTGGCGCAGCTCCTCCAGCAGCCGTTCGCAGACCTGCTTGGAAACAATATCCTGCTCGCCGACAAAGTTCCCCTTCCCGGAAACCGTATAGATAATGTGGCTGCGCTCCAGCTCGGCATAGGCTTTTTGAATGGTGTTCGGATTGACCCCCAGGTCGCGCGCGAGCACCCGCACGCTGGGGAGCTTATCGCCGTTTTGAAGATCCCCCACCATAATCAGCTCGGTGATGCGGCGGATAACCTGCTCATAGATCGGCGCCCTGCTATATGGATCGATGACAATCAAAACGCTCCCCCCTATCGCCGTATCGGCTGTATTATGCGTATTAGTACACATAAAAGATAACATAGCCTTTCCGAAATGTCAACCACATTTTTCCGGGAGGCCGGTGTGCTTCCGCCTTCGGCCTTTTCGGTTAAGAAAAGGGGCGGTAAAAAACGCAAAGCGTTTTTTTCCGCCCCTTTTGCCCGTTTGCCAAACGGGCTCAGTGCAGCTTGACCGCCTGCATCTGCGCCTTGACGCAGAGCTCGGCCGCTTTGAAGGCGTGCTCCTGGGTCATGGCCTTCTCGGTGCGGTTCAGGCAGTCGAGGATGAGCTCCCCAAAGAAGGGATAACCCACCCGGCCGGTTGCGTCGATGTAGGTTTCCCCTTTGCCGTTTACGAGGAAAAGATGGTTGCCGCCCCGGTCTGCGCCCACGTTGATATATTTGCGCTGCTCAATGTAACCCTCGGTGCCTAAGATAAAGGTCCGTCCGTCGCCCCAGGTGCCCAGCCCGTCCGGCGTGAACCAGTCCACCCGGAAGTAGCCGGAAGCGCCGTTGTCGCCGACGAGGGTAGCATCGCCGAAATCATCCAGCTCAGGTACGTCGGGATGGTTGTAGTTGGCTATCTGGCTGCGGACGATCGTAGCGTCCTTCGCGCCGGTATAGAACAGGAACTGCTCGATCTGGTGGCTGCCGATGTCGCAGAGGATGCCGCCGTATTTCTCCTTCTGGAAGAACCAGGCCGGGCGTCCCGCCTGGCCCAAACGATGGGGGCCCATGCCGATCGTCTGAATGACCTTGCCGATCGCCCCCTCTGCGATGAGCTGCCCGGCAAAGACGGCGCTCTCTACATGCAGCCGTTCGCTGAAATAGACCATGTATTTCCGGCCGGTGGCCGCTACCTTCTCCTTGGCAAGCTGGAGCTGCTCTAAGGTGGTCAGCGGGGCCTTGTCGGTGAAATAGTCCTTGCCCGCATCCATCACCCGCAGGCCGAACGCGCAGCGCTCGGAGGTGACGGCGGCGCCTGCGACGAGCTTTACTTCCGGGTCGGAGAAAATCTCCTCCTCGCTTGCCGCCTGCTTCACGCCGGGGAATTGCTTGCAAAATTCCTCGACTTTGGCCGGGTCGGGGTCATAGACATACTTGAGGGTGGCGCCCGCTTCGAGGAGGCCGTTGCACATGCCGTAGATATGCCCGTGATCGAGGTGGGCGGCGGCAAAGACAAACTCGCCCTCCTTTACCACCGGATTCGGTTTGCCCTTCGGGGCGTAATTCATGCCGTCGGAAACCTTCATGGGAATCTTCCTTTCCTTTATGTTCTGCCGGGATCGGGGGAATTTTGGAGCCGGCCTGCTGAACTGATAGCCGCTGAAGGCGGATGTTTTTCGACTGTCCGCCCCAGCTGCCGCAGGAGCGGCGGACAGGGACAACGTCTTGGCCCGAAAGCCCTTTTTTTAAAGATTGCTGTAAAAAACGCAGCGCGTTTTTTTATGTGAATATTATAGCACAATCCGTCAGGAAAAAGGAGTCGGCGGGGCGGCTTTTCACTTCACAGAAAAAAAGTTTTCCGAAAAAAGACAAACTACCTGCCGGAGAGACCCGAAAAACTGGCACAGATGGTTGCGCACCTAAATAAAATGTAGTAAAATGTGGGTAATCGATAGGGAATAACGCGAAGGAGGTTTGGGTTATGGCGCTCTTGCATGTTGACTTCTTCTCAGAGGCGTTGGAGATGTGCTGCCAGATGGATGTTATTCTTCCGCAGCGCACCAAAGGGCAGATCGGTTTAACCGGAAATGCACTGGCCGGCAAGTATCCCACGCTTTACTTGTTGCACGGGAAGAGCGATGATCATACTATTTGGCAGCGGCGCACGTCCATCGAGCGCTATGTCAGCGAGCTGGGCTGGGCGGTCGTTATGCCGACGGTACACCTTGGCTGGTATACCAACATGGCGCACGGAGGCCGCTATTTCGATTATGTGGCCAAGGAATTGCCGCAGATCTGCCGGGAATTTTTCCCTGCCATGAGCAGCCGTCCAGAAGATACCTATGCGGCCGGCCTTTCGATGGGCGGCTACGGGGCGCTCAAGCTGGCGCTTGCCGCTCCGGAAACCTTCGGCGCGGCGGCAAGCCTTTCGGGCGCGGTGGATATGGCGAAGCGCTGCGAGGGGCAGGACGGACGGGACCCCTACTGGGAGGATGTGTTCGGCCCTGCCGGTAAGGTGCGGGGCGGGGAAAACGATCTTTTTGCCCTTGCGGAGTCGATGGCGGGACTCAGCGAAAAGCTGCCGCCGCTCTATATGTGGTGCGGGACGGAGGATTTCTTAATTGACGACAACCGCAGGCTGCGCGACAGCCTGACCGAATGGGGCTATTCGCTCACCTATGAGGAATCGGCCGGCGCCCACCGCTGGGATTGCTGGGATGAGAAGATTCAGGATGTTCTCAAGTGGTTTCAGGGCTTGAAATGGTAGAAAAAGGCGCGTTGCAGAATTGCATTCTGCAACGCGCCTTTTTACAAGCCGGAGGAGCGGCTCGCACGCGTCCTTTTACAGTCCGTCGGCCGCTTTTTCGGATGGACGGTTAACCCATTTTTTCAAGCCGGTCGGCGGCAGGCTCCAGCCAATCGCCTTCAAACAGCTCGATCATGCCGCGGTCGCAGGCGGCGGCGAGCTTGGGATCAATGGGCAGGCGGGCCAGGACATCCAGCCCGAAATCTTTGGCGACCTCGCCGATGTGGCTTTCGCCGAAGATCGGGATTTCCTTCCCGCAGTCCGGGCAGCGCGCATAGCTCATGTTTTCCACCAGTCCGAGGACGGGGATGTTCATCATCTGCGCCATTTTAGCCGCTTTTGCAACGATCATCGAAACCAGCTCCTGCGGAGAGGTGACGATGAGAATGCCGTCCAGCGGGATCGATTGAAAAACGGTCAGCGGCACGTCGCCGGTACCGGGGGGCATGTCCACAAACAGATAGTCCACGTCTCCCCAAATAACGTCGGTCCAAAATTGCTTAACCGTCCCGGCGATGATCGGGCCGCGCCAGACCACCGGATCGGTGACGTTTTCCAGAAGCAGGTTGACCGACATCATGCCGATCCCCGTTTTGGATCGGGCGGGGAGGATACCGTCCTCGTTGCCCTGCGCGCGGCCGGTAACGCCGAAAATTTTCGGGATGGACGGACCGGTAATATCCGCATCCAAAATAGCGCTGCGCAGGCCGCGGCGGGCCATTGTCACCGCCATCAGCGATGTCACCAACGATTTCCCAACGCCGCCCTTTCCGCTGACAACGCCGACGACATGCTTAATCTGGCTCATCGGGTGCGGCGCTTCGTGCAGATCCTGCGGGCTTTGGCGCTCGGCGCAATTTTGCGAACAGCCTTCGCAGTTGTGATTGCATTCACTCATGTTGATCGTTGTCCCTTCCTTTTCTGTGTGGCTTTCAGAAATTCCGGCGGCTGCGATACGCTAGAGGCAGCCGCGCTTTCTTCCTTAGTATAACAGTTTTAGCGGCCGCTTACAACAGGGGCGGGATATTCATCCGAGATATTTAAGCGCGTGGGTAAACGGTAGCTAAAGCTGGCAGAAGCAGCGCGGAAAGACGACGCAGAGGCGGAGGCTGAATTTGCGGGTAAATTTTTTATTCCAAAAATATGCCGCCGGCCATTTCCGGCATTGACACGGAAGAAGCTCTTCCTTATAATGGTATGCGGTATAGAAAATTCCGGTTGCCGGGTCTGATCCTCCGGCGGCTTTAGGATCGGCGGGAGGCGGCCGGATTGGATGAAGTGAAAGGAAGATTGGTCATGTTCAAACGTGTTCTGTCTATTTTCTGTGCGGTTGTGCTGTTGGTCGCGTTCGCTTGCAGCGCGGCGGCTGCGCCCTCCCCTTCGCCGGATGATTATGCCGTTCGGGTAAGGGACGGAAAAATCGAATTTGTAAAAGGACAGAAGGTAAAAGGAAGCTATTCCATCCAAAGCCCTGCGCGCCTTACGCTGCAATCGGATGAGGATGGAGACCTGCTGCTCCTCTTCACCCAGCCGGACGGGCGCCGGCGCAATATTACCCTGCGCAGCCAGAAAACGCTCTCGCTGGATGGGGAATTTAGCTTTATTACGCTGAACAGCTCGCTTTTAAGCGACATTTCGGTCGTTTTGGAACCCTCCAGCAGCGTTGAGCAGCTTTCGATGTATTCCGGCAGCCAGACCTTCCTTTGCGGGAAGGCGCAAAACGTCACCGTTTCCGGTTCGGCAAAGCTCTCGATGGAGGAGGGCGCGAAGGCCGGATTGCTGCGCGTTTTGAGCTCCAAGGCACAGGTGAATGTGGATAGAAACGCCTCTGTGCAGGAGGCCTATTCCGCCGCTTCCTCTTCTGTCAAGGGCCTCTCCTCGGTTTCCGGGCTGGATGAGTGGGAAGATCCCAATTCCTCCTCCGACTCTGATTCGGACTCGGATTCCTCTTCTTCGGGCGGGAGCTCCGGATCGGACCCCGATTCTCAACCGGGAGAAATAAGCATCGTCGGCATTGTTCCCTCAATGGGCAAGGTAGTGGTTGAGTTGAGCGCTCCGGTCGAGCTGGATGTCTCCAATTTCTATATCCACTGCCCCGCCGGGAAGGATATGACCATCATCAGCGCCAGCACGCCCTCCGGCACGCAGAAAAACCGTCTGTATACGTTGAACACTTCCTATTACAAAGAGAACACCTACTATCTCCAGATTACCCTGCCGGACGGCAAGCAGCTTGAGAAAAAGTTTGTCGTGAACATCCAGTCGCCGGAGCTGAGCAATTTCCAGGCCGAACGCGTTTCGGTCTCCTCCGCTGAAATCACCTTCGTTTCCGATACGGCCGGTTTCCTTTACTATATGGCCGTACCGCAGGCTGCGGCGCGCTCGCTGATAGGGGAAAACGCTCCGCAGGATTCCTGGGAGCTGCATGCCTCCGGCGAATCCCGGCCGATCGCCTCCGGCCCGAATACCTTTACGATAGACGGGCTTTCGGAAGGAACCGGCTATACCTTCTATTGCGCCGCCGCAGATACGGCGGGCGAAAATCTCTCCGGCCTGTTTTTGCCTCTCGCCGTACCCGCCGATCCGAAGGACGATCCGGAGGAGAGCGGCTATTCGATCGTTTCGACCGAGCAGATTTCCGACTACGGGTTTACCGTTGTTCTGAACAAACCCACCGAGACGCCGCTGGAGCTTTCGGCCTTCTATGCTAAATGCCCCGCTCAGGATGCGCTGACCCTCGGCCGGGTGGAGACGGACGACAACCAAACCTACCGGGTCTATCTGAAGGAATACTACTTCTTTATGCCCAAAAACCACTACAATGTTGAGGTTACCTTCCCGGACGGCAGCAAGGCGAGCGGCCGATTCTATGCGGAAACCTATCCGGCCATTGGAATTATCACCGCTGAACGCACGCCGGACGGTACTTTGCGGGTGTCCTTCAACTCGGATAAGCCCGGAACGGTCTATTGCATCACCATGTCTGAGGAAGAAACCAAGCCAAACGTCTCCTGGATGATGCAGAACGCCGAAGCCAAGGAGCTGGTGGCCGGGAGCAACGAGCTTACCTTTTCCGGGGTTCCCGAAGATCATGCCCGCTTCTACCTGGTGGCGATTGATAAAAAGGGCAATGCTCCGGAATTTGTAGACGAAGCGAAGATTGTCCAGGTGGATTCCCTGCCGGAGCAGCCGGAAGAGACCAATGCCATTACCGGAGTGACGGTGAACAATAGCTCCGGCTCGACGACCACGCTGGAGCTGGCCATTAAAGAGCCGATTGACTCCATTGGATTGGAACCCACGGTTACGACCATTTCCGGCGGCGGCGACAACCCGCCCAGGATTTTCAGCACCTGGGGAAATAATGAGATGTTCAGCACCATTATCTATATAAAGCTCAATATTGTCCTGGCTCCCGGCGAGTACCGGGTGAACATCCATCCTGCTGACAGCGTGCTTTCCTATACGTTTGAGGTGAAATAGCGCTGCCGGGCTGGAAAAACGGAAAAATTTTATAGCCGCGAATGGGAGGGCGGGCCGCGCCTCGTTCGGATGCAGAAGCAGAGCTCCGGACGCGGGCGCGGTCCGCCCTATATTTGAGGAGAGGTTTTCCGCAGATAGGCGATCCCTTCCGCATTCTCAAAAAATATGAAAAAGATCCCAAGAAAAATTGCACAAGCGGGTTGACAATTAAGAACGCATACGGTATAATAAATCTCGTCGCTGGAAGGGAAGATACCTTTGACCTTCAGTTGGCCCGGTAGTTCAGTTGGTTAGAACGCTAGCCTGTCACGCTAGAGGTCGTGGGTTCGAGCCCCATCCGGGTCGCCAGTTTGCCTTTGTAGCTCAGTTGGTAGAGCAGAGGACTGAAAATCCTCGTGTCGTTGGTTCGAT
>JAAWDS010000041.1 GCA_022793895.1 Provencibacterium sp. | reverse complement strand
TTTTGCAGGCGCGCCCTTTTTCCTGCAAGCCGGAGGATCGGCTCGACCGGAGGTTCCTTTTCTATTTTGCAACGCGCCCTTTTGAAAAAGCTGCTTTTGGGGCGAAGATTGCGCCCCCAATTTTGCGCGGTCCGCACGAAACCGCCGCTTTTTCCGGTTCCTGCAAGCCGGAAGAGCGGCCCGCACGGTTCTTTTGCAGGCCGGAGGTGCGTTTTTGCCCGTTCTATTCTGCGGACGCGCGCTTATAAAACGGCTTACTTTTTATTCCGGATCTCTTCCAACAGCAGCCGGACAAACTCTTCCTTTGGAATGACCTTATTTTCGCCGGTGTCGCGGGAACGGACGGCCACCGTGCCCTCTGCCTGCTCCTTATCGCCGATGACCAGCATATAGGGCACTCTCTCCAGCTGCGCCTCCCGGATTTTGAAGCCGGTTTTTTCCTGGCGTTTGTCGGTCTTGCAGCGGATGCCCTGCTCTTTAAGGAGCCGCTCGATTTCATCGGTATAATCGTTATTGCGGTCGGTAATGGGCAGGAGCTTCACCTGCACCGGCGCAAGCCAGGCGGGGAACTTCCCGGCATAATGCTCGATGAGGATGCCGATGAACCGCTCGATCGATCCATAGACCACCCGATGCAGCATAATGGGGCGGTGCTTCTGCCCGTCCGCGCCGGTGTATTCGATATCGAAGCGCTGGGGCATCTGGAAATCGAGCTGGATGGTGCCGCACTGCCAGGTGCGCCCAATCGAGTCCTCCAGGTGAAAATCAATCTTCGGCCCATAGAAAGCACCGTCTCCTTCGTTGACGACATAGGGGAGATTCATCTCCGCCAGCGCCTTCTTCAGCCCTTCGGTCGCCAGCTCCCAATCCTCTTCGCTGCCGATGCTGTTCTCCGGCCGGGTGGAGAGCTCGACGTGGTATTTAAAGCCGAACAGGTTATATACCTCGTCAATCAGCCGGACAACGCCCTTGATCTCCTCAGTGACCTGTTCCGGGGTGGCGAAGATGTGCGCATCGTCCTGCGTGAAGCAGCGTACCCGCATGAGGCCATGCAGCGCGCCGGATTTCTCATGGCGGTGGACGATCCCCAGCTCGCCGACGCGCATGGGCAGGTCGCGGTAGGAACGTGGCTCCAGCTTATAAACCAGCATGCCGCCCGGGCAGTTCATCGGCTTGATGCAGAAGGTGGTTTCGTCAATCTCGGTGGAGTAGATGTTTTCCTTGTAGTGATCCCAGTGGCCGGAGGTCTCCCACAGGTTCCGGGTGAGCATGAGCGGGGTGGAAATTTCCACATAGCCCTCCCGGTCGTGGATCTCCCGCCAAAAGTTTATCAGCGTGTTTTTGAGAATCATGCCGTTCGGCAGGAAGAAGGGGAAGCCGGGGCCCTCCTCCATCAGCGCAAAAATCCCCAGCTCGCGGCCGAGCTTGCGGTGATCGCGCTTTTTGGCCTCCTCCATGCGGTTCAGGTATTCCTCCAGATCCGCTTTGCTGGCAAAGGCCGTTCCATAGATGCGGGTAAGCATCTTGTTCTTCTCGTTGCCGCGCCAGTAAGCGCCCGCAACCGAGGTCAGCTTGAAAGCCTTGACCGCAGAGGTATAGGTCACGTGCGGGCCGGCGCACAGATCGACATATTCCCCTTGTTTGAAAAAGCTGAGTTCCTCATCTTCGGGCAGATCCTCAATCAGCTCGATTTTATAGGGCTCTTCGAGCTTCTCCATGAGCGCAATCGCCTCCGGACGGGGCAGGGTGAAGCGCTCCAGCTTGAGGTTTTCCTTGACAATCTTCTTCATTTCCCCTTCGAGCCGCTCCAACTCCTCCTCGGTAAACGGCTCGGAACGATCGAAGTCGTAATAAAAGCCATCCTTAATCGAGGGGCCGATAGCCAGCTTGGTTTCCGGGAAAAGGCGCTTGACCGCCTGCGCAAGAATATGCGAAGCCGTATGGCGCAGGGCGTTTCTGCCCAGCTCCTCTTCAAAGGACTGCTCAACCACCGATCCATCGTGCGTAATAACCTTCATCGCTAAATTCCTCCCATTCATCTTTTCCGGTAAATTAAAAAACACCCTCGCAGGCCCGCTGATAACAGGGCCTTCAAGGGTGCCTCACTTTGACGGTAACGGCACGGTTCCACCTTGACTTTTCACTCAGGCTCTTTTAGAAGCCTTATTCTTTAACGCAGAAATACGGCCACGCTCTTCGCGTGCGGCTCAGGAGTGGTCTTCACCAGCGGGTTCACACAAAGGGGCTCACAGCCGCAGACCCCTTCTCTCTTCGCGCCGCCTCTGCCGGCTACTGGTTCCATCGTTGCCTTTATGGTGGTTATACCACAACAGGGCCGTTTTGTCAAGGGGTTAAGGGTGTGTTGCAGAATTGTATTCTGCAACACACCCTCTGAAAAAGCAGCTTTCGAGCCAAAACAACGGCCCGAATTTCGCGCTGTCCGCGCGAAACCGCCGCTTTTTCCAGTTTCTACAAGCCGGAAATGAAATTCTGCAATACGCCCTCTGAAAAAACGGCTTTCGGCCCTATGGGAGCCGAATCTATCATGCAGGAGCTATTTCTCTACGCGCACCTCGGTCCCCACCGCTGCGGAACGGTAAACGGCTTCCAGCAGCCGGGAGGTCACGATCCCCTCTTCAGGACCGACGGCAAATTTTCTGCCCTCCGCAATCGAACGATAGAAATCGTCAATGAGCTTCTTGTGGCCGAGGCCCCAGTAGTTCTTCTCCCCTTCGGCATGCTCATTCGGGTTGAGAATTTCGTCCGGCTGGCCGTCGCGCTGGATGAGCAGCTTATCATCCAAACGGACGCTCCCCTTCTCGCAGCAGATGGTTACTTCTACCGGCGCATTGCCGCAATAGCAGTTGGTGGCATAGAAAACGCCGCGGGCTCCGCTCTCCATCTGCAAGAAGATATCCGCCGTGTCCTCCACCTCGATAACGCCGCGCAGCTGCTTGCAGGAAACGCTGGCCGAGAGAGCGCGCGTCTCGCTCCCCATCAGCCAAACGAGCAGGTCTAACGTGTGGATCGACTGGTTGATCAGCACGCCGCCGCCCTCATGCTCAAAGCTGCCGCGCCATTCGCCCGCTTCCTGCTGGTAATAGCTCGCGCCGCGGTCCCAGGTGACAATCCCGCGCCCGCCGCGCACTGCGCCCAGCTCGCCGCTCAAAAGCACCTCCCGCGCACGGACGGTCGTTTCATTATAACGGTTCTGGAAACAGATGCCCAGGGTTTTTCCAGTTTCCAGCGCCGTCCGCTTCATCTCGCGCGCATAAAGCAGAGAGGTCGCCATCGGCTTTTCACTGAGCACATGCTTGCCCGCGCGCATGGCTTCTATCGCCATCGGCGCATGCAGGTCATGCGGGGTGCACAGGTGGACAGCGTCCACCTGCGGATCACAGAGGATCTCACGGTAATCATAGACCGCCTTGCAGCCGTATTTTTGAGCGGCCGCGTCCGCGCGGCTGGGAATGCGGTCACAGACCGCATAGAGGCTGGCGTCGCTGCTGGCGGCCAAGGCGCCGGCATGGTTCTGGTAGATACTGCCGCAACCGATGATGGCGGTCCGCATTTTCCCCATTCGAAACATCCCTTTCTAAAAATGAAAATAGCCGTCCGCTATTTTCAGGCTACGGGACCGGCCGCCCCAAAAACGGGACCCCGGCCTAAACTCTTTTTTGGAAGCAGGCGCGTTGCGAAACGCTTCGCGTCCAGCAACGCGCCTGACGGCTTCTTAGCCTCTAAAAAAACGGGTTAGTGGGTGCCCTTGACCGAGAGGGTCTGCTCAACGGTCGTTTTCTTAAAGGTCGAATTTTTGATCCGCTCTTGCAGCAGGTTGTAGAAAAGATCTTCATCCAGGTTGGAGGGATCGACCCAGCTATCCGTCCAAGCGGAGAGGTGCATGGCGTTGGAAATAGAAAGGCCGCGGATGCCCTCCTCGCCGGGAGCCAACAGCTTCGCGCCGTGGAGCGCCGCATCGGTGAAATTGTTGAGGATGCCCTTATGCTGCGGGTTCTCGCCGGGGGTAGGAACAACGCACTTCCAGCACTCCGGCTGGCCGAAGCCGCCGGTATACTCGGCGTTGAACTGCTTCTCCCCTACGCGGTTGCGCCAGAAGGTGACGATATCATCCTCAATCACCAGCTTGCCGCGGTCGGCGGAAATTTCAAAACGGTTGGTGCCGGGGGCCTCATGGGTAGAGGTAACGAACAGGCCGGTAGCGCCGTTGGCATACTCCGCATAAGCGGTCACGTCGTTCTCAACCTCGATGTCGCGGTTGACGCCGTATTTCACGAAGGCGCGGATACGGGAAGGCATGCCGCACATCCACTGCCAGAGGTCGAGCTGGTGCGGATCCTGGTTGAGCAGAACGCCGCCGCCCTCGCCGACCCAGGTGGCGCGCCAGTCGCTGGAATTGTAGTAGCTCTGGGAACGGTACCAGTTGGTGATAATCCAAACGACCCGCTTGAGATCGCCGAGCTCGCCGCTGTCTACCAGGTCCTTCACCTTTTTATAGACAGGGTTGGTGCGCTGGTTGAACATCATCCCAAAAACCTTGTCGCTCTTTTTGGATTCGGCGATCATCTCGCGGACCTGCTTGGTGTAAACGCCGGCAGGCTTCTCGCAGAGCACATGCAGCCCGCGGTGCAGGCCCTCGATGCACAGCGAGGGATGCTCATAGTGCGGGACCGCAACGAGCACAGCGTCTATCTTCGCGTTGGCAAAGAAGCTCTCATCCGAGTCAAAGCGCTCTACGCGGTCGGAAAGGTTCTCCTTCGCCCAATCCAGACGCGCCGGTTTGGTATCGCAAACCGCGGTCAGAGTCGCATTGGTGATTTCGCCTTTATCCAGGCGGAGCGCATGGGAAGAGCCCATGTTGCCGATGCCGATGATGCCGAAACGCAATTTTTCCATTTCTAATGATCCTTCCTTTCTTCAAAACCCGGAGGATCCGGCAGCGCCGGACGCCTGCCCCGTGCACGGAAAAGCGCGCAGCCGGGGACAAAAAACCGGTTTTTCTTGCCTGATTGAATCTCTAGCCGTCCAAAACGGCTATGCGGATAAACGGGGGAAACGAGCGGCGCTCTGCCGCTAGTTTAAACCGGCCAGGATTTTTTTCAGCGCGCTGTGGGCAACGGTGAAGCAGCGCGCGCCCTCGGCCTGGGATGCCTTTCCGTCGTCAGAGGCGTCGGTTTCCAGCGCCTTGAAGCCGCTGAAGTCCGCCAGGTGCGGCTCCAGAGAGAGGAAGCCCTCAAAGCCGGCCGCATGCAGCGCTGCGATGAGACCGGGAACCTGTCCGTCTCCCTCGCCGGCCGGGACAACCTGCCCGTCTGCAAAGCGGGCGTCCTTAATATGTACATACTCCACATAGTCCTTGAGCAGCTCGTAGCCGTCGGGAAAGGGCTTCGCGCCGCACTGAACGAAGTTAGCCGGGTCGAAGGTGGCGCGCACCATCGGGTTATCCAGCGCCTTCAGCAGATCCAGGCAGCGCTCCGGAATATCGCCGTAGATCCCCTTCTCGTTCTCGTGCAGCAGGGTGATGCCGCGGCCCTTCGCCGCTTCGATGAAGCCGTTCCAGCGGGTGATCACCTCGTCGCGCCACTGGGCCGGATCGCTGTCCTTGGGCATGAAGAAGCTGAACATGCGGATATATTTCGTCTCCATGATCTCGGCGATATCCAGCGCATGGCGGAACTTTTCGAGATGCGGGGCAAAATCATCGGTAATCTGAATTTTTCCGATCGGCGAACCGACGGCGGAGAGCTTAAAGCCGCGGCTGTCCAGCCGGGCCTTGATGGCGCGGGCCTCGTCAAGCGTGCAGTCGCAGAGGTTTTTATCATCGACCCCGCGCATCTCGATATAGGAAACGCCCAGCTCATCCAAGGTAGCCATCTGCTTATCCAGCATTGGATCAATCTCATCGGCAAAGCCGCTGATAATAAATTTGGACATTGGATTATCCCCTCCTGTTATTTTGATAACTGTGTTCTAAAAAGCCGTCCGCCGGCCCCGCCGCTCGCGCGGCAGCCGGGACGAAGCGCCGGAAAAACCGTCTATCCTTACGCAAACAGCCGCTTAGTGGTTGGCGGCGATATCCTTCAGGTTCTTGAAGCTGTTCGCAAGGCAATCAAACGGGTCGCGCGGGCAGACATCCTCTTCAATTACGATGTAGGAAACGCCGCTCTCCTCGCAGGCGCGGAACGCCTCATGCAGATCGAGGTTGCCCTCGCCGACCTCGGCGAAAACGGCGGTACGGTCGTTTACCGCATAATCCTTAAAATGGCAGACCTTCATGCGGCCGGCCACCTTACGGATATAGGAGGCAGGGATCACGCCGCCCATTTGCAGCCAGAAGGTGTCGAGGATAAAGCCGAATTTCTCTGGCGCGGTATCCTCCACCAAGCGATCCATCACCGTCTTGCCTTCCAGCTTCTGGAACTCGAAATTATGGTTGTGATAAGCAAAATGCAGGCCCGCATCGTGAATTTTTGTGCCGATCTCGTCCGCAACCTTGATAAACTCCCGGTAGCCTTCCATCGTAACGCCGCCCTCGCGGAACTTGGCAGGCATCGCGCCAAGTCCGATGGTGTCGCAGCCCAGCAGCTTGTGCTCGGCAATCACCGCATCCAGGTCGCCGGTCAGCCGGTCATAAGGCGTGTGGGTTACGCAGACATCCAATTCCAGCTCATGGACCAAGTCCGCTAAACGCTGCGGATCGATCGGGCCGAAACCGGAGATCTGAATGACATCGAAGCCCATCCCTTTGATTTTGCGCAGGGATCGTTCGATATCCTCCGGGGTTTTGGTAAATTCACGGATAGTGTAAAGCTGTGCGCCAAGTTTAACGTTGGCCATTGGACTCCGCTCCTTTATTATCCTATATTAAGGGACTATGATTTAGCTTCATTATATGATATAATTATCCCAATATCTTTGCATATTTTCAGTGGTATATTGCAAATATTCACTTTATGGAGGGCGGTATCGCATGCTGGGGATTCTTCAAAGCACCCAGATGATTTCCTGCGATCGGAAACAGAGCCGGACCCTGCCGGATTATGGGTTTCACCTACACAACCGCTATGAAATTTACCTCTATCTTTCCGGCGAGGTACACTATTTTGTAGAACAAAAAAAATATGTGCTGGAGCATGGCGACATGCTGATCTTCAACAGCCGGGAGATCCATAAGCCGACCTTTCCCGCGCCGGACAGCGTCTATGAGCGGTATGTCATACACTTTGATCCTTCGGTCGCCGCTCAATATTCTACCCCCGGCTTTGACCTGTTGGGCTGCTTTGAGAACCGGCCGCGCGGCGAAGGGAACCTTCTGCGCCTGAGTCCGGAGGAGCTTGCTCAAATCTCCGCCCTCACCGACCAGATGATCTGCCTGCGCACCGGGAAAGCGCCGGGCTGGGAGATCGTTTACCTCTCGCGCTTTCTGGAGCTGTTGGTGCGGATCGGCCAGGCTTATGGCGCGCACAGCCCCTCCCCCCAGGAGCTGGGACACGCGCTGGAACCGCCGCTTTCCGAGGTGGTCGCCTATATCAACGCCCACTTACAGGAGGATCTGCGCCTGGAGGCGCTGGAAAAACGGTTCTTTATCAACAAAAACTATCTCTGCAAGCTCTTCCGGCAGCAGACGGGCAACACCATCCACAGCTATATCCAGCACAAGCGCCTGGTGCGTTCCCAGGAGCTGCTGCGGGAGGGGTGCAGCGTAACGGAAGCCTGCCATCTGGCGGGTTTCAACGACTATTCCAACTTCATCCGGCTTTTCAAGCGCATGACCGGTCAATCCCCCACGCGTTACCGCAGCGAGGCCGGTTCCGGCCGCCCTGCCCCGTCGGAGCCGGCGGCCGGCAGCCGTCCGGACTTCGGCGAATGCTAAAGGGGCGCGTTGCAGAATTTCATTCTGCAACGCGCCCCTTTGCTATTTCTTCAGCTTGGACAAGAGCCCCCGGCACCAATCCAGGAAGCCCTGCTTCTGCGGCTGCTCCGATTCAGCGGCCGCTTCCGGCTCCGGAATTTTAATTTCATCGGTTTTCATGATAAATTTAACGCTGGTCTCGGCGTCCTCCGCTGCGCCGGTGTAGGCGCGGTAGTTCTCCGCCAATTCGACATAGGCGTCCTTCCGGGCGAGCAGTTCGTCCGCATCGTCCACCTGGCCGACATATTTATCGACCGAGCCCTTCTCCTCCAGGCGGTCGAAGGTATCAAACATCCCGCTGGCTATCGAAACCCGGTCGGGGCTGACCGTTTCGCGTAAGATTTCCGAAACCTCCCGGTTCGCTAAAAGATCGTCCTTCATCTTCAAGAGCGTCTCCACGCTCTCCGGCGAGCTGTGCAGGCTGCGGTCGACGGCCGGATCCTCTAGGTCATCCCGCAGCGCTTGGAGAATGGGCTTCACCTCGCGCAGGTCATGCCGCAGATCGTTGTAATGCTCCCGGAAATTCTCCATATCGTCCGCGTCGTACTCCCGGAGAAGGCGGCGCAGGGCCTGAATGCTCTCCTCGTTCGCCTTCAGATCGTCGAGCATATCGCCCGTTTCCGCGAGTAAGTATTGCAGCTTGCCGCTCTCCGGCGAATGATCCAGCCGATCAGCCAGCTTTTCCGCCGTCGCCATCATCTGTTGCAGCGGGCCTACCATCGCCTTGGTGAAGGAGGCGGCCTGTTCGAGCTTCGCGGAAAGCGCGTCGGGCGTGCTGACGTTCAATCCGCTCATCAGGCTGCGCTCCAGCTCCTCCATTTCCGCCTTGAGCTTGGCAACCTTATCCATCGTTTGCTGTGCGCCCTCGTTTGAGGCATCCTCCGCCGCCTTTCTCACCGCATCCTCCAGCGATTGCAGGGCGCTTTCCAGCGTATCCCGGCAGGTCACGCCGCTCTCAGAGGCCCCGATGGTAGGGGTGAGCAGCGCCATATCCGTTCCGAGCGGGACCTCCATCAGCGGCAGGAGCTTCTCTTCCTCCTTGGGCGCAAACTTGCGGAAAAGCCCGATGAAGGAGGGGGAAATCCCGATATCTACGGCGCTCATCTCGTCCGGGGCGTTTTCCAGCGCATTTTCCAGCTTGCGAATGCTTTCCAGCACCGGCCGGATTTCCTTTTCGCTCATGCTGCCCGCAATGCCGCCGGCGGCGGCGCCAATGTTCTCATCGGTCATCATGTCCAGCAGCCCGGACGCCTTGATCTGTTCGCACAGCTCCATCATATCGCCTGCATAGCGGGCGAGCACCTCGACGGTCTGCATCTGCTCCTCATATTGCTCCAAAGCATCCAAAAGATCGATGCTTTGATCGATAAGCTCGCCGAGTTCTTCCGAATCAAGCGCCTTGATGGTGTCGTAATCATCGAGCAGACGGCGCAGGTTCTCGATGTTCCGTTTGGTCATGGTATCCAGCAGATCCTCCAGCGCCTCGGAATCCAGCAGCTTATCGATATCCACCTCATCCAGATCTTCGGAGATGCGGTCGAAGAGTTCAATATTTTCCTCGGTGATGTAATCGGGAAGGATGTCGAACATCGCCGTATCCAGATCGTAAAACCGGAAGATATCCTCCACCAGCACCTGCGCGCCCGAAGTGAGCCGCGGGGTCGAGAAGAGCGAGCGAATGCGGCGGTTCGGATCCCAGGCGGAGAGGTCGCTCTGCGCGCCCTTCAGCTCATATAGATCGGCGCGCATATCGTCAAAATCTTCTGCGGCGCTCAGCCCGTCGAGACCGGAGATCCCGGTGGTGACGACGATGCCGATGGGTCCCATCTCAAAATCGGTGCAATCGGCCGAGATGGTAAAGGTCTCCGGGAAATCGAGGTCCTCCTTGCCCAAGCCTGGAAGGTCGTATTCCCGGAGGCCGAGGCTCTCGTTGAGGCCCGGCATAGCGGCCAGCGCAACCGCCTGGTTGCTGCCGTCGGCCTGAACGGTGCCATCCGATACCGCCACGTTGGAGAAGCCGGCGTTCGGGAAGGAGATCGCGGCGGCCGCCATCATGGGGGTATACATCGTTATCCGCTTCCCGCCGACCGAAACGGTCTGGCGCAGGTTGTTCCGGAAATGCAGGCTCATTTCCATATGCCCGCTCTTCCCCGCGATTTCCTCCGGGCTCATCTTTATGCCGTCAAGGGTATAGGTGATCTCCACCGAGACGGGGAGCTCGCCCTCCGTTTTGCCGCGGTAGTAGAGGTCGTTCCCCTCCAGCTTCCAGGTCAGGTCGCTGCCGCTGCGGGCAGGCTGCTCCTCCCCTTTCACGTTTTCCACCTCTTTTAAGGTGGAGCGATCGACAAGAGTCGCACCCGCTTCCTCAGAATGCAGCCAGTTGGAGACGATCTGCTCGCGCGGCGTACCGTCCGGCTCCAGGTTGACATAGACCGTTTCGCTTTTCTTGTAAGCGGCTTTTTCCTCCTTCGCCGCGGCAGGGACCGCCTGTGTCTGGGAGGTCCCCTCCGCCGCAGCGGGGGCCGGAGCGCCGGCCGCGAAAACATGCACGCTGGCGAGGGAGGCCGCTAGCAGGGCGCACAGCGCCTTGCGTCCGATTTGCTTCTTTTTCACAATAAATCTCCTCCTGTTTATCCATCCACGGCCGTCCGTGGTTCGGTTGGTTGCCTTGCTTATGCGCCGGTGGGGGCGGCGCTGCCCTTCTGCGGCCCCTTACTGCGGCCGCCGCGCCTCTTCTCCTTCTTCACCGGCGCATTGCGCCAATCCTTCGAGGTCTTGGCAATCAGCCCCTCGCTGGCCAGCAGCACCGAGGGAAGGATAAAGATGCTGACCAGCGCGCTGACGAGTGCGCCGCGCGCAAGCATGAGACAGATGGACTGGATAATCTCGATTTTGGAAATGGCGCTCACGCCGAAGGTGGCGCAGAAGAGCACCAGCGAGCTGGTAATAATGGCGGAATCCGCCGCGTTTGCCGCAATGGCAATCGCCTCCTGCTTTCCTACCCCCGCGCGCAGCTCCTCGCGGAAGCGGGTGGTCATCAAAATCGCGTAATCCACCGTAGCGCCGAGCTGGATACAGCCGATGACGGTCGGCGAAATAAAGGGGATCACCGCCCCGGTCAGGTAGGAGATGCCGATGTTGATAAAGATGGAAAGCTCAATGGCGGCCACCAGGATGATCGGAACCGATACCGATCGGAAGCACAATCCGACGATCAGGAGGATGGCGGCAATGGAAATCGCGTTCGTCACCTGGAAATCGACCGAAGCCGTTTCAATCAGATCCTTGGTCATCGCTCCCTCGCCGGTGATCATCGCCTCAGGATCATAGGATTTGACAATCGCGGTCAGCGCGTCGATCTGCGCGTTCTCCTCGTCCAAGGCCGGCTTATAGGCGGAGTTGACCATAATCATCTGCTTGCCGTCCTTTTTGCAGATATCCCGAATCTCTTGCGGAACAAAGGAATCCGGTATGGCGGGGCCGACAAACTTGTTGTAGCCGATGACCGACTCAATGCCGTCCACCTTTTCGATCTCCTCCAGCAGCTGGGTCTGCCGGTAGGCCGGCAGCTCGTCGCTGACGATAATGAAATGGGTGGAGGCCATGTTGAACTGCGTTTTCATCTTATCGAGCGCGATGATGGAGGGCAGCGTATCCGGCAGGCTGTCCGCCAGGTTGTAATATTGGGCAACGTGGCTCTGCGCATAGTAGGCGGGGGCCAATAAGAGAAGAAAGAGCGCGACAAAAGCCCGGTAATGGCGGACGATAAAGCGGTTGACCCGCGTAAAATCCGGGATGATCGAGCGGTGCCGCCAGCGCTGGATAGCCTTATCAAATTGCAGCACCAACGCCGGGAGCACCATGACTACCGTCAGAACGCCGAGCACGACCCCCTTGGCCATGACAATGCCGATGTCCCGGCCAAGCAGCAGCTGCATGAAGCAGAGCGCCAGGAAGCCGGCGATGGTGGTCATCGAGCTGCCGGAGAGCGAAACAAAGGCGCTCACAATCGCGCTGGCCATTGCATCCCGCCGGTCCGGAAATTTGGGCTTCTCCTCAATGTAACGGTGGATGAGGAAGATGGAGTAGTCCATCGTAACGCCCAACTGCAAAATGGCGGCAATGGCTTGGGTAACATAGGAAATTTCTCCTAAGAAGATGTTGGTTCCCAGGTTGAAGGCAATGGCAAAGCCAATCCCCAGGATGAGCACCACCGGCAGAACCCATGCCTCGGTGGTCACCGCCATCGCCAGCATGGAGAGGATGACGGCTGCCAGCACATAGATGGGCATCTCCTGATCGGAGAGCGCGCAGGTATCCCGGATGATAACCGAGAAGCCGCTTAAAAAGCACTGGGTATTGCAGAGGGCGCGCACCTCGTCAATGGCCCGCATCGTCTCTTCCGAGGCGCCAGGCAGATCATACTGGATGATCAGCATGGTGGAATCCTCGCTGTAGAAGATATTTTTGATATCCTCCGGGAGAATCTCCTTAGGAACGCTCAAATCCAGTATCTGATCGATCCAGACCGCCGAGCTGACCCCTTCGACCCGCTCGATCTTTTCCCGTAAATCTGCAACGTACCGTTCCGGCATACCCTCCACCACCAGCATGGTTGTGGCCGCGTTGTGGAAGGTGTCCTCCAGCACCCGCTCCCCCCGGCTGGAATCCATATCCTGCGGCAGATAGGAGAGGATGTCATAGTTCACGCGGGTGCCGGCGGCCCCGACTGCGCTTGGAATGAGCAGCAGCACCGCTACCGCGAGAACAATCCCATAGCGCCGCGTAAGTATCCGCGCAAATTTTTCCAGCACAGCAATCCCTCCTTCTCCTTTATGACAGCGAAAGCGTCCGTTTGGATTACGCCTTCCTCTCTCTGCTCCTTATACTGCCTCTTCTGCAAGCGATCCGCCCTCCTTCCGGTTTCTCTTTCTAGCCCTTTCGGCATTCTATAGTAAAATGACTGACCGTTAGTCAATTCTATGCAATAGCAATTGCCTGGTTTTTTAAGCCTTTCTGAATACCTTACACGTCATAATTGACTGACTATTAGTCAGTTTTATTCGCCATTCTTCTTTCACCGGGAGGCGCTTCCCAAGGGATGGTAAAAGGTTTATTCTGGAATACAAAGCGCTTCTTTTACTACCTGTATAATCTGTTCCTTCTCCATATGGGTAAAATCGGTCATGCCAAACCCATAAAAAAGGATCTCCGCCGTTAAAAGCGGGTGGGCGCAGCGGATAAGGCCCTGCTCTAGCCCCTGGTTTACCATATCGGCTAGGCTGTCATGCAGCTGCTGGTAGGCATGTTCCAGAATGCTCTGATGGAACATATACCGATCGGCGCTTTTGAGCTCGGCGAAAACGGTTTCCGCATCGCTGCTCAGATCGATGATGGTGAAAACCAGCTCGGAGAGCCGCCCCAAATAATCGCTCTCCTCCTTCACAATGCGGCGCACCTTCTGCGCGGCGTGGGAGAGATAGTCCCCTATCACCGCCGTCATCACTTCATCCTTGTTTTTGAAGTAATAATAAAACAGCCCCTTCGCAATCCCTATTTTCTGGGCAATATCGTTCACCGTTGTTTTCACAAAGCCGTTCACCGAAAACAGCTCCCGCGCCGCCTGAACGATCTCTTCCCGCCGCTCTACCGGCTTCTTGGTGATCCGCATCTCTCTCCCTCCCTTCGCTGCGTTTAGTATAACACTTGACTGACTAACAGTCAACCGAAATTTTTCAAACAATCTGCATATAAAGCGTGAACACATTGTAAATAAATAGAAGGAGCGGCCTATTACAACAAAATCCTTTGGAAATTCCCCCTATATTTCGTGAATGTAAGGGTTTCCTCCCCATAGGAATTATGATAAGATTGTTACTAATTTATGAGGGAGGTGGTTCCAACTGTGGAAAAAATCAAACGGCTGTTGAAACGTTATTTCGTAGACGCAATGAGCGCAATGGCGCTCGGCCTGTTCTCATCTCTGATTATCGGTTTGATCCTCTCCCAGCTCGGAAAGCTGCCGCTGCTTTCCTTTCTAACGCCTTTGAGCGAGGTCGTGGCCGCTTCCTCGCCGGTCGTCGGCGCCGCCATCGGCGGCGCGATCGCCCACGGGCTCAAATCTAAGCCGCTGGTCGTCTTTTCCTGCGTGGTGGCGGGCGCCGTCGGCTATCAGGCCGGCGGACCGGTCGGCGCTTACGCCGCCGCCGTCGTCGGCGCAGAGATTGGCGGCCTGGTTGCGGGCAAAACCGGGGTTGATATTGTGGTCTCTCCGATAGTGACCATTGTTTCAGGCGGCCTGGCCGGGCTCTGGATAGGGCCCTATGTCAACGCGTTCATGCAGGCTTTCGGCAGCCTCGTCAACACCGCCACCGAGCTCAGCCCCTTCCCGATGGGGATCTTGGTTTCGGTGCTCGTCGGCCTGGCGCTAACCGCGCCGATCTCTTCGGCCGCCCTGTGCATCATGATGGGGCTGGACGGGCTGGCGGCCGGCGCGGCCACGGTGGGCTGCTGCGCCCAGATGGTGGGCTTCGCCGTTGCCAGCTACCGGGAGAACGGCCTGGGCGGCCTCATCTCGCAGGGGCTCGGAACCTCAATGCTGCAATTTTCCAACATTCTGCGGCGGCCCGCTATCTGGATCGCCCCCACCTTGGCGGGCGCTGTGCTCGGCCCGGTCTCCACCTGCCTTCTCAAAATGACCAACACCCCTACCGGAGCGGGGATGGGCACTTCGGGGCTGGTCGGGCAGTTCGGCGCCTTCGCCTCTATGAGCGGAACCGCCTGGCCGCTGCTGCTTTTAGAGGTAGCGCTTCTGCATTTTCTCCTTCCCGCAGCGCTGACCCTGCTGTTTGATTTCCTGCTGCGCCGGCTCGGCTGGGTACGGGAAGGGGACATGAAGATCCAAGCCTAGCCCTGAACCCGTTCCATACGCCCTCTTTGTTCTCATTTTCATCCGGATCTATCAAGGACCGGCTGCAAATATTTGCAGCCGGTCCTTGATGCGTCATCAGCCGATATCCGGCTCCGCGCGCAGGAAAATTTCCTCCTGCGCCTTGCCGTCTGTTTCAAAAACGACGATCTCGTTGCGCCCCTTTTTCAAAAGCGGGGCGGGGATATACAGCCGTCTCTGCGGCCCAATCTCCCAGAACCTTCCGATGTTGAAGCCGTTGACAAAAACGCAGCCCTTCCCCCATCCCTGGAAATCCAGGAAGGTATCCGCCGTGTCCGCCGCATCCAAGGTGAAGCGGTAGAAGGCTGGGAGCCCAGGCCGGTATTCCCCCTTAAAGTCCACCCGGCCGGTGTTGTCCAGCGGAAGCGGATATTGTATCCAGTGGTTGTGCATATGGCCGTTGAGCTGCACGCACTGATCAATCCCCTTGCGCTGATCCTCTAAGCGGGGGCCAAAGTTGACCCGCCCCATGTTCTCCATGAGGATGTCCAACTGCGCGCCCTTTTTGAAGGAAACCCGCAGCTCCTTCTCCTCCAGAAGCTCCCGGTCATAGAGGATAGCCACCGGCTTCTGATCGATAAAGATTTGCGCCCGGTCGTTCGCTTTCCACAAACGGAGCTTCTCGATGCCCTCCTCGGTGTCCAGGGTGGATCGGTAAAGGATATAGCCATAGCTCTGCCCCAGCCGTTCCATCGACTGCGGATAGAGGCTTTCCACCGGCCGGCTCAGCGTTTCCAGCGTTGAAAAGAGGCTCACCTTCTCTTCCACGCGCAGCGCCCCATAAGCCCTGCGCCGGATAGCGGCCGAGAGCGTTACTTGTGGGATGGCGCGGTATTTGGCGATGACCTGTTGATAACGCCGGTATTTCTCGGTTATCTGCCCGTCCTCGGTCAAAACGGCGTCGTAATCATAGGAGGTAACGTCGGGCGTCAGCGCATCGTAATAATTGGATCCGTTCATAAATCCAAAGTTGGTGCCGCCCTCAAACATATAGATGTTGACGTGTCCCAATTCCAGCATCTTATCCAAGTCCCGGACCGATTGCTCCAAATTGCCGGTCATGTGGCCGCCGTTGCCCCAATGGTCAAACCAGCCCACCCAAAACTCGGTACACATCAAAGGGCCGTCCCCTGTATAGGGCTTTAAAGCCCGGAAACGTTCTTCCGTCTTGGACCCAAAATTTCCGGTAGGCAGCGCCCCCTCTACCCTTCCGGCATTCAGGTTTTCGGGGAAGGGCCCGTCCGAGGTCACGAGCGGCACGCTTACCCCTTCTGCACGCATCCGGTCCCGCAGCCAGCTCAAATAATCCCGGTCGTTTGCATAGTACCCATATTCATTTTCTACCTGCATGAGAATCACCGGCCCGCCCCGGTCCGCTTGCAGCGGCACGAGCCTTTTCATCAGCACCCGGTAGTATTCTTCCACGTGCCGGAGAAAGGGCGGATAACTCAGCCGGTACTTCATCCCATCCTCCGCCAGCAGCCAGGCCGGGAGACCGCCAAATTCCCACTCCGCGCAGATATAGGGAGAAGGGCGCAGGATCACATAGAGCCCCAGCGCCTGCGCGCTCTGTACAAAGCGCTCAATATCCAGCATCCCCTCAAAACAGAACTCCCCTTTTTTCGGCTCGTGCAGGTTCCAGGGGATATAAGTTTCCACCGTATTGCAGCCCATGGCCTTCAGCTTTTCCAAACGGTCCCGCCAATATTCCGGGACCACCCGGAAATAATGGATAGCGCCGGAGATGATCTGAAACGGCTCCCCATCCAGATAAAAGGTATCCCTGATTTCACATTTCATGCGTATCCCTCCTTTTTGATAGAAGCGGGAAGCGCGCCGGTCCGAAGAGCAAAGGACGCGGAGATCCGGACGGCCAGCCCCCTCCCCGCTGCCGTTATCCGCTGCGAAAAGGCGCTTAGTCCAGCCGGAACAGCCGCGCGCCATGAGGGGGCAGGAGCGCTTCCAGCCTTGTTCCGTTCAGCGTTCCCGGCTCCCCTGTCCAAAGCTCCTTCGCACTCCGGATAGGCCGGGAGCTTCCGGCAAACTGTTCCACCTTTTCCAGCGCGCAGGCAACCGGTTGGGGCGTTTCCAGGAAGTTGAACAGAGCGGCATAGCGTTCCCCGGTCTTGAGGCTCAGGTTGGTCCAGACGGCGTAGGACTCGTTTTTCTCAAACTGCCTTCCCTGGCAGTCCGCTTCCATTAACCGCAGCGCCTCCCGGTTCGTTAAGAGCGAAAGCGTCCAGCCGTCCAGCTGGGTCAATTCGGCGCCGATCATCAGCGGGGAACCGAAGATGCACCATAGGCTCATCATGGTTATCTGCTCCTCCCTAGTAAAGCGGGTTTCCCGTTCCTCGCCGAAACCCTTGCCTATCTTGCCCAGCGGCAGCATATCGCAGTCCGGATAAGATCCCGCCGCCCGGTGGTTTTGCCACAGCTCGCAGCGATCGAACATGCCCCGCAAAAGCGGCCAGCTATCCCAAAAATCATCGGTGATGCGCCAGAGGTTGGCATATTTTTCATAGTGCCATGCCTGCTCAATAAGAGCGGGCCCTGGGGAGAGGGAGAGGACTATCTCCCGTCCCGTTTTTTGAATGGCGCGCTGCAACATCTCTACCTCGTGCGCAGCCGAATAGGGGTTCTGCGGATAGAGGCTGGTGTTGCAGATATCGTCGCACTTGATGAAGTCCACCCCCCAATCCGCATACAGGCCGATGATGGAATCATAATATTCCTGTGCGCCGGCCGCGCCTTTACGGACGCCGTACATGTCCGGGTTCCAGCCGCAGATCGAGGAGGGATCCGCTATCTCGTTTGCCGTCCTGTCCGAGCCGAATACCGGCAGATGGGCGTGCGCCGCCGCCCTGGGGATGCCGCGCATGATATGGATCCCGAATTTCAGCCCCAGCCCATGCACATAATCCGCCAGCGGGCCGAATCCTTTCCCGTCCGCCGAAGAGGGGAAACGGCTGCTATCCGGCTGAAGCCGTCCATAGCCGTCCATCTCCATCTCCCCAAACGGGATGTATTGATACCGGTCCCGCATCGTACCGGCGTTTTTAGCATACCACTGGATATCCGCCACGATGTATTCCCAACCGGCGTCCTTCAAGTGTTCCGCCATAAAGCGTGCGTTCGCCTTCACCTGTTCCTCGTTTACGGTGGTGTCGTAATAATCATAGCTGTTCCATCCCATCGGCGCGCGCGCCATTTGGTATTTCATCCTATTTTTCTCCTTTCATCTTCGCCGGAAAGGCGCTATTCCCCCATTTAAACAGCTTTGAGGCATCCGGCCGTTCAAAAGGCGGGGGCGTGCGCATCTACCGCTGCGAAGGGCGATGCACAGATAAACCGGTACGGCTCTCTTCTTTCGTTCCTGTGCTTCATTCTATTCCATTGTCCGGAAGAATTCAACCGGTTTTTCGCTTCGCCGCCTTTTCAATATCCTTTTTTCGTCCAAATCCCCTTTTCAATGAAAATTAGGGTTGACAAGCCCGGAAACCTTTGCTATAATAATCAAGCAATCATTTAAGGGAGCATAGCTCAGCTGGTTAGAGTGCCTGCTTGACATGCAGGAGGTCGATGGTTCGAGCCCATTTGTTCCCACCAGGAGAAACCGCTTAAAGGGCTTGATCAAGCCGTTTATGCGGTTTCTTTATTTCGTATTAAGACCCGTAGGTTTCCCGTCTTACTGGTTTTATTAGATAAGCGTTCGATCCTCCGACAGACGGCGGCCGGAAGGAGCAGAGAGGCGAACTTCGGCGATCCCGGCAAAAACCGAACGGCTGATCCTTATAACATTCCGGCGGGCTTCTCCAGGTAAGAAGTCCGCCGGAATGTTTCATTTTAAGGGATGAACCGCAGGTCCTGGTCCCTATAAGACATCCTCAATCATGTCCCTCAAATGGATAGGATAAAGCTGAAGCCTCGTATAGCGGCAAGCGAGAGCCGAAACCATTCTCTCCGCAGGAGAGATGTCTGAAACAGACGCCACCCTCTCTATCCGCCAGTCTGCTACACGGAAAGCAGCCAATCCAAAGGAGCGGTAGCGGCCCAGTTCGGCAGAATACAAGGTTTCTCTAATGGGAAGGTATAGAAACAACGATTCCCACCTCCCTCGCCAGATCCGTCGGGTCAAGTTCCAAAACAACCATGATCTGAAGGAAATTTAACCAGTTGGGATTAGACCGCCCACTTTCCACCTTCTGTATCCAACGCCGTGACAGATCGACCAACTCAGAAAGCTCCTCCTGCGTTAAATCCTGACTTTTACGCTTTTTACGAATTGTAACGCCCAACGCATGCCGGTACTTTGGATCGACTCCCATATCACCCCTCCTTTGTATAGAGGAAGAATATTCCAATCGCTAACCAAAATCGACGATCGCTGCGTTCTCATTTCGTAAAAAAGTCGAAAAATGTAAAGAATTGGGTGGATGGGATAGGATAAATCGATGCAAAAACGCTGTCAACGATAGGAGCTATCAGCGCCCTCTTTCATTTGTCGCCGGAAGCCGCTGATAATGTTTTATTATCTCATAAATCCTATTACGGCGGAAGGCTATCGGAGTTTACATTCCTTTGAATGATAGATAAGCCCAGCCGCTTGAGAATCTATCGATCGTTTTTATTTTACAAAACTCCTGTTATACTGAAAGCGGGATATTCCCTCATTTCCCTAACCTATTCGAAAGAAAGGCAGAGAAAATGGAAAAGCCGGAACCGGCCGTCAAGCAGAGCTTGAGCGAATCCAGAGAGCCGTTAGGCGGTTGGATCCCCCCTCCTTTTATTCCTCCAATCGTAAAAAACGAAAAAGACGGCGCCGAGTGAATACTCAGCGCCGCCCATAGGTTATCCATCCTGAATCAAACGATCCATTTGGTCCGCCCTATCGATTTGTATCCTCTATTTAATTAGCCAAGGACGCCCCTATGCAAGAACTTTAGGGCCTTTGTTCCGAGGCAGACTGTCCCCCTCCCTAATGAAATTTTTCTATGTATGCGCAAACGGAGGAGGGTTCCCCCTCCTCCGTGCCTAGACAGCCAAAGATCCCGCTTATTCCTCTTCCAAGCTCAGCTCTTCCTCCGGCGCTTCCTGTTCGCCATAGGGAACCGTCAAATCGCGCCAGATCTGGTTCACGTATTCTACGCACTCAAAATACTTTTGGGTAATCACATTCATCGGAATGTTTAGATACTGGGCATACTGCTGCATTCCGCGCCAGTCGGCGTTCTCATAGCACAGGACCAGCTGATAAAGATAACCGCAGATGCCTTCCCCACGAAGCAACGCAACTTTGATTTCATCTGAAATCACAAGCTCATCCAGCGCGGATTCCAGCGGCACCTCCATGAGCACGCCCAGTGTCGAGAACATGCCCATTAGGTAGGCTTCCGACTTGGAGATCGGCAGATCCTTTACAAATTGCGAGAGCTCCGAACAGAAATTCGCCCGCAGGAACGAAATCTTCACCAATTCCTCCGGCATATCCCCATCCTGCTTAAAGCTCAACAGGTAAATCCACTGCTTGAGCTGGCCTAAGCCGAGGATAATCAACGCCTGTTTAACCGATTTCGCACGGTTGCGCAGCGCGAAATATGCGGAATTGACCAGCTTAATCAGGGAAAAAGCAAGCGTCACATCGCGGGAGATGATCATGGTGATTTCATCCACGTCCGGCTCGTCGCGCGTAATAGCCACCACCAGCTGGAAAAAGTTCGACTGCATGTGATCCATCCGGTGCACCTTGGAGGGAAGCTGCTGGGCCACATAGGTCCCTTGGATGTATTGGCAGCCGAGCGCTTTCGCCTGCTCCAACGCACGGGCTGTGTTTACGTTATAGGCCACAATCTCCTTATGGAAGCTGGAACCGACATTAATGATATTGGAGAGCGAAGTATCCTCCGGATTGCTGAAATCCAGCTTGATGATATCGACCACTTCCAGGATATCGAAATAACGCGGTGAAAAAGAGAAACCCTGAATCGCTACGCGGTATCCCTGCTTTTTATAGCGGTAGATGATCTTGCGCGCAAGCGGATGGATGATCGAGCTGTCCTCAATCTGAATAACCAGCTTGTTGGGCAAAAACATTTTAGGGATGTTTTTAAGAAGCAGGTTGGGGGTGAAGGTCAGATAAGCGGTCTTTCCCCCCAGGAATTTATCATTGTCCAGTTGCAGAAGGAAATCCTCAATAGCCCCGGCCGCTTTGGTGTCCTTCTCCGGGGAGAGGCTGCCTGCTTCCTGCTGGTACAGGATTTCATATCCAATCACTTCGTTTTTCTGATCATGAATGGGCTGGCGGACGATATAGGTTTCCACAATCGACATCCCTTTCTCTCGTTCTGCGTATACCTGGAGCGCAGCGGCTACTGCTTCTCCCAATAGATATCAATCCCGTCTCCTTCACGGATAGCCTCCAGATAGGAAGCGCTTTTCCCATTGAGCCGGAGAACGATATTCCCCTCCGGCTTGGAAGGATCAATTTCTACATAATTGAGCATATCCACAAACTGATAAGGCGCGCCGTCCGGTTTAGGCGGCAGGGCATGCCGGCGGCCGTTGATCTGGACATGCAGGATTTTGCCGGCGGCTGCCGCCTCCTCTGCCGCCGCTCTCTGGCGGACAACCGGAGGAGCTACAGGCGCTTGCGGAACAGGGGAAACGCGAATTTCCTCCTGAACGGGCGGTGACGCTCTTTGCTCCAAAACAGCCGCGGGCGGCGCTGCCTCCGCTTCCTCCTTGCCCGCGGACGGCGCCTCCTCTAAAGGCGGCTGGACGCCGGAACCCGGATGGGGAACGGCCGCATAAAAGACCTCGTCGCCCTCCTCAAGCGGGTGCAGGGCATCGGCACAGAGCTGCCCGTTTATCCAGAAACAGCAGCTGTGCATATCCAACTCCTGGGATTCGCACAGATCCCCCAGCGTCCGGATTTGACTCAGCTGCACATCATCCTGGTTCTGAATGGGCGTCTGCGGGCCGGCGGCTTCCCCATTCAGAAGCGCCACCGTTCCCGCGAGAATGGGGATGCCGTTGAGCTGAACGGTGAAGGGATTCCAATCCCCGGCAAGGTCCTGCATAACCGGGGCCGCGTCCGCGCCATGCTGCGCCGGTTCCACCTCAATTTCATCCCCCGGCCTCACTTGAGTGGAGAGGATAGCCGGTTTTCCGCCCAGCCGGATGGCGGCCGGAAGAGGAAGACCGCCGCGCACCGTCTTTGGCAGGCCGTTCAGCTGGAAGGTCACGCTCCGCCCCGAACGCCCGATGAGCTGGTTGTGCTGATAGCCGCAGAAGGAGAGCACATCCATCACGCTGACGACGCCGCTTTTGAACAGCCGCGTCTGGCTCCCATTGACCGTTACCGAAAAATCTCCCTGTTCACGGGAAATCGCCGCCGTCAGCGCAATCCCGACCGGCGTAGCGAACTCCGGACCGGAAACCTCCTCGGCGCCGTCCACCGCTTTTTTCATATAGTTGTTAGAGCCTACCGCTACCTTATTGCGATCGATTCCCAGCTTTTCCGCCACCCGATCGCAGAGGAACGGCAGTTGGCTGCCGCCGCCGACCAGGAAAACCGCCGCCGGAGCCTGCCCGTTGACCTCTAAAATCCTTCCGCAGATGGTGGAACACAGGTTTTCCACCTCCGGGGCGACCTTCTCCAACACCTCTTCCGGCGATATGCTGTAGCTAAAGCCCAGGATGTCGGTGTATTCAATCCGGCTGATTTTTCCGTCCAGCCCCAGCTTCATCTGCTCTGCCGTTTCAAAATCCACCAGATACTCCCGGATAATCGCCTCTGAAATCTCATCCCCTGCGACCGTCGCCATTGTGTAGGCGGCAATGCTCCCGCCCTTGCAGATGGCAATATCCGAGGTGCCCGCGCCGATATCCACCAGCGCAAGGTTCAATAAGCGCAGCTCCCGCGGGATAATCGCGTTCATTGCCGCAATCGGTTCGAGCGTTAAGCTCGCCACCGATAAGCCGATCCGGTTCATCGTCGTATAGAGGCTTTCCACCACTTCATCCGGGAGAAAGGTGGCGATGATCTCGGTTTTTATCTGTTTTCCCCGGTGCCCGGTCAATGTGGAAATCGGGTACCCATCCAACAGGTAACGAACCACCGAATAACCCACGCAGAAAAAGTCCCCTTCTTCCGGACGGGTTTCAAATATCTCTTCATATGCCTGTTGAACCGCCTGTAGCTCTAACTCGGAGACCTTGGCCGCATCGATCGCTTCTCCAGGCTTGATATCCATTCCATATTCCGCCAGCTGCGTTTTCAGCGCACGGCCGGCCGCGGCTACGCAGACATGGTGCAGCTTCAGCCCCAGCTTTTTCTCCAGCCGCTCTTTCACCAGCCCGGCAATCTTCGCCGTCTGTTCAATATCCTCAATCTGCCCGTCCAGCATCGCCCGCTTGGGGTGATCCATCCGCTCAACGCCCAGCACGTGGAGCACGTCGCCCCGCTGCTCGCCGACAATGCCAATGATGCTGCGCGTGCCAATATCCAGCGCAAAAATGAGATCCTCACGAACCCGCTTGTTGGCGGCCTGATCTGCTGCCGTCGTCATATGGCTGACCTTTCCTTTCTGATCGGAAGCCGGTAACTGCCGGGGCATATCCCCGGCTCCCGAAAAAATCCGTTTCCCTACCGGCGGCTCTGGGCGATCTGTTCGCGCTGGCGCTGGAATAGGTAGGCGCAGAGCGCGTCGGACTGCGCCTCAGGGAGCGACTCAAACTCAACGCCATAATATTCCACCGATCCATTCTCCGCCGTTTTCACATGGCGCACGATGATAGGGAGCTCCATCATCAGGTTCGCCAACATGAATTGAACAAACAGCTTATCGCCTTTTACAAACCTCTCCGAACAGCGCAGCCGCGCCCCGCCAATGCTTAGATCCTCCACCACCATCGGAACCCCGCCCCCTCTTACGCGGGAAATCTTGCCCCGAATGTTGGTGCGCACCCGGAAGGACAGCCTCTGCTCGCGGTTTGAAATGCTTCGCAGCTCCACCACCCGCAAAAAGTGGGAGGTGGAAACATAGCTTTTCCCCTCCAGAACACGGTTGCCCAACCGGTTGTTGATGATGTTGATCTTAACCGTCAGCCCAAGGCTCACAACCAACATCGCGTTTGTGCGATCGGCAATCTCTATGTAATCCGGCGTGATATCGGTAATGGCGCCGGTAACGATTAGATCATTCCCTTTGGTTTTGACCTCGCAGACCGAAGAAATATATTCCTCCGGCAACGGAAGGGGCCGTTCCTTCTTCTTGCTGTTCTTCCTCCACAACATACGCATCCTCATTCCTTTCCTGGAATTTGCGCCGGCTTCCAAAAAGCTAGACCTCTATTGGGATGGGAAAGGCGCAAAAACCGAGGCCAAAAAAATCGTTTTCACCCCGCTATTCCTCCTCTTCCGATCCCCCTTCCGGAGCCGTTTCTTCCCCGCGGCGTTTGGCCGCTTCCGCCGCTGTCCGGCGCAACGCTTGCAGGCGCTCGCTGGCCCGCTTAGGCTGGATCTCCGTAAGAACGGGCTCCTGGTTTTTAATTTCGTTGGAAATCTGAAGAATCTGCACATAGATGGCGGCGACCACCTCGTACAGCTCGGTCGGGATATTGCTGCCGACCTCCAGCATACACATCAGAGAAGCGGCGCTGTCGTCTCGAAAAACCGGTATCCCCTTTTGCTCGGCAATGTCAATAATCTTCTGCGCAATCTCCCCATAGCCGGATGCGATGACGACAGGCGCTGCATCTTCCTCCGCATTGTACCGCAGCGCAACCGCCTTTTCTTTTTTATATTTTGACATCGACACCCGTCCTTTTATAAGGTAGTGATTTAAAGACGTCCATCAGCGAGCGCGGCCTATCCAGCTTATCCACCCGGATTTCGCCGAACCGGTAGCCGGTCGCGCCGGACGAACGCTTGATGCGATCTCCTACTCCGGAAAACGCCTCGGCATAGGCGGGAGGGCAGTAGACCGCCAGATCGATATTGGTCCCCGCCACAAACAGCTCCGCCTCAAACTGACCCATTCCTTCAATGTCAAAGACCACCAGCATGTGGATGCTGTCCTTCTTTTCACCGATCGGGCGTTCATCCTCCCCGCCGTTCGGGTTGATCCACAGCTCGGCAAAGGACTTTAGATTCATAAATTCCACCGGAATCACATAATGAAGCAGCGGCGTAAAGTTGCAGGGGGAGGAGAGCAGGCTGTGGATGATCCGCTCCACCTTCTCAGAGTTGACCAACGTCATCTCCGCGCTCTGCGACTGCTTGCCAAGAATGCGGGTCAACACATTCATCACGCGGGAGGGCTCGCTGTTCTGATCCTGAGAGCGGCCCTCCAGAAAGGCCCGCACATGGCGGACGAACTCGGTCTTTTGCTGCTTGCCGTCCAACAAGGTCAACAAGCTGGAGAGCGACTCCTGGAAAAAATCGGGGTTATCATTGAACCGGGAGAGGTTATAATAAAGGATGGAGATTACCTTGGACATTTTGGGTGAAAAAAGAATGCTGTTTTCCACATCCTTCAGCAGCAGCAGCGTTTCCGCCTTCAGCTCAGGAAACTGTTTGGCCGCATCCGGCTGCTGGAAGCGCTCGCTGAGCTCCAAGAGCTTTGCAGAAAGGGTGCGGCTCGTTTCCACCGCGTCTGCGAGATAAGAGAGGCCGTTTGCTACGGCCCCTAGAATATCCTGCTTACAGTTGGAGCAATTAATGGACTTCAGTAAGTTCGCAACAGCATATTTAATTTCCGGCTGCGGATTGTTGGTCACCAGCTCGCGCAGAAAATCAAAAAGCTCTCCTTTAAATTCAGTGGAGTTGTTCTCCTGGCGCACCATCTCCTGGGCAATATCCTCAGGGGGCAGCATCAGCGCGTCAAAAAGCTGCTCAATCTCCTGGGTAAACGCCTGATTGTTCACCGGCAGGAGCTTGATAATTTCCTGAAGCATGTAAATGTTTTTCAGGAAATTGACGGTAACGGAAGGATCCTTGAGCAGGTTCATCAGGATGGTCGGGGCCTCTTCCTTTTGGATCATCCCGTTGTTCTGGCCCTGCATCTCCGACTGCGCGCTCGGTTTTACAACCTTGGACGCCTCCGGAAGATCAAATACGGCGTTGGGATCCACCGGCTGCTTGCCCTGCGGAAGCTGCGCCTGTTTGACGAGCGGCGTTGTTATTTTTAATAGATCAGCCATCTGCACTCCACCTCAATACACTTCCCATCCGGGAAAGGAACCGTGCGCCGCCATCCTCCGCGCAGCCGGGAGTCAATCCTCCAAACCGCCGGCGCTTTTACCGGGATTTCGCCGCCTGTTTTCCTTCGCAAAAGCCGGTCCGGCCGGCCTTGCAAAAGGCTTGGAAAAGCGCCGCATATCCAAACATCATAGGCGGCCGCCTATCCCACATAAATATATATCGTATCTAAATGCAAAAAATTAACGGCAGTGGATTAAGTTTTCCTAATATGTGTCGAATAAATTTATTTAGAGGTTATGGTATCCGCCGCCCAAGCAGGCGTTTTTCCAAAAGGGCGGCGCCTCTGCGCGAAGGAAATATCTAAATCCCCCGGGCCATGGAAGCGCTCCCGATGCTTCGCCGGAAGGGCAGGATTTGGGCAGAAAGGAATGGTTACAGGTATGGGTTTTATCGATCCCAGTATGGAACCAATGTTGGAAACGTTTATCTATGAAACGACCACGCTGCTCGATCAGCTAGATGAAATTTTGCTGGCGAGTGAAAAGTCTAAAAGCATAAGCGGCGACAACATTAACGAAATTTTCCGCATCATGCACACCACCAAGGGGTCTGCCGCTATGATGGGGCTGGAGAGCATTTCCAACCTGGCCCATGCGGTGGAGGACGTTTTCTTTATTATACGCGAAGATCCCTCCCGCATGCAATCGGTCAGCGAAGCGATTTTTGATCTTGTTTTCCAGGCCTCCGACTACTTCAAGGCGGAGGTGGAATCTTTACAAGGGGATTCCTATAGCCCTGCCGACCCGACCGGCATGATTGCCCAGCTTGAAAAGCAGGCCGCCATTATGAAGGGCGAAGCCGCCGCCGAACCGGCGGCCCCTGCCGCCAGTGCAGCCGCCTCCCCCGCTCCGGCTAAGACGGAATCCGCTCCCGGCATGCAGAAGATCCGGGTTTTCTTTGAAGACGGCTGCCAGATGGAAAACATCCGCGCTTTTATGCTGATCACCCAACTGAAGGATGTTTGCGAAGAGTTAGAATCGGTACCGGATCATCCTGAGAACGACGCTTCCGTTTGTTCCGAGATTATAAAGAACGGCCTGCTCCTCTCGGTGCGTCCCGCCGGGACGCTGGACGAGGTGTTAAAGGTCATTGAGGACGCGGTCAACGTCAAGTCCTATGAAACGATAGAAGAGCCTGCTCCGGCTGCCGAGCCGGCCGGCAAGGAAGAATCCCCCGCCCCTGAAAAGGCGCAGGCGGCGCCCTCGGCGCCCGCTCCTTCCGCTTCCTCCGCCCAGCCTCCCAAGGTTACCAAACAGAGCCTTATCAGCGTGAATCAGGCGAAGCTGGATCAGCTCATGGATCTGGTGGGCGAGCTGGTAACGGCCGAATCAATGGTCGCCAGCAACCCGGATCTCAAAGGGCTGACGCTTGATAACTTCACAAAGTCTACCCGCGAGCTGCGCAAGCTCACCGACGAGCTTCAGGATGTTGTTATGTCGATGCGGATGGTGCCGCTCTCCGGCACCTTCCAAAAGATGAACCGCATTGTGCGCGACATGAGCAAGAAGCTGGGCAAGGATGTGGAGCTGGAGACCATCGGCGGGGAAACCGAGGTGGACAAAACCATCAACGACGCCATTGCCGATCCCTTCATGCACATGATCCGAAATTCCATGGATCATGCGATTGAACCGGCGGATGTGCGCGCCTCTCTTGGAAAGCCTGCAACCGGCAAGATCACCATCGCCGCCCAGAACATCGGCGGTGAAATCGTGATTACCATTTCCGACGACGGCAGCGGCTTGGATACCAAGAAGATCATGCAGAAGGCGAAGAACAACGGGCTTCTCACTAAGCCGGAAAAAGAATATACCGAAAAGGAAATCGCCCATCTCATCATGCTCCCCGGTTTTTCGACCAACGACGTCGTCACCGAGTATTCCGGGCGCGGCGTCGGCATGGACGTGGTACGCAAGAATATCGAGAAGGTAGGCGGATCCATCTCGGTGGATACCCAGCCTAACGTGGGTACGACCTTCACCATTAAAATCCCGCTCACGCTGGCCATTGTGGAGGGTATGGAGATCTCGGTCGGCGGCAACATCTTCACGCTGCCCATCACCTCCATTACGCAGTCCTTCAAGATCACCGAGCCCCAGCAGATCATCTGCAACACCGACGGCACCGAAATGATTATGCTGCGGGGCGAGTGCTACCCGGTCATCCGGCTACATAATTTCTTCGGGATTGATACCGCCGTAACCGAGATGATCGACGGTATTTTGATCCAAATTGAAAGCGATCATAAAACGGTCTGTATTTTTGCCGACGAGCTGATCGGCGAGCAGCAGGTGGTTGTAAAGCCCTTCCCAAGCCTGTTAAGCCACTATGATATCAAAGGACGCGGACTCTCCGGCTGCACCATTCTGGGCGATGGCAGCATCAGCCTGATTTTGGATGCAAACAACCTCATTCGGGCATACGGAGGTTAAGCGTCCGCCTCCTGCTTCCCTGCCCGAAAGCGTCCGCCGGCGCGAGGCAGGGAAGCCTGATTTCTGTTTCCGGCGGAGAAAGGGAGTTCCCATGGCCGAAATGATAACCAACGGGGTTCAAGATGATCTCAATGGAAAATACATGACCTTCTATATAGAAGATACGGTTTATGGAATCGAATTGTTCCATGTGATGGAAATCATTCAGGTGGTCGCCATTACGCCGGTCCCCAATGTTCCCGACTATATTTCGGGAATCATCAATCTGCGCGGCAAAATTGTCCCGGTTATCAACGTCCGGGTAAAATTTGGCCAGCCGGCGAAAGAATTCGACGATAAGACCTGCATCATCGTGATCGAAATCGAAGGCTTCCGGGTCGGCCTCATTGTGGACGGCGTTTCCGAGGTAGCTACCATCTCCAACGGGCAGCTCGCCGATCCGCCGGAGCACGTTGCTTCCGGCGGCCAGCAGTATCTGCAATCCATCGCCAATGTAGGGGGACGCGTCATCCTCAATATTGACTGCAATCGTTTTTTCCAGAGCGATTTGATAGCCGCCGGTAGTTTTGAGCGATAGGGGCAGGTTTAACCATTAGCATTGCTCAAAAAAACGTTTCCCCATCCCCTAGAAAGGAGTCTTATCCATATGGGCAATGATCTCGGCCGGCCGCAGGCTGCGGCTCCGGCTTCTCTCCGCTCTACCGGTGTCTCAGGACTCATCAGCTTGAGCGATCAGGAGTTCAACACATTGACCAGCTTTGTCAAGAAAAAATATGGCATTGACCTCACCAAAAAGCGCGTGCTGATTGAAGGACGTCTTTCCAATGTGCTGCGCGAACGGAAGCTGGCCAACTTTCAGCAGTATCTGGACATCCTCTTTAAAGATAACTCCGGCTCAGAGGTGACGGCTCTTTTAAACCGCCTGACCACCAACCACTCCTATTTTATGCGCGAGCGCGAGCACTTTGATTTTCTTCAGCAGACCGTTCTGCCCTATCTGGAAAAAAATCATCCCAACCACGAACTGCGCATTTGGAGCGCCGGCTGCTCTGCCGGTCAGGAAGCCTACACAATGGCCATGGCTATCGATGAATATTTTGGTTCTCAAAAGCACCTATGGGATACCACCATTTTGGCAACCGACATTTCCATGAACGTGCTGGAGAGAGCCAAAAAGGCTGTCTATCCGATGGACAATTTAAAAGATATGCCGGAAAAATGGCGTAAAAAATATACGAAGGCTTTACCGGGCGGCGATATTCAGGTGATCGAGAAAATTCGCCGCGAGGTGATCTTCCGTCCCTTTAACCTGATGGACCCCTTTAACTTCAAGCGTCCGTTTGATCTCATCTTCTGCCGGAACGTGATGATCTATTTTGACGGGCCTACCAAAGAGAACCTTATTAATAAATTTTATCAATACACATCTCCCGGCGGCTATCTATTTATTGGGCACAGCGAGGTTATCAACCGCGATACCACTCAGTATCAATATATTAAGCCTGCCATTTACCAGAGGGGAGGAAAATAAATGACCCCCTCCTCTAAAAAGATCCGCGTTTTGATTGTGGATGATTCGCTCCTTTTTCGAAAGACGTTGGAACAAGGTCTGAATCGAGATCCCCGCATTGAAGTAGTTGGCAGCGCGGCCGATCCGATCGACGCCATGAACCAGATCAACAGCCTCCGTCCGGACGTGGTAACGATGGATGTAGAGATGCCCCGGATGAACGGCATCGAGTTCATTAAGAAACTTATCCCTATCCATCCCATTCCGGTGGTCGTGGTCAGTTCCCTTCCGCTCAACGTATTGGACGCGTTGAGCGCCGGTGCGGTTGATTTTGTCAAAAAGCCCGCCGTTCGTTCGCCGCAGGATTTTCAAAACTTTATCCGCGATCTGGGCTTTAAAATTAAGGTGGCCTCCACCGCTCATGTCCGCCAGCGGCCCGCAGCCCCCGTTCCGCCTCCTATGCCTACGCTGATTTCCCCTGCAGATAACATGATTATCGCCATCGGCGCATCGACCGGCGGAACGGAAGCGATTCTTGCCGTCGTCCGGGATCTTCCTGCGACCACGCCGGGAATCATTGTGGTGCAGCACATGCCCCCAGGGTTTACCAACATGTATGCTCAGCGGCTCAACAAGATATGTAAAATGAAGGTAAAAGAGGCTGAGAACAACGACCGGGTGGAACGCGGACGCATCCTTATTGCAGCGGGCGAATACCACCTGCGTTTAGCGCGCGATCCCCGCGGTTACTTTGTAAAGAGCGAGCAAGGACCGAAGGTAAGCGGCCACTGTCCCTCTGTGGACGTGATGTTCGATTCGGTAGCTTCGGTTGCCAAGCGCAACGCGGTAGGGGTCATCCTAACCGGTATGGGACAGGATGGCGCAAACGGCCTGCTTAAAATGCGTCAGAATGGAGCGTATACCATCGGACAGGATAAGGACAGCTGTGTTGTTTATGGCATGCCGATGGTAGCCTTCCAGCTAGGCGGCGTTTCGCGTCAGCTTCCGCTGGACAAAATTGGCGACGAAATCATCCGGTATCTGAACGGCGTCCGTTCTTAATGTGTGCAGAGTGAAAAGAAGCCCCCTGGTTTTTTAGAAACTGAACCGCCCCAGAATGTGCGGGCAGCACAAAAAAGCGCTGGTGCAGGAATATAAAGTTTTAGGAGGAGTGGCGCAGCGTCAAGGGCGCCACTCCTGTTTTGTATTGGATTCGTTCGTAGTTGTAAAAGTGGATGTATCGG
>JAAWDS010000040.1 GCA_022793895.1 Provencibacterium sp. | reverse complement strand
TTTTCCTTGGCTGAGTGAAAGGGCAAGGCCCACCTTGCTGAAACCTGGAAAAACGGCGGTTTCGGCCGCCCCGCGGCCGAAATCCGGCTCCTGTGGAGGCGGAAGCCGTTTTTCCTTGGCTGAGTGAAAGGGCAAGGCCCTTTCACTCAGCCTTTTACCGCTCCCGCAACTACGCCCTTAATGATATATTTTTGCGCAAAGAGGTAAAAAAGGACGACGGGCAGAATCGTTAAAACCAGCATCGCCATCATGGCGCCCATGTCCTGCGAACCATAGCCGCCGCGCAGATACTGCACGGCAATCGGGATGGTACGGTATTGATTCCCGATCACGAGATAGGGCAGCAGGTAATCGTTCCAGATCCACATGGTGTTGAGGATGGCCACTGTAACGGCCGTCGGCCGCAGGATTGGGAAGACCACATAAAAGAAGGTTTCGGGCGGGCTGCAACTGTCGATGAGCGCCGCCTCCTCGATTTCCAGCGGCACCGCTTTGACAAAGCCGCTGAACATAAAGACCGAAAGCCCTGAACCAAAGCCCAGATAGATGAGAAGGATCCCCACCGGGTTATCCAGCCGCAGCAGGTTGGCCACCTTGGACATGGTGAACATCACCATTTGAAAAGGGACAATCATCGAAAAAACGAACAGGTAATAGAGCCCCGCCGTGAATGAGGAGCGGACTCGAACGAGATACCAAGCCGTCATCGCGCAGAACAGGAGGATGGCGAGCACCGAAAAGACGGTAATAAACAGCGAATAGCCGAAGGCCATTGGAAAGCCGGTCTTCGCAATCCCATTCCGGTAGTTGCTGAGAGCCGCAAAGGTTTCGGCGTTGGGGAACCGAAAGGGGGCGTCGGCGATATAAAACCGGCCCTTAAAGGAATTCATCAGCACAATGAGCACCGGTAAGAGGAACACGACGGCCAATAGGAACAGCAGGCAGAAGCAAAGGCCCTGTAGGACGGCTTTGCGTCCCTTCATCAGCCCTCCACCTCCTTACGCCGGGTGAGCAAGAGCTGCAAAAAGGCGATGAGGCCAACCATCAGAAAGAACAGCACCGCCTTCGCCTGGCCGACCCCTTCAAAGCCCGGTTTTCCATAGAAGGTGTTGTAGATATCGAGAGCGAGCATCGCCGTCTGCTTGGAGGGCGCGCCGCTCGTCAGCGCCAGGTTCTGATCAAAGAGCTTAAAAGAGTTGGTCAGCGTTAAAAAGGTACAGATGGTAATAGAGGGCATCACCATCGGCAGCGTGATGTGCCAGAGCCGTTGCAGCCCCGTTGCCCCGTCGATATTCGCGGCCTCGCTCAATTCATCCGGTATGTTTTGCAGCCCCGCGATATAGATGATCATCATATAGCCGGTTAGCTGCCAATTCATGAGGACGACGAGGCCCCAGAAGCCGTAGCGTGCGTTGGAGGTCAGCGTTACGCCGAACGGATAGAGCGCGCCGTTGAGGATGAGCTGCCAGATGTACCCCAGCACAATGCCACCGATCAGGTTCGGCATGAAAAATACCGTCCGGAACAGGTTGGTCCCCGGTATGCCGCTGGTCAACAGCAGAGCCAGCAGGAACCCAAGCAGATTAATGGTGACAACCGAAACGACAGTAAACCGCACCGTGAACCAAAGCGCCCGCAAAAAATCGGCGTTTGAGGTGAAAATTTCCACGTAATTCTCCAACCCCACAAAGCGGGCGTCGGTGACAACGGTGAAGCGGGTAAAGGAGAGGTAAAGCCCCATGAAGAAGGGGACAAGAAACGCAATCCCAAAGGCGGCCAGCGTTGGCAGCACAAAGAGAGGAAAATATTTTCTCAGCGATTTTTGCAAGGTTTTCAAGGCTCCTTTTGCCTGCTGCTCCGCCAGGCAAAGTGGGGATTCTTCCAGCGGAACAGCAGGCTTTGATTGAAAGTTTCTGCCAAAGGGCGGGCAAATACCCCATCAAAGGGCGTTAAGCGGCCGCGCCTGTTTTTTCCCGTTCACTCTTCCAGGAGCGGACGACAATCTCCTTCACTTCGTCAAAGGTCTTGGAGCCCTGCGCATATTCGAGCAGCGCATCGCCAAAATCGTTTTTAAAATCCTCGCTGGGGAAGGCGGCGAAGGTCCAAACCACCGATTGAACATCCCGCTCCATCCAGTCCAGCACCTCGCGCGCCAGCGGATCGGCCGGCTTTTCCTCATCGCTAAAAGTATCGAAGGGGGCGATAAAGCCGAGCGGCCCGCTGACATAGCTCTTCCCTTTGCTGCTAGTAAAAAGCCAAGTCAGAAAATCCAGCGCAGCCTTCTGCTGTTCGGGCGACGCTTTCGCATTCACGGCCAGATAATTCTCGGTACCGATGCAGAGGCCCTGCGCCTCTTCTCCCTCCATACCGGTATAAAGGGGCATAAATTTAATGTCTTCCTCGCCCACCGTGTTGCCTTCTACGCCGCTGATCTCGCTCCATGCCCAGTTCCCGTTCTGCACCATGGCGCAGCGCCCCAGCGCAAATTCCGCCATCGAGTCGGCCACCGACTTTCCGCCCAGCAATCCGGGAGCAGTGGTGGAATTTTGAAGGTAGAGATCAAACAGGTTTTGAAAGTTCTCCGCGTAGGTGAAGGCGATTTCCTGCGCGGAAAGGCCCTCCAGAATGACATCCCCTTCCCCGGCGCTCTCACGGAATTCATAGTAAAGCGGGAGATTGGCCAGGTGGGTCTGCCAGCGCCACTGGTTGCCCGCGCTCATCGATGTGGAGGCGAACACCCCGTCGATGCCCAACGCCTCCTTTTTGGCGGTCATATCCTCGACCACCTCCCGGAGCATCGGGAACCCGTGGATTTCCTTGGCGGATTCGATAGAAACCGCCTTGTCCGGCAGCGCAAAATACCGGTCCATAATTTCGTTGTTGTAGATGATGCCGTAGCCCTCCACGACATAGGGGATGCCATAGACCCCATCGCCGCTCGTAACGGCCAGGCTCTTATCGGTCAGGTGGCTATAAAGCTCGCTGCCGGACAGATCCAGACAGTAATCCTTCCAGGCTTCATAGCCCACGGGGCCGTTGATCTGGAAGATGGTGGGGGCGTCGGCCTTGGCGATTTCGGATTTGAGCGTCTGCTCATAGGTGCCGCTGGCCGCCGTCACCACCTGGAGCCGGACGCCGGTCTCCGCCTCATATTCCTTCGCGATCTCCTCATAGACGCTCGCTATCTCCGGTTTAAAGTTGAGATAATAAACGCTGGCGCCCTTGGTTCCCCCGCTCGAAGCCGGGGAACCGGCGGAAGAGGAGGAAGAACTGTCCCCTCCGCCCCGCCCGCAGGAAGCCAACAGACCGGCCAAGAGGAGAGCGGACAGCAGGACACGGGAAGCGTGCTTCATCGGAACAAGCATAACAGAACCTTCTTTCTAAAAGCCAGCCGCCTTTTGGCAGCGGGATACTTTTAAAAGCAGTTTGCCTCAAAGAAGGGCCCTTTATGCCCGCGCTCCGGATAGAACAAAAAACACCGCCAGAAAAATTTTTCTTGCGGCGACGGTAAGTAAGTCTAAAGGTATAGAAAGATAAACCATTCACACAGAAAGGCCGGAACCTTCGCCTTGTAAAAACCGGAAATCTTCCTTTTTTCTGAAAGGGACGCCGCAAAACAATCCCCATTTTGCGGCGTCTCTCCTAGAAACGTCATTTCATGGCCGCGCCCCCGCCGCTGCCGCGGCAGCCGGGACGCGCGGCCAAAAGCAGCCGCCTTCGGCCTCTGTTTTATCCCTTTATTCCGGGCTGCGCGCGATGAGCTGCCGGTTGAGGGTAATCGTTTCATCCCGCGTAACCTTCGGCTGCGCCTCCCCCTTGACCGCTTCGGGCGTTATCACGATCTGCGAGATGGTCGCATCGCTGGGCGCGTCAAACATCACCGGGCCGAGCACGCCCTCCATAATTCCCCGAAGCCCGCGCGCGCCGGTTTTGCGTTCCAGCGCCCGGCGCGCAATCTCCTGGAGAGCCTCCTCCTGAAAACGCAGATCGATCCCGTCCATCCGCAGCAGCTTCTTATATTGCTTCACAATGGCGTTTTTCGGCTCGGTCAGGATGCGGATCAGCGCCTTTTCATCCAGGCTGTCCAGCGTCGCTATCACCGGGAGGCGGCCCACCAGTTCGGGGATTAGGCCGTATTTCACCAGATCGGCCGGCACAATCTGTTTCATCAGCTCGCCGTGCTCCTTGCTGCGGGCGTCGACCAGCGTCCCGCCAAAGCCAATCGTTTTATGAAGGACCCGGCCCTCGATCGTCTTTTCAATCCCATCGAAGGCGCCGCCGCAGATAAAGAGAATGTTCGTCGTATCGATCTGGATAAACTCCTGCTGCGGATGCTTGCGCCCACCCGTCGGCGGGACGTTGGCAACGGTACCCTCCAGGATCTTTAAAAGCGCCTGCTGCACCCCTTCGCCGCTCACATCGCGGGTGATCGACGCATTCTCCGATTTGCGGCCAATCTTGTCGATTTCATCCACATAGATAATGCCGCGCTGCGCGCGCTCCACATCGAAATCCGCGGCCTGAATCAACCGCAGCAGAATGTTCTCCACATCCTCGCCCACATAGCCCGCTTCGGTCAAGGTGGTGGCGTCGGCAATTGCAAAGGGGACGTTTAGCGTTTTCGCCAACGTCTGAGCGAGGTGCGTTTTTCCAACGCCGGTCGGCCCCAGGAGAAGGACGTTGCTCTTGCCAAGCTCCACATCGTCCTCCTCTTTACCGAGGAAGATCCGTTTATAGTGGTTATAGACCGCAACCGAAAGCGAAATCTTTGCGCGTTCCTGGCCGATGACATATTCATCCAGCGCCGCCTTCAGCTCATGCGGCTTGGGAATCACGAACTCCTCTTCGGTTCCCTTGCGCTCTTCTGCCTGCTGCTCGATAGGCGCGTCGAAAAAATCCTCTTCGTCCAGAATGCCTACGCAAAGCTCAACGCATTCGTTGCAGATAAACACGCCAGGGCCCGCAATCATCCGCGTGACCTCCGACTGGGTTTTGCCGCAGAAGGAACAGCGCGTTAAGCGGCCGTTCATATCTTTGTTGGGCATGTTGACTATCCTCCTAATGACGCAAACCGTTTGCTGTTAGATGCAAGGACAGGAAGCGGCCGAAAAAAGGGCCGCTTCCTGCCGGCATGAGCTCTCTTCACCCGCAGCGGTTCAAAGAAAGAACAGCCGCACGAAAGCCCATGAAAGAAACCCGTTTATTGCGGGCGCTTGATGATGACCTCATCGACGAGCCCATATGCCTTCGCCTCATCCGCCGTCATAAAATGATCGCGGTCGGTATCCTTTTCGATCACCTCGACCGGCTGGCCGGTAAACTCGGAATACATCCGGTTCATCCGCTCACGAACGCGGATGATGTGATCCGAATGGATCTTGAAATCGCTCGCCTGGCCTTTATAGCCGCCCAGCGGCTGATGGATCATGATCTCGCTGTTGGGCAGGGCAAACCGCTTGCCCTTCGCGCCCGCCGCAAGAAGGAAGGAGGCCATCGAGGCGCACATACCCAGGCAGATGGTCGAAACATCACACTTGATATACTGCATGGTGTCATAAATCGCCATACCGGAGGTAATGGCTCCGCCGGGGCTGTTGATATAGAGATCGATCGGCTTATCGGGATCCTGCCCCTCCAAAAAGAGCAGCTCTGCAACAACAATGGAAGCCGTTGTATCGTTGATCTCTTCGTTCAGCATGACTACCCGGTCGTTCAGCAGCCTGGAAAAAATATCATAGGATCGTTCGCCCCGGTTGGTCTGTTCAACCACCATTGGCACAAGGCTCATAGCATGGCACCTCTACCTTCTGTTTTTGTTCAGCATTTTTGGAAAGCTCAGGCGGCGGCGCAGCGCGGATTTTTATTTCTGCTCTCCGCTCTCCTCTGCCGCCTTCTTGGTCGTGCGGCGGGTCCGCTTCTTCGGCTTCTCTTCGGCCTCCGCTTCCCCACCGGTGACAACCGCGTTGTCGCGCACCAAATCAATGGCCTTCTGAACGGCCAGTTCCTTTTTGACATCTTCGGCCGGAACGGCGCTCTTGAGCTTCTCTACCTCGCTCTTATACTGCTCGGCCAGCCGGACGTATTCCGCGCCAACATCCTCTTCGGTCGGTTCAATGCCCTCCAGCTCGACAATCTTCTCCAGCGCCAGGCGGATCTTTACCTGCCGCTCGGCGGACGCGCGGAAGGATTCCTTGAAGGTTTCCGCCGTCTGACCCATGTATTGCAGATACATCTCCATCGGGATGCCCTGCGACTGGAGGCGGACCTCATAGTCGTGCATCATCTCGTCTACTTTATTGTCGTACATCTCGGTGGGAATCTCGCCCTTGAGGCCGGCAATGATCTGATCGACCAGCGCGTTTTCAAAATCATCCTGCGCGGCGCTTTCTTTCTGCGCCTGGAGCTTCTCGCGGATATCCGCCTTCAGCGCGTCCAGCGTGTCGAACTCGCTGACGTCCTTAGCGAACTCGTCGTCCAGATCGGGAAGCTGCTCCTCCTCGATGGCGTTTACCTTCACCTTAAAGGTGGCGTCCTTCCCTCTGAGCTCCTCATGGTACTGCTCCGGGAAGGTCACGTTAATTTCAAACTCCTCGCCGGTGCTGTGCCCAACCACCTGATCCTCAAAGCCGGGAATAAACTGGCCGCTTCCCAAGCGCAGGTGATGCCCTTCGCCCTTGCCGCCTTCAAACGCTTCGCCGTCGATAAAGCCCTCGTAGTCGATAACGGCGGTGTCCCCTTCCTTGGCCGGACGATCGGAGACGGTCAGCATCCGCGCGTTGCGGCGGCGGCGGCGATCGAGCTCCTCATCCACCTCGCTGTCCTCAACAGTCTTGACGGATTTTTCCGCTTTTATTCCCTTATACTCCCCAATCTCCACCTCAGGCTTGCAGACCACCTCGGCGCGGAAGGTAAAGCCGTTTCCATCCACCTGCGTAATCTCGATCTTCGGGTAAGCGACCGGCTCCAGCTTCGCCTCTTCCACCGCCTGCTGATAGGCCCGCGGATACAGCTCATTCACCGCGTCCTCATAGAATACGCCTTCGCCGTACATTTTATACACAACCGATTTCGGCGCCTTGCCCTTACGGAAGCCGGGAACGTTAAACCGGCGGATATTCTTGCGGAACGCTCGATCCACGGCCGGGCCAAATTCATCCGCGCCAACGGCTACGATCAGCTCATATTTGTTCGTTTCCAACTTTTTCTGTGAAGTAAGTGTCATTACCTCGTCCTCCTGTAAACCGCTTATTCAACATCCGGTCCGGGCCCGCCCATTCCGGCGTCCGCGGCCCGGTATAAATCTATCCCTACGATTTTAGCATATCCACCGGCAAAAAACCAGACCTTTTCCTAAGTTATTTTGCCGGAACGCCGCTCTATCGCTCCAAAATCTGCCTGAATTTACAATTCATTCACATTTATCCAGCCGATCCGGTCCCATTCGTCTCGACCCGCAGCGGCCGGAAACGCAGAAAATCGGCAGAAATCAACTGAAAGCCGATCCCATCGAACGGTCCGCAGACCGCGCGGGCGCACCCGGCGGAATGGATATGCCCATAATAACACCGGCGCACCCCAAAGCGCTGGAGCACCTCGATGATTTCCGGGGAAACCTCCTCCCCATAAAGAGGCGGATAATGCAGAAAAACGATTCGCTCCCCCTCGTGCTTCCCACCCTCCTTGAGCGAGAGCTCCAGCCGCATCGCTTCGCGCAGGAGAATCTTCCGGTCATGCGGCTCCCCCTTCTCGAAGAGCCAGCCCCGGCTGCCGCAGAGGACCGCGCCCTCGCAGGCATAGGCGTTGTTGTGCAGCAGCGAGAGGGTGGAAAGGCCGTGCCGCTGGAAAAAGTCCTGCATCTTCGCGCCGGTGGACCACCAATAGTCATGGTTGCCCTTGATTAACAGCTTGCGGCCGGGGAGCCGCTCCAAAAAGAGAAAATCCGGCAGCGACGCCTCCAGCGTCATCCCCCAGGAGAGATCGCCGGCCAGCACCACCGTATCCTCCCCCGAAACCGTTTCCCGCCAGTGCCGTTCAATGCGCTCCACATAATTTTCCCATCCGGGAAAGACGTCCATCCGTTTGTCCGCCCCCAGGGAAAGATGAAGATCGCCGATGGTAAAAACCGCCATAAGAGCAACCGCCCCCATCCTCTTTGGAATCACGCCCTGCGGGACAGGGCGGCCGGGCTAAAGCCCCATCTGCCGCGCGCAGTAGGCCGGCATCTCCCCGGCCGGACAGCTGTCAAAAAAGCGCGCTTCTTTTGTGCGCAGCCGGGAGAGCGGGGCCGGGACGGCCGTGCCGGTAGCGGCATGGAGCGCGTCGATATCCGCAAACAGCCCTTCCCCTGCGGCCGGAAGGCCCAGCGCTTCGCAAACGCTGCCGGCAAATTTATAGGGCGAAGCGGTGGAGACCACCACCGTTTTTCCCTCCAACTGCGGCAGCACCTTTTCATAAACGCCGAACGCCACCGCCGTGTGCGGATCCAGCAAGTAGGAATAGCGCTCATAAACCGAGCGGATGACCGTCCGGGTCTCATCGTCGCCGCAGAAGCCGCCGGTAAAGTCCTTCCGGAGCGCTGCGCGCATCGGCGCGGAGATGGTATAGCGCCCTTCTTCCTGAAGCTGCGCCATCAAAGCGGATACCTGCCGCTCATCCCGCCCGCAGAGCTCGAAGAGCAGCCGCTCCAGGTTGGAGGAAATCAGAATATCCATCGAGGGCGAGAGGGTGGTGTAAAAGCCGCGGTTGCGATCATAGACGCCGCTCTCCAGAAAGTCGCTCAAAACGTTGTTGCGGTTCGAGGCGCAGACCAGCTTCCCAAGCGGAACGCCCATCTGCTTCGCATAGTAAGCGGCGAGGATGTTGCCAAAGTTCCCCGTCGGCACGACCACGTTCAGCGGCTCGCCGAAGGCCAGCTCCTCATCCCGCACCAGGTCGCAGTAAGCGCCCACATAATAAACGATCTGCGGCAGCAGCCGCCCGAAGTTGATCGAGTTGGCGCTCGAAAAGCGTTTGCCCGCTTTCTCCATCCGCCCGGCAAAGGCTTTATCGGTGAAAATCCTCTTCACGCCGGTCTGCGCGTCGTCAAAATTGCCTTCGATAGCGCAGACGCAGACGTTCTCCCCCTCCTGCGCGCGCATCTGGTGCTTCTGCATGGCGCTCACGCCGTCCTGCGGGTAAAAGACGAGGACCCGCGTTCCCGGAACGCCGGCAAACCCTTCCAGCGCCGCCTTCCCGGTATCGCCCGAAGTCGCAACCAGGATTACCAGCTCGTCCTTCACCGCATTCTTGCGGGCGCTGACCGTCATCAATCCGGGCAGGAGCTGCAACGCAATATCCTTAAACGCGCAGGTCGGCCCATGCCACAGCTCCAGAAGGTAGCAGTCCTCTCCCAGCCGGGAGAGCGGAGCGGGCAGCTCCTCCTCAAACCTCCCGCCGGTATAGGCGGCGCGCACGCAGCCGGTGATTTCCTCTGCGGTAAAATCCCCCAGGAATTTAGCCAGCACCTGCTCCGCGCGGCCAGCATAGTCCAGGGCGCACATCCGCAAAAGCTCCTCCTGCGAAAATGTGGGCAGCTCCAGCGGCACAAACAGCCCCCCATCCTCGCCAATCCCCTGGAGAATGGCCTGGCTGGCCGTTTTGACGTTTCCTTTATCGCGGGTACTGATATAGCGCATGTTAACCTCCGTTTCCTGCCGGCTCCTGTGTCCGGCGCACAAATATCAAAAGGGGGAAAGCGATAGGGCTCCAAAGAGAAAGCCCGTTCCCCCGCGGCTCTCAGAGCTCCCCGGCATACAGGCGGCTGAAAAACCGGAAGGCGTTGCCGAAAAAGATCTTATCCGCCTGCGCCTCGCTCACACCGTTCTCCAGCAGCGCCCGATAAAGATTTTTGAGCTTATAGGGCCGGTCGATGCAACCGTCGATTATAGCGCCGTCGTAATCGCTGCCGAGCGCGAGGACATCCTCCCCGCCCCGTTCCAGAAAATACACGACGTGGCGCGCCATTGCCGCAAGATCCGCAGGCTCCTCGTCAGGAGCGATAAACTGCCGGGCAAAGTTCAGCCCCACCAGCCCGCCTTGCTCCACAATCGCATCAAACATCTCGCCGGTCAGGTTGCGCGGGTGGCCGCAGACGCTGCGCGCGTTGGAGTGGGTCGCAATCACCGGCTTGGACGCCGCATCCAGCACCTCCCAAAAGCTCCGGTCGTTGAGGTGGGAAACATCCACTGCGATGCGCAGCCGCTCCAGCTCGGCAACCGCCTCCCGTCCAAAGGCGGTCAGCCCTCCATCATCCAATACGCCCCCGGCAATCTCGTTGTTGCTGTTCCAGGTCAGCGTTAGGCTGCGCACCCCGGCGTTGGCGAGCACCGTCGCCATATCCAAATCCCCGTGCAGCACGCTGCCGCCTTCCACCGCCAAAATGCCCGACATGCCTTTCTGCTGCGCCGCACGTTCCAGCGTTTTCAGCGAATGGACGTCATACAGCATCCCTTCCGATTCCGCCAGTTGGCGGCGGTAGTAGGCGTTATGGATGGAGAAGTAGTTCTCCGCCTGCACGCCGCGCACCTCGTCCGGGATAAAAACGGCATAGAGCTGAATGTAGCTGTCAAAGTCCTCGGCATCCGAAAGATGCAGGTGGTTCTCCCCGTTTTCCAGCGTCCACCCCTTCTTTTTGCAGCAGGTCAGCGTATCGCAATGCAGATCAAAAATCCGCATCGAGCATCCCCCTTTCCGGTATTTATAGGTCGTCGCAGGTAAAAGCGCCGGGCAGGTAGGAGAACGAGAGAATCGGAGGATTCTCCCCCGCCCCAAGCAGAACCCCGGCCACATCGAAGCGCGGCTGGAACGCGCCGCAGTCCGGATGCAGAAACAGGTAGCGCTCCGCACACCGGGCCAGCCGGCGGCGCTTGCGCCGGTCCACCGCCTCCGGCGGCGGGCCATAGCTGTCCGGAAGGCGGGTTTTTACTTCAACAAAGCAGATGAGCTCCCCCGATAGGACAATGATATCCACCTCGCCCTCCGGGCAGCGCCAATTTCTCTCCAGCACCCGGCAGCCCTGTCTCTCCAGCCACCGGGCCGCGTAGTCTTCGCCGCAGCGGCCCCGCGGGTTACTTTGCGCGCGCATCCTGGAAAAACTTCTTCAAAAAGCTGTGCCGGTGAATGGGGGAAACGCCGAACTCACGCAGCCGCTCATAGTGTTTTTTGGTGGGATAGCCTTTGTGTATCTCCAGCTCATACTGCGGGTATTCCCCGGCCAGCTTTTCCATCACCCGATCCCGGCTGACCTTCGCCAGAATCGAGGCCGCCGCTATACTCGCAGAGAGCGCATCGCCATGAACGATGGTGACGGTGTGCTCGCAGGAAAGACCGGGATCCCGGTTTCCATCGACCAGCACCAGATCGGGAGGGATGCGTAAGCCCTCTACAGCGCGGCGCATCGCCAAAAAGGTAGCCTGCAAAATGTTGTAGCGATCGATCTCCTCGTTGGTGGCATAGGCGACCGACCAGCTCGCCGCCCGCGCCACGATCTCTTCATAGAGCGCCTCGCGCTTTTTCTGGGTCAGCTTTTTCGAGTCGTTGAGCCCTTCGATGCGCACCTCCCGCGCCAGGATCACCGCCCCTGCGCAGACCGGGCCTGCCAGCGGGCCGCGGCCCGCCTCATCGACCCCGCACACCAACTGAAAGCCGTCGCGGTAGGCCTCTTCTTCAAACCGGTAGAGATCCACCGGTTCCCGTTTCTTCTTCGCAGCGGCCTGCGCCATATGCCCGCCCTCCTACTCTGTTTACCGGCCGCACCGGCGGCCCGCCGTCCATTCTCCTTTGAATCCCCGCCGCACATGCAGCGGTAAGGCGTCCTATAAAAAACATATCCTCCGGCTTGCAGAAACCAGAAAAAGCGCGAAATGCGGGGCACAATCTCCGCCTCGAAAGCGCTTTTTCCGAAGGCTCTGTAAAGGCTACTCCGTATCCTTTACAGAGCCTTCGGTTTTTCTAAGCTGATCCTTCCAAGGCTTCCGCCCCGGAACTCATCCAGCACCGTTATCGAAGCCCGCTCGGTGTTGAGCACCCCGCCCGGCAAAAGCATGCCCCGTGCGCGCGCCACCTGCTCCAAGAGTCCATAGCCGTCCGCCCCCACCATTTTTTCCGGATCCAGGCGGTAGCGCGCCGCAAGCTGCTGCGGATAGTCCTTCGCAAGCAGCGCGAGCAGGCGGGCGGAAAGCGCCTCCAGGTCCAGCACGTCATCCTTCACCGAACCGATAAAGGCCAGGCGCTCCGCCACCTGCTGATCTTCAAACTTCGGCCAAAGAACGCCGGGCGTATCCAACAGCTCCATACCGTCCCCCAACGCCACCCACTGGCGGCCGCGCGTAACGCCCGGCCGGTCCTCCACCTTTGCGCGGCGGGAGCCCGCCAGCCGGTTGATGAAGGAGGATTTCCCAACATTCGGTATCCCCACCACCATCAGCCGCAGGCCGCCGCCCACCATGCCGCGCGCGCTCCGGCGCTCCAAAAGCGCCGAAAGGGTTTTGCGCACGGCAGGACGGAAACGATCGAGCCCCTTCCCGCTGCGGCAATCGACGGCAAGGGCCGTGATTCCTTTCTTTTCAAAGGTGCGCAACCAGGCTTTCGTTACCTCCGGGTCGGCGCTATCCGCCTTGTTGAGCAGCACAATGCGCGGCTTGCGGCCCAAAAGCCGCGCCAGCTCCGGGTTGGCGCTCGCGGCCGGGATGCGCGCATCCAACAATTCAACCACGGCGTCGGTCAGCTTGAGGCTATCGGCAATCATCCGCCGGGTTTTCGCCATGTGGCCGGGAAACCATTGGATCGACAGGGAATTTTCCGCCATGTTCATCCTTCTTTCCTCAGTTTCGATAAAAAGCAGCGGGCTTTCCCCCGCCTCCGGCCTACCCGCCGGTTCTAGCTTACGATTCCGAAATCCCCCAGCGGGAACAGACGGAAAAAAGCCTTTCCCATGATGTACCGCTCATCGACAAGCCCGATACGGGCGTCCCGGCTGTCCGAAGAGTTGTTGCGGTTATCCCCCATCGCAAAGACCTCCCCCGGCGGCACCGTCAGGGGATACTCCAGCGCGGCGGAGGGCTGGTAGAAGGTCGGCTCGCTGGTGTAGGGCTCTTCGAGCGCCTCCCCGTTGCGGTAAACCACACCCTCTTCAAAATCAATGTCGATGACATCGCCGCCAAGGCCGATCACCCGTTTGATGAGCGGGGTGCTGATTTCATTGGGCTGGGTAATCACAACGATATCCCCGTGTTTCGGTTGATAGAAGGCATGGGAGGAGATCAAAAAATCGCCGTGATCCAAGGTCGGGGCCATCGACAGGCCGTCCACCCGCACCATGCGGATGGCAAAGGTACACAGCAGCACCACAACGATCGCCGCCGTTATGAGCGTCTCCAGATATTCAAAAATAACGGCCGCCGCCCCCGGCTCCTGCTTATGCGAAAACGATCCTTCCCGCATATCTCCCAATACTCCCTCCGCTCCGCCGGCCTGCCGCCGGTGGATTGATTCGTTTTTCATTTATTATAATCGCTTTTCCAGCGCGCGTCCAGCCGAAAAAGGGACGCCGAAAGCCGATATTTTTCGGTCCCCCGGCATGCGGGGGGAGAAATGAAACAGGACGCGGAGAGAATTTTCTCCGCGTCCCAGCCTGCGCCGCAGTTTACTGGATATGGCTCTTGACCTTGGCCGCCTTGCCGACCTTGCCGCGCAGATAATAGAGCTTGCTCCTGCGCACCTTGCCGCGGCGGACAACCTCCACCTTCTCAACATGCGGAGAATGGAGCGGGAACACCCTCTCAACGCCGCAGCCGTGCGCCACCCGGCGGACGGTAAAGGTCTCGGCAATACCGCCATGCTTTTTCGCGATGACCGTACCCTCAAACATCTGGATTCTTTCGCGCTCGCCCTCTTTGATCTTGACGCTCACGCGAACGGTGTCGCCGATCTCGAACTTCGGCGTCTCCTGCTTCATACTCGACTGTGCAATGGTTTCCAGTGCATTCATTGGAAATAGCTCCTCCTTCTGTTTTCAGACGTTCATTCCCGCCACATTGTCCGGTTCGGACAAGGCGCGCATTCACCGGCCTGCAAAGAGGCCCGCGCACCGGCGGCAGAGGACCATCCGCTTTCATGTCATGCCGTTCTCTGGCAAGGCATGAACCCCCGTCGTATCCCTCCAGCTTCACGCCGGAAAACGACGGAATTCCATACCAAATTAGTTTAGCACAAGGATTCTGGAATTGCAAGCAATTTTCAAACTTTTATCCCTTTTTTAGCGGATAGGCCCCTCTTTTCCCGCAAGGGGCGGGATAAACGGCGCGTCATCCCTGCAAATAAGAAATAGGGTTGGCATGCTTGCCGTCGATGCGCACCTCAAAGTGCAGGTGCGGGCCGGTGGCCCAGCCGGTAGAGCCGACCTTGCCGATCTCCTCGCCGCGCGCCACCGTCTGGCCAACGCTGACCGAGATCGAGCTCATGTGCCCATAGAGGGTGGTGCGGCCGCCGCCGTGATCGACGATCACATAGTTGCCATAACCGCTCGAACTGTTGCCGCCCTGGGCAAGCACAATTTTTCCGGTATTCGCCGCTTTAATGCTCGCGCCATAGATCCCGCCGCGGCCAGGGGTGCTGGCAATGTCAATACCGGTATGGAAATTGGTGTTGTTAAAGCGCCAGCCATAGCTGGAGCTGATGGTGGAGAAGCCGGGCACCGGCCAGCTCATCTCGCCGCCGACATATTCGGTGGTCGTTTCAAGCTGGGCATAAAACGCATCGAGCGCCGCCTGCGCTTCTGCTTCCATCTTGTTATATTTCGCCGCATCGGCCAAATACGCCTGTTCGAGCAGGGCGATATCCTGGATTTCATCCTGCACCGCATCCAGCTCATCCTCCAGCTGCGCCTTTTTTTCTTCGGTGGCGCTGCGATCCGCCTTCACCTGGCTCTTGTTCTCCTCCAGCTCCTGCTGCGCTTCTTCCAGCTCCAGCCGGTCGTTCTTCAGCCTCTCCAGCAGATCCCGATCGTGTTGGGCGGTGGAGCGGACCACCTCGGTGCGCATAAGAAAATCGGTGAAATCGCTCGCCCCCAGCACCATGGAAAGGGTGGAGGATTCCCCCGCTAAATACATGGCGCGTATCCGCTCGCGGTAGAGCGCATAATTCTCTTCAATATCCGCCTGCTTGTCGCCTATCTCTCCCTCTTTGACCTTGATAGCCTCTTCCAACAGAGCAATACGCTCATCCAATGCGGCGATTTCGTCGCGGGTCAACTGGATCTGCGTCTCCCATTCGGTCTTTTCTAAGAGCTTCTTTTCCTTGTCGCTGCGCGTGTTGGCTATCTTGGATTGCACCGCCTTCTTCTGCGCGGCAATATCCTCCAACTGATCGTTGAGATCCTCGATTTTAGATTTGATGTCGTCCGCTTCATTCGCCCGGACCGGCGTCCAGGTCCCAAGCGACAGCAAGAGGGCCAGTAAAAGGGCCGTCCGCCTGCCTTTGCGCTTTTTTCCCATCCTAGAGGGTCCACCTGCTTTCCGTTAAAGTTGCGCCGGATAATCCTTCCTCTATACTACCTCTTTCAAATTTCAAACCTTGAGATACTTCCGGACAAAAATCATGCTTCCGCCTACGCCGATGAAGATCCCCGCTCCGGCAAAGGAGCCGAACAGCAGAACCGCGATATCCATAAAAGGGATCACCTGCTCGCGGAACATGGTGAAAAGAGAGGACTGGCTGCCGATCATCCAGCTCAAGAGATACTCATAGCCGCCCCAAAGGATGAAAAAGGCGATGGTGGCCGAGAGCAGTCCGAGCATCATGCCCTCCACGATAAAGGGGAGGCGGATGAAGGTATCGGTCGCGCCGACAAATTTCATGATGTTGATCTCCTTGCGGCGGTTGAAAACGGTAATCTTGATGGTGTTGGCAATGATGATCAGCGCGACCACCGCCAGAATGATCACAATGCTTGCCCCGCCGATATAAACCGCCTGCTGAATCGATACGATTGTTGCCGCGATATCGGTGGGCGCATTGACCTTTAGAACGTTGTCCAGCCCGCTGATGGTCTGGATGGTATCGTCCAGCCGCGCCAGACTGTCTACCCGGACCTGAAAAGCGTCCGGAAAGGGGATGTCGTCGTCAAAATAATCCAGCAGGCCGCCATCCTCCCCCAGCCGTTCCTTGTAGCTCTCCAGCGTCTCCTCCTTGGGGATAAGCGTAACCTCAATAATGTTGTCCACCGAATGCAGATCCAAATCCAGATTTTCAATGTCCTGCCCGCTCGCCCCATCCTGTACGAAGACAATAACCTCGTTCTGATCCTCCAAATAGCCGATGATGCTGTTGACATTGAGCGAGAGAAGGCCCGCCATCCCAATCAGCAGCAGGCAGGCCACCAACACGCCGATGGCGGCGAAGGACATCAGCCGGTTTTTAAAAACGCTTTTGATGCCGACACGGATGAGATAACCGAAACTGCTTCCCCTCATTTAAAACACCCCCATCGCGGCAGTGTCGGAAAGGACGCGGCCGGCTTCAATGGTAATGACCCGGCGCTGGAACTGGGCGACCAAATCATGCTCGTGCGTCACCATCACGACGGTTGTGCCCACCTTGTTGATCTCGCTGAGAAGATCGACGATTTCAAAGGAGAGCTCCGGGTCGATGTTCCCCGTCGGTTCGTCGGCAATGATCAGCGAAGGGTTGTTCACCAACGCGCGGGCGAGCGCCACGCGCTGCTGCTCGCCGCCTGAAAGCTGTTCGGGCATCGCTCTGGCCTTGTGTACCAGACCGACCAAGCTGAGTATGTAGGGTACCCGCCGTTTGATATCCCGCCCGGCCACATTCGTGACCCGCAGCGCAAAGGCGACGTTTTCATAGACCGACATGGTGGGTATCAAACGGAAATCCTGAAAAACCACGCCGAGAGATCGCCTGAAATAAGGGATCTGCCTGCGTTTCATCTTATTGAGGTTGACGCCGTTGACCTCCACAAGCCCGCTGGAAGGGACCTCCTCGCGCAGAAGCATTTTAATCAGCGTGCTCTTTCCCGCGCCCGACGCGCCGACGATAAAGACGAACTCCCCCTTGCCGATGTGCATGGTGATGCCGTTGAGCGCATGCGTCCCACTGGGATAAACTTTTTTTACATCCGTAAAATTAATCATAATCTGCTGATAAACCCCGCCTTATTCTGGTGGTATCGGGAGGAAACGACCCTCCTCCCCTTTTAGACCCGACATTTTTCGCTGTGTCACATGAAAAGCTCCATGCCCGCCGGAATGGGTAGGGCTCGTCCGGCGGTGCATGAAGCCTCTTTTTTCTGTCCTGTTGCCGCTGCGCGCCTCAGTATTTGACCGGGTTGGCCGTCAGATACTTCTTCACCATCAACGCGACCTTGAAGATAATGGCATGATCGAACTCACGCAGATCCAGCCCGGTGAGCTTTTTAATCTTTTCCAGGCGGTAGACCAGCGTGTTGCGGTGCACAAACAGCTTGCGCGAGGTCTCCGAAACATTGAGGTTGTTTTCAAAGAAACGCTGAATGGTGAAAAGCGTTTCATGATCCAAGCTCTCGATGGATCCCTTCTTAAAGACTTCCTTTAAGAACATCTCGCAAAGGGTGGTGGGGAGCTGGTAAATGAGCCGCGCAATGCCCAGGTTGTCGTAGTTCACGATCGTCTTTTCGGTATCGAACACCTTCCCGACCTCCAAGGCGACCTGCGCCTCTTTAAAGGAACGGGCCAGATCCTTCACGCCGACGACCGGCGTACCGATGCCGCAGACCACCTTGGTGTAAAACTCGCTGCCGAGCGTGTCCACGATCGAGCGGGCCAGCTTTTCCAGGTCCTTCGACTCAATGCCGGTTTTAATCTCCTTCACAAGCACAATGTCCGACTCGCTGATGTTGAAAACGAAGTCCTTCTGCTTGTCCGGGAAGAGGTTTTGAATCACATCATAAGCCGAGATATCATTAGTGGAGAGCACCCGGACGAGCAGGATCACCCAACTGACGTCGGTATTAAAGTGCAGCTCGCGGGCCTTCACATAGATATCCCCCGGAAGGATGTTATCCAGGATGACGTTTTTAATGAAGTTGCTGCGGTCGTACTTTTCATCATAATATTGTTTCAGGCTCGAAAGGGTAATGGCCAGGATCTGGCAGTATTTGGACGCCATTTCGTCCACGCCTTCGACAAAAACGGTATAATCCGGCTTCCCTTTGCTGGAAAGCGGCTTATAGGTATAGCCGTCGCGGACAAAGAGATCGCCGTTTTCGCTGAGATCGGGCAGCAGATATTCGTTTACCTCGCCGATCCGCTGCGGCTCGCTACAGGAGATAACGGCCGCCGTTTCATCCACCACGCCAATCGTGCGGTCGATGGTTTCCCGCATTTGGTGCATGATCCCTTGAAACAGTCTGTTTGACATAGCAATACCCCTTTACACGGTCGTTTATTTCATCGCTCATTGCAGGACAATAACCGGACATCCTCTTTCCGCAGAAGGATTCTTCACTTTATTCTACAAAAAAAGCGGACGCTTTTCAAGGCTTTTTGCAGGGAAATCCAGCCTATCGTTCACTTTTTTTGGTGTATACAGGTTTAGTATAGACTTTTTTCCTCCTTAATTTGTGAATATAATGAAAATAATCTCTTCCGCCGGGTTCAAAAGGAGCCGGGCATCTCTAAAAGAAGCGGCGGGATTCCGGTTGCGCGCCGCTGCGAAATATGCTAGAATGGAGGCGCCCCAGGGCGGGGCCTTTTTGGCGCGGTCCCCCCTCCCGACACCCTGGAAAGGAAAGTATCAACATGCGAAATGTTCCCGGACAGCTCTTCTCCATTCCCAATCTGCTGTCAATGGCAAGAATCGCTATTATTCCCCTTTTTATTTGGACATACCTGGAAACCGGACCCGGAGGAAGCTATCTTCTCTCCTCAGCGCTGCTGATTGCCTCCGGATTGACCGACATGCTCGACGGGCTGATTGCGCGCCGCTTCAACCAGATTACCGACCTGGGTAAAATCCTCGATCCGGTTGCCGATAAGCTCACGCAGCTAGCCATCCTCGTTTGTTTGACGCTGCGCCATCCCCACTTTATCTTTCTGTTCCTCATCTTCGCGCTCAAGGAGCTGCTCATGCTCACCGGCGGTTTGCTGCTGCTGCGGCGGCATATCCACCCCGGCAGCGCGAAATGGTTTGGAAAAATCGCAACCTGCTTCTTTTATATATCCATGATTCTGGTGGTGCTCTTCCCCCGCCTGCCGCCGCAGGTGGTGGACGGGATTGTTCTTATCAATCTCCTCTTGTCCGTTTTTGCTTTGCTGATGTATATCCCCGTCTTTTTTATGTTAAAAAAGGGGGAAGCCGGGCGTTAAGCCCTTCCCCACGATAAGGAGCTGTGAATCGCTGTGAACCTGAAACGTCTGCCCTGCCTGCTGGCCGCCTTTCTGCTGCTGGCCGGGTGTGCAAGCACCCGCAACCAGGAGCCTGAAACAATTGTAGAAGAGAAACCTATTGAACGCGCCGCCGTCACCTTCTTTACCGACGATCCCAGCGGTTACTTTGCCTCAGCCGCTGAAAAACTGCGCCAGGAGGATGACAGCCTCGCTCCTTCCCTCATCGCCGCGGGGGAAAACGCCGCGGAAGAGCTGCGGAGTCTTTTGTTGTCCGGCGCCGCGCCCGACGCCGTTTGGCTCTCTCCCGAAAACGATCGCGGGATCTACCGGGCGCTGAAAGAGGATGGCGCGCTCTACGCGTTGGATTCCCTGGTTTCTGAGGAAGCAAGGGCGGCAAGCTCGCTATGGACGGGCGGTCTGCTGCCCTTCTATGATGGGATGCTCTCCGCGCCCGAAGCGGTTCACGAGGGAAAAACCGTCGGCCTGCCGATGACCTATGAAACGGCCGGCCTGTTGATAAAGCAGGAAAATCTTCCAGAGGCGGGGCTGCCGGCGAACCTAGAAGCGCTGCTGGCTCTGGATAAAGAGGATAGCCCGGCGCTGTTCGGTTATCCGCAGGACTTCCCGGCCTGCCTGGAGCCGTTCGCCCTCCCCTATTTCGCGGTCAGCGGCGGGAAGCTCCGGCTCTCGGCCGCCGATTGGACCGAGGAGGACCTAGCCTCCGGGGAGACAAACGGCTCGTTGCAAACGGCGGCGGAAAAGCTGGCCGGACTTGCCCCCTGCCTTTACACAGCCGCCCCGCAGGCGGATTTAGAAACGGTCTACACCGCCTTTGCAGAGAACAAGCTCCTTTTCATGCCTGGCGACGAGGCCGCCATGGATCTGCTGCGAACAGAATATGCGGTAGATTCCCCCATCCTGTTAGCGGCAGCCCCCACCGAAGAAGCGCCTTACCTGCTCTGCGCGCCGACGAGCTTCCTCTATCTGCCTGCCGCCGCGCAGAACCCAGAGGCGGCGATGCGATGGGTGAGCCTAGCGCTGGGAGAAAGCCAGCTTGGCGAAATGGCGGATAAGCTCGGCTTCCTTCCGCCGCTGAAGGGATCGGCCTCCCATTTGGAGGGCTATGCCGGACAGGCGGCGGCGCTCTTAGAAAACGGCGCCACCGCCTACTGCGGCAGTTTTGCCAAGGGCGAGGAGGAGACCGAGCTGTTCAACCAATTCTACCTCTCGTTGAGCGAACTTTTAAACGGAGACCTGACCGCCGGAGAATGGGCCGAAGGGATGAGAGAAGCGCTCTCCGGGCCGGAAGAAGAGACTGCGGCTTCGTCCGCCGCCGCATAGGGCTTGGCCGGTGCGCGCGGCCCGGCGTATCCCTTACCTGGAACGTCTAAAGATAAGGATCTGTAAAAACGCAAAGCGTTTTTACAGATCCTTTTTTAACGGAACGCTTTCTCCCATTCCTTCCGAAACTGCCGGATGGAGGGCTGGCGGCCGCCCGGATCCTCCGCCGTTGCCTTGGCCGCCGCCTGGTAGGAGGCTTCTCCCAGCGGCCAACGATCGCGGCTGCGGCTGTAGCCGCCAAACAGCGCGAAAGCAAAGGCTCCGGCGGTGTAAACGTTGGTGCGCTCATTCAATTCCGCGCCCAACCGGTATTCCTCCGGAGACATGAACCTCCCGCTGCCCCACATGCGCCCCATATCGTTTATACAGGGCTTTTTCCGGAAAAAATCGATGTCGCAGACGGTGGTTTTCTCCGTTTCAAAGTCATACAGGATACTTCCGTCATAGAAATCCACCGCAACATATCCGCAGGCGTGGACATGTTCAAGGAAAACCAGAATATCCCGAAACACCTTGAGCCGCGCCTTTACCGGCAGGCTCATGAACCGCCGGTGCGCCGCCGGGTAGGCCCGGCCCATGCAGCTTCCCTGCGCCCACCGGAAGATCAGCGCGTACCCGCCGCCGGTTTCCTCCGCCTGCACAAACTGCTCCAGGCCCGAACCGCTCAGGTCGCGGTAGACCGGCAGAGCGGCCTTCAGCCGCCGGACAGCATCTTCGGCCGTACCGTCATAAGCCTCTGTGGGCGCGCCTGCAAATTTGATAAAATACCGCTGTCCCTCCCTCTCGGTTCCAAAGCAGATGTTGCCGGAATCCTGATCGTCGAACACCTTGAACACCCTGCCATAGGATGCTAAGAAGCTAAAATCAAAGGGGGCCTTCAGCTTATAGGGCCGTCCGTCAATGGTTTGCAGATAATACCCTTTAAAATACCAGGAGGGGATAGGGCTGCGCATGCCGTCATGCCAGCCCAGGATATCCGCCGCCTCCGCCGCTCCCCCGCCGGAAGAAAGCGGCTGGAGAAGGCCGGAAAGGGCGCGATAGGCGCTATAAAGGGCCAGCAGCTTCCAAAACAGGAGCGGTACCCCGTTTGTAAAATAACCGTTTACGAGACCGGAAGCAAACCGCGGAGAGACCTTGACGATCCGCGCCATGCAGCCAAAGTCCTCCCACGGGTCGCCATAGCCGCAGCGCTCAAAGCCTACGGCCGCCAGCCTCCCGTTTTCCAGCATCAGGCTGCCGGTATGATAAGCCCCATGCTGAAAGCGCCGGGGCCTCCCTTTTAACAGGCTGCGGTTTGCCTCGATATAGGTGAAAAGCTGCTCTGCGCCCTCCAGCCGGGCCGGACACCCGCGGCATGCTTCGAGAAGCCTGTCTATCCTGGCGTTCCAGCGGGCCTCCCCATCCGGCATATCCTCCGGCACAGGGAGGGCATGCAGGGCCTTCAGAATCCGGCCGGCTTCTAATCCGCAGGCATATTGCTCCGCATCGGAAAGGGAAGGAAGCGCCGTTTCCACCTTCTCCCCCTCTATCCAGGACTGGAGAATATAAACGCCCTCCTCACATTCCCCCATCTCCACCGGCTGGCAGACGGGGACGCCGGAGGCTGCCGCCGCCTTCTGCATGCGAAACCTTTCCCGGCAGCCCGCGCTTTCTTCTTCCGGCATTATCCGCAAAAAGTACCGAACGCCCTCCCGGCTGGTTACGCGGTAGGCTGTTTGACACGAACGGCCGCTCTGCAACGGTTCCCTTGTTTTCCACCGAGCGTTAAAGCGAATATCCCGTCCCCTCCTTTCAAAATCAGAGATCCGAAAGGGCGCGGCAAAGCCCTTTTCATACTTTCCCGCGCCCCTTTTTTACTTTGTATCCTCTTCCCGGAAAACCGGCTTTAAGAAATCTTCACAACCGCCTTTACAATATTCGCCTTATCGCTCACGCTCTGATCCATCGCGTTCTGTAGATCGTTAAAATCAAAGAAGTTGGTCACAATCCCTTTCAGGTTCACCTTCCCCTGCGCCACCGCTTCAATCGCCATGGGGTAGATGTGGCGGTAACGGAAAACCGTTTTAAAGGTCAGCTCCTTATCGAGCGCCGTGCTGACCGGAAGGGTCAGCTCGCCGGTCGCGCTGTAGCCCACCAGGACAATGGTCGCGCCCTTCTTGGTCATGGCGATCGCCTGGCGAGTGGTGATCTCGGCGCCGGCCGTCTCAATGACCAGGTCGCAGCCCGCACCGCCGGTCAGCCGGTTCACCGCCTCCACCGTGTCCTCTTTCCGGGCGTTGACGACGCCATCCGCCCCCAGCTCCAGCGCCTTCTCCAGCCGCTTCTCCATCACATCCGAAACATAAACGCGCGAAACGCCCATCGCCTTGAGCGCCATCATCGACACCAGGCCGATGCAGCCCGCGCCGGTGACAACGGCCGTCTGGCCCGCCTCGGCTCCGCCCTGGCGCGCCGCATGGAAGCCGACGGCCAGCGGCTCGATGAGCGCGCCCTCCATCGTGCTCACATTCTCCGGGAGCTTGAAGCACAGCCCCGCCTCATGCGCGACGTATTCCGAAAACACCCCGTCCACCGGCGGAGTGGCGAAGAAAATAACGTCGGGGCAAAGGTTGTAGCGTCCCGTACGGCAAAATTCGCAGTGTCCGCAGGTCTTGCCCGGTTCGAGCGCCACGCGGTCCCCTGCCTTGAGATGGGTAACGCCTTCGCCTACCTCCACCACCGTGCCGCCCGGCTCATGGCCGAGCACAAACGGCGGCTCTACGATAAAGCCCCCGATCCGCCCGCTCTCGTAGTAGTGCAGATCCGATCCGCATATCCCGACATACTCCAGCTTGACGAGCACCTCTCCCGCCTTCGGCTGAGGAATCGGCCTGGTCTCATAATCGATTTTCCCAATGCCGGTCATGACCGCTACCTTCATGGTCCCTTCCATTCTGCATCCGCCTCCCGTTACTTTTTGAATAAGTATCTATCCACACCAGCGCTTAGGTACTTAACAAGAGAATAGCCCTTTTCCAAAGCCCTGTCAACCGCAAATTTACCGAAAAACAGCCGTTCCCGGCAAAGAGCGGCCGCGCCGTCCCCGCGGCGGCTCCCCATTTCCCTCCCTCAAGCGAATCTCCGGCCTTACCGGGCGGTTTTCCCCCATCCCGCTCCCCCTTTCTACAACTTTCGCGCTGGGGGGAATTGACAAATCCGCCGCGCTATTATAAGCTGGTAGCATGTCAGCCGAGAGAAGGGGTTATATTGGAACAGGAGCGCATATTAAATATCATGGAACGCGTTCAATCGGGAGAGCTCACGCCGGAACAAGCCGTGCTCCAGTTAAAAATGGAGCCCTTCCAGGATCTGGGCTATGCCAAGATTGATCATCACCGCGCGCTGCGGCAGGGAGCTGCCGAGGTGATCTACGGCGCGGGCAAAAGCGCCGCGCAGATTGCCGGCATCGCTTCGGCCATGCTCGAAAAGGGCGGAAAAAACATCCTGATCACCCGGATGGATCCCGAAAAGGCGGAAGAGGCCGGCCGGTTGCTTCCAATGCGCTATGATCCGGTTTCCCGCGTTGGGATCGTCGGGCCGGATACAGAGATTACCGGGCGCGGCATCGTGGCGGTCGCCACCGGCGGCACCAGCGATCTGCCGGTGGCCGAAGAGGCCGCCCTCACCGCTGAGGCGCTCGGCAACCGGGTAGAACGGCTCTATGACGTCGGCGTTGCCGGGCTGCACCGCCTGCTTGCCAAGATGGACGTTATCATGAGCGCGCGGGTGGTCGTCGCCGTCGCCGGGATGGAGGGGGCGTTAGCCAGCGTGCTGGGGGGCTTAGTGGACTGCCCGGTTATCGCCGTACCGACCAGCGTCGGCTATGGGGCCAACTTTGGGGGCTTGAGCGCACTGCTCTCTATGCTGAACTCCTGCGCGAGCGGAGTCAGCGTTGTGAATATCGACAACGGATTCGGCGCCGGTTATCTGGCCAGCATGATCAATCACATTGGGGGCTGAAACCGAATCTTCTGAGAGAGGAGAGTCCAGTTGATCACATTAACAGGAACGGCAGCCAGCAACGGCGTGGCTTTGGGCCGCCTTCTTTTTCAGGAAAAGCAATTGCGCGCTTTATCTCCCCGCGCCCAGGGCAGCGCCGGGGAGGAGCTTGCACGGTTTCACAGCGCCTGCCTGGATGCGGACAGCGAATTGGAGGCGCTTTGCCGCGCCGCCCTTGAGCGGGCCTGCAAGGAGGAAGCCGACATCTTTAAGGTGCAGCGGATCCTGCTGGCCGATCCCGATTTTTTAGAGCCGGTAAAGCGAGCCATTCAGGAGGACGGTTGGGATGCGGCCTATTCCGTTCAGCAGGCGGCGGCGCAGCTTGCCGACATGATCCGAAACACGCCCAGCGACTATATGCAGGCCAGGGCGGCCGATATGCAGGACGCCGCCGATCGCCTGATAGCCCTGTTGACCGGCAGCCGCCCGGTGGGCAGCCTGCCGGACGGCCCCTCGGTCATCGCCGCACGGGAGCTAACCCCCAGCGAAACGGTCAATCTGATGCACCTAGGGATTCTGGGTTTCGCCACCCAATTGGGCAGCTCGCTATCGCATGCCGCCATCCTCGCCCGCACGCTGGGGCTTCCGGCCGTCACCGAAATCCACTCCGATCTCTCGCTGTATCATGGCAGGCGCGTGCTGCTGGACGGCTACCGGGGCCTCCTCTTCATCGATCCCGATCCCAAGACGGAAGAGGATATCATGAGAGAAGAGCGCAAACGGACCGCCCATATCCATGCGCTCTCCCACCTCCCCTGCCAAACGCGGGACGGCTCCCGCATTACCCTGTTAGCCAACATCTCTACCCCGCGGGACACCGACGGCGCGCTCTCCTTTGGAGCCGAGGGGATCGGCCTCATGCGCACCGAGGGCCTTTTCTGGGAACGGTGTCCCGGCGAGGAGGAGCAGTTTGCCGCCTGCCGCGCGGTCATTGAGCGGATGGGCGGCCGGCCCGTGACCTTCCGTTCTCTGGATCTGGGCGCGGATAAATCGACCGGATGGCTACAGCTGCCGGCCGAGCGCAACCCGGCGCTCGGCATGCGCGGGCTCCGGCTGCTTCTGCGCCGCCGCGAGCTGCTGATGCCCCAGCTGCGGGCGGTGCTGCGCGCCTCGGCCTTCGGCCCCGCGCGCCTGATGGCTCCGATGGTAACATCCGTGAAGGAAATGGAAGCCTTCCGGCAGGCAGTCCGGCAGGCGATGGAGGAGCTCTCCCATGCGGGCCTCCCCTTTGATTCCGCCCTGCCCGTCGGCGCTATGATTGAAACCCCCGCCAGCGCCCTGATTGCCGGAGAGCTGGCAAAGGTATCGGACTTTTTCAACGTCGGCACCAACGATCTGACGCAATATACCCTGGCGGTCGACCGGCAGAGCGAAACCCTCCCGGAGCTCATCGACGTTGCCCATCCAGCCGTTCTCAGGCTGATCGGTATGGCGGCGCAGGGGGCGGAAAGGGCCGGGATCCCGCTGTGCATCTGCGGAGAGGCCGCCGCCGATCCTCAGCTTTGCGAAACCTTCCTGGGGCTCGGCGTGCGCAGCCTGTCGGTCGCTCCCCAGGCGATCCCCTCCCTCAAGGAGAAAATCCGGACGCTGACGCTCTGAACCGGCATACCGCTTGACTTAGAGCGCCCTCTAACTGTTATAATAGGGGAAACTGGATAAGCGCCGCCCGTCTAAGCGGCAATTTAGAAAGGATGACGGCAATGTTATACACCACCCCTCCTTCCTTGGGGATCCGGCTTCCCCGCCTTGGCTTTGGCTGTATGCGGCTCCCGTTGACCGATCCGGGAGCCCCCGCCTCGATTAACATGGAAGAGTTTCAGCAAATGGTGGATTATGCGATGGACAATGGCGTAAACTATTTTGACACCGCTTACATGTACCACGGCGGCCAGAGCGAGCGGGCGCTTGGGCAGGTGCTTCGCCGCTACCCGCGCGAATCCTACATCCTGGTCGATAAAATGCCGCTGGGCGAGATCCACTGTGAGGCGGATCTGGATCGGGTGTTCCGCGAGCAGCTCGCCCGCTGCGGCGTCGATTACTTCGATTTCTACTTTATCCACGGCGTAAACCACCGGGAGAAGGATGAAAAGATTAAAAAATTCGACGTCTATGGGTTTTTGCAGCGGATGCACGAGGAAGGACGCATCCGCTTCCTTGGCTTCTCCTTCCACGACACGCCCGCCTTCTTCGGCGAATTTGTCAACCGCTACCGCTGGGATCTCGCCCAGGTAGAACTCAACTACTTCGATTGGGATTTGCAGCAGGGCCGCGAGCTCTATGAAGAGATCGAAAAGAAGGGAATCCCCGTCACCGTTATGGAGCCGGTGCGCGGCGGGCTGCTGGCCCAGCTCCCGGAGGATATTGCCGCCCCGCTCGCTGCGGCCGCTCCCGGCCGGACCCAAGCCTCCTTTGCGCTGCGCTGGATCGCCCAGTTCCCGCAGGTCGCCGTTGTTTTGAGCGGTATGTCCAACATGCAGCAGCTGCGCGAAAACATCGAGACCTTCAGCGTCAACGAACCGTTGAGCGAGGCGGAGAGCGCCGCTGTCGACGCGGTGCGCGACCGGCTGCGCGAACGCTATGAGATTCCCTGCACCCGCTGCCGCTACTGCATGGAGTGCCCGTCCGGGACCGACATTCCCGAACAGTTCTGGCGCTACAACCGCTTCCGGCTCGTCGGCGGCAAGGAGGACTACCTCGCCTGGTATGAGAAGGCCGCCGAAAACGGGAAAGGGATCGATCGCTGCGTTCAGTGCGGCGCCTGCCTGCCCAAGTGCCCTCAAAACATCGATATCCCCGCCCGGCTGCGTTATGTCCGCGAGCAGGCGGAAGCGCTGCGGTAAATACCGGCCCGCCCCTGGGGCGCGGCCCCCAGAAAGGAAAGACCCCCATGCCAACGGTCACTCTGATTTCTCATACCCCCGACCCGGTGCGGACCATTGCGGCCGCCGCCAAGCTCTGCTATTCCAAATCGGACATCCCTACCCTGCTGGACAACCTGGACGACCAAAAGGCGGAGGACTTTGTCCGCATGCTGCTCTCGCTCGGACATGAAAGCCCGCTGGAGCACGTCAGCTTTACCTTTGGAATCGAAGGGGTTTCCCGCGCCTTTCTCGCGCAGATCACCCGCCACCGCATCGCCTCCTACAGCGTTCAAAGCCAGCGGTATGTCGATATGAGCGGGTTCCAAACGGTTGTTCCACCCGCTATCGCCGCCAACGCCGAAGCCGCCGCAGAATATGCGCGCTGCATTGAGCAATGCCGCGAAAGCTACCAGAAAATCGCCGGGCTTCTCGCCCCCCAGCGCGCGGCCGAGCTGATAGCGGAGGGCGTTCCGGAGAAGGAGGCGCATAAGCGCGCAGACAAGCTCGCCGGGGAGGACGCCCGCTTTGTCCTCCCGAACGCCTGCGACACCCGGATGGTGGTAACGATGAACACGCGCAGCCTCTATAACTTTTTCCGGCACCGCTGCTGTAACCGCGCCCAGTGGGAGATCCATGCGGTGGCCGACGAGATGCTCCGCCTGGTGCGCGGGACTGCTCCCATTCTGTTTGAGCATGCCGGACCGCCCTGCGTGTGCGGGAGCTGTCCGGAAGGAAAGATGAGCTGCGGCCGGGCGCAGGAGATGCGCAGGCGCTACCATCCCATCCGCTCGGATGCGGCGAAGCAAGCATGAATCACCGAACCCCAGGCCGGGAGACCGGCGAAAACAAAGGAGGCAGAAGCTATTGATTATCCTGTTTCTTGCGGATGGATTTGAAGAAGCGGAGGCTATTGTCCCGCTGGATCTTTTGCGGCGCGCTGGCGCCGAGGTGAAAACCGTCTCGGTTTCCGGCGAAAGAACCGTTACCGGATCGCACGGCATCCCCATCGTCTGCGATCTCTTGGGGAAAGAGCTGACCACCGAGGGGCTGGAGATGGTCATCCTGCCCGGCGGCATGCCGGGAACCGAAAACCTGGCGAACAGCCCTCTGGTAGCGCGCTATCTGGAGCTGGCCTTCGAGCGGCGGCTTTATGTGGGCGCTATCTGCGCGGCCCCCTCCGTTCCCGGACGGATGGGACTGCTAAGCGGCAAACGGGCCACCTGTTTCCCCGGCTTTGAAAGCTATCTGAAGGGTGCTGCCGTCACCGGCGCGCCGGTGGAGCGTGACGGGAAGCTCATCACCGCTAAGGGGATGGGCGTAGCCGCCGAATTTGGCCTCTGTCTGGTGGAAGCGCTGGCCGGTTCGGAGGAAGCCGCCCGCATAAAGGCGGCGATCCAGTGCCGGTAGGGGATATTCGTATTTTTAAAAACGAGCTGCGCGCCGCCATTAAGCAGCGCCGCCGCTCGCTCGAACCGGCCGGAAAGGAACGGCTGGACCGGCTGATCCGCGGGAATGTGCTGCGCCTGCACCAATACCAGCGCGCCAAAACGGTGATCCTCTATATGTCCACCGCCATCGAGGTGGATACGCTGGGGATCATCCGCCATGCGCTGGCGCACGGGAAACGGGTGGCCCTCCCGCGCTGCCTGCCGGGAACCCGGCTGATGGATTTTTACTACATCCGTTCGCTGGAGGACCTGGAACCCGGATCCTACGGCCTCCTGGAACCCAAAACCGACTGCGAGAAGCTCGTCCGTTATGAAAACAGTATCTGCCTCGTGCCCGCGCTCGCTTATGACCGCTCCGGCTACCGGCTCGGCTATGGCGGCGGTTACTACGACCGCTTTCTAAGCGGCTACACCGGCACGCGCATTGGGCTTATCTATTCGGCGGATATCCGCCGCCAGCTCCCGCATGGGCGGTTTGACCGCCCCGTACAGCTCATCGTGAGCGATCGCGGCTTCTTCTATATTCGAAAGCATCCCGAAAACGCCCCAGGGCTGGTAAAGGGCTACCGGAAAGGTCCCCGCCGGCCGCCCAACAACAAGAGGCTATAAAAAACGCTTTGCGTTTTTTATAGCCTCTTGTTGTGCAGAAAAAGCGCTCTTTCCCTCCTATGGCAGCAGGATCCGTTCCCCCCGCCGGGTAAGGCGCAGGATCTTCTCCCGGTAAGGGGCCGAACGCGGATCGGCGGCGATCTGGTCAAAAACCTCATAGCGATCCCAGAAGTGCATAGGAATAGCCTTTTCCACCTGGAGGGTACGCATAAACGCATCCAAGCCAAGAAGATAGGCGGAACCCTGCCGCGGATCCAACGGAAGGAAGGCCAGATCGATCGGTTCTCCCTTTAGCTTTTCAATCTCCGCCTGGTAACGCCGGGCCATCTGCCGGTTCAATTCCTCCGGTTCCCCCTCCCAGTGCCACCAATTGAGATCCCCCGCATGGTACAGCGTCCGTCCGCCGGTCTTGACCAGAAAGGCTACCCCCTCGTCGGTCGAACGAAGGGTACGCACCTCCACCCCGTTCAGCACAAGGCTTTGATTAGCCCCCAGCCGGAGGATATCCTCCCCCTGGTATTTTTGAACCCGGCAATCCTTGGAGAGCAGATAGGCGATCCTTCTCCCCTCCGCCCGCCACTGGAAGATAGCCGGGTTAAAGTGATCGCTGTGCCAGTGCGAAACAAAAACCAACGTTTCCCGCCCATCCAGAAGGGAGGGAGGGATCACCCCCTCCTCCAGAGAACCATCCGACGGTCCCTCCAACGCATCGTCAAAAATCAACAGCCGATCTCCCGTTTCTACCAGAAAACCGCTGTGCCCTAAAAAACGGATCTCCATCCGGCTTTACCGCCTTTCTCCCTCGCAGCCCGTCCGCCGTTTCTTCCCCTTACAGGAGACTCCGGGCAAATGCTTTCGCTTTTTCCAGATCCCGATCGCTGGGACGGCCCTTGGCAATCCCACCCAGCCTTCCGAAAATTCCAAAGGTATCATATCCCCTGCACGAAAAGCTCCCCACACAGGAGATCCCCTTCTCTTTGAGTTGTTTTTGGATACTTTTGGTATAATCCGTATAGTTTATTCCACACGTGTAGATCAAAAAGGCCGTTTGCCGCGGCCCAAACGCAGCGCCGCTTATCCATACGCGGATTTTTTCGTGAAAAGCGCCGAAGTAGATGCCGGAGGCGAGACCGATGCAGTCATAGCCGGAGAGGTCCGGCGGGCTGGCCTTGACGATATCCGCCACATCCGCCGCAAGGATTTCCGCCGCCGCCCTAACGACCCGTTCGGTGTTCCCGTGGTGGGTCGAGGCATATAAAATCATCGTTTTCATGTGTATCCTCCTACAAAGAACGAATTGGGGCGCGCTGCAAAATGGAACAGGCTGTCAAACAACGTATCCCCAGCCTGTAAAAGACATCCGGCGAGTCGCTCCTTCGGCCTGTAGGAAGGGCGCGCTGCAAAATGATTTCATTTTGCAGCTTCCCCAGCGCCCTGCGACGGGCGTTCAAACTGGCTTTGATAGAGCTCCGCATAGAACCCGCCGCGGCGCAGGAGCTCCTCATGAGAGCCCTGCTCCACAATGTCGCCGCCGCGCATGCAGAGGATGAGATCGGCGTCGCGGATGGTGGAAAGCCGGTGGGCGATGATGAAGCTGGTGCGTCCCCGCATGAGGTTATCCATCGCCCTCTGTATGAGCAGCTCGGTGCGGGTATCGACCGAACTGGTCGCTTCATCCAGAATCAAAATCTTCGGCTCGGAAAGGATGGCGCGCGCAATGGTCAAAAGCTGCTTCTGCCCCTGCGAAACGTTGCTGGCCTCCTCGTTGAGCACCATGTCGTAAGCGCCGGGCAGGGTGCGGATAAAGTGGTCGGCCTGCGCAGCTCTGGCGGCCGCCGCTACCTCTTCATCGGACGCATCGGGCCGGCCATAGCGGATATTTTCCCGGATGGTATCGCTGTAAAGCCAGGTGTCCTGCAACACCATTCCAAAGAGGGAACGCACCTCGTCGCGGGTAAAATCGCGGATATCGTGGCCGTCAATGCGGATAGCGCCGCCGCCGACCTCATAAAAGCGCATTAAGAGCTTGACCATCGTGGTTTTCCCCGCGCCGGTCGGGCCGACAATCGCCACCTTCTGTCCGGGTTCTATCCGGGCGCTGAAATCGTGGATAACAACCTTCTCCGGCGTGTAGCCAAAGCGGACATGCTGGAACTCTACCCGTCCCTCGATTTTCACCCGGCTCTCCTCCGGGCCCTCCAAATGGACCCGCGGATGATCCGGCTCCTCCTCCGGCTCATTCAGAAATTCAAACACCCGCTCGGCCGCGGCGGCCGTCTGCTGCAAAACGTTGGAGATGTTGCCCAGCTGGGCGATGGGCTGGTTAAACTGGCGCACATATTGAATAAACGCCTGTATCCCGCCGACGGTGAGGCTCCCCGCCGCGGCCAGCCAGCCGCCCAGAATGCAGACCACCACATAGCCGATGTTGGAAACGAGGTTGATGACCGGGTGCATCAGGGTCGAGAGGAATTGGGATTTCCAAGCGGTGGTATAGAGGGTTTCGTTCAGCGCATCGAACTGCCGGATGGAAGCCTCCTCCCCACAGAACGCCTTCATAACCGTATGCCCGCCATACAGCTCTTCAATGTGGCCGTTGACATGGCCGAGATACTCCTGCTGGCGGACAAAATATTTCTGCGAACGGCGCACGATGAACGAAACAAACGCCATGGAAGCCGGAACGGTGCACAGCGCCACCAGCGTGAGCTGCCAGGAGATGGTCAGCATCATGTACAGGATGCCGACGAAGGAGGTCAGCGAGGTGATTATCTGGGTAATCGACTGCTGCAACGTCTGGCTGAGGGTATCCACATCGTTGGTAATGCGCGAGAGCACCTCGCCGTGGCTGACCCGGTCGAAGTAGGAGAGCGGCATCCGCCCGATCTTCGTTTGGATTTCGCCGCGCAGCGAATAGGTGATCCGCGTGGAAACGCCCGCCATGATGAACGATTGCAGGTAGGAGAAGCCGGCGCTGACGAGATAGAGGATCAGCAGGAAGAGAAGGATCTGTCCCAGACGGGCGAAGTCGATTCCGCCCCCCGCGCCGGAGATGTGCGCCATTACGCCGTTAAAGATCTCGGTGGTCGCTTCGCCAAGGATCTTCGGCCCATAGATCGAAAAAACCGTTGAGGCCATTGCAAACAGCATCACAATGATAATCCGCACCCGGTAGCGCGCCAGATAACGGACGAGCTGCTTTAAGCTGCCTTTAAAGTCCTTGGCCTTCCGTATGGGCGGCCCGGAGGGGCCGTGTCCATGTCTGCTCATGCCAATTCCTCCTCTGAAAGCTGGCTGCGGGCAATCTCCTGGTAAGCCGGGCAGCTCTTCAACAGCTCCCGGTGCGTTCCCATCCCCGCAATGCGCCCATCCTCCAGCACAATGATCTGCCCGGCGTTCATAATGGTGCTCACCCGCTGGGCGACGATCAAAACGGTGCTCTCGCCGGTATAGGCGTGCAGGGCGCGCCGCAAAGCGGCGTCGGTCTTAAAGTCCAGGGCGGAAAAGCTGTCGTCAAAGATATAAACCGGGGCCTTCAGCGCCAGGGCGCGCGCGATCGCCAGACGCTGTTTCTGCCCGCCCGAAACGTTCGAGCCGCCCTGCGCAATGGGGGCGTGCAGCCCGCCCGCCGCGGCGATAAATTCCCCGGCCTGCGCCACCGCCGCCGCCTCTTCCAGTTCCCCATCCCCGGCCTCCGGCGCGCCATAGCGCAGGTTGGAGGCAACGTCCCCGCTGAAGAGCACCCCCTTCTGCGGGACAAAGCCGATATTTTTCCGCAGCTCCTGCTGCCGCAGCTCCCGGATATCCACCCCGTCCAGCAGGATGCGGCCCTGTGTCGCCTCATAAAAACGCGGGATGAGGCTGACGAGGGTCGATTTCCCCGACCCGGTCGCCCCGATGAAGGCGGTCGTCTGGCCGGGGCGGGCGGTGAAGCTGACGCCGGCTAACACATCGTCCTCGGCGCCGGGGTAACGGAAGGAGACATTTTCAAAGCGGATTTCCCCTTTCGCCCGGCCGCCCAGCGTGCGGGGGTTCTCCGGGTCGCGGATAGAGGGGGCCGTTTCCATCACTTCGTCCAGCCGTTCGGCCGAAACGGCGGCGCGCGGCAGCATGATGAAGATCATCGAGATCATTAAGAAGGCCATCACGATCTGCATGGCATACTGCATAAAGGCCATCATATCGCCGACCTGAAGGGCGGACTGCCCGATCTGGCGGGCGCCCACCAGGACGATGATCAGTTGAATCCCATTCATCAAGAGCATCGTGGCCGGCATCATAAAGCTCATCAGCCGGTTGACAAAAAGCTGGTTGCCGGTGAGATCCCGGTTCGCCGTTTCAAAGCGCTTCTCCTCCAGCTTCTGGGCGCCGAAGGCGCGCACCACCAGCATGCCGCTCAGGTTGTCGCGCGCAACCAGGTTGAGCCGGTCCGTCAGCTTCTGCATGCGCTGGAAGCGCGGGCGGACAATCGCGTTAACCAGCATAATCATCCCAACGAGGATAAGGACCCCCAGCGCAATGATCCAGCTCATCGAAACGCTCGAACTCAGCGCCATAACGACGCCGCCGATCCCCATGATCGGCGCATAGCACACCATCCGCAGCCCCATCATGATTAAGCCCTGCACCTGGCTGACGTCGTTGGTTGTGCGGGTGATGAGCGAGGCGGTGGAGAACCGGTCAAATTCCGCCCCGGAAAAGCTCTCCACCCGGCTGAAAACATCGTGCCGGATGCTGCGCGCACAGCCCGCCGCAATCCGCGCGGCGCAGAAGCCAACGCCGATAGCAGCCGCCGCGCCCGCCAGGGTCAGCAGCAGCATTTGCAAACCAATCCACAGGATGGAGGAGGTCTGCCGCCAGCCGAGATCCATCCCCAGCTCGCTGTAGAGAAGGCGGGTGAGCCGCACGGCGCTGTTCCCGTCTCCCGCCCCCGCGCCGCCGGAGGGTACTCCCGCCGCATAGAGCGCGGCGGTATCCGCGGGCTGGGAGGCCATGAGCGCGGCGGCGGCCCGGCGGTAGGCGGCTTCCGCGCCGCCGCTTTCCTCCCGCAGAAGATAGATTTCCCCCGCATAAGGATAGCGCGCCGCCTCCTTCTCTCCGGCCGGCCCATAAGCGGCGCGGAAGGCTGCGGCCTCCTCCCCGGCCGCGGCAGAAACCAGCTCCATCGCCGGGGCGCTCAACGCTTCGGGGAGCGGCTCGTCAATCCCTCCCTGCTGGATACCCACGTTTACGATCTGCGACATCCGCCCCGGAAGGCTCAGATCGCAGATAGCCTGGGTAAAAAGCAGCAGGATGCAGAGAGCCGCCATGAGTCGGTAAGGCTTGAGATAACGAAAAACCAAACGCATTAACCCTTCTCCTTCCCCGTGTGTCCGGGAATCAGTCCCAGCAGCTGGCGCAGCAGCTTTTCAAGGGCGCAGATATTCTCCTCCCCAAACTGCTGCGCAATACCGTCCAAATGGGCATATACAAAACGCCGGATCTCTTCCAGCTTCTGCTCTCCCTCCGGCGTTAAGCGGATATAGACCGCGCGGCGATCGCCCTCGTCGATCCGGCGGACGATCAGCCCCTTCTGTTCGAAGGAACCGAGGATCCGAGAGGCAGCCGGCATCGCCATGTGAATCTGCGCGCCCAGCTCCGAAACCCTCCGGCCCTTCTGTCCGCCGCCCTCCGTTTCCGAAATCGCTTGCAGCAGCATGCACTCGCAGATAGGCAGCGGCATTTTCGGCGGAAATAGATCCCGCATATAGCGCAGAAGGCCGAACACCTCCATTAAGTGTATACCGCTTGGATACTGCATATGTAAAACCATACCTTTCTATAAAATCAGGGGAGAGAGCCTCCTGAAGCGGAACGCTCTCCCCTTTCCAATCGCTGATTCTTCCCTATTAAAACGAACATTGTTAACAATATTAACCTTTTTTCGTCCTTCTGTCAACACCGCGGGCAGGGATCGCAAAGTTTTAACAGATTGGACGCATCTGCTCTTTATTTTCCGCGCCGGCAGCCGCTATAGCGGAACCGTTTTTTGTGCGGCGAAAAAAGAGGAGCCGCCTGCAAAACGCGAAAAGAACCTTACGTTCCTCGCGCCTTTGCAGGCGGCTCCCTTTTCTGCAAGCAAGCCCTCAAGCGGCGAAAGGGCTTTATTTAAACTGATCGCGCTTTTTGCGCCAGCGCCTGACCAGCGTTAATGAAATGGAGAGCGCCACCGCTACAACCACAAACACCGGCATCGCCCATTTGTTATAGCCGCTGTCGGTGGTAAGCACCTCAGTCCAAAGGCTGTCCAGCAAGAGGCCCGTTTCCTGGTCCAAGGCAAGGAACGGCTCGGTATTCTCCAGCACCTCCGCGGGCGGATAGCTGACCGGATCCTCCTGGATTTCTGGATCCAGCAGCGCATAGGCCGCAGAATTGGGGGTGGTATAGCCGATATAAGTAATGTTATCGGCCGCTACCGTTCCCTCACACATGAAGTTGACGTACATTTCGGCCGCCTCCTTCTGCTGCGCACCCTTTGGGATGCAGATAGCATCCACAAACAGGTTGGTTCCCTCCTTCGGAATGGAGAAGGCCAAATCCTCGTTGGTATCGGCCATTGTGAGGTAATCGCCCGCATAGTAGGGCGCAATGGCCGCCTCGCCGGAGATCATCTTATCGAAAATCTCGTCCATAACATACGCCTGCACCAGCGGCTTCTGCTCCAGCAGCAGGTTCGCGCAGGCGGTCAATTCCGCCGGATCGGTGGTGTTGAGCGAGAAGCCGAGGTATTTTTCCGCAACGCCGAAGGCGTCGCGGGAGTTGGAAAACATCAGAATATCCCCGCTGTAGCGTTCATCCCAGAGGATCCCCCAGCTCTCCACCGGCTCCTGTACCCGCGTCGTGTTATAGATAATGCCGACCGTTCCGGCGGTATAGGGCACCGAATAGAGGTTCTCCGGGTCGTATTCCGGGTTCCGGTACTGCGGATAGATATTTTCAAAATTGGGGATGTTCGCAAAATCCAGCGGTTCCAGCATCCCCTCCTCGATCATCCGCGCCACCATGTAATCGGAGGGGATAACGATGTCATACCGCGCCCCGCCGCCCTTGAGCTTGGAATAGAGCTCCTCGTTGGTGGCAAAGGTCGCATAGTTGACGGTGATGCCGGTCAGCTCCTCAAACGCCTTGTTGACGTTGAGCGAACCGTCCGACCCGTCGGAGATATACTCGCCCCAGTTGAAAACGTTGATCGAAAGGTTCTGCCCCCGGAAGCGGCCATAGTAGTCCAGATCAAAGCCCGTCTCCTCTTCGGCCCGGACGGGAAGGGAGAGCAGCGCCAGGCAGCAGAGGCCGGACAGCAGCAGCGAAAGCGAACGCTGAAGCACCGAGCGTCCCCGGCCGGATCCCGCCGGCATTCTCCACCCGCCGGTAGGCGCAAAGCCTCCCTGGACGCCGGCGCAGCTGCGCAGCAAAAAGCAGCTCCAAAGGACGTCGGAGGATGATTTTTCCCTTTTCATCTGCCCACCGCCTTTCTGTCCCGGTTCTCGCGGCGGATAGCCGAGAAATTCCCGGCCACCAGCAAAGCCAGCACCACCACAAAGACGATGGCCGAAAGAGCGTTCATCTCCGGAGAAACGCGCCGGCGCAGCTGTCCCCAGATGGCCAGCGGCAGCGTTTGGGAGGTAGGACCGGCGGTAAAATAGCTGATCACGAAATCATCCAGCGAATAGGTGACAGCCATCAGGAAACCGGCGGTAATGCCCGGCATAATCTCCGGAATGACCACCTTATAAAACGCCTGCCAGGGGTTGCAGCCGAGATCGAGCGCCGCGTCATAGGCATATTTATCCATCTGGCGCAGCTTGGGGAGGACGTTGAAGATCACATAAGGGATATTAAAGGTGATGTGCGAGAGGATGAGGGTGCACAGCCCCATCTCCAGCGGCAGCCCCAGCTCGGTGCGCAGAAAGACGAACAGCAGCATGAGCGAAACGCCCATGATGATCTCCGGCGACATGATCGGGATATAGGTCAGGGTGCGCAAGGACTTTTTCATCCAGCGGTTCATGCTGTTGATGCCGATGGCCGCCGCCGTGCCGATCACCGTCGCAAAAATTGAAGAGACAACCGCAACGATAAGGGTGTTCATGAAGGCGGTAAGAATCATGTCGTTGGTGAAGAGCTTGCGGTACCAGTCCAGCGTAAACCCGGTCCAGGCGCCGCGCGACTTGTTTTTATTAAACGAAAATACAATCAATACCAGGATCGGCAGATAGAGAAACGCCAGGACGACGGCGGTGTAAGCGCGGGAAAGCCCCTTGTGGCGGTTCATAGGATCGCCCCTTCCATGTCCACATCATCATCAAATTGGTTCATAATGCTCATGCACAGCAGGATGATCACCATGAGCACCAGCGAAATCGCCGAGCCCAGGTGGGGGTTATAGGCGTTGCCCAAAAACTGCATATCGATGAGATCCCCGATCATCAGGTTCGAGCCGCCGCCGAGCATGCGGGAGATGATGAAGGTGCTGACCGCCGGGACGAACACCATCGTTATCCCGCTGGAAACGCCGGGGAAGGAGAGCGGCAGCACCACCCGGAAAAAGACGCGCATCGGGCTCGCGCCCAGATCCTGCGCGGCCTCGATGATCGAATTGTCGATCTTCATCATGACCGAGTGCAGCGGCAGGATCATAAACGGCATGTAGTTATACACCATGCCGAGCACGACCGCGCCGGAGGTGTTGATCATCTCCAGCGGCCCAACGCCGAAAACGCCCAGCATCCGGTTGATAAGGCCGGTCTTTTCCAGCAGCGTCATCCAAGCGAAGGTACGCAGTAAGAAGCTCATCCACATCGGCAGCATGATGAGCATCAGCGAGACCTGCTGCTGGCGCGCCGGACGGCGGGAGAGGATATAGGCGAACGGATAAGAAAGCAAGAGGCAAACGGCCGTTGCCACCGCCGCCAGCCAGATGGATTTCATAATCACATCGGTATAGCGCCCGACGGCGGAGATGTTGGCGATGGTAAAGCTCCCCTCCGGGGAGGTGAAGGCAAAAACGATAATCAACAGCATCGGGATAATGGTAAAGATCACTATCCAGACGAGGTAGGGAACGGATGCAAATTTAGCTTTCATTCTTGTGACCATGCTCCTTTCTGCAAACCACAGATCTGAAAAACGAAACCGGATTTTCCGCCCTGCCAAAGCCAGGGAAGGACGGTTCCTCCGCGCCGCGCGCCCGCGGCTATTCCTCTTCCATGCGGTGCATGATCTGTATATCCTCCGGACGGACGGTCATGCCGATAAACGAACCGACCTCCTGCGGCAGGGTGGAATGGATCTTCCACCGGTAGCCGTGCGCATCCACCATAATCTCATAGTGCACGCCTTTGAAAAGGACCGACTCCACAACGCCGGTGAGCTTCCCCTCTCCGGAGGGGACCACCTTGATATCCTCCGGACGGACGACAACATCCACCCGCGTCATCTCGCCGAAATCCTTATCCACGCAGTCGAATTTAGCGCCTGCAAATTCAACCAGGTAGTCGTGCAGCATGATCCCGTCAATAATGTTGCTCTCGCCGATAAAGTCCGCGACAAAGGCGTTGATCGGCTCGTTGTAAATATCCTGCGGGGAGCCAATCTGCTGAATCTCCCCATCCTTCATCACCACCACCCGATCGGACATGGTCAGCGCTTCCTCCTGGTCGTGGGTAACATAGATAAAGGTGATCTCCATCTGCTGCTGATAGCGCTTGAGCTCGGTCTGCATCTCCTTGCGCAGCTTGAGATCGAGGGCGCCGAGCGGCTCGTCCAACAGCAGCACCCGCGGATAGTTGACCAGCGCGCGCGCAATGGCCACCCGCTGCTGCTGGCCGCCCGAAAGCTGGCTGACGCCGCGGCGCTCATATCCCCGCAGCCCGACCATCTCCAGCATTTCGCCAACACGGTTTTTTACCTCGCGCTCCGGCAGCTTCTTCACCTTGAGGCCGAAGGCGACGTTTTCATAAACGTTCAGGTGCGGGAAGAGCGCGTAGCGCTGGAAAACGGTGTTGACCGCCCGCTTATAGGGCGGCAGGTCGTTGATGCGCTTCCCATCGAAAAAAATGTCACCCTCCTGGGGTTCAATAAATCCGCCGATGCTGCGCAGCGTGGTGGTCTTTCCGCAGCCGGACGGTCCCAGGAACGTGACAAACTCCTTGTCGCGGATCTGTAGGTCGAGCCCATTGAGAATGCGCTCCCCATCAAATTCGACGACCAGGTTTTTGATGTCGATCAGGACATCGTTCATTTTGTAATCCCCCTTTGCGGCTTTCAGTTAGCCAATAAGAATTTCCACAGCCAACCCACAATGCCTTTTCATACCGCTCCCCGCAAAAGGTGGACCGGGATTTTGCCCGGTTTTTTTCTAATCGTTTCCATCCTTCCCAGCAGCCGGAAGAACGGACCGGTATTAGGCGGTACATACGACCATTGTGTTTTTGCCGCCGTCCTCTCGAACGGCAACATGTACCACTATAACAGAATGCGCGCAAATGTCAATATATTTCCTCAAAATTCCCGAAAAAAACCTTTCTATCCTGATTTTAGCCGGTTTAATAGCAGGATAATTCCAAACCGTTGCGGTTTTCTCCCATATACTCTCATTTTCTCCGGTTTCCTCTTTTCCCTCTAAACTGAGAAAGCCTCCGCCGGACATCCCGTCATTTTCCGGCGACGCGCCGCATACGCATGGGGTGAGATCTTTTTTAAAAGATCGGCCAAGCCCTACAGAAAGGAATGGTTATCAAAATGGCAGATCGCAACCGGTACCGGCGGAACCGGCAGGAATCCAAAGATGTCCAGCAGACCGAGCGGCAGGCGAATTTTCTCACCTTTCAAATTCTGATGGTCCTTCTCCTGCTCGCCGCCGTCTGGGCGGCGAAGTCCCTCCATCTCAAGGCGTTTGAGGATATCCGGCGGCTGTCGGCGCTCTTAGAGGGGGACACGAAGAGCGTCAGCGCCGTTATCGGTTCGGAAGAGCTGACCGGCTTTCTTCAGGAGAACCTCCCGGTCTATTGGAGGGATCTACTGAACCGCTTCGGCCTCCTCTCCGAAGAGGCGGTAGAGGACGGAATGGGCGGCGTTTATCCGGGAACGCTGAACGCCGGGGCCGAACGGCCGCGCAACGTGACCTTTTCCCCGGTTCTGCTAACCGCCCAGCCGCGCGTGCCGGTCTCTGGACGGGTCAGCTCCGGCTTCGGCTGGCGGGATAACCCGCTCGCCCCCGGCCGCTATGACTTTCACACCGGCTTAGATATTGCGGCGGCCGAGGGGACGGTCATCCTTGCCGCGCTCCCCGGCGTCGTTTCAGATACCGGCTACAGCGACAGCTACGGGAACTATCTGCACATCGCGCACGCAGGGGGGCTCGAAACCCACTATGCGCACTGTGCCGAGCTCATCGCCAAAACCGGGGAGGTTATCCGGCAGGGGGAGCGCATCGCGCTGGTGGGCAGCACCGGAAACGTCACCGGCCCCCACCTCCACTTCGAGATCCGGCAGCAGGGGCTTTGCTGCGACCCGCTCCCCCAATTGGGCTATGCCGGGTGAGCGGGCCGATGGAATTTTTTCTAGGCAAAACCCGCGTTTATATTTCCTTCTGGTTCCTGTGCCTGGCGGCGCTGGCCGCCCTCTACGACAAAAGCCTCCTTCTGCTGCCGCTGCTTGCGGCCGTCGCGCTGCATGAAGCGGTCCACCTCTTCTTCCTGCTCTCCTTCCAGATCCGGATCCGTTCCTTCTCGCTGCTGCCCTATGGGGCGCGGCTGGACTGCGATCTCTCGACCCTCCCGGCCTGGAAAAAGGCGGCCGTCTACCTCAGCGCCCCGGCGGCCGGGCTATGCGTAGGGCTGTTCTACCGGGCGATCGATCCGGCCTCGATCTTCGGCGTTTTCAACCTCTGCCTGGGAGCCTTCAACCTGCTTCCGCTCCCTCCGCTGGACGGCGGGAACGCCCTTACCGCCTTCGCTCCCTCCGGCCGGGGCAGCCGCATCGCCCGGCTGCCGGCCGCCCTTTGCCTGGGCGCCGTTTGGGGCGGAGGCGTTTGGCTGGGGCTCTTCCGGCACAACCCCTCGCTGCTCATCCTCGCCCTCTATCTGACGCTGGCCGCCTATCCGCCGAAGGTTCGAGGGAGGAGGGAAGGCTCCGGGCGGAAAGACAGTCCGTTTCACTCTTGACAATACGCTCATATTTAGCGTATAATAGACCAAATAAATCTCCGTCCGGAAGATACGGCAGCGGTTTTTCTACATAAGCCCGGCTCATGCTTCATGCGCTATTCGTTTTGTACCCCTCGCGGTATAGTATTAGCGCATGAAATTTTATACCCGAAAAGCCTTTTGAGCGCATGTCCCATCATGGAAAGCCGCGTTCTTCCGGGCGCATCACCGGCAGGCCCGCTTGCCGCTGCGCGGCTCCAAAACAAAAGGAGGAACGGCTGAAAGCATTTTTCAGCCTATGGTTTTGCACCTTTTCCCCTTAGGACGGGAAAGGCGCCGCTTTTAAGAAAGGAAAGGTCATAACGATGGCATTCATCTACAGCGAACCTTCTCACACCTTTAGCGAGTATCTGCTCATCCCCGGCTATTCTTCGGCAGACTGCATCCCCTCCAAGGTCAGCCTGCGCACCCCGGTGGTTAAGTTCCAGCGCGGCGAGGAAAGCCCGCTGATGATGAACATCCCGCTGACCTCCGCCATCATGCAGTCGGTTTCGGGAGAGAGAATGGCCATTGCCCTGGCGAAAGAGGGCGGCATTTCGTTTATCTATGGCTCGCAGACGGTGGAAAGCGAGGCGGCGATGGTCGCGCGGGTGAAGGCTTACAAGGCGGGGTTTGTCGCCAGCGATTCCAACATCCGGCCGGACGGCGCCATGCAGGATGTGCTGGATCTCAAGCTGCAAACGGGGCATTCTACGATTGCCGTCACCGAGGATGGGTCGCCGAACGGGAAACTGATGGGCATTGTCACCAGCCGCGACTACCGCGTTACCCGCATGGATCCCTCCACCAAGGTTTCCGAATTTATGACCCCGATGTCCAAGCTGGTCTATGCCAAAAAGGACACCACCCTCAAGGAAGCGAACGACATCATCTGGGCGCACAAGCTCAACTCCCTGCCGATCGTGGATGATAACGGGAAGCTGCTCTATATGGTCTTTCGCAAGGACTACGATTCCCACAAGGAAAATACCCTCGAACTGCTGGACCAGCAAAAGCGCTATGTCGTAGGCGCAGGCATCAACACCAGGGACTATGCCGAACGGGTCCCGGCTTTGGTGGAGGCCGGCGCGGATGTGCTGTGCATCGATTCCTCCGAGGGCTTTACCGAATGGCAGAAAATTACCCTGCAATGGGTGCGCGAGCACTATGGCGACCGCGTAAAGGTAGGAGCGGGCAACGTGGTCGATCGCGACGGGTTCCTCTTCTTGGCCGAGTGCGGCGCAGACTTTGTGAAGGTCGGCATCGGCGGCGGATCGATCTGCATCACCCGCGAGCAGAAGGGGATCGGGCGCGGACAGGCCACGGCGCTCATCGAGGTCTGCCAGGCGCGCGACGAATATTTTGAAAAGACCGGCGTCTATATCCCGGTCTGCTCGGACGGCGGGATCGTTCAGGATTACCACATGACCCTGGCGCTGGCCATGGGCGCGGATTTCCTGATGCTCGGCCGCTACTTCTCCCGCTTCGACGAGAGCCCCACCAACCGCGTAAGCATCGGCGGCAACTATATGAAGGAATACTGGGGCGAGGGCTCCAACCGGGCGCGCAACTGGCAGCGGTACGATATGGGCGGCGCCTCTAAGCTCTCCTTTGAGGAAGGCGTGGATTCCTATGTCCCCTATGCGGGAGCGCTCAAGGACAACGTTACCCTCTCCTTAAACAAGGTGCGGTCCACCATGTGCAACTGCGGCGTCTTGAACATTCCGGATCTACAGAAAAATGCGCGGATCACCCTCGTCTCCTCCACCAGCATCGTCGAGGGCGGCGCGCACGACGTGTTGCTCAAGGACAACACGTTGGGCTACGCGAAGTAGAAATTCTCCTGACCGGGGGATAAATCGTAGGCTGTCTGCAAATGCGTCTGTGTTTGCAGACAGCCCCTTTGTTTCTTTGGATTTTCGCACAGTAATTTGGTTAAACTCCCACAAACCGGAAGAAAACGCCTGCACTTGACATGGACGGATTGCCGGAGTATGATAGAGCGAAGAAAGGGGGAGACAGCATGCTGATTTGTGTGCAAACCGGCGGCGTGTCCGATGAATTAGGTTTTGAAAGGGGCTGCGGGCTGCTGCGCGAGAGCGGCTTCGAAGGGATCGACTGGAACATCAACCGCGCATGGGACCAAGAGGAGCTGCGGGCCGGGAAGCTGTCCGGCTGTATTTTTGAGAAACCGCTGCCGGAGATTTTGGCCTATTACCGGGAGGATTTGGAGGCTATCCGCAAAAACGGGCTGGCCATTTCCCAGGCGCACGCCCCCTTCCCCGCCCATATCCGCGGGGTGCCGGAGCTGGAGCCCTATGCCGTTGAAATCTTCAAGGGCTGCATCCGCCTGTGCGATGCGGTAGACTGCAATAACCTGATTATCCATGGCATCTCGGTTTCGCCCGGTGAGCCGGAACTCTCCTATGAGGATGTCGAACGGCTGAACTTCCGGATTTTTGAGCCGCTCATCCCGCTGCTGAGCGAAACAAACGTTACCGTCTGCCTGGAAAACCTGTTTGCAACGGTCGATGGAAGGCACTTTGAAGGGACCTGCTCCAATCCGCAGGAGGCGGTGCGCCTCATCGATACGTTGAACGAACGGGCCGGAAAGGAGTGCTTCGGCCTGTGCCTGGATACCGGCCACCTGAACCTGCTGCGCAAAAATATCCGGGAATATGTGCGCGTCCTGGGCCCGCGTATCAAGGCGCTGCACATCCATGACAACGACGGCAGCCGCGACGAGCATCTCATGCCCTTCACCGGCACGGTGCGCTGGAACGACTTCACCAGCGCCCTGAAAGAGGTTGGCTATACGGGCGATTTGAGCTTTGAAACCTTCAACCAGGTGAAAAGCCCCCGCATGGACGCCGCCTATATCCCTATCTTCCTGCGCGCCATCTATGGGGTTGGGGAGATCTTCCGGGAAAGGATTCAAGGGATATAAAAACGCAGTGCGTTTTTATATCCCTCTGAAAAAGCGCTTTCGGGCCGGGACGCCGGCCCGAATTTCGCGCTGGAGGGCGCGAAACCGCCGCTTTTCCGGTTCCTGCAAACCGGAGGCGCGGCCCGCACGATTTCTTCTGCAAACCAAATACGCCCTTTCACAGCCCCTTGAATGGAGGAATTGCCGCATGCCCCATCTTATCCATCTGCCGCTGCACCGCTCTGCGGATTTCGATCCCGCCCAAACGCTCGACTGCGGGCAGGCCTTCCGTTTCCGGCCCGCCGCGGATGGGTGGTGGGAAGGGGTCGCGGGCGGGCGTTTCTGCCGTATCCGGCGCGAGGAGGCCGCGCTCGCCGTCGAGTGCTGGTGTCCGGGCGGCTGCGAGCCCTTCTGGGAGGACTATTTCGACCTTTGCCGCGATTATGGCGCGCTCAAGGAAGAGCTTGCCTGCGACTCTGTTTTACAGGCCGCCACCGGCTATTGTCCGGGGATCCGGCTGCTGCGTCAGGACGCTTGGGAAGCCCTCTGCACCTTCATCCTCAGCCAAAACAACCATATCGCCCGCATTCGCCGGATTGTGCAGACGCTCTGTCTGCTCTACGGCCCCTCAATCCCTGCTCCTGAGCTTTCGGAGGAGGACGCCGCTTACAGCCATGGTTTCCCCTCCCCCGCCGCCGTCGCCGCGCTGGATGAAGAGGCGCTCTCTTTGCTGCGCGCAGGCTTCCGCGCAAAATATATCCATGATGCCGCCGTGCGGGTAGCGGCCGGAGAGGTAGATCTTTTGGCGCTGCGCACCCTGCCCGTCGAGAAGGCGCGCGAACAGCTGCGGACCATCTATGGGGTAGGGCCGAAGGTGGCGGAGTGCGCGCTGCTCTACGGCTGCGGCCGCGCCGAATGCTTCCCGCAGGACGTGTGGATCAACCGTGCGCTTGCCCAGCTCTATCCACAGGGCTTCCCAGAAGCCTTCACCCCCGTCGCCGGGCTGGCGCAGCAATATCTCTTTCACTACTGCCGCACCTGTCCGGAAGCATTGGAAAAGAGTGCGTCGACAAAATAGAACAGGCCGTAAAAAATGCGCCTCCGGTCCGAAAGGGTGCGCCCACAAATTTCATTTCCAGCCTGTAGAAAAGAGACTGTTGCAAAATAGAAAAGAAACCTTCGGTCGAGCCGATCCTCCGGCTTGCAGAAAAGCAAGCCCGGCTCTCCCCTCTTATTTTTCCTCCGGCAGCAGGGAAAGCAGCTCCGGGAAGAGCGAAAGGCTGCGCCGGAGGATCCCCTTGAGGTAGGCGATTACAACGCCATAGTTGGCGAAGGCTACGCCCGCGTCGGCGGCGCATTGGCGGCGGTAGCGCAGCTCCCGGCCGCCGAGCATGCAGCCCCCGCAGTGGAGGATGAGCCGGTAGGGAGAAAGATCCTCCGGGAAATCCCGGCCGGAGCAGGCGGAAAACACCAGCCGCTTGCCGGTGTATTCCTGAAGCCACCGGGGAATCTTCACCGTCCCGATATCCCCGCACTGCCGGTGGTGGGTGCAGCCCTCGGCTACCAAAATGCGGTCGCCCTCCTGCAAGCGGTCAATCTCTGCAACGCCCCGCACCGCGCCCTCCAGAAAGCCCTTGTAGCGCGCCATGAGAATCGAAAAGGAGGTCAGCGGAATTTCCTCCGGCGCCGCCGCGGCCACCTCAGAGAACGCCTGGCTGTCGGTAATCACCACCGCCGGAGGGACGGCGAGCTTGTCGAGCGTTTCCCGCAGCTCCGAGGGACGCACGGCCAACGCCGCCGCGCCTACGTCGAGCGCATCCCGGATCACCTGCTGCTGCGGCAGGATCAGCCGCCCCTTCGGGGCCGCTTCGTCGATCGGAACGGCCAGCAGAGCCAGATCGCCCGGATGCAGCAGACCATCCGTCAGGCGGCGATCCTCCGTCTGAACCAGCGCAGCCATCCGCTCTTTGAGCGCCGGAATGTTTTCCCCCGTCTTAGCGCTGACCCAAAGGCCGTTCTTTCCCTCCCGCTTCTCCAGGCGATCGCTCTTGTTATAGGCGACCAGATAGGGGATCCCCTTCTTTTCGAAGAGCGCAAGGAGCGCGCGGTCGGTTTCGGTCTCCCCCGCCGTCCCATCCACCACCAGAACGGCGCAGTCGGAGCGGTTCAGCACCTGTTTGGCCTTCTGGACCCGCTTCTCTCCCAGCTCCCCCTCATCGTCAAAGCCGGGGGTATCCATCAGGACGATGGGGCCCAGCGGCAGCAGCTCCATCGATTTGAACACCGGATCGGTCGTCGTCCCCTTCACCTCGGAAACCACCGAAAGCTCCTGCCCGGCAACGGCGTTGACCAGGCTGGATTTGCCGGCGTTGCGCCTTCCAAAAAAGCCGATGTGCACCCGTTCGGCGCCCGGCGTGTCGTTCAAGCCCATGCTGTATCCTTCCCTTCCCCGCCGGGCGGTTTCCCGGCGGCTATCCTTCGTCCGGCTGCGATCGGCCCGGATGGTATCCCTATCAGCTGCGTCCGTTTCTCAGAACCGGAAGTCACGGACGCCCTCTTCAATCTTCTGCAAATGATCGGCGCAGACGGCGCGCACCTTCTCCTTGGGGATGTTCGGAAGCTCCGCCGCAAGGAGCGCTTCGCCGATGCGGCGGGTTTCGGGCGAGGCATAGTCCATTAAAAATTCCTTGAGGGTCATCAGGGCGTTAGGGTGGCAGCAGTTTTGAATCTGCCCGCTCTTGCAAAGGCTCATGAACCGATCGCCCGTCCGCCCCTCGCGGTAGCAGGCGGTGCAGAAGGAGGGGATATAGCCCAGCTCCATCAGCCAGCGGACGACCTCATCCAACGAACGCTGATCGGAAACGTCGAACTGCTCGGTATCGGTGGGACGCACCGTCTCCTGATAGCCGCCCACCGAGGTGCGCGAGCCGCCGCTGATCTGCGAAACGCCCAGCGGCAGCACCCGCTCGCGGACCGCCTGGCTCTCGCGCGTTGAGATGATCATGCCGGTGTAGGGGACCGCAATGCGGATTAGCGCGCAGAGCTTGGCAAAGATATCGTCGCTGATGCCGTTGTCAAAGGCGCTCGGATCGATGTCGTCGGCATGCTTGATGCGCGGCACGCTGATGGTGTGCGGCCCGACGCCATGCGCCGCCTCCAGGTGTTCGGCGTGCATGAGCAGCCCCGCGAACTCATAGCGGTAAAGCTCCAGCCCAAAGAGAACGCCAAGCCCCACGTCGTCGATCCCGCCCTCCATGGCGCGGTCCATCGCCTCGGTGTGGTAGGCATAGTCATGCTTCGGGCCGGTGGGATGCAGCTTGAGATAGCTCTCCCGGTGATAGGTCTCTTGGAACAGGATGTAGGTGCCGATGCCCGCCTCCTTGAGCTTCCGGTAGTTTTCCACCGTTGTGGCGGCAATGTTTACGTTGACCCGGCGGATCGCCCCGTTTTTGTGCTGGATGGAGTAGATCGTTTCGATGCAGGAAAGGATATATTCAATTGGATTGTTGACCGGGTCCTCCCCCGCTTCAATGGCCAGGCGCTTATGGCCCATGTCCTGCAAGGCGACGACCTCGCGGGCTACCTCCTCCTGGGTCAGCTTTTTGCGGGGGATGCGCTTGTTCTTTTGGTGGTAGGGGCAATAGACGCAGCCGTTTACACAGTAGTTGGAAAGATACAGCGGCGCGAACATCACGATACGGTTGCCGTAAAAATCCTTTTTGATCCGTTGGGCCAGAGCGTACATCGCCGCCGTCCGGTCCGGGTCCTCACAGGCGAGCAACACCGAGGCTTCCCGGTGACTGAGCCCCTTGCGCTCCTTCGCCTTTTCCAGAATGCTATCCACCAGCTCCAGATTGTCCTTGTTCTTTTCGGCATAAGCCAGCGTTTCCAAAATCTCCTCATGGGCGATAAATTCCTCGGCCTTCATCGATTTCGGGTTATACATCCTTCTCATTTCCTTTCTTATGGGTCAGCGTCCGCTTCCCCGTCAGATTTTTCCGTTTATCCGTCCGCCAGCAGGCTATCCCCCCGCCCGGCCGTCACGGTATAGCCGGTCCCCTCAATCGAGCGCGAGAGCTCCCGCAGGTTTTCGGCCGCCTCCGCCCCGGAGGAGAGCTTGTCATGGTAAAGCAGGTATTTCCCGCGCACCGAGGGCGGGGAGAGGTTGGGCATCACCACGTTCGCGCCGCGTAAAATGCCTTCCTCCCGTCCCCCGGCCATGACCGTTCCCAGAGCGGTGGTGGCCGGGAGCAGCACACCGGGCAGCAGCAGGCGGATAACCGACAGCAGGAAGAGGGTCAGCTCCGCCGTCCCGTCCGGCTGGCTGCAAAACGGTGTGTCGGGGTGGGAGAGATAGGGGCCTATCCCCACCATGTGCGGACGGAAGGAGCGGATAAAGCGCAGATCGCGCACGATATCCTCCACCGTTTGAAAGGGGGATCCTACCATAAAGCCGCAGCCGGTCTGATAGCCGATGTCCTTGAGGTCCCGCAGGCACTGCATCCGGCGCTCAAACTCCATCGCTGGCGGGTGCAGCTTCCGGTAGTGCTCCGGCGCGGCGGTTTCGTGCCGCAGCAGGTAACGATCCGCCCCCGCTTCAAACAGGCGCCGGTAGCTCTCCCGCCCGCGCTCCCCGCAGGAGAGGGTGACGGCGCAATCCGGGAACCTCCGCTTGATCGAACGCACCACCGCCGAGAGCCGCTCATCGGTAAAATAGGGATCCTCGCCGCCTTGAAGCACAAAGGTGCGGAAGCCGAGCGGATAGCCGGTTTCACAGCAGCCTAAAATCTCCTCCTCGCTCAGCCGGTAACGGGAGGCCCGGCGGTTGGAGCGGCGGATCCCGCAATACAGGCAATCGTTTTTGCAGATATTGGTGAATTCGATGAGCCCGCGAATATAGACGGCGCGGCCGTAGATCTTTTCGCGGACGGCGCGGGCTGCGGCGGCCAGCGCTGCGGCGGATTCCGGCGTCCGCTCCCGGATAAGCATTTCGAGCTCGCCGTCCGTCAGGTTTCCCTCCCGCGCGAGCTTTTCAATGAGCATCCCGGTTCCGTTCATGCCCGCACCCCGGAGTAGGCCGTTTTCGAGCTGACGCCGGGCAGCTTGCCGATCCGGCCGGAAAGCGCCGAGATCACCTCCTGCGGCGCATCCACCGCCAGGCTGATGATGCTGATGTTTTTCTGCCGGTAAGGGATGCCCATCCGCCCAATGATAGCGTCGCGGTATCCATGCAAGATCTCGTTGAGCTTTTCCACCGACTCCGGTTCCTCCACCACAACGCCGATGACGGCAATCCTGGTTTCCATAAAAGCCTCCTACAGTTCATAAGCTGCCCGCCCCACCTGCAAACGGACGCAAAAAAACGCCGTATCCCCGGCAGAAGATACGGCGAAACAGGGGATCTCCCCCTTTTTTCCTTTTAAGCGCCGAACCTTCCGCCGCAAAACCTGTTTTTGGCGTCAGGATACGGTATTAGTATAGCACATCCGGCGGCCGGATGCAATCCGGAACCTTCTGGGCGCTTTTCTCTTTCGGGCGGAGCGTTTGTCCAGCTTGAATCCTGCAAACGCTTGTGATAAAATCATAGCAGCCTAACAACCGGAACGAGAGGGGGAACTTTCGACGGCGAAATGAACTTCTATGAAAAACATCGGCCGGGAGATGGCCAAAAAGCTGACGGCGGTTGGTATCGATTCCTCCGAGAAATTGGCGGCTCTCGGCGCCAAGCAGGGCCGCGACCCGTTGCGCCGGATCGCCTACCGGCTCTATCCCTTCTAAAAGCGTCCGGCTCCTTTTATCGAGGGGAAGCCAGACTTGCCGGATGTCCCCTCTGTAAAAAAGCGAGGTGTTTTTTTGCCGCAGGTTTTTCCCATGCAGGTTATCGCCCACATCCGCAGCGACTTCAAAACGAAATTCGGGATCCCGCGCCAGAGCGGCCTCATCGAAGCCCTCAAGGCGCAGATCTTCTTTGAACCGGAGTTTCGCCGCCCCGAAGCGCTGCGGGGATTGGAAGGCTTCTCCCATCTCTGGCTGCTTTGGCATTTCTCCGAAACGGCGCGGGAGAGGTGGTCCCCTACCGTCCGCCCGCCCAAGCTCGGCGGCAACGCCCGCATGGGCGTTTTCGCTACCCGTTCCCCCTTTCGCCCCAATCCGTTGGGGCTTTCTGCGGTGCGGCTGGAGAGAATCGAGCTGCAAAGCCCGCAGGGCCCCATTCTGCATGTAGCCGGAGCAGACCTGATGGATGGAACCTCCATCTTTGACATTAAGCCCTACCTCCCCTATGCCGACTCCTATCCGGACGCCTTGGGCGGTTTCGCTCTCTCCTCCAAGCAGGGGAGCCTGGCGGTAAATTGCCCGGCTGCGCTGCTGGAAAAGCTCCCGGCTGGCCGGAGGGATGGGCTTCTCGCCGTTCTGGCGCAGGATCCCCGCCCCTCCTACCAGCATGCGCCGAACCGGGTTTATGGCTTGGAATTTGCCGGCTTTGAGGTGCGCTTTACCGTGGAGGGGGATCGGCTCTCCGTTTTGGAGATAGAGGAAATCCCTGCAAGCGCCGGAGCCAGACAGGGCGCAGAATAAGCCGGCGGACGCTGCAAAGCCCTCCGCCTACGAAACAGCCGGTTAAAATGCTTCTCCGGTTTGACAGAGATAAAGGACAGCCCGCAAAGATGCTGGGAACCGAAGGTTCTCTTCGCACCTTTGCGGGCTGCCGCTTTATGCCGGAATCCTATTTCCTCTCAAACCAACTAAGCCATTACATTCTGCGGGGCGTTCTCCATCCACTTCCGGATATTCTCGCAGACGATCACCGCTCTTTTCTCAAAAGCCTGCTGGGAGGCAAACGCCACATGCGGCGTTGCAATCAGGTGGGGAGCCTTCAGCAGCACATGATCCTGCGGGATAGGCGGCTCCATCTCAAACACATCCACCGCAGCGCCTGCGATGCCGCCGCTCTCCAGCGCTTCCGCCAGCGCCGCGCTGTCCACTACCGGCCCGCGCGAGGTGTTGATGAGGAAGGCGCTTTTCTTCATTTTCGCCAACTGCTCCTTGCCAATCAGGCCCTTCGTCTCATCGTTCAGCGGAACATGCAGCGAAACGATGTCGCAGCTCTCCAGCAATTCATCCATCGAAACGAAACGGACCCCATCGATAGGACGGGCCGGGACGCTGTAGGCCAGCGTCTCGCAGCCGAAAGCCTGCGCGAGCTTTAACACGCGGCCGCCGATCGCGCCCGCGCCGATAACGCCGAACTTTTTCCCTTCGAGCTCAAAGCCGACCAAGCCGTCCTTGACGCCTTCCTCCCGCACCACCTGGTTGCAGGGCACAATGTTGCGCGCCAGATCGATGGCGAAGCCCATCACCAGATCGGCCACCGCAACGGTCGAATAGCCCGCGCAGTTGCAGACGGTGATGCCGTGCGCGCGGCAGTAGGCGGTGTCCACATGATCCACGCCGGTGAACGCCACGCAGATCATCTTGAGCTTGGGGCAATGCTCCAGAACGTTGCTGCGGTATTGGAAATTCGAGAGCACCACGCACTCCGCGTCTTTGCTGCGCTCGATGAGCGCCGGCGCATCCTCCACGCGGTCCTCATAGTAGACGATCTCCGGCTTCTCCGCCGCATAGCCCTCCAGCGCCTTATCCATGCACGCCTTCATCTGCTGCGTCGAAATCCCCAGCGGCTCCAAAAATACGATTTTCATTTATGACCCATCCTTTCTTTGAAACCCCATCCGTCCGGCGGCAGCTGCCGCCGGACGGGAGAGCCCAAAATAAAATTCATCAGAGATTCGCGCCGTTTTCCCGGATGACCTGAGCATACCAATGAAACGAGTCCTTCGGAATGCGCTTCTGCGTCTCATAGTCCACATAGACCAAGCCGAAACGATCGCTGTAGCCTCTGTTCCACTCAAAGTTATCCATAAACGACCATTCAAAATAACCGGCAATCTCCGCGCCCTCGCTGGCCGCCCGCCGTAGCCCCAGCAAATGCCGGTGCAGGTAATCGATGCGGCTCGCATCGTGAATCTGCCCGTCGAGCGACGGCCAATCGGTAGCGGACATCCCGTTTTCGGTAATGATCACCGGCGTATGGTAGCGGTTATATAAAAACTTCACACCCCAATAGAGACAGTCAAAGTCCACATGCCAGCCTATCGCCGTTTTGGGGGAGCCGGGCGCGTGAGCTACCTCTTCCCATCCCCCATCCTTCGCGCGGGTCGGCACGCCCCGGTAGATATTCTGGCCATAGAAATCAAGCGGCTGCGCAATGGTCTTCAGATCGTTCGGACCGAACCGCGGCAGATCCGGCTCCAGGATCCGCAGCCCATCCTCCGGGTAATGCCCCAGCAGGACCGGATCGCTCCACCACGCCACATTCCAGGACCAGTCCCCGTTTTCCGGCATTTCAAAATAGGCGCGTTCCGACGCCCGGATATCCTCCGCCTTGTCCGAAGCCGGAACGGGGACGTTGGAGGTGGGTGCATAACCTACCTTCGCGTCCGGCACAGCCGCCCGGATCGCCTGGGCCGCCATTCCGTGCGCAAGCAGGACATGGTGCGCCATGAGCAGCGTTTCCTTCCGGGGCAACCGGTACCCCGGCGCATGCACGCCATCCACAAACGCGAGGCCGATAAACACCTGCGGTTCGTTAAAAGTAATGTAATGCTTTACCCGATCCCCTAAGCGCCGGGCCACCGTTCCGGCATATTCTGCAAACCAGTTGGGACTCTCCGGATTCAGCCAGCCGCCCTGCCGGTAGAGCGAGTAGGGCTGATCCCAGTGATAGAGGGTAATATAAGGGGTGATCCCGTGGGACAGCAGCTCATCCACCAAGTCCGAGTAGAAGGCAAGCCCCTTTTCGTTCACCTCCCCCTTTCCCTCCGGGAATATGCGCGGCCAGGAGAGCGAAAACCGGTAAGCCTTTACCCCCAGCTTGGCCATCAGCGCAACATCCTCCCGATAGCGGTGGTAATGATCGCAGGCAATATCTCCGGTATGGCCCTCAAAAACCCGGCCCGGCGTGTGGGAATAGACATCCCAGATCGACGGTCCTTTCCCATCCTCGGCCGCGGCCCCCTCGATCTGGTAACTGCTCGTAGCCACACCCCAGATAAAATCCTGCCGGAATCCCATTCTCCTTTATCCCCTTTCTCAACAGCTGGCACACTTTCTAGTTTCAAATATTGAAATATTATTTTGTAAATTCCTAAATAAAAGGATAACATATTTCTCCAGCGATTTCAATGCTGGATATTTCTCAAATTTAATTTTATATTTTGCATATATATTACGAAGTTAGAAAATTTAATTTCAATAATTAAAATGTAAGTTGACATGGAAGATCCAACTTGATAAAATGAGCGGGAAAGTATATAAGAGAATCGGGAGGGCGGTGAATGTTTGCCATGCAAAACGGGACGCCTGTCGAAAAAAAGCTGACCAGAAGCAACCAATCCTCTGAAAAGCTGCTGCTGGTTTTAGAAAAGATGGCCGAGCTGGGACAGCCCCTGCGCCTTCAGGATATCGCGCAGAGCGCCGGATTAAATCCGAGCACCGCCCTGCGTTTTGTCGGCGCGTTGGAGCGGCGCGGCTATGTCTACCAGGATCCGCAGACACAGCGCTACTGCACCACCATGAAGATCTGCGTTCTTTCCAACCGCGTCCTCGCCAATATGAACAACAACGTGCGGGATCTCAGCCGTTCCATCCTGCGGAACCTCTCCTGCCTATTCGGGGAGGCGGCCTGTATGTCGGTCGAGCAGGATATGCAGGCTTTATATACCGACATACAGGACGGGCCGGATCAGATCTTACGTTCGACCCGCCGCATTGGAAGCATTGCGCCGCTGCACTGTACCGGCGCAGGCAAGCTGATGCTCACCAACTATTCCAGCGCGGAGCTGGATCACTATATCGAGTCCAAGGGCCTGCCCCGCTTCACCTCCCGAACGCTTTGCACCCGCGAGGAGCTGGCCGCCGAGCTGGAGAACATCCGCCGGCAGGGTTATGCCTGCGACAACGAGGAGTGCGAGCTGGGGGTCCGCTGCGTGGCCGTGGCCTCCCGCGATGATACCGGCCGCGTCTCCCATTGCTTCAGCGTCACCGGGCCCTGCGCCCGCCTGACGGACGATAAGATACAGGCCCATCTGCCGACGATGTGCGACATGGCCTACCGGCTTTCCCGACTGCTCGGTTATTCCGGAAGCCGGGCGGATTGGCCCGGCGCAGAATGCCCTTAAAAGACGGCTGCGCTTCCCCGCGCCGGCAGCAGAAACGCGGCCCGGATTTTACCGGCGCTGGAGGGCCGTTTTGCGAAGGACTACCTGTTCACGATCGACGGCATTCATTACTTCTATACAAACGGAGGGATTTCTATGGCAATCATCCAAGCAGAAAACGGGCGGCTTGTCCGGCGGATGGCGGGCGAGCTTCTCGTCCTGGAGCCCTGGGGCGAAAACGCGCTTCGCGTGCGCGCCACCTTTGACGCAGAATTGCCCGCAAACGACTGGGCGCTTCTGCCCCGCCCCGAAGCGGAAGGCGCTGTGATCGAAACGGACGGCCGTTCCGGAAGCATCACCTGCGGGAAGATCACCGCAACTATTGGCCCCGGCGGCGACCTTCACTTTTTTAACCAAAAGGGCGCATGCTTTTTGCGCGAACAGTGGCGCGAGCGCGGAGAGATGGACGGGCACGGGCTCTACGAGGTGACGAGCGCGCTGCGCATCCCCGGCCGGCATTTTCTGCCGCACACCGGCGGGGACTATCAGCTAACCGTCCGCTTTGAACCCAACCCCGGCGAAAAGATCTTCGGTATGGGCCAATATCAGGACGGCTGCCTAGATAAGATGGGAACGACTCTGGAGCTTGCCCACCGCAATTCACAGGCCAGCGTGCCCTTTTTCATCTCCAACAAGGGCTATGGCATGCTGTGGAACAACCCCGCCATCGGACGCGTGACCTTTGCCAAAAATACGACCGAATGGGTCGCCAGCGCCACCAAGGCAATGGACTATTGGATCTGCGCCGGTGATTCCCCCGCGCAGATCGAAGCGCTCTACAGCTCCGCCGTCGGGCGCGCGCCCATGATGCCGGACTATGCTATGGGCTTCTGGCAGTGTAAGCTGCGTTACCGGACGCAGGAGGAACTGCTCCAGGTCGCGCGGGAGCACAAGCGGCGCGGGCTGCCCCTGTCGGTGATCGTCTGCGATTTCTTCCACTGGCCCTATCAGGGGGACTGGCGCTTTGACCCTCTCGAATGGCCGGATCCCAAGGCGATGGTCGAGGAGCTTGCCGCGCTCGGCATTGAGCTGATGGTCTCGATCTGGCCCTATGTGGATACGCGCAGCGAAAATTTCCAGGAAATGCACGATCGCGGCCTTCTGGCGCGGGTAGAGCGGGGCGTGCCGTTCAGCATGTACGGCTGCGGCAATACCCTCCCCTACGATCCGACCCATCCGGAGGCCCGGAAGTTCGTTTGGGAGACGGTCAAGAAAAATTACTACGATTTAGGGATCCGGGTTTTCTGGCTGGATGAGGCGGAGCCCGAATGCGCGGTTTATGATTTCGACAACTACCGCTATCACGCCGGGAGCGTGCTCCAGGTGGGCAACCTCTATCCGGTACGCTACGCCCAAACCTTCTATGAGGGGCTGTTGGCCGCCGGGGAGAAGCTGCCATTGAATCTGCTGCGCTGCGCCTGGGCGGGAAGCGCCCGCTACGGCGCGCTGGTGTGGAGCGGGGACATCGGCACCACCTTTGAAACGCTGCGCCAGCAGCTTGCCGCAGGCTTGAGCATGGCGGTGGCCGGTATTCCCTGGTGGACGACCGACATCGGCGGTTTCCACGGCGGCAACCAGGACGATCCGGCCTACCGGGAGCTGCTCGTGCGCTGGTTCCAGTTCGGCGCATTCTGCCCGGTGTTCCGGCTGCATGGGTGCCGTGAAAACGGCTTCCCCTCCGACAGCCCCAACAAGGCCGGCACCGGCGGGCCTAACGAGGTCTGGAGCTACGGCGAAGAGGTCTATGACATCTTAAAGGACTATCTGTTCCTGCGCGAACGGCTTCATGACTACATCAAAGAAGCGATGGAGGCCGCCAGCCGGTGCGGAACGCCGCCCATGCGCCCGCTTTGGTATGACTTCCCCTCGGACAGACGCGCCTGGGAGGTCGAAGACTGCTATTTGTTCGGCAGCAGCCTGCTGGTAGCGCCCGTATTATATCCCGGCATGCGCACCCGTGAGCTCTATCTTCCTGAAGGGGACTATTGGACCGACCCCTACACCGGCACGCGCTATGAGGGCGGCCGTTCTATCACCGTCGATGCGCCGCTGAACCGGATTCCTGTCTTGGCGCGCGGCGAGGCGCAGCTTCCGATTCTATAAACCATCCGCTCCGGGAACGCCGCAGCCGCGGCGTCTCCCGCCGGAATCCAAAATAGGATTGACAAGAGCGGAAATTCCGATTACAATGTAAAAAACAAAAAAAGAGCAGGGGAGCTTGTGCGACAGGCTGAGAGGAAGGTAAACCTTCGACCCTTAAACCTGATGCGGATAATGCCGCCGGAGGAAGTCGTGGGAACCTGTACTTTTTCGGGGGGCATCGTTTTAGACGCCCCCTGTTTTTTATTGTACCCGAAAGGAGTTTCCCACCATTGTTTAAAGAAATGTTGGAAGCGGTGCGGCAACAGCGGCCCCTCATCCACAACATCACCAACTATGTCACGGCGAACGACTGCGCCAACCTGCTCTTAGCCTGCGGGGCCTCCCCTATCATGGCGGACGATCCGGAGGAGGCCGCAGAGATTACCGCCCTCTGCGCAGGGCTGTGCATCAACCTTGGCACTCTGAACCACAGCACCGTTCCCGCCATGCTGGCCGCCGGAAAGCGGGCGGGCGAGCTGGGCCGTCCCGCGGTGCTGGACCCGGTGGGGGCAGGGGCCTCCCGGCTGCGCACCGAAACGGCCCTCCGGCTTCTGCGGGAGGTACCGTTCACAGCCGTTCGGTGCAACCTTTCAGAGCTGAAAACGCTCGCCTATGGCAGCACAACGGCCAAGGGAGTGGACGCCGGAGAGGCGGATCGGATAACCGAGGAGAATCTCGCCCATGCGGCGGCCTTGGTCAAGGACTTTTCCCGGCGGCATCGGGTGATAGCGGCCGTCACCGGGCCCATCGACATCGTGACGGATGGAGAGAGGGCCCTCTGCATCCGGAACGGGATCCCCATGATGAGCGCCGTCACCGGAACCGGCTGCCAGCTTTCATCCTTGACGGCGGCTTTCCTGGCGGCCAATCCCGGCCAGCCGCTAAAGGCTGCGGCGGCGGCCGTCTGCGCAATGGGGCTGTGCGGAGAAACGGCCTGCCGGCGCCTTACTGGGCAGGACGGCAACGCCTCCTTTCGCAGCTACATCATCGACACCCTGTACCATCTAACGCCGGACGGGCTGGAGAAGGGGGCCAACTATGAGGTGCTCTAAAAGGCGGATGCTGCTCTATGCAGTAACGGACCGGGCCTGGACGGGAAAACAAACCCTCTGCGAGCAGGTGGAGGCCGCTCTGAGGGGCGGCGTGACCTGCCTACAACTGCGGGAGAAAGAGATGGAGGAAGAAGCCTTTCTCCGGGAAGCCAAGGAAATCGGCTGTCTGTGCAGGCGCTATGGCGTCCCCTTCATCGTCAACGACAACGTGGAGGCGGCGGCCGCCTGCGGCGCGGACGGCGTTCATATCGGACAGGAGGACGGGGAGGCAGAAGAGGTCCGCCGCCGGATCGGGGACAAGATGATTCTGGGGGTTTCCGTCCACACGGTCGAGGAGGCCCTAAAGGCTGTTCGAAACGGGGCCGACTATCTGGGCTTAGGATCGGTGTTCCCCACCGCTACCAAGCCCGATGCGGCCCGGATGTCCTTCGAAACCCTTCGGGCCATCCGTCAAGCGGTGGAGCTGCCGTTGGTGGCTATCGGCGGCATTTGCCGGGAGAACCTGCACGAGCTGGCCGGCAGCGGGGTGGACGGCGTGGCGCTGGTGTCCGCCATCTTCTCCGCGGACGGCATTGAAGCGGCCTGCCGGGAGCTGCGGGCCCTATCGGAAAGGATGGTGGGCCGGTGAGGATTCGCGGAGCCATTTTTGACGTGGACGGCACCTTGCTGGACTCTATGTTCATCTGGGATACCATTGGAGAGAGCTATCTTCGATCCATCGGTTACGAGCCGAAAGAAAATCTAAACGAGGCGTTCAAATCGATGAGCCTCTACCAAGCGGCGTGCTATTATCAAAGCCACTATGATGTAACGCTGACTACCGGCGCGATCATGGACGGCGTGAACGCCCTACTGGAACGGTATTACCGCTATGAGGTCCTCTTGAAGCCCGGAGCGGCCGAGCTGGCGGCAGGACTCCAAGCGGAGGGGGTTCGGCTGTGCATCGCCACCGCTACCGACCGGCATCTCGTGGAGGCCGCCCTGTCCCGGCTGGGGATACTTCCCTATTTTTCCAGCATCTTCACCTGCACCGAGGTAGGCCACGGTAAGGACGAGCCTCATATTTTCGAGGAGGCGCTCCGCTTTTTGGGGACAAAAAAAGAGGAAACCCTCGTATTGGACGATGCGTTTTATGCCGTTCAAACGGCCAAAAAGGCCGGATTCCCTGTGGCGGCGGTGTATGATCCTTATGAAAAAGATCAGGAGGGGCTCCGGCGGCTGGCGGATCTCTACCTGGAGGACCTTTCCCAGCTCCGCCGGAAAGCGGCGGCAGAACAGGAGGCTGAACGATGAAAACCGCATTATCCATTGCCGGGACCGATCCCAGCGGAGGGGCCGGGATCCAGGCAGATCTGAAAACGATGACGATGAACGGCGTCTACGCCATGAGCGCGATCACGGCGCTGGTGGCGCAGAATACCACCGGCGTGAAAGAAATTGTCGAGGCGTCCCCCCAATTCCTCGGCCAACAGATCGACGCGGTGTTCGAGGATATCCCGCCCGACGCGGTGAAGATCGGTATGGTCTCCTCCTGCGGACTGATTGAAACCATCGCGGACAGGCTTTGCTTTTATGCGGCGAAGAACATCGTTGCCGACCCGGTCATGGTGGCCACCAGCGGCGGCCGCCTCATCTCCCCGGAGGCGGTGGACGCCCTGAAAAGCCGCCTGCTTCCGCTGGCCGCCGTCGCCACGCCCAACATTCCGGAGGCGGAGATCCTGGCCGGAATGGCTATCCACACAAAGGAGGATATGGAAAGGGCCGCCGGGCGCATCGGCAGCGCTTACGGCTGCGCCGTTCTGCTCAAAGGCGGGCACAACCTTAACGATGCCGATGATTTCCTATACCAGAACGGGAGGGGCCGGTGGTTTTTGGGAAAGCGTATCGCCAACCCGAACACCCACGGCGCCGGCTGCACCCTCTCCAGCGCCATTGCGGCCAATCTGGCAAAGGGCTTTGAGCTGCCCATGGCGATTCAGCGCGCAAAGGACTATCTTTCCGGCGCTCTGGCCGCCATGCTGGATTTGGGGCGCGGCCAAGGACCGGTGCAGCACAGCTTTAATCTGACCGGCGAATTTGCAAAGGGGCTGTTGTAAAATAGAAAAGAAACCCCGGCCGATCCTCCGGCTTGCAGAAATCAGATAAACGGTTTTCAGGGCGGTTTCTTCGCCCTGAAAACCGTTTTTCCAAAGGGCGTGCCCGCAAAACGACAGTTTTGCGGGCACGCCCTTTGCTCCCAGGCAAAGCGGAGGAATCAGCTCCGCCAAACCACGACGTCTTCCCACTTTTTCCGCGGCCTTGCTTCAGGGGATTCGTTCGGATAGCCAAACGCAACCGCTGCAACGAGCTGCCCTTCCTCCCTCAGCCAATCGCACAATTCCGCATATGCAAAATAAATATCACAGATCCACAGGCTGCCGATCCCCTTTTCCGTAGCGGCAAGAAGCATATTTTGTATCGCGGCGCTGACCGATTGAACGTTGCAGATTTCAGAGACGCGTTCTTCCGGCGTTAACGTTTCCAGAATACTTTTCCCTAACGTGTTCACCACAAACACGATAACCGGCGCTTCTTCCATGATATCTATCGTATATTTTGCCGCGGCAATATAGGGCCTGCTCTGGGATAACAGGGCATCCTCATTTTCCTCCCGTGCAATCCCGCGGCGGAAGGCCCTCAGCATTTCTTCCTTTTCCCCGCCCTGCACGACGACGAATTTCCACGGCTGCCGGTTCTTAGAAGAAGGGGCCTTGACACCGCTTTGGAGAATCTCTATCAGCTCTTCCTTTGGCAGAGGCGTATTCAAGAACTTTCGGATGCTTCGCCTATCGTAAATTGCAGAAATCATGTTTTCCCCTCGCTTTCAAATACTTGTTTACCGCTTTCTGTTTTCCTCTGCGCCCTGCATTCGGAGCTTTTAGGGAGAAAGCCGGGCGCTGCCTGCTTCCATCGCTATGCGGCTATTATACCATAAATGCGAAGCGATTATGGTATAATTGGCCATGCCCGTAGGGCGGCCAAATAAATCAACGTATAATAGCCGCCTGCGGCTATTATACCACACATCCGAAAGCGCGGGAAGCAGTCCCTGTTTGTTCCACTCTACGGAACGTGGATTGTAATCAGGAGGCTTTTCGCCTATAATGAGAGGGAGGGCGGAAAGGAAGAGATTCAGAATTATGGGAGAGCGGAAGATGAATAGGCTGGAACAGTTGCTAGAGGAGCTTTGCCCGGAGGGGGTGGCGTATAGGCCGCTCGGCGAGGTCTGCCATATCCTTGACAGCCGGCGAAAGCCCGTTACGAAGAAAAACCGTACCACAGGCAAATATCCATATTACGGGGCAAACGGAATTCAGGATTATGTAAACGACTATATTTTTGACGGTACTTTTCTTTTAATGGGGGAAGATGGAAGCGTCATCCATAAAGATAAAAGCCCTATTCTTACATGGGCGGTGGGGAAAATATGGGTAAACAATCACGCTCATATCCTCAGTGAAAAAGAAGGAGTCTTACTGCGTTTTCTTTATTACTATCTACAGACAACAAATATTGGGGGCCTGGTTCACGGAACGCCGCCCAAAATGAACCAGCAGGATATGCGTAGTATCGAGGTTCCCATCCCCCCTCTCCCCATACAAACGGAAATCGTCCGCATACTGGATCATTTTTCGGAGCTTACTGAGAAACTTGCCGCAGAGCTCGCCATGAGAAGAAAACAATATGACTATTACCGGCAGTTCCTCTTGTGTTTGGACAATAATCTTCCATCTGCATCTATAAAAGAGCGGCATGCAGAAATCAGCTGGCGGACATTGGGAGAAATTAGCCGTTCGATCTCTTCCGGAAGGGCGAAAACAAAAGACAAAATAGGAATGTATCCGGTGTACGGCTCAACCGGTATGATTGCCAGGACCAATAAAGCTGTCTATAAAAAGAAAAACATCTTAGTCGCCCGCGTTGGTTCTGCCGGATATGTTTACATTGCAGAAGGGGAATATGACGTATCCGATAACACGCTGATTATCGATCTAAAGGACCGGTACAACTTGAAATATATCTATTATCAGCTTGTCAATATCGATCTTCGCCGTTATGCCAAAGGCGGCGTACAGCCGCTTATCACGGGGGGAGAGATAAAACGGATAACATTACCTTTTCCATCCGAAGAAGAACAGGCCCGCATTGTTTCGATTCTCGACCGCTTCGACGCTCTTGTTGGCGACCCAACCAGCGGCCTGCCCGCCGAGATCGAAGCGCGGCGAAAGCAATATGAATATTACCGGAATAAGCTGCTAGACTTTAACCGGGGAGGAGCACCGCCATGGACAACGTTAAAATCGGACAGGCGATCCGCAAGCTGCGAAAAGAGAAGCATTTCACCCAGCAGCAGCTTGCAGCGCAGATGAACGTAAGCGATAAAGCAGTTTCAAAGTGGGAGCGCGGCTGGGGATGCCCGGATATATCTTCCCTTGCCCGCCTGTCGGAGCTGCTGGAGGCAGACCTGGAAAAGCTGCTTTCCGGGGAATTAGACGAAAATGAGATTTTAGGAGGCAATATGAAAAAGACAGCTTTCTACATCTGCCCGGCCTGCGGGAATACCGTCGCCGCTATGGCAGAGACCGCAGTTTCCTGCTGCGGCAAAAAATTGAAGCCCATGCTGCCGCAAAAGGCGGATGAAATGGAAAAACTATCGGTGGAGACGGTGGAAAACGACCTGTTCGTTACCGCCGATCATCCCATGACGCGGGAGCACTACATCGCGTTTGTCGCCCTATTGACGGGAGATAGCCTTCTGCTGCGCAAGCAATACCCGGAGTGGGACTTGCAGGTAAGAATCCCCGCCTTCGCCCACGGACGGCTGCTGTGGTACTGTACGCAGCACGGCCTGTTTTATCAGAATGTGTAACCGATAGCTTGCTTGCTAAGGCGGATTTTTCCCTGGCCCGGTTTTAGTTAAAAACCGGGCTCATTTCCTTCGGAGCTTGAGCGTAAGCCCCTTTTGGGCGGCATATTTCTGAAAAAGGGCGGATACAAAAGCGGCCTTTTCCTTCACCGGCAGCCCGTTGGTCTCTGCATCCGCCTGTTCGAGTATGGCCGTCAGCTCATCCAGCTCCAGAAGATTCACCGCTAAACAGAACAGCGTTTTCTTCCGGCCGTCGTTATACCGGCTCAAGAGGCGCTCTAATATTTCCGATTTTTTTCTCTGTTCCGCGTTATAGGCTTCAAGGCCAATCCGGCGCGCCTTCTCTAAATCCGATTTCTGTTTCTGATGGGTGATGAAAGAATCATACGCGTCGATATGGCTGTATCGTTCGCATGGGTATTCCGCGCACTGGAAGCAATATTCTACCGCGCCGTGCTCTAAGGAGCACCGCGCTAAGGGACAGGATTGGTTGCCAAACCCGCAGCCGCCGCAATGGCCGCCGAGGTGCATGGAGCAAAGGAAACAGTTCAAGCCGCAAAGTGAAAACATTGGATTCTTTCTCGTAAAGCCTTTCATTCCGGATACCTCCCTCTCTGCACCGGCCGCTTTGTTCACAAGCTAAGTATAGCACAATGAGAGCGGCTGATCCATCCCTTTTATAAACCGGGTCCCCGTTTCGCTGATATCCGGGGACGCCGGCCGGGCGGCTTTCGCTCAAAGCTGGAAAGGATTGAAAAATTGTTGGCAAAAAAAGCGGCTTTTCTGTCACAAGCCGGCTTCAGCGCCGTCTAATTCTATAGGAGGTGTTTTCGATGAACGAAGAAACAAACCGGGAGTTATCCCTTTTGATCCAACGTGCGACCGCCGGAGACAAGACGGCGCTGGAAACGGTATTGGAAAGCGTGCAGGACCTGGTTTTTAATCTCTCCCTGCGGATGCTGGGTACCTTCCACGACGCAGAGGACGCATCCCAGGATATTCTGCTGAAAGTCGTGACCCATCTCTCCTCCTTCAAAGGGGAAAGCGCCTTCACCACCTGGGTGTTCCGCATTGCTGTGAACCACCTGACCAGCTATAAAAAACACATTTTCGCCCAATTCCCGCTGAGCTTTGAGTTCTATGGGGACGACATCCAAAACGGAAACCTTCAGGACATTCCCGATCTGAGCCAAAATGTGGACAAGGCCCTTCTGGCGGAGGAGCTGAGGCTCTCCTGTACAAACGTCATGCTTCAATGCCTGGACGCGGAAAGCCGGTGCATCTTTATCCTGGGCACCATGTTTCGGCTGGACAGCCGCATTGCTGGGGATATCTTAGGTATCTCCCCGGAAGCCTACCGCCAACGGCTCTCCCGGATACGCAAAAAAATGGCGGATTTCCTCTCGGAATACTGCGGCGAATACGGACACGGAGCCTGCCGCTGCCGCGACCGGATCCATTATGCGATTCAGAACCATCGCATCACGCCCACGCAGTTGGATTTCACCACCGCGCAGCCTGGCGGCTCCGCTTTAGACGTGAAGGCGGCCATGGAGGAGATCGACGGCTATTCCCAACAATTCTCCTTCTGCCGGACCTATCAATCCCCGGAACGCTTGAAGCAATTCATCCAGGACTTTCTGAATGGAACCGCATTTGCTGTCGTCACACAAGCATAGGGAGGTAAGGAAGATGAATACCGATCGGATATTGAGCTACCTAAACGATCTCAGCGTGAACAACAGCCGGGAATGGTACCACGCCCACAAGGCGGACTACCAGGCCGCCAACGCTCACTTTGAAGAGCTGGTACAAGCCCTTATTTTAAAAATCGGGGAGTTTGACAGCAGCGTTCTCCCCTACTCCCCCAAAGAGCTGACCTTCAAGCTCACGCGGGACACCCGCTTTAGCCACGACAAATCCCCTTATAACCCCGCCTTCCGGGCGCACATTTCCTCCAAGGGCAAGCTGCCTATCCCGGTGGGGTATTATCTGATGCTAAAACCTGGAGATCGCTCCTTCCTTGGAGGCGGGCTCTTTGCCGATATGTTTAAAGACGCCACCCAGATGGTACGGGAAGCGATCGCCGCCCAAGGTGAGGAGTGGGAGGCCATCCTCCGCGACCCAGAATTTCAGCAGCATTTTACCGTTGGCGGCACAGCGCTCAAAAATGTGCCCTCCGGGTATGACAAGGATCACCCTCAGGCGGCGTTTTTGAAGCACAAAAGCTGGTATCTGGAATACCCCATTCCGGACGCGGAGCTTGGCGATGCCGGGGCGTTTTTGACGAAGGCGGCAAAGATTTTCCGGCTGATGAAGCCCTTCAACGATTATCTCAACCGGGCGCTGGCCGGCTTTGAAATGCCAGCCCGATAGACGGCTATCGGCAAAGAAAAACGGCTTGTTCCTCTTTTTATAAAAAGGGGACAAGCCGTTTTTTTATGTGTTAGGGATTTAAAAGATCTCCGGCTGCGGTAGATCCGGTTGGAGGCTTTATCTTCACCAATCGTTCTAGGCACACGCCGCCCTCTCCATGCAAAGCCTGTCTAGCAGCCGTTCTATTGTATTCATCTTCCGCTCTCCCATCATTCTGCATTCCGAATCTCTTTAAAACGCAGCAGCTTATCCCGGTAATGTTCATATTGCCTGCGGCGCGCTTCTATTTCGGCGGGGCAGGCCGCTCGTGAGATCATTACAAAGAACGTCGAAGCGGTCGAGAATCGAGACGATGCGGGCTTGTTCTTCCAGCGGTGGAACAGGTATTTCCATTCTGTTTAAGGAAGCCAGACTAATAGTCCTTTGTGCGGCGCCTTTTGCCGCGGTATCGGCCTGAGAGTAAAAAGCGGTAGCCTGCATTGCATGATACAGATATTTAGGAAGCACTGTCCGGCGGTCCGGACGTAGGATTGCTATGTGTCTTTGAAATACAAATTTATAATCCGTCTCTATGTAAACGGCTATTCCAAAGGAACCGACAACGGTATATAAGATATCGCCCGCCTGTGCTCTGCGTTTATGGGCGAGGCGCTCATAATATTCCGGAGAAACAAACATGGTCTTCGAAAAATCGATTTGATTATGGTTGGTTATATTGGAAATGGTAATAAAAGGTATCCCCTTTTCCTTTTTAGGCGGCGGCTGATGATCGCCGTCCGCTATTGTAGTGCAGCATTCGGATAAATGCAGCTTTGGGATATTGTTATCAGGTGTCAATAGCTTATCTCTGTAATATTCGAACTGCTTTTCTCTTGCGGTAAGCTCGGCGGTAAGTAATGCGATTAGTCCATTATTGGAATCTGCAAAACTATCCAGTATGCAGACAATTTCGTTTTGTATAGGAAGAGGCGGAACGGGGATTTTTAGACGATTTAAAACGGCTTGCGTTAAACTTGGGACGCCGCCTGCTTTATTAAGTTTTTCTAGATGAAGCATTTGCAGATAGTAAAATACATATTTGGGCAGGGCGACGGCGCTATCTATTTCTGTGTAGAAGAGAGTATCCACCGTCCAAAACGGTTCTTCAACATAATAGAGCTTTTCCAACGAGCCTTTCCGCGGAATGAGTACCGACGGTTTATCATAAGCAAACCGATCGATATAGGTCATGATTCCGCCCGATCCATAAACCGGAATATCACCGCTATCAAAACCCTTGTAATCACGACCGTTTCTAATTAAAAGGATTTCGGATAATGGCTTATACTCCACCCCCTCCGGGCAAAGCTCCTCTAGCAACTGTTCCAGCCTATTCATCTTCCGCTCTCCCACAAATCCGAGTTTCCTGCTATCTATCTGCCCTCCTGCATAAGAATGAGCAGAAACCATCCCCTTTTCCTTAGCTATCTTTTACCGGCCGAAAAAGCGCTCGCCTCTTTTATCCATCCCATAAGCTCATCGTCTATTTCAGCGGCGCGAGAAAGCAAAATATGGTGCGTCCACCGGTTGGGATAGGGCTCGGTCGCCACATCGATGCGCGCCGATTCTAGCCTATGATCCAGTCCCAGCGTCAGGACGATAAAATCCTTTGGCCGGTCCGGTTTCTTCCGCACGTTGGCAAAGGAGACGCAGGCGAACAGATGCCGGTTATAAAAAGAAATCTGCGACTTTTGCACCTTAACCGTGGCATTCTCGATTTCAGAAAAAATACGCCGCTCTAACGCCTCATAGATCGGCAACGCATCCAGATGCCGTTCAAAGAAAAAAACGATTTTGCTGTCCATTTTGCTTCCTCCGGCCGTTCGTCCCTGGCAGCCGCTCCTGTCACTTTAGGGCTTTCTTGCGAGCTGCAAGTCAATGGTATCATAAAGGGTAATTTCGCCGCCATACCGGTTGATGGCCTGTTCTATTTTAGAGAAAAACTCCGTTCTTTTCTGCTCTTCAAGAGCAATGTGGTCTGAATAGGTCCCTAGTAAGGTAATGTACTCGGCGGCTGAAAACGTTCGGGTTCTGTGATACAACTCCCACTGGATATCCTCAAAACCATACCGGCGGGCAATTTCCGCTCTTGCTTTTGCCATCTCCTCCGTATATTCAGCCGGCTTGGAAGCAGACGGCATATAAATAGCATAGAGCTTTTGGATTTCATCCGAGAGCTCTTTCCTTCCTTTATCAACAAACGGATGGTTGGCAAAACGCGCAAAGGCGCCTCCGCTCTTCAACAGGGAAAAAACCTTTGAATATCCGATTTCCTCCGGTATCCAGTGAAAGGCGGATGCGGAGAAAATCAAGTCATAGGCCCCGCTGTCAAAGCCCACTTCTTCAAATCTGCCTGTAATCACCGAAAAGTTCCGGTAATCCTTGAATTTTTCTCTGCACAGCTCGGAAAAATGCGCCCCATATTCTACGGCGGTCAATCTACAGCCCGTTTGTAAAATGGGCAGGGTCGCCTGAGCGCCGCCAATTCCCACCTCCAGAACGTTGCTGCTCCCCCGAATAGGGATGAAATCAAAGATCCTTTGGTAGAGTTCTTTGACATATCCCGGACGTAATTTCGCATAAATGGGCGCTACGGTATCAAACGTCCATTCCAGCCCTTTTATATCCTGCATCTGCGTCCCTCCGGCGGTTTTCATATTGTCAAATAGATAAAAAGAAGGCCCGGAGCACAAAACCGGCTCCGGGTCCTGCCTAATTGGCTGGGCTGGCAGGATTCGGACCTGCGGGATGACGGAGTCAAAGTCCGTTGCCTTACCACTTGGCTACAGCCCAATCTTTCTTCTACAGAAAGAAGTGTTATTATTATAGCATTACGCCTATGCAAATGCAAGGCTTTTTCATCCCTTGGCCCTAAAAATGTGGCGTCTCTTGCCGTTCCTGAGCCGAAATGGTATAATAGCCGCAAAGCGGCTATTATACTTCCATTTATTTGGCCGCCCTACGGGCATGGCCAGATAGTTAAGCGCTTTGCGCTTATCTATCCCTGCCGCAAAGCGGCTCTACTATACTTCCAGGCCATAAGACGGCCGCATGCGTACAGAAAAAAGCAGGAGGGATGAACCATGGCGAACGCCGGAGACGGCAAACGGCAGGTTTTAAAGCAGGTCTTTGGCTATGACTGCTTCCGGGAGGGTCAGGAAACGCTGATCGACGCTATCCTCGACAACCGCGATGCGCTCGGCATCATGCCGACCGGAGCTGGAAAATCCATCTGCTACCAGGTGCCCGCGCTGATGAAGGATGGGATCGCCCTGGTCATTTCTCCGCTCATCTCGCTGATGAAAGATCAGGTGGGCGCGCTTCTCCAATCGGGCGTCCGCGCCGCCTACCTCAACAGCTCTTTAACCCCGGCGCAGCACCATGCCGCCTTGCGCAACGCCCGCGCCGGGATTTACCGGATGATCTACGTGGCGCCCGAACGCCTGGAAACTCCCGGATTCCAGGCGTTCGCCGAATCGGCCCCGATTTCGATGGTTTGCATCGACGAGGCGCACTGCGTTTCCCAATGGGGACAGGATTTCCGTCCGAGCTATCTGGGCATCCGCCCGTTTATCGAGTCGCTCCCCCGCCGCCCGGCCGTCTGCGCCTTTACCGCCACCGCTACGCCCGAAGTGCGCGCCGACATCATCGATCTGCTTGGCCTGCAAAATCCCGAAACGGTGTTCACCGGATTCGATCGGAAAAATCTCTATTTCGAGGTGCGGCAGCCCGCCGACAAGCTGGGGACGCTCTTCCTGCTTTTGCGGGAAATGCCGGATCGGAGCGGCATCATCTATTGCTCCACCCGCAAAAACGTGGATACCGTTTGGGAAGCGCTCTGCGGACGCGGCTACCCGGCGGCCCGCTACCACGCAGGAATGCCTGACCGCGAACGCCAGGAAAACCAAGAGCTTTTCCTGCGCGACGAGCGCAGCGTCATGGTCGCTACCAACGCCTTTGGAATGGGAATCGATAAATCCAACGTCTCCTTCGTCATCCATTACAACATGCCCAAAAACCTGGAAAACTACTACCAGGAGGCGGGCCGCGCGGGACGGGACGGCCAACCGGCAAGCTGCATCCTTTTATACAGCGGGCAGGACGTTATTACCAACCAGTTCTTGATTGAACACGGCGCAGAAAACGAGGAGCTGGATGAAGAAACCCGCCTGCTGGTTCAAAAGCGCGATCGGGAGAAGCTAAAGGCCATGACCTTTTATTGCCACACCCGCGAATGCCTGCGCGGCTATATCCTGCGGTATTTTGGAGAGAATCCCCCGCCCTACTGTGGCAACTGCGGAAGCTGTAATCAGCACTATGAGGAGGCCGACATCACCGTTGACGCGCAGAAAATCCTCTCGCTGGTCAAGCGCAGCGGGGAACGGTTCGGGGTCAAGACGGTGGTGGACACCCTGCGCGGCTCAAAAAGCGAAAAAATCCGGCGGCTGCATCTGGATAACCAAAGCACCTACGGGCTGATGGCGGATATATCCGAGACCCGCCTGCGCGAGATGATCCAGTTTTTGATTCTGGAAGGCTTTCTAAAAATTTCAGAAGGAGAGTATCCCCTGCTCCAATGGGGCCCGCACGCCTCCGAGCTTTTATCCGGCGGCCGGACGCTCGCTATGAAGCTGCTCAAGCAGGAGGCCCCCTGTCCCGTCAAGGCGGCCCGCGGCCCAGAGGAACAGGCAGAGGGCGATCCCGCTCTTTTCGCGCGGCTGCGCGCCCTGCGTAAGCGCATTGCGGACAGCCAGGCTGTGCCCGCCTATGTGGTCTTTACCGACGCCGCCTTGCAGGACATGTGCGCGCGGCTCCCCAAAACCCCGGCCGAGCTGCTTCAGGTTTCGGGGGTGGGACGCGTGAAGCTCGAACGGTATGGGCAACCCTTTCTGGAGGAGATCAACCGTTATATCCAGCAAGCCGCCGGTTATCCCGGCTAAACGGGCGCGCTGCAAAAAGCGTCGCATTTTTGCGCGCGCCCGGTGGGAAAAAGCGTTTAAGGGGGGAGATTTTTGCCGGAGTTTAGCGCCCGAGGGGGCGGAACC
>JAAWDS010000061.1 GCA_022793895.1 Provencibacterium sp. | reverse complement strand
CCACGCAAAAAAGCCGCCCGGTTTTGATGGCCGGACGGCCTTTCAGCGTAATGTGATAGATCAAATATTATTTTTGTTGTTGGTAGGCTCCGAAAAGCCTTGTATTTGCGGTTTTCCTAATTTATATGGCCCTTATGTAGATGATGTCAAAAACGCCGTTCAATTCATACGGAGAGATCTCCAGGGTGTCTTTAAAATCATTGCACTCATAGCACCTTGCCCGGTAATAGCTTTTGGTCTCTTTACATTGGAAGTGTACACGGATCCATTCTACTCCTGATAGATCATCCGTTCCTTCCGTCTAAACGTTAATCGTTCCGCCAGCCTCTACCTGCGTCTTGTCAATCGAATAGGAGATTATCTCCGGCGGCGTATTGTCCGGATTGGAGATGGTGAAGGAAAGCTCTTGGGGGAGGGGCTTGGCGTTTTCTGGAGGAAACAGGTGGTTCTTACTATAATACTTTTGTGAGCTGCTGAACCCCAATACCCATACCTCTTCGAGATAGCAAATTCCGCTTGGTTCATACCAAGTGATCTCCAGGTCATATGTACGGCCGTTAGGGCAGCATACCTCATAGATTTTTCCGGTCTCTTCGCACTTAAAGAATAGATATATACAGTCTATTCCCGATGCGTCATCCTTTCCTTCCGCCTGAACAGTAATCGTTCCGCCAGCCTCTGCCTGCGTTTTGTCAATCGAATAGGAGATTATCTCCGGCGGCGCGGCATCCGGCGTGCTAAACAGAACCGTCCCGCTTTCGCCGATGGTTTTGTCGTTCTCCTGCGCTGAAACGCCCGGAATAAAGCCTAATACCAGGCTCGCGGATAGAAGCAGCGAACAGAACATTTTTGCCGTTCTCTTCATCTTTTCCTCTTCCTTTCATTTGGTTCTTCCAACATTTCCCGTTCTAATAGACCTTTTCTGCTTAGGAGAATGTAGCTCTTGTCGGAATTTTTAGCTGAATTTTATAACTTCTGTTGGATGATTTTTCACATACCATATTGTGCTATCTTTGTAAATACTTTAAAAGGATTGGATAAAGTTGGCAAAAAATGAGCTGCATATGAGACCCCGCCGGTTCTTAGCGGAAGCAGGTCCGCCAAGAACTATTTATAAAACTCTAAACCCTCAAACAATAAAAAAGAATCAGCCGTCCTTCATTTTATAGAAGAACGGCTGATTCTCTTGGTACGGGTAACAGGGCTTGAACCTGCATGGATTGCTCCGCCAGATCCTAAATCTGGTGCGTCTGCCAATTCCGCCATACCCGCAGGCAGAACCTTTATCGTCCTTATCATAGCATAAACGGATTAGGGTGTCAACGCTTAAAAATCCGGCGCATACGCTCCCCTTTAGCCCTCTCTCAAACGCAGGTGCAAGGCCACAGGCGGCATTTTCCGCCGCCTGTTGTATAGGCGTCTGGGCGGATGGAATAAGAAAGGTTCTTTGGGATATAATGTAAAAAGCCGTTTAGCCGCATGATAATGCAGGAAGGTTCATTTGCGGCGGAAACACAGGCGGCTTAAAAACCGGAAGCAGCGTTTTCCGGTTCGGGAACTTCGAGTCTCCAACAAGCGTCCGGTATATACTGCGGGCTTGTGCGCTGTGTCCGCGCGGTCAATTGCAAGGTTAAATGCGAAAAAAGGGGAAAAATCGGAAGGATAAACAAAAAAGCGAGCTGGAAGGTTATGCAACCCGCCAGCCCGTTTTTTCAAATATTCGGGAAATTCAAAAGGTCACTTGTTTAAAGGATCGTCTGGGAAGCCCGGCATAACCGGAACCTCATAATCTTCCAATGGATCGTAAGGACCGTCACCCTCATAAGGCGCAGGATCGAAATCGTCATATGCCCAAGGATCAAACAACTCAAAATCTTCGGGCATGTCTGGATCCTCGTAGTCCTCCGAGGAAAACCAATCTTTACCCCAATCGGGATCATCCCAGGGCTTGCTTTCGCTGTCTGAATCTGCATCGGCCGCTTCATCCTGCGATGAGGCGGCTTCTGCTTTGGAAGCTAAACCAGGCTTGGAAGAAGAACTTGCCGCTGCCGAAGAAGCCGCTTGACTGGAAGAGCTACCGCCAATATTGATGTTAATCTCGCAGGCGCTTAACATTGCAGACGCCAGGGCGGCCGCCAAAAGGATGGATATTCTTACCCGCCGCATTCTCAAACACCTCTGAAAATAAGATATTCGGCGAACGATACCCCAAAACCTTCCTAGGGCAATTGTTCATCCAATTCTCAATATACTGGATTGCCTTTGTCGAAAAACCCTCTATTTTGGCGCCTTTGGGAATAAACCTGCGAATAATAGCATTCGCATTCTCATTCGACCCGCGTTCCCAGCTAGAATAAGGATGGCAATAGTAAATCTTCGTACGTTTGGCTTTACGCCGGCAGGACGCTTCCATCCCGTTATAGTCCATGAACTCGCTGCCATTATCGACAGTGATACTCTTGAAGACGGTATAAAAAGCAATACCAAATCTCCGCTCCAGGCGATCGAGGGCTTTGACAACCTCGCGCCTAGTGCGGCTTTTCATTTTCATCAGAATTTCCTTGAGCGTTATGCGCTCCGTCAGAACAAGGAGAACCTCGCCCTTCTTTGTGGAGCTATAAACCGTATCCATCTCCCAATGACCCGCCTCCAACCGCTGGTTGACCCAGACAGGCCGCTCATCGATAGAAGCAAAAAGCGGATGCTTTGTGCGTACCCGCTGCACCTTATCATAGCCCTGCTTATGTTCCCTTCGCCGGAGCAAAGCCTTGTTCGTGACATTCAGAAATAGGCCCTGGTCAATGTAATTGTACAGGGTCTTGATACAAATACGCGTTGCAATATCGGGACGCTCCCAGGCAAGCGCTGCGAGAGCCGCAGCAGGGGAATACCGGTCGTTTAGGATCTTCCCCTCGATATACTCTACAAAAACAAAATCACTGCCCAATTTCAATGAGGGGCCTTTCCCGCTGGATTTATAATCCCGATCCCGCTGTGCAATGTCCGCGCTGTAGGCAGGATGATAGACCAGATAAGTATCTAAGCGGTCATAACGGCCTCTGGCAAGCTCCCGGTAAATTGTGCTGGAATGACGGGAAAGATGAACGGCTATCTGCTGCGGCGTATGCCCGGCGTCATACAGGGCTTCGATCTTGATACGCTCTAAATAGTCTATCTGCCGGTATGCCATGTTGCCGCCTCCTTCTCTGCCAGAGGATTGCAGACGGGAATCCTTGCCTCAATGGACGCTTTCTGCGGGGCCTACCACAGTCAGCCAGCAGCGTCAAGGGGTAAAGGGGTAGTATTTTTGCAAGCAAAAATCTCCACCCCCGGCTGCGCCGCCCCTTGACCCTGCCGACTGCCTGGGGTCCCTTGCAGATATGAGGGGACGGGTCCCCTCCGCCCCTGTTTGGGGCCGTCTGCTAAGATTGGGGCGCGTTCGTCTTGCCGCTTAAACTGCATCCCATGTCCTGCTCTATCAGGTGGATGAGATAAGAATTTAGGCTGAATCCCTTTTCCTCTGCATATGCCTTGATTTTTTCCCGCTGGCCCTTAGGAACCCGTAACTTGATATCATCTAGCTTTTCCAGATGCCGCTTATTCGCAGCTAATTGCGCCGGTGTTGCCATATCATCACCCCTACTTAGTATAGCGCATCAAAAAACATGTATACATATACAAAATCAACAAATAAATGAGTACATATTAGAACAGCTTGCGAATAGATATATGGGTACATATGATATAATAGAAGCATAGAAAGGAGGAGATAATCGGGAAGGATAAGAAGAACCGCCCCCTTCATACAGAAAGGAGGCGGCAGCATGAAGAGCACCAGCCTTGTTGAACTGCTTCGCTTCATCGAAGCACATCCGGGCCCGCGCTACTTCGTGAGATACCATGATAGCGCATGGTACCTCCGGATAGGTAGATAGTCCAGGAGAAGCCATAAACTCCGGGTAAAAACCCACCTGAAAGGCGGTTCTTCTATCCTCCCATAGTTTACCATTCAAGCGCCGGACTGTCAAGCCGTAAACCGAAAGGAGAAGATTAAAATGACCCTCGAAAGCCTTAAAACGCTGCCTACCGGGCAACTGTTAGATATATGGGAAATAACCGGAAAAATCAAAGATCTTGAAATCTCCACTGTGCGTGGATGGCTCATGGATGAGATGGAACGCCGGAACCCGGTCGGATTTAATGCCTGGCTTAACCGTGAAACACCGGCGGATGAAGCGTTGCGCTGGCACATGGAAATGAACCCTCTTTGTTTGTCCTGTCTTTGCCTCGGCGATGATTGCGGCGGGATGGATCCGGAACCCTGGACCGGCTGCATCTATCGAAAAACGAACAAATGAAAGTTAAGCCGCCCGCTTGGGCGGCTTTCCTCATGTATCCCTATCAAGAGCGCTGTCATAGAGATCAACCCAATACCCCGGCACGCGATCAAAGGCTTCCGGCTTGAGGGCGGTATAGGAAATGACCTGCTGCTCCACGACCGGAACGCGCCGCCCTCGGACAGACCGAACGACAACCCGATTGCCGATCTGTTCCAACCGCCTACGGGTATAGTTATAGCGATACTGCCTACGTTCGGTCTGATACACCGGGCTATAGCTTTCCATCCGTTACGCCTTCCCGCGTTCGCTGCGCGGGATGAAATCAATGCCGCGCATCCGTTCGATCTTCTCATAGGTATCATAGCAGGCCCGCAGCGCATCCGACTGGACAAAGCTGCGCTTGAACAGGGGCTTGACCTTCTTCGCAATAGAAGATAGGTTTTCGATATGGGCAGCATACTGCAAGGCGTCATACTCCCGGTTACGCGTCAGGCGGCCCATCCAGGTTGCACAAGTGACAACGCTGGCGGCCTGTTCCCGTAGCGGTTTTGCAACCCGGCCATAGAATTGGGCGGTTGCTACGATTTTTACCCGCTGCTTGCGCTGCTGGGAGACCTCGGACAACAACGCTTCTGGGACATCCTTCCAGGCCGCGGCGGAATACTCGCTATGGATTTCATCGATAGCGAAGATCACCCCGTCCGTGCCATTGCGGATGGTCAGCAGGTCGCGCCAGCTTTCCATAATATAATCCGCACGGTAATACTGGAAATTGGTGACAACTAAACATTTTGGGTATTTTTCCTTCATAATCTCCAGATACCGCACCATTGAGATAGTTTTCCCGGCGCCCTGGCGGCCGACATAGAAAGTGAAGCCATATTCCCGGAACTCGCCTGCATGCAGGTCGCGCTCCAAGAAATCGACCAGCAGCCAACGCAGCAGGTCGTAATATTTGAACCGGATATATGGCTTGCGTAGCTTGGCCGCCGTCAGGTGCAGCGGATGAAAATGGCAGCTTATGAAAAAACCGGCCAAAAAGACAATGGCAACGAACAGGGTAAGCAAAAACACGCCCTGAAAGAAACCAAGAATCATTGAAACAACCGGGGAGAGCACCTTGCTTGCAGCACCGCCAAAATCGATCATTACGACACCCCCGGAATCTTTCGCACCAGCCACATGATGATAGACCAAACAAATTTAATGTTATACACCAGAAGAATGATAATCAAGCCCATCGAGACCACTTTTAAATTGATGAAATGATTCACAAAATTCAAAACATAATAGACCGGCTGCAAAGATATTTCTAAAGATTTAAACGATGGGAATCGGGGAAATAAGTTAATCAAAAACCCTAAAATAAAAAAGATAGCATTGCAAAAAAATTCAACAATCATAGAAGTCCCCCTTTATTCGCGGAACAGAGTTCGGATTTTATGATAACAACACATAGCAATAAAAAGGACATAGCAAGAAGTTAAGGCTCTACGCAAAAAAGAAAGATATGGTTTCGCCATTTGGAAAATATCGAAATTCAAACCCCGGAACCCAGGGAAAAAATAATTATTAGGAATTTTAAAGGTAAATGAAGAAGTCCGCATAGAACCCAAGGCTGAAAAGAAATGGTGCAAAAGCTGATATAGGTAGGCTATACCTCCGAAGCGATCGTTTAACTGATTATTCTAACCGGCTATCTTCTGCGGGAAATAATTCTTATTCGGAACAAAAATGCGTTTGATAAAATTAGCGATGGATTCCAGACCGGAGAAGATACCGCCTCCGTCTGCGGCAAAGGCGACGCAGGAGAAAGGCAGGAACAACACACAGAGGCAAAGGGTAAACGCTAACTTCCGTTTAATGCTGTCCACGCTCCCTTCTGGTTGCTTCCCGCGAGACCTCGCGGCGATAGAGGGTTTCATTCACATCATAATCCGGATTCCGGTCGCGCACCTCCTGTTTTGCATCCTGGGAGACTTCGCGCCGGTAAACCGCTTCATCCAAATCATAGCCGGGGTTCTGGCGGCGGTACTCCTGCTTTGCGTCATGCGATACTTCCATACGGTGGACGGCAGAATCTACAAGCAGCGCATGACTGCGGCGGTCAACATCATTCTGCGCAAGGATAGAGACCTCGCGGCGGTTGACCGCCGACTCTATCTCCCAATCCGGATGCCGCCGGCTAAATTCTACATTGGCCTGATAGCTGAGTTCCCGCTGATAAATCCGTTCATCTAAATCGGCGTATGGATGCCGTTGGCGAAAGCGGTTTTTAGCCAAAAGGTTTACCTCCATATCCGAAACCCGATCCTCTACGACGCTGTCCAAATTCCTTGCACGGTCGTAGGCTTTCACACGCCGGTTAAACTCGCGGCGGGCCGCGCCCTCGGCAAGATGCAGGTTGCCAAGGAACAGCCGGTTGAAGATAATCGATATCAGGATGACCGAACCTATCACGCCCACTATACGAAAGCCGGTATTTGTAATAGCGCCCAGAGTAATTCGCAGGCTTTCCATCATTACGTTAAAAGCGCTGCCGTCATAGGCGACGCGCGGCATCTCATACACGGGAGGGGGCCATTCCACCGCGTAGGCGGGGATAGCTGATAATAGCAGGCACAGGCCGGGGAGGACGAAAGAGAATAGGCGCTTCATGGCAATCATATCCCCCCTACTAATGGATGATAGCCGAGACGATATTGAATATGAGGAATATGCTGAGGACGATGATAAAAGCGTACAACGCAATACCGGTGATATTCCCCAGATTATACCACAAGGTATATGCCATTTCGAACAGGTACGACATATCAAAAACTACGTAGTCCTGCATTATGGATCCTCACCTTCCACATCTAAAAACGAACGGCCAAAAATCTTTTCAAACGGATCGTCAAAATCCTGATACAGAGCCGGAGCGTCGAAAGGATTACTAAAATCCTGCCACAAGGGCGGGGCGTCGAAGGGATCATCAAAATCCTGCCACCAAGCGGGAGCATTGAAAGGATCGCTGAAATACTGCCACAAGGGCGGGGCGTCGAAGGGATCATCAAAATCCTGCCACCAAGCAGGGGAATCGAAAGGATCATAGTCTCCCCCGCCTTCGCCTGGATTGCCTCCGGAGGAAGAACGGGAATAGATAACGGTGACGCTCAAAGGACTGGGCGGCATAGTTCCGCTGACGGTTGACGGGTTGGCGGTATATCCAGAAATAACGGGGGAGGGAATGCTATAGCTCGACCCGGCGGCAAGGTGGCGGGTAACGCTGGGGGAAGCCTGCAAGCCGCCGCTATATTGATAGCGGATGGTGAGAGGGTACATCTCGGAGGTATAGGTAACAGTCAGCGTTAAATTCTCTTCTGGCATAGTGCCAGAGACTGTCAATAAATCGGCGATACAGTTTTCCAATACGGGGGAATCAACCGAATAGGCGGAGCCAGGGGCCAGGGATTCCACATAGGGCGGCGCTGCCTGCACCCCGTTCTCATACTGATAGTTAATGGTTAGGGTATATTCGGAGGGCTTGACGGGCGTATATACAACCGTTTCGGCATGGCCGCCATCCGGCATGATGCCGGAGACAGCCGCCTTATCTGGTTGGTAGCCCTCGATTTCGGGGGAAGGGATGGAGTAGGTTTCGCCGGTTTCCAATAGCTGGGTTACGGGGGAAGCCGCTTCGCTGCCATCGGCATATTGGTAGTTAATTGTGAGGGTATAGCTGGTTTTGGGGAAAAGATTGCTTGAATAGAAATCAATCTCTTCCATAATTTCCAAGTGATCAAAAGAAAGAAAATTTTCGGGTACATGATAAGCAATTTCAAGGTTAGGGTTAAAGGAGAAATAACTACTAGAAGAAAGAATAAAATAATCCCGAAGACTTGAAAGGCTTGATGAAAAGGAACCACCAAAACCTATTTCCCAACAAGCACCGTTTTGTCCTGATAATTCATAATAAAATCCCCCATGAGACGCTATAGTAGTTTTACGGGTACAGGTGATAGGACCCGCATCAAACATAATCAAACTAAACTCCTTGTTCAATTCGCTTAACGAAATGAAGCCTATTCTCTCTGTAGAACCTGTTAAAAAGGCGTTCCAGTCTGAATAAAAAGAAGATAATTTATCTTCAGATAAACCAGAACCCAAACGGAAACCATCCGGTAAACTTTTCAATCTATAGTAATTGTCCGACATCTTTTCAAAAATAACTTTTGGTTTTCTATCTCCCAAACTAACCTTTGTAACGGTCGCTGCAAAGACAGGGGAAGAGAAAGCAAAAAGCATAAAGGCGCAGATAGCAGCGGACAGCAGCTTTTTCATCCATTACCCTCCTTTTTGATTCTGGTAATATTCTCCCCAAGGATAGAAAGGATCGGAAAAATCGAATTGCAGAGGATCAGAAGGAATTTGCGGCATGAGCGGGTATTCGTAACCTTCTAAGGGATCGTAAGGTTCACCCTCATAAGGGGCAGGATCGAAAACATCATAGTCCCAAGGATCAAACAATTTAAAATCCCCAAAATCATAGCTATCTTCATCCGGCTTGAACCAATCGTCGCCGTAATCCGGATCATCCCATTCGCCGCCTTGGTGGCCGCCGCCGTCACCGTCTCCGCTCCCTCCGGAGCTGGAGCCGCCGCCGTCCGGCTTGCCATCCCCGTCTGCATCAATGTCTTTGTCCGGTTTGCCGTCGCCATCGGTATCAATATTCACGTCTGGTTTTCCGTCCCCGTTGGTATCCACGTTCACATCCGGTTTCTTGTCTCCGTCTGTATCAATATTTAGATCGGGCTTCCGATCGCCGTCCGTATCAATGTTAATATCCGGTCTACCATCCCCATTGGTATCGACATTGATATCTGGTTTGCCATCCCCGTTGGTATCAACATTCAGGTCAGGCTTCCGATCGCCGTCCGTATCAATGTTGATATCCGGTTTCCCGTCCCCGTTGGTATCAACGTTTAGATCCGGCTTTCCGTCCCCGTCCGTGTCAACGTTTAAATCCGATTCCGGAGGGAATTCCTCTTGTACCGTCTTGCTGGACAGCCACCAGTTATAATGCTTCTCGATACCGTCATAGATAGCAGGGGCGCTGGTGAAATTGTATTTCTTTGCCAGCGTCCGGTAGCCCGGATAAAAGGTAGCCGTATTGGAAAGGGGAGAACTGCCAATCACGTAGGAGAATTGAAAATAGCCGGTGCTTTTCTGCACGTTCCCCCGGTTAAAGGACTTGTTCGCATAATCATAGACATAATAGGCGATATCAAATCCGGTGCTGCTGCTTAACCGGATAGGATGAGAAGCGGTGTCAGGATAGCTTAGAGGATCCATATACGAAAAGCTCCCGAAGGTAGTTAAACTAGGAGTATGCGGTTTCACAAAGATCAGCCACCACTTCAAATCCTCGCCGGTTTTGGCGCGCTGATCAACAACGACCAGATGCGGGCCTGCCTCAAAGCCCTGGAAGAACTCTTTCAGCGCGCTGCTCCCCTCCTTGTCGTAAGGGACGGTAATCGCATAATTCCCCGCGCTCCCGGAAACGAAGGGGGGAAGTTTTGGCGTGTATCTTGTTTCAGCGGCAAAGGCCGGGACGGCCAGAGCGAGCAGAAGGAAAACCGGTGCGGTTATCCTAAAAATCCTTTTCAGCATATCGCTTCCCCCCTCCTTTTACTTTCCGATGGAAGATATAACATTGAAAACCAGGTATATACCCGTCAACAGGATAAAAATCCAAAAAGCAATATTGATTCCAGCGCCCAGATTGGAACGGAGCAAGCCCAATGCACGTTTCAACAAATCTGGATTGTAGGGAACATAGGAGCTATATCCGCTGGAGGTAGTAAGCAGACTACCGGCTAAACTCAAAGGAAACAACCCAAACATCATCATTCCCCTTTCACTTAAAGAAACGCCGGAGAATCACCGGGACAACTTTGACTCCGCAAAAAACAGCGGCTAATGATAAAGCCACAGGAAGCAATGCGGAAAGGCTGGTTGTGAAATTGTCCATCAGGGGGACAAATGAAGATGCGCCTATTGTCATACTATCACCATCCTATAAAGATTTCAGGGCGGCAGGGATTTCCCCGCCGCCCTGCTGCTGGAAAGAATGATTAACCGACAAACCGCTTGATCAAAACGGGGATAATACGGATACCCAGCATGATCGCAAACAGGCCGAGGCCGACCGGAAGGATAACGCCGACGTTAGCGACAACGCCTTCCACCAGCGGGGTCAACATCTCGGTGGTAATGGCGATCGTCGGAAGCTCATCTCCGACGGCGGCAAACGCCGGGACGGCCGTACCTACCAAGGCGGCCGCGCCAGTGGCGCTCATGGCAAGCATACGAACAGGCGCTTTCTCCTTCACCGCGTGTAGAATCTCTTTTACCTTCATGTTTCCGGACTCCTTTCATCTATTTTTGTTCAAAACGCACCTGCAATAAAGGTGTGATAGAACCAAACACAAAACTTATATAGAACAAATACAGCCAGCACGATAGGCAGGAATCCATAGAGGAAAAACTGGATATCCTCCCGTATGGCCTTAACCTGCTCAAGAAGCTCCGGTTGGGCTTCCTCGTTTAATCCGTCGGGATTCCCGTTCTCTGGCGGAACCGGAAAGCTGCTTGCGCCCAATGTCATATCCTCCGGTTCTTCGGCATCCTCGTTATCTTCGTTGTCCTCCATGCCGAGGTACTTATATTCCTCCACTACGGAAAGCTCGTCATAATCGGTTATCGCTATCCCCTCCGGTGGGTAATCCTCCGGATCTAGCTCATCCCACACGGCCGATGCACCGCGCGCAAACAGCAATACAAACGACAGACACAAGAGGATAAAGGCAGCAGTCAGCCACAACGCCCTCCGGTTATCGTCACTCAAACCACTCATCCTCCTGTTCGGGCATGTCCAGATCATAGGTGCGGTATTTCACGCTCATATGCGCGTCCGGGATGTGATATTCTCTCCCTTCAAATTCCTCATATTCGCAGTTGAGGTATTCGCAAGGCAGCGAGCGCTTGAGCGTTTTCCCGCCTGAGAGATAGGACTTGCCGAGGATAGACTGATTGCTTTTGGTGATGTATTTTGTCACATACCGGACAATGGCGGGCCTGCCGTCCAGTTCAATGCAGGTGCTAAACCCGTATTTCCAGCCGGGAAGGTTATATATCGTCTGTCCGCTTTGGGTACGCTTCCCGCTATCCACAAGCTGCAAGCCTTCTGCATTGGCCAGCAGATGGAAATGCACGGCGGGCCGCTTTTCCCCCTTCTTCTGCTTGTGGTATTCCGGGAAAAGGAGATAATCCATTTTGTTCCGGGACACCCGGTTGGAGAGCCAATTTTTCAGCTTCGGATAGATTTCCGCTAGGTTGTACCGGTCTATCTTCTCCCGTGAAAGGGTTAGAGTGATGAAATACCTGAAATCATTGGAGAGGCCGATTTCAAAGGCTTTGTCAATGGCGCGTTTGATGCTGTCCTCCCGTCTCGCTTGCGGGTCGTGAAATTTGGCGACATATTCGAGCCTATCAGTGAAGGGGTTCCAGATCTGCGGCCGCGGATCCACCTGGCCGGTATATGGAAACTGAATCCGTTCTAGGCCATCCGAATTGAAGATAGGCCGGGAGAAACAAGTTATCCGGATACGGTTTCCAGGCTCATAGCGAACCTTGGCGTTGTACTTCCCTTCGCCCAACGGGAGGGGGGAAAAGATATCCAGCGGGGATTTTTTGGGGGAGAACAGGGCTCCGCTATGGTTGATGACATAGTGTGGCACCTATCAAGTAACCTCCCATCTCCCGGAGTTATTATATATTTCCTTGTCCCCGCTTTTTCCCAAACCTGATTTTTAGGTATGCGGGAACAGGGTGGGATTTAAGGGGCAATCCTCACCGCAAATTTTCCGTCGCTTTTCGCGTAGGCTTCCAACTGGACGATATCTCCGGGCTGGTATGCACGCCGCGAATAAATGCAGCCGACCGCGCCGGTCGCATCCGCTATGTAGACCTTGAACATCTCTCGCGGCTGGCCGTCGTCGCCTCTAAACGTTGTGGGAGCAACGCTCAGGACGGGGTGCTCATTCAAGCTACCCATTTTCGCTTCCTCCTTCTTTTTCGGATGTCTTTTTTTGGCTTTCATGTTGGTTAGGGTTGGGTTAGTGGTTTATGGGCGGTCTTTATATGCAAAGTGTTCCGGAGCAGGCTCCCTTTGCCGTCACGCTTTTACAGGCCCCTTCTCGATGAAACGAGAGGAAGGGTAGGCACAGGGTTTGCCGCGGTCGTCTATGCAGACGATGAAAACGCCTTGGGCAGAATGGAATTTCTCGCCTTCATACTCTTTGCCGTGGGTTAATCGCCCGGTGAGCCCTTGGGTGCATAGGTAACGCATCCTAGCCTTCCCCCTTCCTAAAAATGAATAAAGTGCGAAGAAATCCGGGCTTTTCATCCCTCTTTTCTTTCGCACTTTATTTTACAATTTTCTGCGCTGTGTCCGCGCTATAAATGAGGGTTGAATATCGCCCGTACTATATGGTATACTTGAGTCACGATCCATCAAAATTGGCAAAATAGGTGTTTGAGATGAATGAGGAGCGCAGAAAAGCTAAAAAACTTGTAATAGGCATATTCTTCTCCTGCTTATGTATTGCTTTGATATGTTTTGGAATTTTTGCCTGCCTACTACTCATGAACCGGGGCAAAGAATTGGTAAATCAAAGGATTGTCACCGTCTCCCAAATCCTTGTCCTGACTGGGCTGTTTTTTCTTGTACTGGCTTTTGGACATCTGTTACCCATTTTCATTTCTCACAAAAAACGTGAACGTGAATAAAGGAGAGCCCGATATGTCTGAAATTTTCGATGAAACAAACATGCGGCGAGCTTTGGAGGAATACATACCGGACCGGGAAACGCTGTTGGCAGGCATACATGCGATATCGAAAGAAACGCATATTACGGGCGTTTTTGGAAAATGCGTTTGCACAGAGGATGGGCTAGTCCCGAATGAAAACGGAGGCATAGTCGCGTTAAGCAAAAAGAAAGGTTCGGCTTATGATATCTACCTCGGTATCACGCAGTCTTCTTTGATAGTTACCGGGTGCGAAGCGAACAGCTATTTCTATCAATTTGACGGCAGGCCGGACGTGAAGGAAGCCGATATACAAGAGGTTACTTCCGACATCCGTTTTGCCGATATTGGAACCTGTTTTCCGTTGGCGGACATTCAAGACTGTAAAATGAAAAAGGGATGGATGGGTTCTGTGAAATGCTTCCTTACCATGAAGAATGGAAGCTATTTCAAGCTCATACTTCCCAAAATGGGCGGACTGGGCGGCGGTATGCCGCATCATACGGAGTACCGTGAAACCATTATCGCGCGGTTGGGTGGAATCGACGCATAACATTTAAAGGGAGCAGTCTCCGACTGGATCGGCGACGCCGTGAAAATCGAATACCAGGGGCAATGTCTCCCGGATAAATTTTTAACCGGTATCATACCAATTAAGAGGGCGCAGGGCATTAAACAAAGAAATGGCGGGAACCAGCTATGGAGAATCGAAACTACCGTGAATTTTATTGGAAGCGGCTGGATAACGCCGCGAAGGGCTTTTCCGCGATTTCGGATAAAAACAATACCAACGTTTTCCGGCTGTCGGTAAAGCTCAAGCAGCCGGTAGAGCCTTCGGCTTTGCAGGAGGCGGTGGAACGGACCCTTTCCGAGATCCCTTCCTTTAATGTGAAGCAGCACAAGGGGCTGTTCTGGCACTATTTTGAAAGCAACTTTTCCAAGCCCATCGTCCAGGAGGAGAAAACATTTCCTTGTCTGCGTATCGATCGCTCTGCCAACAACGGCTTTCTTTTTCGCACCTCTTATTTTGGCAGCAAGATTAACCTGGAGGTGTTCCATGCGCTGACCGACGGGACGGGAGCGCTGATGTTTTTAAAGCGCCTGCTCTATAACTATCTTTCCCTCCTGCATCCGGAGGAAACGCTGAGCGAGTGCGCCGTTTTCGACAGTACCTGCCACCCGAACGAATACGACGAGGACAGCTTTTTGAAGAACTATAGCTGTGCGCAGGATAAGGAAGGGCATACCGCGCAGCCGGCTTACCGTTTGCGCGGGCCGCGGCTTGAAAAGAAGGTGACGCGCGTTCTCACCGGCGTGATGCCGGTGAAGCAGGTGTCGGCGCGCGCAAAGGCGTTTGGGGCGACGATAACCGAATACCTTTCAGCGGTTCTGCTGCGTTCGATCTACCTGGGCTCGAATGCCTCTGGGAAAAAGGATCGGCCGGTGGTTCTGTGTATTCCGGTCAATCTGCGCAGCTTTTATCCCTCGCACACCTTGTCCAACTTTTTTTCCTATCTCAACATCGGGGTGCGCTTTGAGAAGGAGCTATCCTTTGAGCAGGTGCTGGAACAGGTGCATGCAGAATTTGAGCGGCAGCTCCGGCGCGAGGAAATAGAGCCGAAGCTGCGCTATAATGTGGAGGCGGAGAGCAATCTGGCCATCCGGTTTATTCCGCTGGCGCTGAAAAAGCTGGGGCTGAAGCTCATCCACCGGCGCGGGGAGCGCGGGCAGAGCTGCGCGCTCTCCAATCTGGGGATTGTGGATTTGCCGGAGGATCTCCGGCCGTTTGTGGAGCGCTTTGATGTGCTGGTGAGCATCTCTTCCCTCAAACCGCTGAAGGCTGGTGTGATCAGTTTTGGGGGGAAAATGAGCTTTTCCTTCACCAGCGCGCTGGTTTCTACCGATATTCAGCAGTACTTTTTCAGCTTTTTGAGCCAAGAGGGAATAGAGGTCGAGATAGTTTCCAACTATATTTGAGAGGAGGGAGACGGATGACCTATTGTAAGCGCTGCGGCGTCCGCCTGTGCGACGGCGGGGAGAGCTGTGTGCTCTGCGGTTCCAGAACACAGCCTGTGCCGGGGGAGGCGTTCAGCGATTATCCGGTTTTGCGCTATTCCAACCGGATGCGATCGCTTATTCGGCTGCTGGCGCTGCTCTCGGTGGTGATCGTGAGCCTGTCGCTCTATATCGACTACCGCTTTGATTCCGATACCATCTGGTCCTTTATTGTTCTGGGCGCTACGATTTATGGTTGGACGGCCTTCTCCACCCGGAAATCCCTTCGCAACTATGGGCTGATGATCTTCATCCAACTCATTGCCATTTCCTTGTTGGGTTATGTGATCGATATCTCCACTGGCAACCATGGATGGATGCTCAACTACTGCCTGCCGTTCATGATCATCGCCGCGCAGGGAATCATCGTTTCCATGCTGATTGTCCGCCCTATGCTGTTTCGTGATTTTTTGCTCTATGAATGGCTCATCGGCATTATGGGGATCCTCTCTATTCTGCTCATGGTATTCGATATCACCCGTGTCCGTTGGCCCTATATCACGGTATGTATCTATTCGGTTCTTCTCCTGGTAGGGACCTCGCTGTTGGCCGACCGGAAAACGAAAAATGAGCTTGTCAAGAGATTCCATATTTAAAGCGGAAGCCGGATTCCCAGTTTACAGGATCCGGCTTCCGCAAAATAGAAAAGAAAGGGTACAGGCGACCCTTCCGGCTTGAAGAAACCGGAAAAAGCAGCTTTTGGGGCGGCCTCTTCGCCCCAAAAGCTGCTTTTTCAGAAGGGCGCGTTGCAAAATTTTATTTTGCAACGCGCCCTTTTCACACCCCGTAAACCTGTTCGGTGCTCAACAGCGAAAGCCCGTTGGCGGCTAAGATTTCAGCGGCCTGTTTATTGTTTTCAACGCGCAAGATCACATAGGCGGATTTGATATCCCGGCTGATAAACGCATACATGTATTCAACCGGAATTTCGGCGCTGCTTAACACCTTCATCGCTTTGGCAAGGCCGCCGGGGACATCCTGAATCCCAACGGCTAAAACCTCCGTTTGGGAAACGGTGAAGCCGGCCTCGCGCAGCGTTTTTTCAGCGCGGTCAGGGTCGTTGACAATCAGGCGAAGGATGCCGAAGCTGGTGGTATCCGCGATGGAGAGGGCGCGGATGTCGATCTGGTTCTCCGAGAGAGCAGAGGTAATTTCGGTTAACCTGCCCAGCTTGTTTTCCACGAAAACAGAAAGTTGCTTCACTACCACAAAAATACCTCCTTAGTTTTTAGGATTCAAAAGGTATCCGGATTCAGGCAGGAACGGCTGCCGAAGCTGCTTGTACGCCGTAATCAAACGCGGCAAGGTTCATTTCCCGCAGCTTTTCAGGCACCAGGGAGCGGACTGCTTTTTTCCAATCTTCGGCGGGGAAGGGGAGAAGGGTCGAGAGGACCCCCATCAGCACCACGTTGACCGCCTTGGCGTTCCCGGCCTTGAGCGCGAAGGAAAGCGCGTCAAAGGCCAGCAAATCGATGCCCTTCTCCCGTATCTTTCCGGTCAGGTTTTCGGGGTAGCGGGCCGCGCCGGTGATCACCGGCATGGGATCGATCTGCTGGGTGCTGCAAATAATCCGTCCACCGGGCTTGAGATAGGGGACCCAGCGCGCCGCCTCCAGCAGTTCGAAGGAGAGAATAATATCCGCCTCTCCGCGGTCGATAACCGGGGAATAGACTTTGTCCGAGGAATATTTCACATAGGTGACGACCGATCCGCCGCGCTGCGACATGCCGTGCACCTCGCTGACTTTCACATCATAGCCCTGTTCCAGCAGGACGCTGCCCAGGATCCGGCTGGCCAGCAGCGTTCCTTGGCCGCCGACGCCGACAATCATTATATTGGCCTGTTCATTCATTTCTATAATCCTTCCTTTCTCCGGAGGTTCAGCCCTGCGGTTTATGCGTTAGGCTTTTTCCGGTGAATTAACCAGAATGGCTCCCGGCCGGCAAAGGCGGCGGCAGAGATCGCACCCCACGCAGAGCGTTTCATCAATGTGGGCCTTGCCTTCCCGGAGGCTGATGGCCGGGCAGCCAATGCGCAGGCAGGCTTTGCAGGAAACACATTTCGCCGTATCCACACAGAACGGCGGGTTTTTCTTGACCTTTTTCAGCAGCACGCAGGGGCGGCGGGTGATGATGACCGACGGCTCTTCCACCGCGGTCTCCTCTTTCAGCAGCTTTTCCAGCCCTTCAATGTCGTTCGGATCGATGACATGAACGCGCTTTACCCCTGCGCCCTCGCAGATCTTCTCAATGCTGACGGCCAGAGTGGGCTCATTTTTTAGGGTCATGCCGGTAGTGGGGTTCTGCTGATGCCCGGTCATGCCGGTAATCGAGTTATCCAAAATCAGCACCGTTGAGCAGCCCTTGTTATAGGTGATGTTGATGAGCCCGGTAACGCCGGAGTGCATGAAGGTGGAATCACCGATGACGGCGACCGAGCGCTTGGCGCTCTCCGGACGGGCTTTGTTAAAGCCGTGCAGCCCGCTGATCGAAGCGCCCATACAGATGGTGGTATCCACCGCTTGAAGCGGCGGCGCAGCGCCGAGCGTGTAGCAGCCGATATCGCCGAAAACGGTCAGGCCGAGCTTCTTCAAGCAGTAGAACAGGCCGCGGTGCGGACAGCCGGGGCACATGACCGGCGGACGGCCGGGCAGCTCCTCCTCCAAGGCGGCGAAGGCCGTTTTCTCACCGCGCAGCTTTTCACGCAGGTAGGTCTGGGAGTATTCATAGAGCAGGGTGAGCTCCGCTTTGCCGCGGACCTTGAGCCCCAGCGCGCGGCAATGGTTTTCAATAAAGGGATCGAGCTCCTCGATCACATAGAGCTCATCGACCGACTGGGCAAAGTTCAGAATCAGCCGTTCCGGCAGCGGGTAGCAGATCCCCAACTTGAGAAAGCTCGCTTCGGGAAACGCCTCCTTGGCATATTGGTAGGAGATGCCGGAGGTGATAATGCCGATCGAGCGGCTTCCGCGCTCAATGCGGTTCAGCGGACAGGTTTCCGCATATTCCCGCAGCGCCGCCTGCCGCTTTTCGACGAAGATATGCCGGCCCTTAGCATAGGCGGGCATCATGACATATTTCGACGGCTCCTTTTGATATTCCCGCAGCGGCGTTTCAGAACGGGGGGCGGGTTCTACGATCGATTGGGAATGGGAGACCCGCGTGGAGAGCCGCAGCAGGACGGGGAGATCAAACCGCTCGGAGAGGGTAAGCGCCTCTTTGGCAAAGGCGAGGCATTCGCCGGAATCGGAGGGCTCCAGCATCAGCAGCTTGGCCGCTTCGGCATAGTGCCGGGAATCCTGCTCGTTCTGGGAGGAGTGCATGCCGGGGTCGTCGGCAACGGCAACGGCCATCCCGCCGTTCACGCCGGTATAGGCGGCGGTAAAAAGCGGGTCGGCCGCTACGTTCAGGCCCACGTGCTTCATCGCGCAGAAGCTGCGTGCGCCGCCGATGGAAGCGCCCAACGCCGCCTCCATGGCGACCTTTTCGTTGGGTGCCCATTCGCAATAGATCTCCTCATATTTTGCAGCCTCTTCGGTGATCTCGGTGCTGGGCGTGCCGGGGTAGCTCGAAATAAACGAGCAGCCCGCTTCATATAGACCTCTGGCAACCGCCTTGTTGCCAAGCATCAGTTCTTTCAATGATATCCCTCCGGAATATGTAGTCAGCCATCTTTAGCAGAAAACGGGGAACACAGGCGATATGGGCGGCCGTTCCCTGCTGGATGGTCAGATAGATTATACCGCGTTTTCCAGGCAGCGTAAAGCAAAAAGTTCCCCGGGCTGTAAACGAAGCCCGATCGTGTTTCAAAATGGAGAAGAAACCTCCAGCCAAGCGATCCCTCCGGCTTGTAGAAACCGGAAAAAGCGGGGGTTTCGCGCGATTAGCGCGAAATTTGGGGCGTCGTCTTCGCCCCAAAAGCCACTTTTTCGGAGGGCTTGT
>JAAWDS010000039.1 GCA_022793895.1 Provencibacterium sp. | reverse complement strand
ACACAAGCGCTCCGCGCTTGCGTCTGGACAACCGCAAAGCGGTTATTATACCCCAATTTATTTGGCCGCCCTTCGGGCATGGCCACTCCAGACACAAGCGCTCCGCGCTTGTATCTGGGCAACCGCAAAGCGGTGATTTAGCTGCTCCATGGACGGAATGAAGAATGCAGATTTTTTAATAAAGGAGTTCCCACGCAAATGCTGCTCGAACTTGTCGGCGTCTCTAAAAGTTTCGGCGTCGAGCTGATTTTAAAAGATATCTCCCTTTCGATTGAAGCGGGGGATCGCATTGGCCTGCTCGGTGTAAACGGAGCGGGTAAATCTACCCTGCTGAATATCATTACCGGTTCCTTGGAACCCGACTCCGGCTCCCGGTCGCTGGCGCGCGGGGTGGAAATCGGTTATCTGCGCCAGCACGGCGCTTTGGATGACGGCAACACCATCGCTGGGGAAGCCGCCGCTGCCTTCAGCGATCTGCGCGAAATGGAACGGCGGTTGGAAACGCTGCGCATCCGCCTTTCCCAGACCGGCCTCCCGGCAGGCGAGCATGAGCGCCTGCTGGAAGAATACGACGCGCTGAACCTCGCCTTCGAGGCGCGCGACGGGTATCAGATCGATGTAAAGATCAACACCGTCCTGGAGGGAATGGGTTTTGGCGGCTACGATCGTTCCCAGCCGGTGGCCCAGCTCAGCGGCGGTGAAAAAACCCGGCTGGCCATTGCCAAGCTGCTGCTGCGCAGCCCCGGCCTGCTGCTGCTCGACGAGCCCACCAACCATCTTGACTTTGAAACGCTCAACTGGCTGGAAGGCTATCTGAACAGCTACCGGGGCGCGCTGATGGTCGTTTCGCATGACCGCTATTTCCTCGACAGCGTGGCAAGCGACATCTGCGAGCTGGAACGCTGCCGCCTCACCCGCTATAAGGGCGGATACTCTCAGTTCGTCCGCCTGAAGGAAGAGCGGCTCGAAGCGCAGCGCAGGCAATATGAACGCCAACAGCAGCAGATCGAAAAGCTCGAAGACTATGTCGCGCGCAACCTGGCACGGGCATCCACCTCCAATATGGCCAAAAGCCGTCTGCATATGTTGGAGCACATGGAGCGCATTGACCGGCCCCCAGAGGAATTAAAACCGGTAAAGCTGCGCTTCGCATGCGACGCCGATCCTTGGAAGGATGTGCTCATTGCCGAAGATGTTTCGGTCGCCGTCGGCGAAGGGGAACGGCGCAAGGAGCTGTGCCATGGGCTTTCGCTGCACATCCGGCGCGGCGAGAAGGTAGCGCTCATTGGGCGCAACGGGATCGGGAAATCCACCCTTCTCAAAGCGCTGCAAGATCTTGCGCCGCACAGCGGCCGCATCCGCTGGGGAACCAATGTGCGTATCTCCTATTTTGAGCAGGAAAACCGCCAGCTCAACTGGAACCATACGGTGTTGGGAGAGGTGCGCAATCATTTCCCGCACAAAACCGAAACCGAGCTGCGCACCCTATTGGGCAGCCTTCTGCTCTCGGCGGACGATATCGGCAAGCGGATCGGCGATCTCTCCGGCGGCGAGCGGGCGAAGGTCGCCTTCGCGCTCATCGTTTTGGAACGGGCCAACGTGCTGCTCTTGGATGAGCCCACCAACCACCTGGATTACAAAACCAAAGAGGTGTTGGACGAGGCGCTTTCGGCCTATGAGGGCACCCTCCTGATGGTTTCGCACGACCGCTATCTTCTGAACCGGGCGCCGACCCGGATCTTGGAGATGTTCGAGGACGGTATCCTCAGCTACGAAGGCAATTACGATTATTACCGTTCCCACCGCCTGGTTCCCGAACCGCAAAAAAAAGAGCCCTCCAAGTCCTCCGGAACGGCGCAGAGCTCCTTCTACCGCTCTAAGGCGCAGCGCAGCGAGGAAGCGCGCCGGCGCAACCGTCTGGCGGCGTTGGAAAAGGAGGTTGGTGGGCTGGAGGAAGAGATTAGCGCTTTGGAGGCTTCGCTGCAATCCCCCGAAGCGGCCGCCGACTATCAGCTTCTGGAGGAACGCTGCCAACTGCTGGAGGAATTGCGCACCCGCTATGGCGAACGGATGGATGAATGGCTGGAGCTGAGCGCTGAACTGGAAGCGGGGCAGGGCAGATAAAGCCGGAAGGGAAGGAAACATGGATATACCAAACCACACTTTAAAAATAAAAGATCTTGGTCCCATAACCGAATGCAGGCTCTCTATAAAAAAGTTTACAGTGCTTACCGGACCACAGTCTAATGGAAAAAGTACGATTGCAAAAGCCATCTATTTTTTTAGAACCATAAAGCAGGATATTTTAAACTTAATGATGCAGGGCGGCCCACAGATGGCTACAGCTCACAACAGCGCTGATTGGGAACGCACGCTAAAACAGCGTATGCGGAACAAATTTTTACAGCTTTTCGGCACCTCCTGGGTAATGTCACCCCGGATGGAAATGATCTATGCTTATACAAAATCCCATTGGTTGCGTGTTTATCTCAGTCCAGATTGGAATCATGACAATAAAAATTTTGTTGATTTTGAGTTCAGTAGAGATTTTCAGGATTATCTCGCGGATTTGGATCAACGTTCTTTTGCAAATATTAGTCCCGCCCAGAAAGCACGAGAGGAAGCCGCTTTATCTAAAAGTCTAGACGATCCTTACGAGACGGTGTTTATTCCTGCCGGCCGTAACTTAATTACCCTTTTAAGTACCCAATTGAACTATATTTTTACCTCTTTGGAAGGAACTCAGCTGCAAAATATCGATTATGTTACTAGGCGGTATACCGAATTAATTTTAAAATTGAAGCCGCTATTTGAAAGCGGCATGGTAGGCTGCATGCAGGCTCTTGAAAATGATACAGAACGGATGTCCCGTTATGAAAAACATCGCCGCACGATCGATTTGTTGCTCAGAGATGCCGAAAAGGTTCTGCATGGAACCTATCGTTGTGTGGATGGGGAGGAACGTTTATACTTAGATCTTGACCGATATATCAAAATCAATTATATTTCCTCTGGTCAACAGGAAATTATATGGGTGTTTAATCTCTTATTCTATTATTTATTAGAAGACCGCAGGGTTTTTTTAATTTTGGAGGAACCCGAATCTCATCTATATCCGGACTCACAACAAATTGTCGGAGAACTTCTTTCTTTGTTCGGTAGTGACGGAAATATGGTACTCACTACTACGCATAGCCCCTATATACTCGGTACCCTTAATTATTTATTGCTTGCAGGACAGATAGCGCCTACCGAACGCAAACGGCTCAACCAGATACTTCCCGAACCATACCGCCTCCTTCCCTCTGACGCCTCCGCCTATCATGTGCATAATGGCTGCATACAAGATGCGCTGGATTATACAGACAATTTGACGCTCATTGATAATTCTCTGATTGACGGAGCGTCCGAAACGATCAATCGTTTGAGCGACATCGTTCTCGAATGCTTGGACACTGAGGAAAAGGACACATGCGATGAAAAATATTAATGCTTATAAGCCCTATCGTGCGGGGAGCTATCCGCAATTCTCATCCAGCGAAAATCGCTGCACCCATGTCGCAAAAAATCCAAAAGGAAAATATATCCGTCAGTTCCAGGTGGACGGCGGTGTTTTCTCAAAGGGAAAGGAACCTAAACGATGTGATTACCTGCTTCTGGATGATACGGATCAGCGTTCCTACTATATTGAGCTAAAAGGTTCAGACGTTACCGCTGCAATCGAACAGATTGAAAGTACCATTTCATTGATAGGGTCTTCTCTCAAAAATTATAAGATCTATTGCCGCATCGTCTATAGAACTGCAACTCAAAGGCTATACAACAGCCGCCTAATTAAATGGAAATCCAAGCGTAATGCTATCATAAAGTCGAACTGCCTTGAAGAAACTTTGTAGCTATCTTTCCCTTTGGGAAAGCTGCCCCATTACCGCAAAGAGTGGCCCCCATTTTTAAAAAAGATGCCCGCAAATGCAAAGCATTTTGCGGGCGTCTCTTTTTCACGGCTTTTTTAGCTGCTGCATACCTCCCCAGATCGAGGGAAGCTGCGGAAGCGCGAGCACCCTTTTAAAATTCTCCTCGCTGTTGAGCAGGTGATTACGCAGCTCCTCCTCGCTTCTCCGCTGATCGTCTGCAAGCAGGCTGGCAACGATGCGCGCATGTTCCCCGGCCGCCTTCTCCCACCGCTCCGGCAGCACGGCCGTCAGCCAGCGCGCGCGGTGGATCTGTAGCCGCATGCGCTCCGAGATGGCCGTCAGCCGCCGGTTGCCCGCAAAACGGACGATCGCTGCATGCAGCCGATCATCCAACCGGCAGTTTTCCATAAACGCCTCTTTCAGATCGGTGCTGTCCAGCTCCTGTCCAATCTGCTTCAGCTCCGCCTTCTGTAGTTCTGTCAGCCCGCCCCTCTCAAAAATGAGGCCGACAGCCGCCACCTCAACTGCGCGCCGCACCTGGCAGATTTCGATGATATCCTCCTCGGAAATGGGAGCTACTCTGGTACCGCCCGTCCCCTGAACGAGAAGCCCTTCCCCGACGAGCAGCAGCATCGCCTCCCGGACCGGCGCACGGCTCATGGCAAGCTCCCCGGCAAGCTGGTTATCCGATACCGGAGCCCCCGGCGGCAATTCATACCGGAGAATTTTATCCCGAATATATTGAAATGCCTCTTCTGCCTGCGGTCCTTTTTTCCGTGCCAAGCCGCCGTCCCCCTTTCTCCTGCGTCCGTCCCTCCCGGTTCATACGCCTGGCCGTATCCTCTTTTTAAACGCCTGCAAACTGCAACACGATTTTACAGATCTCCTGCGGCCTTTCACGAATCAGCCGGAAGGCTTCCTCCACCTCGGTATAGGGGAGCTTGCGCGAACACAACTTATCCGGCGTGAGCGCGCCGCTTTCAAAGCCCTGGATAACCTCCGGAAAACGGCGGTTGGAGAGCCGGGAACCAACGATGCTCAACTCCTTTTTGGTGATCGCCACCTGCGCGAGCGCAGAGGGCTGGCTGATGAGGCCCACGACCGCCACCCGGCCGGCCGGACTGGCCAGCTCGACCGCCTGCGGGAAGGAGGAGACGGAACAGACGGTATCTGCAATCACCGGCATCCCTTCCCCGCCGGTCAGCGCATAGACCGCCGCGGCCAGATCCTCTTTTTGAACGTTAATTACCTGGTCCGCGCCCATCCGCCGGGCATTTTCCAAGCGTCCGTCCAACACGTCGGACATCATCACATAGGCGCCGCGCGATTTCGCTATCTGCATGATGCAAATCCCAATCGGGCCGCTGCCCATGACCAGCAGCTTATCTCCCCGCGAAACCTGTCCGCGGTGGTTGACCTGCATGCCGATGGAATAGGGCTCGACCAGGCAGGCATATTCAGGGGCCAGCCGGCTGGTATCCACCGGATAAACCGCTTCCGCCGGGGCCGCCACATACTCGGCAAAGCCGCCGTCGCGGTGGACGCCCGTAACCTCCAGCGAACGGCAAACGTTGGGCCTTCCCTGCGCGCAGGCATAGCAATGTCCGCAGGAACGCACGGGATCCACCGCGACACAGTCCCCTACCCGGACCTTCTCCACCCGGCTGCCGATCTCCACAACCCGTCCGCCATATTCATGGCCGATCAGCCGCGGATAGGTCGCCAGCGAATTGGTGCCGTTGTAAATCCCCATGTCGGATCCACAGATCCCTGCGCCCGCCACCTGAATCAACACCTCATCCTCTCGGATGGACGGCTCCGGTATCTCTGCAATGCGCAGCTTAAACGGTTCGTCTACGAGTATAGCTTTCAATTTGCTTCCTTCCTTTCCTGTTAAATCGGTATATAGATCTACTGATAATCCTTATTGTATAATAGCGAAACGCTCCTCTATTGTCTAGATCGAACCGGCCTTCTGCGGGTGCAGGTCCGCAGCGCTGGTATCTGCGTTTTTTATTCCGGTCTCATGAATAAAATTGTATACATAATTGTATACAATCAGTTTAATAGAAAAGGAGAAGTCTGTATAGTCGCTTTTTTCACAATTAGACATTGATTATTTGGCTATATAGTACAGCATCTTATAGGCATCCTGCAAATATCGCTCTTTTTTGAATGAATAAATCTTCGCACTTTATTTTACAATTTTCTTTTTCAGAAACATTGGAAAATAAATGTTGACAAGCCTCCTGTTCTTTGCTATAATAACTGAGCACATGAATGTGTTTTTCTTTGGTCCATTAGCTCAGGTGGTAGAGCACTTGACTTTTAATCAAGTTGTCCGGAGTTCGAATCTCCGATGGATCACCAATGGAGAGCCAGGCGAACCCTGCAACAATTAATTTGTTGTGGCAGCGTTTCGTTCTGGTTCTTTTTTACAATACCAGAGATTGAGGCAGGGGAGCAGGAGATCAAATCTTCTTACCTCACTGCCCGGCTTTTGTATGTACTCCTACAGTTTCGGGTGTGAAAAGCCTGGATAAAAGGGTTGACAGCGCGAAAGACTTATGCTATACTGAAAAAGTATTCTAGCTCGACAATTGTACTCACATATTTTTGTAAGTCATTTGCTTGTTGAATGGTTTACAAAATATGTGATTTTTTTGTTTGTATGGAATATAATTTTTACTGAAGGAGGTACCTACATTGAATAACGGTACTGTCAAGTGGTTTAACGCTGAAAAAGGATACGGCTTTATCGCCAACGACGAGGGCGGGGAGGATGTTTTCGTCCATTTCTCTGCGATCCTCACCGAAGGCTTTAAGACGCTGAACGAGGGCCAGAAGGTGACGTTTGAAACCGAGATCGACAACCGCAACGGCAAGCTGCGCGCGGTGAACGTCACCCCGATTGCCTAACCCCAAAGCCTTTGCAAAAAGCGCCTTTCCTTGCCGGCCGCGCCGCCGGTAGGGAAGGGCGTTTTTCTGTTTCAAAAAGGGGAGGAAAAACGCAGCACGCGCCGGGCCCGGCCTTGACGGGGAGGGGGAGGCCATGCTATCCTTTAAAACGAAGCCGGTAAGGCGGCGCTTTTGGCTTTACCGGAACTGGCCGGGTTCCCCGGTTTTTAACAGGAAGGGATGGTTATCGGGATGAAAAAGATCATTGCAACCAAAGCAGCTCCGGGCGCAGTAGGGCCTTATGCGCAGGCGGTAGAAGCGGGAGGCTGCGTTTATGTGTCCGGCCAACTGCCCATCGATCCGGCGACGGGGGCCTTTGCAGCGGAGGATGCGGCGGGACAGGCGAAGCAGTCGCTTTGCAATGTGCGCGCGATTCTCAGCGAAGCAGGCTGCACGATGGAGGATGTGGTCAGCGCCACGGTGTATCTGAAGGACATGGAGGATTTTGCAGCCGTGAATGAGGTCTATGCCTCCTTCTTTACAGAAGGCGGCTATCCGGCCCGCTGCGCCGTTGAGGTGGCCCGTCTGCCAAAGGATGCGCGGGTGGAGATTGCCGTTACCGCCTACAAGGGCTAAGGACGAATCTTCTTTTGAGCGGGGGCCTTTCACGGCAGGAGGAAGGCCCCCGTTTGCATTTTGAGAGAATGCTGTGCCGGTAAAAATGCAGGATGAGACAGCCAAACGTGCATTTCATCCAGAGTTTTTCGGCTAAATGGGAATAATATCTTGCATATTTGTAGCGGTTCCTTCATTGTGCGGGGCGCTTTCCTGTGTTATAATAAAAACAGCCGCCGGATGAAAAGAGGAACCCGGCGGCGTGATGGAAGCAGGGAGGAAACCCATTGTTGAATTTGTTAAGCCGCATTGTCCTGGTGACGGGGCACTATGGCAGCGGGAAAACCAATTTTTCCGTAAACCTGGCGCTGGAGCTGAGGCGCGCGGGCCGCAAGGTGGCGCTGTGCGATCTGGATATTGTGAACCCCTATTTCCGATCGGCGGACTTTGAGGGGCTGATGCGCCGGGAAGGGATTGAAACCATCTCGCCCACCTTTGCCAACACCAATCTGGACGTCCCCTCCCTGGGAGCCGGGCTCTCTGCCGTTCTTGCCCAGCCGGATAAAACGGTGGTGGTCGATGTCGGCGGCGACGATGCGGGCGCTGTCGCCCTGGGCCGCTATGCCCCGGCCATCGCCCGGCAGGGCTATACGATGCTCTATGTCTATAACCATTACCGCTACCTGACCCGCGACCCGGCGGACGCGCTGGAGATCCTGGAGGAGATCCATGTGGCCTCCCGCCTGCGGGGCAGCTTTATTGTCAACAATTCAAATCTCGGCGGGGAAACCGACGCTGCCGTTATCGAGCGGTCCTTTGCCCCCTGCGGGGAGCTCTCTGCGCTCAGCGCGCTGCCGGTCCTCTGCGTAACCGCGCCGCGCGCTCTGGCGGACAGCCTTTCCTACAGCGGGCGGGTTTTCCCCGTCGATCTCTATGTTAAAAAGCCGTGGGAGGCTTAAAATGCCGCCCTGGCCGTTCCGAAGCCGTTTAACGGCGGGAATTAAAATAGCAAAGGAGGCAGTCGAATTGCCTAAGGTCACGATTGATGAGAACGTTTGTAAAGGCTGCGGGCTGTGCGTGCACATCTGCCCGAAAAAGGTGTTAAGCCTGAACCCGGACAAGCTCAATGCCAAAGGGTATAACCCGGCGACCCCTCAGTTTATGGATAGGTGCATAGGGTGCGCCATGTGCGGCATGATGTGCCCGGACAGTGCGATCACCGTTGAAAAGGAGTGAGCAACGTGCAGGAAAGAGTTTTAATGAAGGGCAACGAAGCGCTGGCTGAGGCCGCTATCCGTGCGGGCTGCCGCCATTACTTCGGTTATCCGATTACCCCCCAGACTGAAATCGCCGCCTATATGGCCAAGCGCATGCCCAAGGTCGGCGGCACCTTTTTGCAGGCGGAAAGCGAGGTCGCCGCTATCAATATGGTTCTCGGCGCGGCCAGCGCGGGCGTGCGGGCGATGACCTCTTCCTCCTCTCCCGGCATCAGCCTTAAGTGCGAGGGGATTTCCTACATAGCGGGCAGCGATCTTCCCTGCCTGATTGTCGATGTCATGCGCGGCGGTCCGGGCTTAGGCGGCATTCAGCCCTCTCAGGCGGACTACTGGCAGGTGACGCGCGCGCTGGGCCATGGGGATGCCCAGGTGCTCGTTTACGCCCCCTCTACCGTTCAGGAAATGGTGGATATGGTGGTGAAGGCTTATGAAAAGGCGGAGCAGTACCGCGTTCCCGCCGTGCTGCTGGCGGATGGGATGCTCGGCCAGATGATGGAGCCGGTTTCCTTCCCGGAGGAGGGCGCCCATGCCCCGGCCGAAAAGCCCTGGGCCGCCAACGGCCACCAGAACGCCCGCAAGCACAACATCATCAATTCGCTGTTCTTAAAGCCGGATGAACTGGAAAACCGCGTCCGCGAGCGTTTCCAGCGCTATGCCCTGATTCAGAAAAACGAACAGCTTGCGGAAGAGACCATGGTGGAGGACGCCGAGATTGCCGTTGTCGCTTACGGCGCAAGCGCGCGCATCGCGATGAACGCCGTGAAGGCGGCGCGCGCGGAAGGGATCAAGGCGGGCCTTATCCGTCCCGTCTCCCTCTGGCCGTTCCCGACGGACGCCATCCGCCGGGCTGCCGGCCAGGCGAAGCAGTTCCTCTGCGTGGAAATGAGCATGGGCCAGATGGTGGACGATGTACGCCTGACCCTCGAAGGAAGCCGCCCCGTCGCTTTCTATGGCCGCACCGGCGGCATTATCCCCACTCCGGCGGAGGTTCTCGATCAAATCAAGGAATTGGCAAAGAGCTGAAACGGCGCTCCTGCCTGCGGCAAGCACAGGCCGCTTTTCAGTCTTTTGGAAAGGAATGATCATCAGAATGGCGATTGTCTATAAAAAGCCCTCCACCCTTACCGATGCAGCGCTTTCCTATTGCCCAGGCTGCACGCATGGGATCATTCAGAAGCTGGTTGCCGAGTCGATTGAAGAGCTCGGCGTTGTGGGGAACACCGTCGGCGTTGCGCCGGTCGGCTGCTCGGTCATGGCCTATGACTTCTACACCTGCGATATGGTGCAGGCTCCGCACGGCCGTGCGCCGGCGGTTGCCACCGGACTCAAGCGCGCGCTGCCCGACCGTGTGATTTTCACCTACCAGGGGGACGGCGACCTAGCCGCTATCGGCACGGCCGAAACGGTGCATGCCGCCACGCGCGGGGAGAACATTACCATCATCTTTGTAAACAACGCGATTTACGGCATGACGGGCGGGCAGATGGCTCCGACCACCCTGCCCGGCCAGGTGACGCAGACCACCCCCTACGGCCGTGATCCAGAGGTAGCCGGTTATCCGGTGCGGGTGTGCGAAATGCTCTCCGCGCTCGACGGCGCCGAGTACCTCGAACGGGTAACGGTCAACAACATCCCCAACCTGCGCAAAGCCAAAAAGGCGATTAAAAAGGCGTTCCAGAATCAGATTGACGGCAAGGGCTTCAGCCTGGTCGAAGTGATTTCCACCTGCCCGACTAACTGGGGCATGACCCCTGTTGAAGCGCTCGGCTGGCTGGAGGAGAAGATGCTCCCCTACTATCCGCTGGGCGTTTACAAGGACAGAAGCGCACAGAAGGAGGGCGAGTAAATGACGGCCAATATTCTTCTCGCCGGTTTCGGCGGACAGGGCATCCTTTTCGCGGGAAAGGTACTCGCCTATGCGGGGCTCGCCGAGGATAAGCAGGTCTCCTGGCTGCCCTCCTATGGGCCGGAGATGCGCGGCGGCACCGCCAATTGCAGCGTCTGCATTTCGGAGGATCCCATCGGGTCTCCGCTGGTGCTTGCACCGGATGTTCTGGTGGCGATGAACGCCCCTTCCTATGATAAATTTATCGATGCCGTTGTGCCGGGCGGGCTGGCCCTGGTGGATTCTACCCTCATCGACCGCAAATGCAAGCGCACCGATATCGCCGTTTTCTACCTCCCCGCAACGGCGCTGGCCAACGAAAAGGAGCTGCAAGGGCTGGCCAACATCATCCTCGTAGGAAAGATGATTGCCGAGCGTCCGTTTGTGTCGTTCGAGAGCGTCGGCCATGCGATCGACAAATGCGTTCCAGCCCGCAAGGCGCACCTGGTCGAAGCCAACAAGCGCGCGATTGCGTTGGGAAAGAGCCTGTAAAAAAGCGGCTGCTGCAAGATAGAACAAGCTGCAAAAAGTGTTCCTTCCCGTCTGCAAAAGCAATCGTGCAGGCCGCTCCTCCGGCTTGAGAAAAAGGGCGCGTTGCGAAATAGAACCTAGCCATAGAAAAACGCCTCCGGTTTGTAGAAAAAGGGCTCGCTGCAAAATAAAATTTTGCAGCGAGCCCTTTATTGACTTCATCCGGCCTATTTGCTATACTATATAGGCGTTTTCGGACTTTCCCATCACAAAGGGGAGAGTCGAGTAAAATCAAATCTATCAATTTTCCGACGGGGGCGGCAATATGTCAGGACATTCCAAATGGAGTACCATCAAAAGGAAAAAGGAAAAGACGGACGGCGCGCGCGCTAAGGTGTTTACGAAGATCAGCCGTGAAATTGTGGTAGCGGTCAAGGAGGGCGGGGGAGACCCGAACAACAACGCCCGGCTGCGCGATCTGATCTCCAAAGCGAAGGCCAGCAACATCCCCAACGATAATATCGACCGTCTGATTAAAAAAGCGGCCGGCTCCGGCGAAAAGGATAACTATGAGGCCATTACCTATGAGGGCTACGGCCCCTGCGGCGTCGCCGTCATGGTGGACGCCCTGACCGATAACCGCAACCGCACGGCGGGCGACCTGCGCCATTATTTCGATAAGTTCGGCGGCAACCTGGGGCAGAACGGCTGCGTCTCCTTCCTCTTTGAGCGCAAGGGTCTGATTATCGTAGAGAATGCGGAGGGCGCTATCAGCGAGGACCAGTTTATGGAGGATCTCATGGAGACCAGCGCAGGGGATTATCAGTTCGATGAGGACATCATCGAGGTGTTTACCGCGCCGGATGAATTGCAGACGGTGCGCGATGCGCTCGAAAAGAAGGGCTATCATTTCGAATCGGCCGAGGTGGCCTATTTGCCCGTTACCGAGACGAAGATTGATAACCCCGACGATCTGGAAAAGATGGAAAAGCTGCTCGATCTGCTGGATGATAACGACGACGTCCAGAATGTTTGGCATACCTGTTCGAACCTGGATTAACCGGAAATCCTATAGGGCGGCCCGTTCGGTAAGAGCGGGCCGCCCTGTTTTAAACGTTTAACCGCTCTCCTGTTTTTCGGGAGGGGAAAGGATGGGACGGATGTTTCCCCGGAGGGCGGCCTTGCAGGCCGCCGGAAAGGCCGGTTCATCGAAAACAGGTTTCAAGAAAGGGGAAGAAGCATGGAGCTCTGTCTGCCGCCGCCGGTCTGGCGTGCGCTGCGGCTTTTGGAAGAAAACGGCTATGCGGCCTATGCGGTGGGCGGCTGCGTGCGGGACCGGCTGCGGGGAGAGGAGCCGCATGACTGGGATATAGCCACCAGCGCCCGGCCGGAGCAGATAGCCGGGAGCTTTGCCGGCTGCGCCCAGGTGATCCCGACCGGCTTGCAGCATGGGACGGTAACGCTCTTACTGGATGGCTGGACGCTGGAAGCGACCACCTTCCGGGTAGACGGACCCTATACCGACCGCCGGCGGCCGGACAGCGTGGCGTTTACCAGCGATCTGGAGGCGGATCTGGCCCGGCGGGACTTCACCATCAACGCCATGGCCTACAGTCCCTGGCGGGGCCTGGCCGATCCCTTTGGCGGACGCCGGGATCTGGCCGGAAGGCGGCTGCGCTGCGTGGGAACCCCTGTTCTGCGCTTTCGGGAGGATGCGCTGCGCATCCTGCGCGGGCTGCGCTTTCTCTCCCAGCTGGGGTTTTCGATGGAGGAGGAGACCGGGGAAGCGCTCTTAGCCTGCCGGGAGCTACTGCGGAGCGTTTCCGCCGAGCGCCTGGCGGCGGAAACCGGACGCCTTTTCTGCGGCCCTCATGCGGGGCGGGTGCTGCGGGCCTATAGGCAGGTGCTGACCGTTTTCCTGCCGGAGCTTCTCCCTTCGATGCAGTCCGGAGCCTGGGAGTCCGCCGTGCAGGCGGCGGAAGCGCTGCCGCCGGTTTTGGAGCTTCGTTGGGCCGCGCTACTGGGCGGGATGAGCGGCCCCGCCCGCATGGGGGCCGCGGACGGGCTTCTCAGAAGGCTGCGCCTGGATAACCGTACGCGGGAGCGGATTATCTTTCTGTTCCAAAATGGGGAGAACGCCATCCCAGCGGATGCCGCCTCTGTCCGCCGCCAGCTTTACCAGGCGGGGGAGGAGCGCTTCCGGCTGCTCCTTACCTTTTGGCGGGGGCTTCATGCAGGAGAGGAGTCCCATCTGGCGCAGTTGGATGCAGCGGAGCGGGCGATGGAGGAGGCGCTGGCTGGGGGCATGCCGCTTTCGCTGCACGGCCTGGCGGTTTCCGGCCGCGACCTTTTGGCGCTGGGACTTCCGGCAGGGCCGCAGGTAGGGCGGCTGCTGGAGACGCTTTTAAACCAGGTGCTGGAGGGAACGGCGGACAACCATCGGGAAACGCTGCTGCACCTAGCGGAAAAGCAGTGGAAAAAGGGGCTGTAAAAAACGCGCCGCGTTTTTTACAGCCCCTTTTGAAAAAGCGCTTTCGGGGCGAAGAGGATGCCCCGAATTTCACGCCATAAGGCGCGAAACCGCCCTTTTCCGGCTTCTGCAAACCGGAGGGACGCCTGTATGATATTTTCTGCAAACGGAAGGGCGTTTTTTATAGCTCCTTTTGCATAAACTGGAGAGGTAGAAGAATGAGGGGAGGGAAGCGCTGGATGGACCCGATCTGCATGGATGGGGCGGGAGGGAGAAGCCTCATGCTGGTGGCTACAGCCGTTGCCGCAGGGCTGGCAGAGGGGAGGAGCCAGGAGGATATTGCCGTAATGGCGGCCTTCCTTGATGTGGTTTCCGATCAGCTTTCCCTTCTGGCCGCCTTGCAGGCGAAGTGCGGGCCCTCTTCTTCCGCCGCCTGCCCAGAGAAAGGAGCGGTTAGTTCAGGCCCATCGTGCTGACAGGATCGGCCCATTTGCCGTCCTGCTTGATGCCGAAGTGCAGGTGGTTTTGCAGGCTGATTTCACAGGGGATCTTGTCCACCTTGCCGATAACGTCCTTTACCTTTACCGCATCGCCCTCGGCGAGCGTGAGAGCGGACTTATCCAGCCCGCAGTAGACCGAAACGAGAGCGCCGCTGTGTTCGATTTCCATGCAGCAGCCCCAGAGCGCGTCGTCATAGATGCGGGAAACTACGCCGTCGGCGCAGGCCATGACCTCGGTCCCCTTTTCCGCCTTGATATCGATGCCGTCGTGGGTACGCCAATCGTTTAAGGTCTGGTTCTTGACCAGTTCTCCGCTGGAATAGGGGTTAAATACCTCGGAGATAATTGGCAGCGAGAAGGCCAAGGGCTGCGCCGCCGCGGGCGGTTCTTCCGAGCTGGAAGGCTTGACGGATGGTTTCCAAACATCTTCGGCAGGCTCCGAGGATGCGGCAGGCGACGGCGGCGCGGATGAGGAAGCGGCAGAGGAAGAGGAGGAGCTTCTGCTCGCGGTCTCGGTTTTCTTGTCCTTTTCGATCTCGACGCCTTCCACCTTGTTTTCGGCCTCCTGGAGCTGAGAGAAGCCCCAATCGGCTGCGCTGCTGCTTTTTGCCTCGCTGAAAGAAGAGATAGGGGCGAGGCTTTCTGCCTTTTTTTCGTCCTGTGCAGTGAAGGAATTCATCGTCGCATCGACAGCTACCCATGCAGCGGCTCCTGCGCCGACAATGCAAACTGCCAGGGCGATGTAGAATCCCTTTGAGGAAAGGAATTTACCAAACTTTGATTGATTTAGGTTGCTCATTTTTACTTTTGCACCTCCGCCCTTAGTTTGTACCTGCCCGCCGGGGTTTATACAGCCGAAAAAGCGGCGCGTTATTTTTTATAGCGGGCGCCATAAAAACGTTTGTCTGCCGATCTTTGCCCCCACCGGGACAGCTGGGGAAAAGAATAAAAAAACAGACGCCTTAGAGCGGCTATTTTTTATCCCCGCCGGTCCCCGAAGCAGACCCGGCGCCGGACTGCCGGAAAGCCTGGAAAGCCGACCAGAGCTCCTTTAAGCCGATGAGCAGCAGGAAACCGGCGAATAGACGGCGCAGAAGGGTTTCCGGCAGCGAGCCGGCCAGCCGGACGCCCAGGTAAGCCCCCGCCAATCCGGCCGGGATCAGCAGCGCGCAGAGCTTGAAATCTACCAGCTTGTTTTTGATGTGGAAAAGCAGAGAAACGGCCGCGACCGGGAGGAAGAAAGCGAGGTTGATCCCTTGCGCCTCCAACTGGCCGGTATCCCGAAAGGCGGTCAGATAGATCAGCAAAATCCCGCCGCCGCCCATGCCGAGCGCGCCGAGCACCGCGCTGAAAAAAGCGGGAAGCAGAGCTGAAAGCCATTCCATAAGAAAACCTCTTTTCTTTGAGCGTTGAACCGGCGGGAGCGGATTGCCGGATATGCGGCGGACCCCTCCCGGAACGGGAACAGTAAAAAGTGCATTTCCTGCTTGTAGAAGAAACCGAGGAAGCCGTCCCTTCGGCTTGTAGAAGAAGTCAGGGAAGCCGTTCTCCGGCTTGCAGAGGGAATCGGGCGAGTGATTCCTCCGGTTTGCAGAAACCGGAAAAAGAGCGGTTTCGCGCTTTAAGCGCGAAATTCGGGCCGTTGTCTTGGCCCGAAAGCGCTTTTTCCCACCTAGGAGCTATAAAAACGCGCCGCATTTTTATAGCTCCTAGGTTTTCCACAGGCGGAAGGCGGAATAGAGAATCAGCAGGCTGAAAAGCAGCCGGATCCATTTGATAGGCAGCCGCTTGAGCAACAGGGCGCCCGCTATGCCGCCGGCTAAGCCTCCTGGAAGATAGGGGAGGGCGCTGTCTATGCGGAAAGCGCCCTCATACAGATAGACGCCGAGGGTGAACAGGGAGAGCGACGCGATAATCAGAATAGAGGTCGCGTGCGATTGGCGATCCTCCACCCCCGCCGCCTTTAATAGCGGTACGGCGGCCATCCCTCCGCCCGAACCGAACAGCCCGTTCAAAAAACCGACGACAACCCCGGCCGCGCCGATCAACACTTTTTTGATCAATATCCTCTCTCCTTTCCGGTTCACAGTGGATAAGCCTCAGAAACGATCCTTTTAGAAGCCCGTGCGGTCCTTCTGGGACAGAACATAGCCGGCAATAAATTGAGACGCCGTTTTCCGGCCGTCTGCCCCGGTTGCCGCGCTATCCGTGAGAGGCTGCCGCGCCGGCGGTAAAAAAATCCGCACTCTGGATTATTGTTCCAGAGTGCGGATAAAATATACAGCTTAGCGCGGGGGCGCAGCGGCAAGCAGCAGCCGGACCGCTTCGCCCGCCAGCAGATAACCGGCTACAGGGGGAACGAAAGAGACGCTTCCCGGAGGGTGGCGGCCGGCCGGTTCGTCCGGCGCTACGCAGGACTGTGGAAGCTCCCGCGAAAAGACCACCCGCAACTGCCGGATTCCTCTCTTCTTCAGCTCGCGGCGCAGGATGCGCGCCAAAGGGCAGCCGCAGCCGGCGGTTTCGGCAATATCGCCGACGGTCAGATCCTGCGGACGCAGGCGGTTGCCGGTTCCCAAGCAGCTAATGAGCGGAATGCCGCGCCGGGCGCACTCTTCAGCCAGATGCAGCTTGGCCGTCACGGTATCAATGGCATCCACCACAATATCCGGCTGAAACGCATAAAGGAAGCCGGAATCCTCCGGCAGATAGAAGCGCTGGCAGAGGGTCAATGCGGCGGCGGGGCGGATGCTACGCAGGCGCTGCGCCATCGCCTCGGTTTTAGGGAGGCCGATCGTTTCGCAGGTGGCAACCAGTTGACGGTTGAGGTTGGTCCGGCTGACCGTGTCGTTATCGCATAACAGGAGACGGCCAATCCCTGCGCGGCAGAGCGCTTCGGCGCAGGAGCCGCCCACACCGCCCAATCCCAGGAGCGCAACGCGCGCCCCTGCCAAGCGCGCAAGCCCTTCTTCGCCGATCAATAAGGCGGTCCTTGCAAGCCAGTCCTCTATCATCCTGCAACGGTCCTTTCCGTTTGGCCGGGCCCCGGTTGATGTTTGGAGCCGGTCTCTCAGCCTTTATTTTTATCATCCTGCGGCCTGGCTGCCGCGGTAGAGGCATTTTTGCGCGGTTATAAAATAATCCCCGCGTTGCCGGTGATAAGCCTTAATGAAACCCGTACGAAGACAGGTGGGTATCCTCCGGGTGGGTTCTCGCTCCCTTCGTCCAACGCCGAAGCGTCGGGAGGTCTGCAGTCCGCCATCCGAGATCCGGATTCCCAAATCAAAAAGTGTTGGATTAAATAACTGCTTATCTGCCGCACAAAGCAGGGAATTATTTCTGTGGTTCTGTAAGGGGGGGGACGTCTTGACGCGGGCAGCTCCTGTCTCTTATCGGGACAAGCGGACCGCCCGCAGGCTTAGAGAAGTCAGCCGTTCTCTTCCTCATCCTCATCGTCGGGATAGAGGATATCATAATCCTCGCCGAGCCGCTCAGTAAAGATGGCGGAAACCGCATCAAACTCGGCTTCTTCTTCAATCGCTTCGAGGTATTCGCCTTCTTCATCGGTAAATACCTTCATGATCACCAGCTCATCATCGCTTTCAAGCTGCTCGTTCGGATCTTCATAGTGGGGAATCATCGCCAAATACCGTCCGTCGTCGGTTTCAATGGCGTCGAGCACTTCAAACATGTGCTCGTTTCCCTCATCGTCCACAAGGGTCATAAAGTCGGAGGAAATGTCCATCTCATCGCGATCGTTGGCCATGGCCACCATCCTTCACCGGTTATTGTATCCTTAGTATACCCCAAAAATTCCGAACTGTAAAGGGGGAGACAAGGATGAATTATCCAGATTTTTTAATCTTCCCAAACAGGGCCTCTTATCCGGGAAAATAGACGCATAGAGCGATCAATTGCTCATATAACATCAAAACTAAATAGTTTTTTTAAATATTTTACCCTAAATCTATTGACAAACCAGCAAAACTGCGTTATAATGAAGCTGCAATCAGAGAAGAGACTGAAAGAACCAGAAGGGTAGGAATGAAAGGGGTGGTACCGATGTACTTGTCAGAAGACGCTTCACAGTGCGATGAAAAGTCCGCGGTTCCATCCGGGGCTGCACAGTAAACTTGTACAGTCTTTTAGAAGAAAATGTCTTAAGATAGCCTTGCAAATCGAGAATTGCCTTTTATAACGCAGGTTCAAGCGATAGCCGGAGGTTTTTGCAGAAGTAGAGTGTAAAAGGCAGTTGGCAGCTATCTGGCTGTTCTTCCTATTGGGGTGGATTTATCACCTGGTAAGGTTGCTGAAAGGCGGCTAGGGTGGAACCGAAGGGCAAGATTGCAGGAAGCGGCAATTCCTCTCCTGATAAGAGAGAATAACAGGGACCTGAGCACATGGAGATGTGCGTTTACCTCCCTTTTTATGAAATGCCAAGGCTTTTCAGGGAAAAAGGGGTAACGATAAAATCCTTGTAAAAACGAAGAGCTCATGATCCATGTATAAGCCGTTTTGTTCTATGAGGCGATTGTCGACGGTCTTTCCTTCCCGATAACCAGAGATTGAAGAATGTTCATTCGTATATTCTTCTTACGGCTTTTGAGGGAGCCGGTAAAGAAGCATTTTTGAAAGCAGCAGGAAACTATCTTTACTTTAAGAAGGAAAGTCCTTATCCATTGAAATAGGTGAGTCCCATGAACTAAGCAGCGGGCAAGCTGTTTTAAAATCTGTAAGAGACGGCTGTTGTAAAGCAGGAAAGGCTTTACAACAGCCGTTTTTTGTTTTGTACAATTATCCGGCAGACAGGTCAGCCCTCAATTTCGAAGCATTTGTCTACGGTTTTCGAGATAATGGAGAGCGGTGCGCTGAGCGCATACCAGAGCGAGGTATAAACCAGGCTGACCTGTCCAAAGAGGTTCATCGGCAGCCGGGTATAGTCCCAAACCTCCAGTCCCAACCAAAGATTAACGACACAGCCGACAGCAAATTCAATGGAGGTAATCACCGCCGCCCCCGCCGCGCACTTTGTCCAGATGGTTTTTCCGGCAAGAACGCTTCGGTTGAGCCGCTCAATGAGGTAGAAGCAAAGCCCTCCCGCCAGATACATGCTCCAATGAGTCCGGCCGCGCCACAAAAGCTCGATTAGACAATAGCCGGTCCCTCCGAAGGAAAATATGAGCATTTTTTTCATCGATCTTTGCAGCAATCTTTCACATCCCAAGTTTCTTGATGGATACCAAAATGGCTTTCATTCATCAGGATTTGCATTTTTCGGAGAAATATGCCTGGAAGGGATCGGCAGCTTGGCGTTTCAATTTTTAATATTCATTAACAATTTATTAAATCACCTTCTATGAGGATGCGGTATACTGTTTCATGGGTTCTAATTCCGAAACCTGCCCGCAGGCTAAAGATCGAATGGAAATCAGGGGGGCGTCATATGCGCTGGTGTGGGATGGTGGCGGCATGCACGGTCATGTTGGGAGCATTGGGCGGTTGTGCGAGGACGGAAGACTTTCAGCCGTTTGATTCCTCCAGGGTGATCCTGTTACAGCTGGAGCCGCTGGTAGAGGGCGAGGATATCGCCATCCTAAAAACGGACTATGGGGAAATCCGCATGCGCTTTTTCCCCAGCGAAGCGCCGGAAGCCGTGTCCAATTTTAAAACGCTTGCGCGGCAAGGGTTCTATAATGGGAAGCCCTTTCTACAGGCCCAAACGCTTTTGAAGGACGGGGAGAGCTGCCTCCTTTCGGGGAGCAGCTCGGCCGACGGAAAGCGTGGGATCAGTGCGGTGAATGGCGGAAAGCCCTTTAAAAAGGAGGTTTCGGTGAATCTCTGGCATTTTACCGGAGCGGTTTCGGTGTTGGGCGATCGCAACGATAAGGGGGATAGCCGGTTTTTTATAACCGGAAGCCGTGCGGTACCGGAAAACACGTTGGCAGATATTGAAAAGGCCCGCTATCCTTCGAATGTGATTGAAGCGTTCGAAAAGCAGGGAGGCATGCCGGAATTTGCGCTGGAATATGCGATCTTCGCGCAGATCTATGAAGGACAGGAGGCGGTTGATAGCATTTTAGCGAAGCTGTCGGCCGGAGAGGAGCAGGAAATTGTCCTTCAAACGGTTGAAATATCGGAATATGGAGACGGCTGAAAAAAGGGGGGCTTCGGAAAGGCGCGCGTTATGCGGCCCGGCTTGTTGTCGGCAGTTTCAGCTGCTGGCAGCTATGGGCAGCGGCAGACAGGTGAAAAATGGGGAAGATCGGCCTGCGGCCGATTAATTTTTGAAAAATGCTTTGATTTTAAGGCGCTTTATGGTATAATGGCCGCAAGCGGCTGTTATACTGTCCGTTTGGCTGCCCTATGGGCTGGCCGATCATACTGCAACCGTTTTGCGCTGGTAGTACATAGGAAGCTATGCGCGAAATTGTAAATCATTTTTTTGAGGTGACGATTCGTGAAAAAGATTCTGATTTTACTTTGCGCGGCCTCCCTTTGCGCGGCCGCCGTTTTGTCCGGCTGCGATTCCCGCGGCGGAGCCGATTCCTCCGCTTCGGAGGAGACCAGCTCCGAGACGTCCAGCGTTTCGGACGAGATGGAGCTTGTCCAGTTTGAAGAGGTCGATCCCGACGCGCTCATTGCCACCATTAAAACCAGCATGGGCGAGTTTAAGGCGGTGCTCTATCCTCAGTATGCCCCTAAAGCGGTGGAAAATTTCTATACGCACGCGGTGGACGGTTACTACAACGGCCTGAATTTCCACCGGGTTATCAGCAACTACATCATCCAGACCGGCGACCCGAACAACGACGGCACCGGCGGCGAGAGCATTTGGGGCGAACCGTTTGAGGATGAGTTTACCGATGACCTCTGGAACTTCCGCGGCGCTCTGTCGATGGCAAACGGCGGGAAGAACACCAACGGCAGCCAGTTCTTCATCGTCCAGGCGACCGAGGTGCCGGCCGAGACCCTGGAGGAGATGGAGCAGCACAGCGACATTTTCCCGCAGGAGGTCATTGACCGCTATAAAGAGGTAGGCGGCACCCCGTGGCTGGATCACGTCAACACCGTTTTCGGCCATGTATATTCGGGCATGGGAACGGTGGACAAAATCGCCGGTGCAGAGGTAGAGGATGAAGAGACCTATCAGCCGAAGGATAAGATCATCATCGAGTCGATCTCCTTCAACCAGGAGCTGGATGTTTCTTCTACGGCCGAATAAACGTCAGCTGGGCGCTGGATTCCGAGAAAATGAGGAATCCAGCGCTTTTTGTCGGCCGGCCGCCGGAGCAGGATTATTTTCCGGCGGCCGCGGTAAAAGAGTTGTAAAACGGAGGGGGATTCGGTATAATAAGAGACGGGTTTTTCTGAAACGGGAGGTTGCGCAGGCAGCCTCTTCTTGGTGTAAAAGAGCGGTTGAAAGCAGAAGCCGGGCGGCAGGAACGGCCTTTCTGCGGCCTGGAACGGATGTGTTTCGGAACGGCACAGGTTCTAAAGGGAGCTGGAAGCCGGTGCGTTCTAAGAGAAAGGAAGGAGCATTACGATGAAAGAGACGGGCTTTGATAACGACCGGTATCTCCACCTTCAATCCGAGAGGATTTTGGAGCGCATTGCACAGTTTGACAACAAGCTCTATCTGGAGTTCGGCGGCAAGCTGTTTGACGATTTCCATGCGGCGCGCGTGCTTCCGGGCTTTAAGCCGGACAGCAAGATCAACATGCTGCTGGAGCTCAAGGATCAGGCGGAGATTGTGATTGTTATCAATGCCTCCGATATCGAAAAGAACAAGGTGCGCGGCGACCTGGGCATTACCTATGATGTGGAGGTCCTGCGGCTGATCGACGCCTTCCGCGGGATTGGGCTGTATGTAGGGAGCGTCGTCATCTCGCAGTATAACGCGCAGCCTGCGGCGGACGCTTTCAAAAAGCGGATGCGCAGCCTGGGGGTGGATGTCTATTGCCATTACCCAATCGCCGGATATCCTTCCAACATCCCGCTGATCGTCAGCGACGATGGCTACGGCCGCAACGAATACATCCAGACCACCCGGCCGTTGGTGGTTGTCACCGCTCCCGGCCCCGGCAGCGGGAAGATGGCCACCTGCCTCTCCCAGCTCTACCATGAATACAAGAGCGGCCGGAAATCCGGCTATGCGAAATTTGAGACCTTCCCGATCTGGAACCTTCCGCTCAAGCACCCGGTCAACCTGGCCTATGAAGCGGCTACGGCCGACCTGAACGATGTCAACATGATCGATCCCTTCCACCTGGAGGCTTATGGGAAAACCGCCGTCAACTATAACCGCGATGTGGAGGTATTCCCCGTCTTAAACGCCATTCTGGAGAAGATAGCCGGAATCTCCCCTTACAATTCCCCGACCGATATGGGGGTCAATATGGTGGGGGAATGTATTACCAATGAGCAAGCGGTGCGTGCGGCCTCCAGCCAGGAGATTATCCGCCGGTATTGCAGCGCCCGCTGCGAGCAGCGCAAGGGCTATACCGATATGGAAACCGTTTATAAGTGCGAGCTGCTGATGAACAAGGCGGGCGTTTCGCTGGCCGATCGCCGGGTGATCGCCCCGGCGCTGGAGCGCGCGCAGAGCACCGGCATGCCGGCCGCTGCGATTGAACTGCCGGACGGGCGGATTGTCACCGGTAAGACTTCCTCGCTTCTGGGCGCTTCGGCGGCCGTGCTGTTGAACGCCCTGAAGGTCCTGGGCGGGATCCATCATGATATCCACCTCATCTCCCCCATTGTCATCGAACCGATTCAAAACCTGAAAACCAAGCACCTGGGCAACCACAATCCCCGCCTGCACACCGATGAAATTTTGGTGGCGCTCTCGATCAGCGCGGCCACCAACCCGACGGCCGAGCTTGCGATGCGCCAGTTGCAGAAGCTGCGCGGGTGTGAAGCGCATTCCACGGTGATCCTCTCCCATGTGGATGATTCTACCTTCCACAAGCTGGGCATGAATTTGACCTGTGAACCGCAATACCAGACCAAAAAGCTCTATCATAAATAGGCGTCCTTTAAAAGCGCTGCCCGTTAGCCGGTTCAGGCTGCTCCTATGCCGCAGTACGCTGCGGGCATAGGGGCGCTTTTTTGATTGGAGGGCTATGGCGGCAGAATGATAAGGATGAAAAGAGGGAAATCATCATGGAAAAGATAAAAAGAGATTTTATGCGCAGGGAAATCCGCCGGCTTGCCCTCTGTGCCGCCGGTCTTGCGGCATGCCTGTTCGTCCTTTTGCGCTGCTATCCCGCAGGGATATCTTACGGGCCGCGGCTTTTGCTGGGCGCCGCCGCCGTTACCGGCTGCGCGGCTTTGCGATCGGCCCTCTACGTCCGCGCCGGTATGAACGCTTTGACCGACAACGACGCCTTTTTGCTCGATAGGGAATATGCAGAACCTCACCCTGTTTATAAGGTTTGGCAAGGAGAGGCTCACCTGCTGCCAAGTTTTATCGTTTGCCGGAGCCGGGGCCGCCTGCTCTTTATCCCTCTCGATAAAATTGAACGGGTGGAACAGCGTTTTGACCGCGCCGGCCTGCAAAAAATCCCATTCGCAAAGTTTATCATGGACACCGGCCGCTCTATCTCGGTAGGCTTCCCGCTGATCCCTTCCAAGGATAGCGACGCGGTCTTTGGCTGGATTGCGGAGCGGATCGGCAGCGAAAAGGTGAAGCGCTGGTAAGGAGCTGCCGTGTATAAAAAATATGGGCGGCCTGCCTTGACAATATGGCCTACAATGTGTTATCCTTTAGTTAGACTACAAGATGTTATCTAATGAAAGGGAGCGATAGCATGCTGCAACCGGTTTCCGATTCTGAAATGGAGCTGATGAAGATCATCTGGGCCCAGGGCGGGACCGCGCTTTATGCCCAGATCATGGAGAAGCTGTCCGAAGCGGGCCGGACCTGGCAGAAGAACACGGTGATCACCCTGTTATCCCGGCTGGTGGAAAAGGGGCTTCTGAAAACGAACAAAATCGGCCGCCGCAACGAATATACCGCCCGCATCTCTGAAGCGGATTATCAGGCGGCGCAGACGCAGACCTTCTTAAACAAGCTGTATCGGGGAGATGCGAAGGGGCTGGTATCCACGTTGATACAGACGGAAATGCTCTCAGAAGAAGAGTATGAGGATTTGAAGAGGTTTTGGGAGAAGGAGAAGAAGGATAGATGAACAGCGTTTTAAAGGTGGTCCTTTCCCTGTCGCTTTCCGGTTCCCTTCTCATGCTGCCTCTCCTGCTCTGTAAGCCTCTATTCCGAAGCCGGGTCAGCAAACGATGGCAATATGCGGTGTGGCTGGCCGTCATCGCCCGCCTGCTTCTGCCGTTTACACTGGAGTCCAGCCTGGTGGGGGCGCTGTTTGGGCAGTTGGATAGGGCAGGAATTCCTTCCCTCCCCATTTCTGCCGGGGAGGCGTTCGTCTCCGCGTCGCCGTCTGCCGCCGGGCCCATCTTGGAAGAGGAGGGGGGTGTTCCCAAAGGGGCTGCACCCGGACCGGCGGCTCTACTTGCACGCGCCGGAGAGCCGGAACAAACGGCTGGGATGGACCCGCTGCAAAGCCTCGGATGGGTGTGGCTGGGGGTAGCGCTGATTCTGCTGGCGCGCAAGATTGCGCTCTACCGGGGGTTTGTCCGCTCCATCCGGGCCGGAGGCACGGAGGTTTCAGAGGCGGCGCTGCTGGATAAGCTCGCGCAGGTAGGGGAAAGCCTGGGGGTCAAACGGCCGGTGGAGCTTGTCGTCTGCCCATTGGTTCCAACGCCCCTGTTGACCGGCTTTTTCCGGCCCTGCATTGTGCTCCCGACGGTCTGCCTGCCGGAAAGCGATTTTCAGTATATCGTTTTGCATGAGCTTCTTCATTACCGGCGGCGGGATATGTTTTATAAATGGCTGGTGCAGCTTGTCCTCTGCCTGCATTGGTTCAACCCGTTAGTCTATTGGATGAGCCGGGAGATCGCCCGCGCCTGTGAGCTGGCCTGCGATGAAGCGGCGTCCCAGCGCCTGGATGCTGAAGGAAGGCGGGCCTATGGCGATATGCTGGTCCATGCGGCGAGGGCGGGGAGCGGCTGCTGGGGACCGTCTCCGGCACTAACGCTCAACGAGAGCGCAGAACAATTGAAGGAAAGGCTGGGTGCGATCATGAGCTTTCAGAAAATAACCAAAGGGGGCCTTTGGCTCTCCGGGGTGCTTACCGCCGCGCTGGTAGGCGGGTTTATCTTTTTGGGCGCTTATGCGGCGGAGCCTGTCCCGGCGGAGAGTCCCGGCAGCTTCGTCAAAGAAGCCGCCATGGAGACGCTGGAGCTGAAAGGAACCTCCTATTACCTGGTGTTTGACGAGGCCCAGCTGAGAGCGATTGGTACGGGAGATTACGGACTGGATAAGAACTACATGCAGCAGGCGGATATCCGGCTTTCGGCGGAGTGGATTCCTATCGGGACGCCGGAGCATCCCTTCACCGGCAGCTACAACGGCAACGGCTATGCGATCGAAGAGCTTACCGCCGGTCCCGGTACGACGCTTCCGGGGCTGTTTGGCGCCGCAAAAAACGCCCATCTTTATAACATCACCCTGCGGGATTACGATCTCCCGCAGCCCGGCGGCCCGGCTTCTGGGGAAACGGCGTTCCCCATCCTCGCTCTGGATGTAGGGGAAAGCCGCTGCTATGATAACGCCTCCTATCCGAAGCAAGCGGAAAAAGGGGGAGGGGAGGATGCGCCCGAATTTCGCTATACCCAGGAGGGTTATTTCCAGACACCCTATCTCTTCGAGCTGGGCTGGAATGTACAGGCATCCGCCGCGGCCTATGACGCGGTTGAAATCTCCCTGCCGGATGACAGCACGATGACCGTTCTGCTTCATGAGAAATGCAGGAGCCGCTTGGAGGAGGCGGACGTCTTGGCCGCCCTCTCCACCTTGCTATTGCGGCTGCGGGAGGAAACGGAAGAAACCCGCTTCCCGCTCGTGCGTCCTCTGGTGAGGAGCATTCAGGAGATTGGGAACGCTTCCCCCTCCGAACTGGCGGAATCCTATTACCAGGAGGGCGGCCTCCCGCAATTTGCCGCGGTTTTTGCCCAGTTGGATGAACCGGAGCAGGAAGCCTATCTGGTCCGGAGCTATCAGGAAGGGAAGATAGCCCTTTTCTCGCTCGGCTTGCAGCAGTTGGCTCCCGACAGTCCCCTATATTCGCTCTTGGCCGAAAAAACCTATGCGGACGCCTCGGTTTCCTTCTTCTCCATTCTGACCGGTTATATGGATAGGGAGGCTTTGGAATCCTGGAAGGCTAAGGCCGTTCAGGATGGGAGGGCAAACTTCCAGGCGGTGCTGTTGAACGCTATGGGGGATGAGGCAGGCTCCCAAGCCCTAAAAGCAAACCTGGATGCCCAGCGTGATGAGGAATACCGGGCCCACGGGATTCTCCGGGAGGGGATCGCCTATTATTATCAGGGCCAGCGGGTCGGTGTTCTGCTGGATCTCCGGCCGGATAGCTCCTTCGTTACGCTGAACACCGATCCCAAGGGGACGGTGAATATCCGGATCGTCCGGGACGGACAGGAAAGGATCCAGCGCGTGGACGAAATGACCGAAGCGGAGGCGGCGGAGCTGTTTGGAGAGGAAGAGGATCCGGAGGATGGACTTGAACAGGCAGAGAAGGAGCCGGAAGGCGCCGTCCGCCTGACGGTGGAGGAGCTGCCGGATGAGGCGGCCCGCAGGATGGAGAACTGTTCGATTAAAACCTGGTACCGCATCCGTGCCGGCGGACGCCAATATATCTGGTACAACGGCTTTGCCTGGGATTTCGGTTACTCCCCGGTGCGGCAGGACGGCGGCTGGCGGATAGAGATTGTGAAGTTTAAAAAGAGGGATGCCGGTTATCTGCTGCTTTCCCTGCCGGGAGACGCGCCGGTATCGGTGTATTGCGACGGGCAGCCGGTTGTTTTGACCGAGGCGGACGCTTGATCGGTCCGCCCGTCTGCAAACGAAAATGAAACAGGGGCTGGCAAAATACGAAGTATTTTGCCAGCCTCTGTTTTTCGTGCGCATTGGAAACGTATTTTGCAGACAGCCCCCCTTCCTTCACAGAGGGGGTGGACTCAATCGATGAAATAGGCCCAATTTTCTTTTCGGGCCGGCGCTTCCGGATAGTCCCCGTCCACATAGCCCAGCACGCAATGCCCGATGCCCTCATAGTCCCCTTCAATGCCCAGTGAGCGGAGGATTTCCAGGCCCTCCGGCCGCTCAAATTCTTCCTTCGCCCGGTGAATCCAGCAGCTTCCAATCCCCAGCGCGTGGGCGGCGAGCATCAGGTTCCCCATCACGAGGCTGCCGTCATAGACCCGGTGTGCGCACTGTTTTTTGGCCAGCACGACGAGGACGGCCGGCGCGCTGTAAAAGGGATCGCTTTCAGCCCCCATGATTTCCGCATTTAAGCGCGACAGGCGACCCCGAACCTCCCGGTTTGTTACCGCAAGGATAATGGGCGACTGCCGGTTCATACCGGTAGCGGCATAGGTTCCGGCGCGGACAATCTGTTCGAGAATCTCCCGCGGGACAGGATCCGGTTTAAAACGGCGGATGCTTCTGCGGGTTTGGATTGTTGTCAACCAATCGTTGGTATGCGTCATAACGGCGAACCTCCTTAGATGGAATTACAAAGCCTTGTTAAGCGTTCTGCGAGGGCTGCGCGGCCGCTTCCCCGGACGCGGAAACGGCCGCGTCCGCCGGGACCTCTTCTGCGGTATGCTCCAAAAAGCATCCCGCTTCGTGGGAATAAACGACCCCCACCGCCTGCAAATAGGCGTAAATAATGGTGGTGCCTACAAAGGTCATCCCCCGCTTTTTCAGATCCTTCGCAATGCTGTCGGACAGCGGGGAATGGGCCGCCCCCTTTTCGTCTAGGGTCTTTCCCCCCGTCCAGCCCCAGAGATAGGCTGAAAAACTCCCGTGTTCCTGCTGGATCGTCCGGAAGATCCGCGCATTGTTCACCGCCGCCCGGATTTTCAACCGGTTGCGGATGATACCGGGATCCTTTTGCAGAGCGGCCAGCTTTTCTTCCCCATAGGCGGAGACCTTCTCCGGCTCAAACCCATCGAAGGCCCGGAGGAAAGCCTCCCGTTTGTTTAAGACGCATTCCCAGGACAGCCCGGCCTGAAAGCACTCCAGAATCAGCATTTCAAAGAGCTTGCGGTCGTCGTAAACCGGGACGCCCCATTCGGCGTCATGGTACTGGATGTATTTTGGATTCTGCGGGTTGGCCCAGCAGCACCGGGTTTTCCCGTCGGCCCATTCCATTGGAACCGCCTCCCTTTCTGTAAATCCGGCGGGCTTCCGCCCTTCGGCGGAGCCTAGAGCGCCGTCCCCCTTTTGGGGATAAAAAAGCGGTTTGCGTCTAGGCCCTCATGCGCCAGCAGCCAGCGTTTTTTAGCAACTCCCCCGGCATAGCCGGTCAGGTTTCCGCGTGCGCCTACGACCCGGTGGCAGGGGATGATGATGGAAATGGGGTTATGGCCCACCGCCCCGCCCACCGCTTGGCCGGACATCGTTTTTCTGTTTTGCCGCTTTGCAATCCTTTGGGCGATGGCCCCATAGGTCATGACCTCCCCGTAGGGGATGCCGCACAGGATCTCCCAAACCTCCTGACGGAATTGCCCGCCGGCGGGAGCTAAGGGCAGCTCGAAGGGACTGGGCTTCTCTCCGGCAAAGTAGCGGTCTAGCCATTCCTTCGTCTGGCGAAAGACCGGCAGACCGTCCCCAGGGATCCTTTCTTCCGGAACGGTACTGCCAAAATATTTCTGGCCTTCTATCCATAACCCTACCAGCTTTTGCTCCTTGCAGCCCAGCGTAAGGCGGCCAATTGGGGAATCGTATTGGGTGAAATAGTACATAAAACGGCCTCCCTTTTATGGGTTTAGCGGCGCGGCCCCGCTTCTCCGGGGGATTCTATCGTTATTTTAACGCATCGGGCCGGGAATTGCAAATGGAGCTTCCCGCTGACGGATGAAGCTCCATTCTCTTGCAGAAATCAGGGAAGCGTTTCTCCGGGAGCTGGAAGCCCCCCCGGCGTGTGATACTGTGAAGGAGGCGCTGCAACATGCTTCGTATGTTGCAGCGCCTCTTTTTTATTGGCTGGATGCGTATTTTGCGGCGGCCCGTTCGACAAAGCGTTATGAAAGCGCTACTCGTCCGCCTGAAGAAGCGCCGCTTCGCCGGGATGCAGTCCGGTAAAGGACCTTCCGGTAACGGTGCGCCAGCCGTTCATTTCGCAGGAGCGATCCCCGCCGGAGAGGTTGCAGATGAGCAGATATTTCCGGCCGTCCCGCCCGCGGGCGGCGATTCCCCGGATACCCTCCGGGAGTACGGGGGTTTCCAGCCCTTCGCAGAGGGTGCGGATTTCATCGGCCGTCCCGACGGCGCAGGCGAAGGCGGTGGTATAGATGGGTTCGCCCCGATCGTACCAGCGGTTTCCCTCCTGGTGGAAGGAGAGCAGCTCGTCGCAATAGAGGGTGCCGTTGTCGTCGCGGGTATCGCGCCCCTGGTTGATAAGCGGGATCTGGCGGCGGCCCGGACGGAGAAGCTGTAGGCTCTCCCCTGCGGGAACGGCGGCGCCGAGCGTTTGATCGGCGCAGAGCCAGCGTCCGGCGGAGAGTTTTCCCGCGCAGCCGCGATCCGATCCATGCAGGAGGGCCTCGCCGTTTTCGTGCTGGTAGCGGCGGACATGCCCGTTAAAGATATCGTTGGGGATGTTGAGCAGCAGCCCCTTGACCGAGCGGATCACCGTCCGGTTTTCAGCGGCGGCGCTCTGCACGCAGAGAATGGTGGCGTCGTCCGGCAGCGCGGCGAAGGCGATGGTTTTCACTGCCTGGTAGTCGTTCGCCTGCCCCTCGGCAATAAAGTTGGTGCTGACGCAGCGGGTTTTTCCCCAGGTGAGGAATCCGCCGGGGAAGAGCGCTTCCTCGTGCGAGAGCACCTCTTCGCGCTGGATGCCGCCTAAGCCCCGGAGCGAACCGGTCAGGTTCTGCCGCCACTCGGCAAACGAGCTGTCGCCGGCGGGTAGGCAAAGCCCCTGTGCGGGCTCGGCGCTGCGCCAAACGAAGGATGCGGCGCGCCGCCCCCCTTTGACGAAGCAGGCCCCGTGATAAGCGCCGTGCCACTGGGTAATCCGCTCTGCCGGCGCGCTGCCCTGCGCGTTCAGCTCCCTGCGCCAGAGCGCGGCGAGCGCCAGCACATTGGCGCGGTCGGATTCCAGCCGGGTATAGTAGAGCGGGGTGGTTTCGCGCATGTGGCCGCAGCGCGCCGAGAGGAACGAACCGTCCGCGTTGTAGCGGGTTTCCTGGCGGAGAATCTCCAGCCAGCCGTTTTCCAGCATCGAGCAGTCCTCTCCAAAGGCGTCCTCGGCCAGCAGCCAGGCGGGGAGGGCATAGTCCTGGCAGTAGCAGTAGCGCGCCCGCGAGTCGCCGCCGATGCGCAGCAGCCGCCCATCCTCATAGGTCAGCGAACGCACGAGCTGCCAGATCTGCTTTGCGCGGTGGTAGAGCGCTTGCGGCGCTTTCTCCCCCCGGCGCTTGTAGAAAAAGTGCAGCATGGCGATGTTTGAGAGGCAGATCACCATATAGCCGACATTCAAGTAACCGTGGTGATCGCAGCCCAGATCGTCGAAGTAGTTGGCCCCTACCCATGCGTCGCCTACCCGCACGCCTTCATAGACCTGGCCGCTTTTTTCATCCGCCTCGGTCGAGATGCCGTTTAGGAAGAACCGGACGGCCTTTTCCCGGTAACGCCCGGCATTGGGGGCGTCGGGATACATGGCGGCGGTCCGGGCAAGCAGCGCCCCGTTCCAGATATTGCTTTCCGGTTTGTTTTTGCGGCTTGAAGCGAGAAGCCCGGCTTCAATGGGGTATTCCTCCAGCAGCCAATCCGCTTCCGAGAGGAGCACGCGGCGCAATAGCGCCAGATCCTCCGGCTCCATGTAAGGGATAAAGGCGTCCACCGCGGCCATCATCCGCTCCACGCCCAGGACGCTGATCCAGGTGTGGCCCCATTGGTTCCCGTCGGTGCAGGTATAGTCCCCCTCGATGTGAGTTTGTAGGCTATAGCGCAGCATGGAAAGCGCCTGGCTGCGCACCTTTTCGCGGGGAAGCTCCGGGCTGAACGCGGCGCTGGGATCCAGGCAGGCGGCAATGAAGGCGGAAAGCGCCTTCTGGTTGGTCTGCACCCCCCAGGTGTTGTAGCCGGTGCCATAGCAGCAGAGATCGGGCCGGTCCGGGCAGGTATAGAGATACTGCTGCGCATTTTGAATCCAGGGGACCAGGAGATCGGCATATTCCTTTGAAGATGGCGTTTGCATAACGATTCAAGATCCTTTCTAAAAAATCCGATCCGGCGGGCGGCGTAAGTCCCTTCAACCTTTGATAGCGCCCACCATGACGCCCTTGACAAAATATTTCTGCAAAAAAGGATAGACGCACAGGATCGGGACGGTCGCTACCATGATGGTGGCGTATTTAATCGTTTCGGCGATCTGCTCGCTGTCGTTGCCCAGCGCGAGCGATTCGGTGCTGTTGGAGATCAGAATTTCGCGCAGAATCAGCTGCAACGGATAGAGCTCGCGGTTGCGCAGGTAGATCATGGCGTTGAACCAGGCGTTCCAGTGGCTGACACCATAGTAGAGCACCATAACGGCCATGACCGGCTTGCACAAGGGCAGGATCACCTTCCAGAGGATGGTAAAGTCGTTTGCGCCGTCTATCCGGGCGGATTCCTCCAGCGTTTCGGGCACCGCCTGGAAGGAGGAGCGCATGATGATGAGGTTCATCACGCTGATGGCCCCCGGGAGGATGAGCGCGGCGCGGGTGTTGTAAATCCCCAGCGATTTGACGAGCAGATAGTTGGGGATAAGCCCGCCGTTGAAGAACATGGTAAAGGTGACGAGCATCATGATGGGATCGCGCAGCAGCACGTTCCGGCGGGAGAGCCCATAGGCTCCCAGCATCGTCATGAACAGGTTGAGGGTGGTGCCGATGAGCACATAGCCGATGGTGTTCCCATAGCTGATAAACAGCATTTTGTAGTCGAGAATCGCCTTATAGGCGGCCCCGGAGAGGCCGGTGGGCAGCAGCAGGATCCCCTTGTGCTGAATAAATTGGTTGGGGTTGCTGACGGAAGCGACGGCGACAAACCAGAGCGGGTAGAGCATGATAATCATGAGCAGCGTCATAAAAAGGGCGTTGGCAATGTCAAACGCCTTTTCGGCCGCGGTCTTTTTAATTTTCATCAGCCGCCACCTCCTACCATAAGCTGGTTTCCGAAACCTTCTTGCTAATCTTGTTGACCGTCAGCAGAAGGATGAAGTTGATGAGCGAATTGAACAGGCCGACGGCGGCGCTATAGCTATAGTTGCTCTCTAAAAGCCCTTTGCGGTAGGTAAAGGTGGAGATGACGTCGGCGGTTTCATAGATGACCGGGCTGTAGAGCAGCAGGACCTTCTCGCTGCCCAGGCTCATCATCCGGCCGACGCGCATGATCAGCATCAGGATGATGGTGGGCGCAATGCCCGGCAGGGTGATGGAAACCATCCTGCGCCAGCGTCCGGCCCCGTCGATTTTGGCGGCTTCATAGAGCTCTTGATCCACCCCGGCGAGCGCCGCGATATAGATGATGGATCCCCAGCCGACCCCCTGCCAGATATCCGATCCGATATAGAGGGGGCGGAACCAGCTTGATTCGCTCAAGAAAAGCACCGGATCCAGCCCAAAGAGGCCGCGCAGCGAGTTGAACAGCCCGTTCATGCTGGTAAAATCGCGCAGGATGCCGCAGATGACCACCAGCGAGATAAAATGGGGCATGTAAGTAACGGTCTGCACCGAGCGCTTAAACCAGCTCGCGTTTATCTCATTGAGCAGCAGCGCCAGTAGGATGGGCGCAGGAAAGCCGAAGAGGAGATCAAAGAGGTTGATCACAATGGTGTTGCGGATGACCTGAAAGGCGCTCGGCGAGAGGAAAAAGCTCTTGAAGTGCTTGAGCCCTACCCAGGGGCTGCCCATGATCCCTTTGTTGGGCAGGAAATCCTTAAAGGCAATGGTGGCGCCATACATCGGTTGATAGTGGAAGATGAGGAAATAGGCGACCACCGGCAGAAGCATGAGATAGATATACTTGTTGCGGTGGAAATCCTTTGCGAGCGTTTGGCGCCATCCCTTTTTTCCGGCTGCAGGGGGACGTTTGTTCACAAGGCGGTCCTGAACCGATTGCATAAAATGGGATACCTCCTATCCGTCTGGTTAGTTTTTTGGAATACCGAAGTTTCAGAATCAATTCCCGCCCTGCGGAAACCTGAGAAAATGGTTCCCCCTTAACTCTGCCGCAAAATGCAGAAGCACTTTGCGGCAGAGTTTTCAGAAACGGATGGTTAAGCCTGCATATAGCGGTCGTAAGCAGCTTGCTGGGCGGCAATGGCCTGATCGATTCCCAACCTTCCAATGGCCTCTACATAGGAATCAAAGTTATCGAGCGGCTCCTTGCCCATAATGAACTTATCGTGCATCTCGTCCGCATAGGCGGTGACTTCGGTCATGATGGAGGCATAGGTTGAGCTTTCGTCCGCCGTCATCGTGATGGGCGGGAGGAAGATATCGGTGGAGACGTTGCCCTCCTGCCAGCGGTGGAGGCACTCGATCTGTTCCGGAACGGCGGAGATAGCCTGCTCAAAGTGCCGCTGATCCTTCTCAAACGCCCCGGACATCGAGCCGCAGGCATAGCGTGCGAGCGCCTGCGCAAAGGCGAGCCCGTCGGGGTTGTGCATGATCGTTTCGGTCATGGTGGGGAAATCGTTTACCATTTCATAGCTCTCGCCCTCAATGCCAAAGACCATCAGCATGTGGCCCTCTTCCGAGTAGGCGTAGTTGAGCCAGCGGGTGGCGAGCTCAGGATCCTTGCAAGCGGTGGTGACGGCGGTGCCGGAGCCTCCGCAGTAATCCCGCAGCTTAACATAGCGCTTGCCGCTCCCATCGGCGCTCTCCAGATAGGGAATGCCGTTGAGCTTGAAGCTGGGATCGTCCGCCTTGGCCTGCATGTAGGTGCCGAGATCCGCGCTGAGGATGCCCCAGTAAGCGCCCGCGAGATCGCCCGTGACCTTCGCCTTTTTGCTGGTGTCGTCGGTGACGACGTATTCGGGGTCGATGAGCCCCTGCGCATACCAACTGCTCATCCGGGCGAGATAGTCCTTATAGGCTGGGGTGGCGGGACCGTAGACGACCTTCCCATCCTGCACGGTCATGCCGTAGTAGACGCCGTAAACCGAGGTGAGGTTGCGCAGCTCCGCAATGGTGCCGGCCCAGGGAAGCTCATCCGCCTGGCCGTTTCCGTTGGGGTCTTGCGTTTTGAAGGCGGTCAGCACCTGCTCAAATTCATCGATGTTGTTGGGAATGCTCAGATTCAGCTTTTCCAGCCAATCCTCGCGCAGCTGAATACCGCCCGCGTTGGCCCGGTGGCCCTCGCTGTCGATCTGCATAAAGCAGAAGATGGTGCCGTCGTCCAGCCGCGCCTGACGGGAAATGGTATCGTTGCGGCCGATGACCTCCAGATAGTCGGGCGCGTTTTTCTCCGCAAGCTCGTTGAGCGGAAGGATGATCTCATTTTCAATCATTCCATACACGCCGCCCGCAACGTTCTTCCATTTGTTCCAGAAGATCATATCGGGCAGATCCTGCGAGGCGATCATGAGGTTGAACTGTTCGGTCTCCTGGCCGACCGGAGGATGAAGCCACTCGATATGGACTCCGGTGCGCTTTTCCATCTCCTGGTAGCAGCCAATCTCATCGTGGCTGGACATCGAAGCGGAGACCTTGCCGTCCAGATAGTGGAAATAGGTCAAAGTGGTGGGCTCGGTAACGAGGGGCAGAGCGGAGGGGTCCGCTTCCTGCTGGGAAGGGGCGGCGCTGGAAGCGGCGGAGGAGGCTGGAGTAGCGGCGCTCTCCTCGGAGGAAGAAGCGGCGGGACCGGAGGCGCAGCCGGCCAGGCCTGCGGTAAGGCTGGCGCAGAGCAGCAAGCTGAACAAGCTAAACAAGCGTTTCTTTAACATCTCGGAATCTACCATCCTTTCTTGACCAGGTTTGTGGTGGAAACAGTGTTGGAATTTCCCTGTTGGTATCATAAAGCATAAAACCTCACTTCGTAAATATTAAGTTTTTGGGCTATTTGATTTTTTTCATTTTTGGGCGGTTTTCGGGCGGAAAAACGGCCGGTTTTGATTTTTTAGGCGGATATGAAATTTTTCACCTATACGCCTGAAAGCGGCATTCGAAGGGGATTTTCACTCTATTCCGGGCGGATGAATCCGGCTGGAGGGGGACGTGCGGCGGCAGGGCCTTCCTTTAAAAAATGAGGAAGAAAAGTAAGAAACATCTGGAAGTTTGTCGAGTCTTATGGTATACTTATCGTTAGCTTTATAAACGGCTTCAAAATAAACAGAGGGGTAGAGACCATGAAACGAGTGCTTGTGGGGCTTCTGTCGGCGGCGTTGATCTTCTCCAGCTTCGGTTGGCCGGTCCATGCGCAGGGATCGGACACGGTGATTGATGTGATGGCCGAGACGGCGCAAAATGCAGGCAAATTGGATGTTGTGTTGCAGCTTGGTTACTCAGAACGGGCTGAAACGCTTGCGAAACGGAACCTTTCGCTGACCCTGCTGGGGGCTGGCGGAGAGTCCTACCGGCTGCCGCTTGGCAGCAGCGGCGGCGAGCAGGAATTTTCCTTTGGCGGAAAAACCGTCAAGGTAACGCTTACATTACATAATCCGCAGGACGCCCCGCTTGCCGGGAACGACAAGGTGGGGTTCTATCTGATCGAATTTTCCGGGCTGCCCCGGAACAGCGCCTACCGGGTGCAGCTGGACGGGGAGGGCTACCGCAGCTTCACCTCGCAGGAGATAGCGATTGAACCCTATGTACCGCGGCTTTGCGTCAGCGCGCAGAGCGGCGGCTTTGCGCTGGGGGACGTCACCGGCGACCGGGCGATTGACGAGGCCGACTTGAACAAGGTCGCCGGTATGCTGGGGAGCTATGCAGAGGATGCGGATCTGAACCTGGACGGGAAGCTCAACATCACCGACGTTGCGCTGATACGCCGCGGCATGGGCGCCTTAGCCCCTGCGGAAATTTATGAAGGCGCGCTGGTGACGTCCGGGATTTTGGATACCGATACCATCGCCCAGGAGCTGGCGCAGAGCGGAATCCAACTGGAGGGAGCGCTGGAGGATCTCTTTTTGGACAACGGGCAGGCGGTAAAGCTCACCCACACCGGGGAAGGGGAGTGCCAAATCCCCATTACCTTTGAAACGCCCAAGGTGATGAGCACCGTCCGCATCGTCTCCCCGGCGGTGAACGGCGCGCTGGAAAAAGGGCACGTGCAAGTTGAATATGAGGATGGGACCACCGAGCGGGTGGACTATGACAACGCGCAGCCGGAGGGAGTCCACGCCACCGAGCGGAACGCGGGGGAGAGTACGGTGGTCATCCCGCTCGGCAAACGGGTGCCGGTGAAAAAAATCACCATCACGGTGGAGAAAACCTTGGGCGAGGATGGAAAGGTCCGCTATGTGGTGGTGGAGAAGATCGAGTTTTTGCGTGATATCATCCCGCCCAACATCGATCTCGGCGCATCCATCCCCAAAAATGTCCAGGCAGTTCCGGGCAGCCAGCAGGTGTCGCTTACCTGGCGCGCGGTGGACAATGTGGACGGCTATCTTGTTCAATATGGCCTTTCGGCCGGCGCGCTCAACCGGCAGCTGCGCGTGGGGAAGAACGAGGCGGTTGTCACCGGGCTGGAGAACCTGAAAACCTATTATTTCACCGTTTCGGCCTACAATGGCGACTGGGTGGGAGATCCCTCCGCCGCCGTCAGCTGCATTCCGCAGCCGGACAAAGCGCCGCTGCCTCCGGACAACCTCTCGCTGACGCCGGAAGACAGCGCGATTGCCCTCAGTTGGAAAAAGGCGGAGAACGCGGAGTTTTACAATGTCTACTATAAAGAATCTGCGGCGGAGAGCTTCGAGCTGGCTGCACAGAAGATAGCGGCCGCCTCCTTTACCGTTACCGGGCTGACCAACGGCGTTTCTTATGATTTCTATGTCACAGCGGGGAATCAGATCGGGTTCAGCGGCCCCTCGCTGACGGCGACGGGGATGCCGGAGCAGGAGATCCTTAAAATCCCTACCCTTCCGACCCGGAACCGGATCCCCAATTCGGCGATTATCAGCGCGGAGCTGGAGAACAAGAACAATGTGTCTAATGAATACGGCGGGAATTTCGACATCCGCTGGGTTTATGACGGGGACTTTGAGACCCATTGGACGGCGCGCGTATGGTGGGAAAGCAGCCGGATTACCTTTGAATTTGATGAAGAGAAGAGCATGGATTATCTCATCTATGTGCCCCGGCTGAACAAGGGCTTCCCGGAATCGCTTCAGCGCTATTCGGTTGCGGCCTGGGATAAGGATGGAAACATGACCTGGCTGACCGCCGATGCCGGCGCGCTGACCAACCGTCCGGAGGGGAATGTGGGTTCTGCGCCGATCGTCCGCAACAACCCCAAAGAAACGGGTTACGCCATTCTGCCCTTCGAGCGCAACGATCACATCAAAAAGCTCGCGGTCCTGGTGCGCCAGGGGGACGGCACGCCGCAGCCGGCTTCCCTCTCCGAGATAGCCTTCTATTCCTATGACGACATCGACGACAGCATCGCTTCGCTCTTTACCGACAGCACCTATACGGAGGTAGCGCCGGGAGCGACGCTGGAGCAGGTAAACGAGCTGCGCGCCCGCGTAGAGAGCGCGGACGGTTACTATGTCAACCGGGAAATTCTGTTGGATGAACTGGCGCTGGCCGAATCGCTGCTGCAAGGGGATACCTCCCAGCTGGGGGCGGTGATGGATAACGTCCAGTCGCGCGACGCTTCGGGCGACCAAAAGCGGATCAACACCTTCCAGCCGCTCGGCGTGGTTGCGGAAGCAGGGAAGCAGGTGGTCGTTTATGCGCAGATCCCGCAGGGCGAAACGGTCAGCCTGGTGCCGACCCAGCACTTTGCGGAAGCCGCCCGGTGGAGCGGGAGCGCCATTCAACTGCAAAACGGGCGCAACATCATCACCATTCCAAGAATCAACGACGTTTCCCCGCAGAAGGGCGGATCGCTCTATCTGCAATATGCCGGGCAGAAGGCCGGCGAAATTAAAATGCAGGTGCGCGGCGGGACGAAGATACCGCTGCTGGAGCTCTCCGATTGGCACGAACTGGATGAGAGCTCCGTGAAGGCGCGGATTTCCGCCTACACCAGCGAGCTGGAGCGCTATTATAACGAGAAGCTGAGCCGGATGAACAGCGGGACGCTGCAAACGCACTTCCTGAACGCGACCGAGATTGCTTTCCCGCATGTGCTGCTCTCGCTGCCGGCCAGCCAGATCCGGGCGGCCTTAGGCTCGAATGGGACCGAGACGCTCTATAACGACGGCTTGGCCTGGGAAGAGCTGATGACGCTGATGTACCGGACGCACGGGATCGACGAGGCCGGTTTGGAGAGCTCCGCCTCCCGGCACAACATCCGGTATATGCGGATGTTCTCCAATGCGTTTATGTATGCGAGCGGGAGCCATATCGGCATCGGTTTCGGTTCCGCTTCAGGAATGGCCGGCGGCCGGCCGGTCTCGGCAACGGGGTCGGGCAATGCAAACGGCCTGTTCGGCTGGGGCATTCAGCACGAGATCGGGCATGTGATGGATACGCTCGGAAAAGCGGAGATCACCAATAACATCTATTCGCTCTTTGCCCAGACCTATGACGGAGGGGAGAACGCGCTTGCCTCCCGTCTGGAGAAATCGAATAAATATGAAGCGATTTTTGCAAAGGTGACATCCGGACAGCAGGGCATGGCGAACGATGTGTTTGTCAGCCTGGGAATGTACTGGCAGCTTCACTTAGCCTATGACGGCGCAGGGGATAACTTCTATCACCAGCTGAACCAGATTTACCGCTCCGGCGGGGACGCGGCGTTTATGTCCGCCGCCAGCCAGGTTGCGGGAAGGGATTTGAGCGAGTTCTTCCGCAGTTGGGGCATGGAGCCCAGCGGCCAGAGCGGGGCGGCCGAGGAACGTAAGATTCAGTACCTGACCGATGAATCCCGCCGCGAACGCCTGAAAGGGACGCAGAGGCAGTCGGGAACGGTCGGGATAACCGCCGCATACGACCGGGAGAGCCGGGAAGCGTCCGTTACGGTTTCCCCCGTTTCGGGAGCGAAGATGCTGGGGTATGAAATCAGCCGCGAGCTGAACGGCAAAACCGAGCCGGTAGCCTTCCTTTCGGCGGCGTCCGGAAAAACGGTCTGGACCGATTCCCTGGGCTCGGTGAACAACAAGGCCGTGACCTATTCGGTCAAGGCAGTCGATATCCTGGGTTATGTCGTTGCGGAGGCGTCCGCGGGACAGTTGGATATTGCGCACGACAACCTGATTGCCAGGGAAAACTACCAGTGGGATTCCCAAACGCCCATCGATGGGGTTTTGACGGCTGCCTTTGACGGCAGCCTCTCGGTGGCCGGACTCCGGTTTAACGCTTTCCCGGAGGCCGGGCAGCCGGAGGAATCTGACGATATGACGTTGGGCGCTTCGAATGCCGGGGATGGGATCGTCCGGGTGGAGGTCAGCACAGACGGAAGCAGCTTCACCACCGTGCTGGAAGCCAGTTGTGAAGAGCTGCAAGCGAATCCCGGAAAGCTGCGCTTCTTTACCCGCAAGGATGCGGACGGCAGCATCTGTCCGTTTGACGCCAAGCTCATCCGGCTGAGCGGCCTGCCTGCGGATGCCGCCGCCGGTTCGATTGACTTTGCGGCCTATCCCGGCGATTACATTGAGTTCGGCGTGAACGGGATCGGTATCTTAGGAGAAAGCTATGAGGAGATCTCTGCCGGAACGCTCATCGTCACCGGCAACTTCCGCGGCAATCCGGTGTTCAATACCGTTCGGGTTTATGGCAAGAGCCAAAGCGGGAACATGGCGCAGGACAGCTTAACGGAAACCGAGGAACGGATACCGCTGGAGGGTGAGGTTTATCTCTTCGCCGCGCTCCCGAAGGAAGGGGATATGGCGGAGATCGACAACGGCCTTTGGATCTTTGTTCCCAAGCAGCAGGGAGACAGCGCGGGGGCCCTTCCCGGCGAGGATGCCGAAGCCTGCTTCAACAGCCTGCTCCCGACCCAGATCATGGCGGAGCTCCACCGGACCAACGTTCCGGAAGGCGGAGGCAACCGGGTTACCAGCAGTACCCGGTGGATCCCCTCTCCCACCTATGAATCCATGCCGATGATTATACTGGAGGAGTAAGCATAGATGAAACATGTAGGAAAGTGGATAGGCGCGCTGTTTCTAGCGGTAGCAATGCTTTTTGGCTGCATGCCGGCGGTATGGGCCGCCAGCGTGCAGCAGCCCCAGATTGTTCTCAAGGCGAGCGGCGTGCAGGGCCAGTATACCTTACGGCTGGAAAACTTCAGCAGCAAATTTGAATCGGCGCAGTTTGATATCTGCGTCAGCCGGGCGGTGGATGCGCCGGAGGTAGCCTGGCGGGATGATTCCCCCGCGCATTTTCAGAGGATCGACGCCCGCCAGCAGGATGGCAAAACGGTGCTGACCGTTTATATCGATCGCCTTTCCCCGATTGCCAACAGCAACAACGCTGATCTGGCCGAGCTGACCTTCCGTCAGCCGGTTCCCGCTTCCTCTTTTTCGGCGGGAGCGGAGCTGCTTGCGCTGGATGAGAACCAGGAGGAGACGGTCTTTCAGAGCCCCGCGCTGGTGGTCAGCGGATCCGGCGCGGAGGAGGGCTCTTCGGGTTCCGGCAGCAGTTCCGATTCCGACTCCGATTCCGACTCCGGAGCAGGCGCGGCGGAAACCTTTCACAGAAAAGAAGTGCTGCGTTGGGAGGATGTTTCGGAATATGCTTCCGAAAACGGCGGACAGAAGATTCTGAAGATCCCCATGCGCAGCGGGCAGGTCATTGGACGCGACATTTTCCTACAGGCGGCGGAAAAGGGATTCCTGCTCCGGCTGGACTATGGCGACTATATCTGGACCTTTTCCGTCACGAAAGAGCTTTCCATCCCGGATAACCGGGTATTCTATGATTTTTCCCTGGAAAAGCTGCGCTATAAGAGCCTGTCGGCGGCGGTAGACAGCACCGATTTGGCGCAGTTTGAGATTGCCTATAGCGGGCCGCTTCCCTGCGAAGCAACGCTCTCCTACCGGCTGGGCGATTCCTATGCCGGGGAGACGGTGCATCTCTCCTATTACAACGAAAATAAGGCAACGCTCTCCTTCCAGGAGAGCGCCGCCGTCTCTTCCGGTGGGTGGGTGGACTACCGGTTTACCCATGCTTCCAAATACGTGATTTCCTCGGCAGATCTTTGGGGTTCGTCCGCGCCGCCTGCCGCTTCGGGCGCCACGGTTTCCTCAAACCTTGCCGCCAATATTGTGGTGCCGCCGGAGGATCAGGTGGAGGATCCGGCAGAAGAACCGGATGAGGACCTGGAGAAGGAAGCGGAACCCGAAGAGGAAGCCAGCTCCTCCATACCGGAGGAACCGGAGGAGAAGGAGGAGAGCGAACGGCCGCGCGCCAACCGCACAGATTGGGCCTTGCCAGCGGCCATCCTGCTTTTAACGGGCGGAATCGTGACGGCGGTTATTCTTATCCAGATGCTGGCTAACAAGAAAAAGCGCCCTCGGATCTGAGCGGCTTTTGATGGAACTTACCCTTTTTCTACAGGGTGAGGCCGTTTTAAAAGGGCGGTATCTCTGGCTTACAGAAATTGGAAAAGCTGCTTCCGAGTGTAATTTTCACCCCGGAAGCAGCTTTTTTAAAGGGTGCGTTTCCAGTTTGCAGAGACCGGAAAAAGCGGCGGTTTCGCGCGGCTAGCGCGAAATTCGGGGCGTAATCTTTGCCTCGAAAGCGGCTTTTTCGAAGGAGCAATAAAAAACGCGCAGCGTTTTTTTATTGCTCCTTGCACCGGGCAGCGACGCGGTCGCGAAACTCAGGATAGGACTTGCTTGCGTTTAATAAGCGGAGCTGTTCTTCATCGCTCAACGTACTAAAATAGCGTTCGAGCGGCTGATCCTCTGGGGGAAGGTTGGAAGGGAAGGGGAAACCGGAATAGGCGGAAAAATCCATGGGGCATCTTCTCCTTTCAAATTTTAAAGCGAGGGGAGGCCCCTCTGCTGAAAGTATGAAGCAAAGAGGAAGCGCTTATACCGTTTTGTCAGAAAACCGGTTCGCCTGCCTCGTGAGGATTTATTAGGCCGTCCGAAGCCTCGCTCCCCTTGTTTTTTATCTACTTGCCCTGTATAATAGGATCAGCGAAAGCGAGCAGCAGGCTCCGCCGATCGCCCATTTAGATTTATGGGAGGGGTTCTCATGAAAGTTCTCATGTTAAACGGAAGTGCAAATCCGCAGGGAAACACCTATCTTTCTTTGCAGGAGGTTGGGCGGCAGCTCCAAAAGGAAGGAATTGAATATGAAATTTTCCAGCTCGGCGGCGCGCCTGTCCGCGACTGCATAGGCTGCGGGAAATGCTCGGAAACCGGCTGCGTTTTTGGGGATGACAAGGTAAACGAGTTTATAGCCAAGGCGCGGGAGGCGGATGGCTTCGTCTTTGGCACCCCGGTCTATTATGCGCACCCCAGCGGACGCATCCTCTCGTTTCTCGACAGGGCGTTTTACAGCGGCAAGAAGGCGTTTGCCATGAAACCGGGCGCTGCCGTCACCGTTGCCAGAAGGGGCGGGATGACGGCCTCCTTCGATGTGATGAACAAATATTTCGGCATTTCCCAGATGCCGGTGGTGGGTTCCACCTATTGGAACATGGCTTATGGCTGTAGGACGGGAGAGGCAGAAGAGGATGCGGAGGGAATGCAGACCATGCGCAACCTGGCCCGTAACCTGGCTTGGATGCTGAAATGCCTCCAGGCGGGCAAAGCGGCGGGCGTCGCCTGGCCGGAGGCGGAGCAGGGCAGCCGGACGGATTTCATCCGGTAAGGGAAAGCGTCAACCGGCGCTGCGAGGGGATGAAAAATCGCAGGCGTTCAAATTGTTTGGAAAATGGCAGGGGAGGCGATCGCTTTGAAGAGCAGCGGACGGAATCCGCTTGTGGTAGGGTTTACAAGGGAGCATCTCAAGCAGGCGGAGGCGTTGGCGCGCGCGGCTTATCAGGAGGAGCGCGCCGCGGTCCCGGCCCTGCCGCCGGAGCTCCCTGCCCTGGAGCTGGATGAATTTGCGGAAAATGGAATGGGCGTGGCCGCGCTCGATCCGGAGGATGGGCGGCTCTTGGGGTTCCTGTGCGGGTGTTCCCCGTTTGAACGGGCCTTCCGGGCCACCCAGGCGCGCGGCGTTTTTTCGCCGATGCACGCCAACGCTGCCCAGCGGGAGGGGCGGGCGGATATCTATGCCCGGATGCTTCCGGCGGCGCAGGAAAGGTGGGCCAGAGCGGGCGCCAGCAGTCATGCGGTCTGTCTCTATGCGCACGACCGAGAGACGCAGCGGCTGTTCTTTACCTATGGCTTTGGCCTGCGCTGCATCGACGCCATTCGCAGCACCGCCGGCGGCCCGGAGGAGCCGCCGCCCCCCGGTATCCGGTGGAAGGAGCTGACGGCTGAAGAGATGGAGCTTGCCTATCCGCTCATCCTCCGGCTGGATGATCACATGGCGGCCAGCCCCACCTTTATCCGCCGCGTTTCCCTCAGCCTGGAAGCGTTCAGGAAGGAATGCCGGGAGGATGACAGCCGCTGTTTCGCGGCGCTGGAGGGCAGCCGGGCGGCGGCCGTTCTCCTGGCGGGCCGGGGCGGCGGTGAAACGGTTGTCTCCGACCGGCCGGAGATGTGGAATATCCGCGGGGCCTATTGCCTGCCGGAATACCGGGGCTCCGGGCTTTACGGGAAGCTGCTGGAAAATGCGGTTCGGACGCTGCACCGGGAGGGGGCCGGACGGCTGGGCGTAGATTTTGAGAGCATCAACCCGGCGGCCAACCGGTTTTGGCCTAAATATTTTACGCCCTATACGCACAGCGTAACGCGGCGGATTGATGAGGACGTTTTGAAAGAGCTGGCCAGCCCGGATAAATAGGGACCGGGCTCCTCCGGGACGGCTGGGAAGGAAGATGGATAGCATGAAAGACAGTATTTACACCATACCGATCAGCGAGGTTTTTGAGCCGATGCAGGGCTGCCCCATCTGCCGAATGCGGGATATGCTGGAGGAGCGTAGCATTGAATATATCATGGGCGCTGCGATGATGGAGCCGGATGTGCGGGTGGAAACCAACCGCACCGGCTTCTGCGAGGATCATCTGCGGCGAATGCTGCCGCGTAAGAACCGCTTGTCCATCGGCCTGATGTTTCAATCGCACCTGGACTATCTGCGCAAGGATATTGTCAGCGCCAGCGCGCCGGCCCGCGGGAAGGATCCCCGCGCGGAGAAAGCGCGCGAGGCGGCAGAGGGGTGCTATGTCTGCGATCGCATTCAAAAATCGATGGATCGTATGCTGGATACCACCCTACGCATGTGGGAAAAGGAGGAATCCTTCCGTCAGCTCTTTGCAAAACAGGAGCTTCTTTGTTTCCCACACTATCAGAAGCTCCTCCAGGCCGCGCAGGGAAAGCTAGGAAAAAAGATCTACCCTGCTTTTTCAGAGGCGATCGGCACATTGGCGCTCAAGCAGTTGAACGCTCTGAAAACGGATATTGACAGCTTTTGCAATCTGTTTGATTACCGCTCCCCCTCCTCCGGGCCGGTCCCGGAACACCTGCGCACCTCGATCGAGCGGACCGCTTCTTACCTCTGCTCCCGCGATTTTAGCGAGAAGTAGAGGGGAGCGCGCGCATCTTCAGCTGAAAGCAAAAAGTAAAACAGGCTGACAGAAAACGCCCCCGGCCTGCAAAAGGAATCGTGCAAGCCGTTCTCCCGGCTTGCAGAAAAAGGCGCGTTGCAGAACTGCATTCTGCAACGCGCCTTTTTATATAGGCTTTTCTCTTATTGCCCGGCGGCCTGGCGGTTCTCTTCTACCATCATGTCTTTAATCTTCATGAGGCGGGTGAGGTTGCCGCGCTCGTTCTCGTCGAGCTTCATGGTGATGTGCTTGATCGTTTCCTGAAGCATGGGGATCTGCACATATTCCAGCGCATTGACGCGGCGGCGGGTTTTCTCGATCTCCTCGGCCAGCAGTTGGGCGCTCTTCTCCATCTGTGCAAGCTGCAACAGATAGGGAAGCACGTCCCGCAGGGCGGCTACCGAGCTGTCCAGCTCGCCGGAGGTGAAGTTAAAGCCATAGGAATAGATCTCCTGTAGATGCTCAACGTCGGTCGAAAACTCAAACACCGGCACGTTGACGCTCATCACGTTGCGCGTCTCCACATCCAGCTCAACGTTTTCCTTCGGCAGCATCAGCGCTTCCTCCAGCATTTCAGGGGACATGACCGCGCTGGCTACGGCAAAACCGGAATACATCCGCATAACCTTCTGCTCCACGATTTCCCGGAACTCCTTGTTCTTGCGCACAAGCTCAAGGAACTTCTTCATCAGGTCGTCGCGCTTGTCTTTTAAGAGCTTATGCCCGCGCGTCGCGGTTTTCAGCCGCTTTTTGAGGCGCGTGAGCTCCATGCGGGTGGGGCTGACGTTCATTTTGGCCATGGCCGTTCCCCTCCCTTACGAGTTGGTCGGAAGGTATTTGTCGATAAATTCCGTTTTGATGCGCTTGAGCTCGGTGCGCGGGAGAATCGAAAGCAGCTCCCAGCCGATTTCCAGCGTTTCGGAGATGTCGCGGCCGGTGGTGAAGCCCTGCGAAACATAGCGCCGTTCAAACTCATCCGCGAACTTGGCGTACAGCTTATCGATGTCCGAGAGGGCCGCTTCGCCGAGGATGGTCATCAGCTCTTTGGCGTCCTTGCCGCGGGCGTAGGCCGAGAAGAGCTGGTTCATCGTGTTGGCGTGATCCTCGCGGGTCTTGCCGGCGCCGATGCCCTTATCCTTGAGTCGCGAAAGCGAGGGGAGCACATCGATAGGCGGCAGCACGTTTTTACGGTATAGCTCGCGCGAAAGGATGATCTGGCCCTCGGTGATGTAACCGGTCAGGTCGGGGATGGGATGGGTCTTGTCATCCTCCGGCATGGTGAGGATCGGGATCATCGTGATACTGCCCTTGGAGTCTGTCTTGCGCCCGGCGCGTTCATAGATGGTCGCCAGGTCGGTGTAGAGGTTGCCGGGGTAGCCACGGCGTCCGGGAACCTCCTTGCGCGCGGCGGAAACCTCGCGCAGCGCTTCGGCATAGTTGGTAATATCGGTCAGGATAACCAGCACGTGCATATCCTTCTCGAAGGCCAGGTACTCCGCCGCGGTCAGCGCCATACGGGGGGTGGAAATACGTTCGATGGCCGGGTCGTTCGCCAGGTTGACGAACAGCACGGTGCGATCGAGCGCGCCGGTCTTGCGGAAGTCGGAAATAAAGAAGTTCGACTCCTCAAAGGTGATGCCGATAGCGGCGAAAACCACCGCGAACCGGCTGTCGGTGCCGAGCACCTTAGCCTGACGGGCGATCTGAGCCGCGAGCTTGGCATGCGGCAGGCCGGAGCCGGAGAAGATCGGCAGCTTCTGGCCGCGGACCAGGGTGTTCAGCCCGTCGATAGCGGAAACGCCGGTCTGGATGAACTCGTCCGGATAGTTGCGGGCGGCGGGGTTCATCGGCACGCCGTTGATGTCGATCCGTCTTTCCGGAATAATCTCCGGGCCGCCGTCGATCGGCTCGCCCATGCCGGAGAAAACGCGGCCGAGCATATCCTCGCTGACGGCCAATTCGAGCGAGTGGCCCAAAAAGCGGACCTTGCTTTGCTCGACGTTGAGGCCCGCAGAGCTCTCGAAGAGCTGAACGAGCGCGTTGTCGCCGTTGACCTCCAGCACCTTGCCGCGGCGGATTTCGCCGCTGGGCAGCTCGATTTCAACCAGCTCGTTGTAGGTAACGCCTTCTACGTCCTTGACGAGCATCAGGGGGCCGGCGACCTCATATATGGTGCGGTATTCCTTAATCATTCCGCCTGAGCCTCCTCTTCCTTCGACAGCGCGGCGAATTCCTTCTCCATCTCGCTCACGGCGTCCTCATAGTATTTATCAAATTCATCCTCCGGGATGAACTTGGCGCGGGCGATCCGCTCGCGGACCTCCATGGCAAAGATGTCGTTAATGCGGGTGCCGCCCTCCAACGCCTCCTTGGCGTGGTGATAGAAGGTCAGCACCAGCTTCAGAAGGAGGGTCTGCTTGTGCAGCGAGGCGTAGGTATCCACATCGTCGAACGAATCCTGCTGCATGAAGTCCTCACGGACCGAGCGGGAGGCTTCGAGGGTCAGCCGGTCGGGCGCGGACAGCGAGTCATAGCCGACGAGCTTGACGATCTCTTCGAGCTCGGCCTCCTCCTGGAGCAGGCGCATCATCTCTTCGTGGTTGTTCGACCAGTCGGGATCGATGTTTTCATTCATCCAGGCGCCAATATCGTCGAGATAGAGCGAATAGCTGTTCAGCCAGCCGATAGCGGGGAAGTGGCGCTTATAGGCTAGGTCCGAGCTCAGGCCCCAGAATACCTTTACAATGCGCAGCGTTGCCTGAACGACCGGGTCGGAGTTATCGCCGCCAGCCGGGGAAACCGCGCCAATAGCGGTCAGCGTGCCCTCGCGTCCGTCGCTGCCCAGGCATTGCACGCGGCCTGCGCGTTCATAGAACTGGGCGAGGCGGCTGGTCAGGTAGGCCGGGTAGCCTTCTTCACCGGGCATCTCTTCCAAACGGCCGGACATCTCGCGCAGCGCCTCGGCCCAGCGGGAGGTGGAGTCAGCCATGATAGCGACCGAGTAGCCCATGTCGCGGAAGTATTCGGCGATGGTGATGCCGGTATAGATGGAAGCCTCACGGGCGGCCACCGGCATGTCCGAGGTGTTGGCGATGAGCACCGTGCGGCACATCAGCGACTGGCCGCTCTTCGGGTCCTTGAGTTCCGGGAATTCGAGCAGAACGTCGGTCATCTCGTTGCCGCGTTCGCCGCAGCCGATGTAAACGACGATGTCCACATCCGACCACTTGGCGAGCTGGTGCTGGATAACCGTCTTGCCGCTTCCGAACGGGCCGGGAACGGCCGCCGTGCCGCCGCGGGTGATCGGGAAAATCGAGTCGATAACCCGCTGGCCGGTGATCATGGGACGATCGGGCGGCAGCTTTCCGGCGTTCGGGCGCTGGCGGCGGACCGGCCAGCGCTGAAGCATCTGCACGTCGGCCGTCGTGCCGTCCGGCTTTTTAATGGTGGCGATGGTGTCCACGATGGTAAAGCTGCCGCTCTGAATCGAGACAATCTCGCCCTCTATGCCGTAGGGGACCATGATTTTCTGTTCGATGAGCACCGTTTCCTGAACAGTGCCGATAATATCGCCGGCGACCACCTTATCGCCGGGCTTCGCGGTGGCTTTAAACTCCCAGACCTTTTCATGATCCAGCGAGGTTACTTCCACGCCGCGCGTGATGTTCGAGCCGGTGATCTCCTTGAGCTTTTCCAGCGGGCGCTGAATCCCGTCGAAGATGCTCTGGAGCAGACCGGGCGCGAGCTCCACCGAAAGCGGGGAGCCGGTGGAGACAACCTCGTCCCCTTTGCCCAGGCCTGCGGTTTCCTCATAAACCTGAATGGAAGCGCGGTCGCCGTGCATTTCAATGATTTCGCCAATCAGCTTTTGGCGGCCGACACGCACCACGTCGAACATGTTGGCGTCGCGCATGCCTTCAGCGGTGACAAGCGGCCCGCTGACCTTCACGATTGTGCCTTGGCTCAAATTCTTTCACCTACTTTTCTTAGTCATTGAACAGGATATCCGCCCCGACAGCGCGTTCCACGCTGGATTTTACGTTGCGGATTCCAAGCCCCAGCGTCCCATCCTTCGAGGGGAGGGGAATAATGGCGGGGATTTTATCGTCCTTATATTTTTCGAGGATATCGACGATGGGGGAGAGGGCCTGCTCGGTGATGAAGATCACCCCATAGTCATCCTTCGCCAGCCGGTCGACCAGCGTTCGGTCTTCGGCGGGGGAAGCGCTGACAAAGGTATGAAAGCCGACTGCCTTATAGCCGAGGACGCTCTCCTTATCGCCAATGATGGCGATCTTTTTTCGCATAGGGTTTTCTCAGCCCCTTCCTGGTTTTTAGCTGCCGTCCGCAGCCCTTATGCGTAGGTCTCCCGCAGCCGTTCGCGGATCTTCTCCCGCTCGACCCCGGCCGCCTTGGAGGCCAGAACGATGCGGATTTGCTTCGCTTCATTCTCCTTGGCCAGCAGGTAGGAAAGCACCGGCTCAAAGCCGAAGGAAACCAGGCGGCTGCGCCGCAGCAGAAGGAGCTGGTAGTTGTCTGCCCCCCGCTCAAATTCGGTCAGCGGCTTGCGGGGATTTTGCAGCCCCTCTAGGAGCGGGGCGAAGTGGCTATGGTATTCGGTGACAAAGAGCGCATCCCGCAGCGCGTCGAACCCTTCGGCGGGATAGGCTTCAAACAGCCGGTCGAGCGGGAGCTTCCCGCCCTCGATAGCCAAACGCTTGAACTGCCCCGCATCGCGCCCAATACGCTTGAGGCGGACGGCGGTGCGCAGGTTTTCGATATCGATATAGGTACGCACGATATCGGTCAGGAAATCGAAATCGATCTCCTTTGCCAGCTGCAACATCCCTTCCAGTACCGCCCGGTCCAGAAGGATATCCACCTTCTGCGGATCCCCTGTTTTCGCAAGCGCCTCTCCGGCCTTCTGCGCGGCGTCCGCCAACAGCGGTGGGAGAGACTCCAGCTTCTGCTCGCGCCAGGCGGCCAGCAGCGCTTCCGGCGCCTGCGTCCCCAGCGGGGACATGACCGGCAGCGGATCGGATCCGAGCGCCTGCGATTTGAGGATGGTCTTGAGATTGTGCCCGTCGTATTTAAAGCGGAAGACCGAGAGGGCCGGGTGGCCGCCGGTCAATTCCTCCACCAAGGCCCAGGCGCGGGACAGCATGGCGGAGATCGCTTCCTCATAGCGGGCGGCGGGGAGGGAGCTGTGCAGCGAAACATCGTTCGCCGTTTTATAGCTCTCTTCCAGCGTTGCGGCGTCCACCATCTTTTGAAAATCGCGCGCGGTGAGCATCTCCCGCTCCAAGGCGCGCAGGCGGGCGGTCGCATAGAGATAATCCACGTCTTTGATCTTATTCAAATCTCAAACCCTCCCGCTTAAAACTGGAGGAGCTCGATAACCTTCGGCTCAAGCTCGTGGCGCATCCCTTCGCAAAGAACCTCGACGGTGCAGTTGGTATCCACATCCCCCTGCCGCAGAATGAGGCCGCCCTTAAAGGAGCCCGGCTGTTGGCAGAGGCTGGCGAGAGGAGCGCCCGCTCCGGAGAGGATTTCATTTAAAAGCTCGGCGCCGACTTCCTTCAGATCGCGTGCGTTAAGGATGATTTCGGCCGGGCCGGTCTGGTACTTCTTGACCAGCTTTGCAAGCAGCGCGATGTATTTTTTCTTCGGCAGCGAAGCGATTTCACCGGCAGCCAGCTCGAAGGTTTCGTTGATCATATCGCGCTTGGCACGCAGGAGGGCGTTGCGTTCCTCAAGGGCGGCTTGGCTGTTCGCGCGGGCGAGGATCCCTTCCGCCTCTTTGCGGGCCGTTTCGGTCATATTGGCGCGCAGCTCATCCGCTTCGTCCTTCTGCTCGCGCAGCAGATCATCGACCTTTTTACGGGTCGCTTCGGCGAGTTCGTCCGCATAACCCTTTGCGTCGCTTTGGATTTTATCGGTCAGGTTTTGAAGCCCGTTCAACATGAAACACCACCTTTTGCTTTTAATAGGGCTTTGTTTAGACGGGGCTTAGAAGTTCATGTTGAAGATGAGCAGCATCGAGATGAGGAAAGCGAGGATGGCGTAGGTCTCAACGAGAGCCGCGGAAACCATGGCCTTCGCCACCTGATCGGGGCGCTTGGCAACGATCGAAACGCCGGCTGCGGAAACCTTGCCCTGATGGATACCGGAAACGAGGCCGACGATGCCGACCGGCAGGCAGGCTGCGAACACGGCGGTGCCGGTCGCAAGATCGAGGTTTACGCCGCCGCCCATCATGCCGGAGTTGAGCATGACGATGAAGCCGATGAGGAAGCCGTAGATGCCCTGGGTGCCCGGAAGAGCCTGAAGAACGAGCAGCTGGCCGAACTTATCGGGATCCTCGGTGATGACGCCGGCCGAAGCCTGGCCCACCAGTCCAACGCCCTTCGCGGAGCCCATGCCCGCCAGGATGACGGCCGCCGCTACGCCCAGATAAGCCCAGAAATTACCGTTTTGCAGAAACTCAAACATTTCAATTGTCCTCCTTGCTTTCGATGAGATTATATTTTGTTTCGGGTTTGAAGGGAGTGAACGGCCTTCCGCCGCCCTCATAGAACTTACCAAAGAACTCGACATACTGTAGGCGCGAGGTGTGTACATAGGAGCCCAGCGCATTGATGGCGAGATTGAGCAGGTGCCCGAAGAGGAAGATGACCACAAAGAGCACCGCGCCGATGATGTTGGCGCCCGGCAGCGTGGAGAGGATGTTGACCACGCTGGCGATAACGCCGGTGGCAAGGCCCAGCGCGAGGATGCGCGAATAGGAGAGGATATCCGAGAAATAGCTCGTGATATCGTAAAGGCTCATCACGCCTCCGGTAATCTTGCCGATAAGGTTCGGCTTGTGCCGTCCCTGGGTGAGAACCAGCCCGGCAGCGCCGATGATTGCCATCCATTTGCCGATTTCGAGCGCCATGCCGCCCAGAAGCATCATCCCTAAGCCGATGAGCACGAGATACCAGAAGCCGATATCGAACACCGCGCCCTTCCAGTCGCCTGCGCGCAGGCACAGATAAGCCTTCACGCCCATGCCGACAAAGAGATGGACCGCGCCGAAGAGGAAGGAGATGATCATGATGGTCATCGGCTCCTGCAACGGATCGATGAGCTTCGGAACAGTGACGCTCACACCGAAGAAGGTGTTGGCAAAGACGGTGACGATGTCGCCGAACCAGCTCCCATAGAGCGCGCCCCAAATGACGGTGGAAAGGCCGCAAAGTCCGATAAGCCGGAACATTTTGTTGCCGAAGGTGCCCTTGCGGGTCATCTTCCCGGCGATGAAACCGGCAATGGCCAGCACCAGGCCGTAGCCCGCATCGGAGAGCATCATGCCGAAGAAAAGGAAGAAGAAGGGGGCGATCAGCGGATCGGGATCCAGCGTGCTGGGATTGGGCAGGCCATACATTTCAGTGATGACCTCAAACGGCTCAACCAGCGAGTTGTTCTTGAAGCGGACGGGCGGATTTTCACCGGCCGCAGGCTTCTGGAACTCGTAGCAGCAGGTGAAGGGCTCAAGCGCCTTTTCAACGCGGGCCTTATCCGCCTCGGCCACCCAGCCGCAAACGGCGAAGGAACGGTCGGTCAAGAGCAGGTTCTGCTTGGCGCGTTGGCTGCCGATAGCGGTTGAGAGCTGATCGTAGGCCAGCTTGAGCACCCCCGTGTTCTGCGCCTGCGCCTGGAGCGACTCGTTAAGCGCCTGAATGTTCTTTTCATACTGTCCGTTTTTCTCATCGATCCGCGCAATGTTCTCCGCTGCGGTGCCGGTAAGCTCCGGAAGGGAAACCGGTAGGCCGCCGCGCTCCTTGAGCAGCGCCGAGACCGCATCCCGATCGGCGCTCAGCGCGATGACGGCTACATAACGCTGATCGGCGTCCGAGGAAACTTCCTCCAGCGGGGCGCGCAGCTCATCCAGCTCCCGGCGCAGCCCATCCAGGTCGGCCGAAAGGGGGAGGGTATACAGCATAGCCGCTGCGAAGCGGGTGGAGAAGTGTTCGAGCGGCAGGTCAAGGCGCTGCCAGGGGAGCAGCATCTGCCGGGTGAACTGATCGGCGGATTGGAAGGAACGGACTTCTGCGATGTTGGAAACGATCCCCTTGACCGAAGCCGCAATTTTAAGCGCTTCCTCAGCGGAGCCAAGCTCCAGCATGTCGCCAAGCGGGACCTCATCCTTCTTTGCAAAGAGTTTTGCCTTGGGCTCATACTCCTTGAGTACGCCCAGCGCAGAGGAAACCTCCGAGAGCTTGCTCTCATAGTCGTAGACGGCGGGCGCATCGCGCCCGGCGAGGGCGCCGAGCTCCTCGAAACCATCCAGCTCCTCAGGCGGGACCATCTGTACGCAGCCGAGACCCATCAAACGATCCAGGATGGACTGTTTGTCTTCGGAGAGGGCATAGAGCATGAGCTTTTCCATTTTGAGTATCATACGCTATCCACAATCCTTTCCATCACAAACCGTGCCGCGGCCTGCGCCTTTTTCTGGCCCTGCTCTTTAAGAAGCGCCGCCTTTTCCTGGGCTTTAGCGGCGGCCTCTTTTTGAAGGGCGGCTGCTTGCGCTTCAGCGGCGGCCACCACCTTTCGGGCTTCCTCGGCCGCCTCATGCCGCGCTCTTTCAATGAGCTCCTTGCCTTGGCGCAGCGCTTCCGCCTGGGCGTTTTTGGAAGCCTGCTGCGCATCGGAACGCATCGAGAGCGCCTGCTGCTCCGCATCCACGATTTTCTGCATGATTTCCTGCAAAATATCACCACCTTCATGTTCAGAATAGTCGTGCGCCGGCCGTTTTTCTGCATAGCCGAGCTGTACGTACACAGCCAAACCGCACAGCGGCCACAGGCCAGGAAAACAGCGCTTTTAGCGGCGGTCCGCATCGGTCGTTTTCCAGGGCCGGAAAAGAGGGGCTTTTTATTTGGAAAGGTTTCCCTCTTTTTGCACCGCAGCCGGCGGAAGAGAAAAGGCTTTACTTCCCAGGGAGTCCTTTTCTTCCACGCCTACCACAGTTATACTAATAATAGTAAAAATTGTTGCAATAGTCAACCAGATTTAAGACATCCAGGATAGATTTTCTTTCAAAGTTTAAAAAATAGACACTGGAAGTGGATATTTTCCGGCAATCTCTTTTTGGAGGGTCCAGATCTGGATGCCGCGCTGGGGCTTCTGCCTCCGGGCATTCTATTCCGGATGTGCACGGTTTGAGACGCGCGTTCATAAGATAGTACCAGCAGGGAGGGCTGCCCTGCGCGGCCGGAGGAACGGTGCGCCGGTCTGGAAAAAACGCACAAAGCGGAACAGGCGGTGGAGGGCTGACGATGGGAGAAGAGCGGACGATAGCGGTGTTTGGCGGCGATTTGCGCCAGTGCTGCCTGTGCAACCTGCTTGCACAGGATGGAAACAAGGTATACGCCCTATATTTCGATCAATGTGAAGAGCTGGATGGACGGGTGCTCCGAACGGAACCGGCGTGGACGCCGCCGTGCAGCGTTTATATTTTCCCGCTGCCGGTTTCCAGCGATGGAGAGAGGCTAAACGCTCCCTTCTGCCCTATGCCGCCTCCGGTTGAGGAGTGCCTAGGCTACATACATCCGGGCGCGCGGGTGCTGGGCGGAATGTTGGGCCCGCGTATCCAGAGATGGGCGCATGAAAAGGGGATAGCGGCGGCGGATTACTATGAGCGCGAGGAGCTGACGGTACTCAACTGCATCCCCACTGCGGAGGGCGCGCTGGAAATAGCCATGCAGGAAACCGCCAGGACAATCTTTGGCGCGCGGGCGCTGGTAGCCGGGTTTGGCCGGGTAGGCAAGGCGATGACCCGCCTGCTGCTGGCCTGTGGGGCGAAGGTGACGGTTGCGGCGCGCAAGCAGGAGGATCTGGCCTGGATCCGGATGCAGGGAGCGCAAGCGGCGCCGATGCAAAATCTGGCCGAAGCGGCCGCAGAGGCGGATCTCATCTTTAACACGGCGCCGGCCTGCCTGTTTGGCCGGGAGGTGCTCGGAAGGCTTCCCAAGGATTGCCTGCTCATCGATCTGAGCTCAAAGCCGGGCGGCGTGGATTTCGAAGCGGCGAAGGCGTTGGGGGTCCGGGTGATCTGGGCGCTCTCGCTTCCAGGAAAGGTCGCCCCGGTAACGGCCGCTGAAATTATCCGTGATACGGTATATAACATCCTGCATGAACAAGGATAGGCAGCCGCCGCAGAAGCGGCGGAGCTCATCAGAAAGGAATGGTTATTGGGAATGAACGGAGTTAGATTAGGCTTTGCCATGTGCGGATCGTTCTGCACCTTCGATAAGGTGCTTCCGCAGATGGAAAAGGTTGCCGGATTGGGCTATGAGGTGCAGCCGATCCTGTCGGAGTTTTCTTATAGCACCGATACCCGGTTTGGAAAGGCGGCCGATTTTATCGAACGGATTGAGAAGATTTGCGGGAGGCCGGCGATCCACACGATCTATGACGCCGAACCGATAGGGCCGCGCAAGCTCTTGGATATCCTGCTGGTCGCCCCCTGCACCGGAAACACGCTGGGAAAGTTGGCAAACGGGGTAACGGATACCAGCGTTACCATGGCGGTAAAAGCGCATCTGCGCAACCAGCGGCCGGTTGTCATAGCGGTTTCGACCAACGATGCGCTCGGCGCGGCGGGGAAGAATATCGGAATGCTGCTCAACCAAAAGAATATCTATTTTGTACCTATGCGGCAGGATGATCCCATTCAAAAGCCGCAATCGATTGTCGCCGATTTTACCCAAATTCCTCAGGCTGTTGAGTGCGCCTTCAAAGGGGTGCAGATGCAGCCGGTGATTGGATAAAAAAGGCGTGCTATAAATTTTCCCTGAAATTGGGAAAAGGCCCGGATTCTGTCAAGAATGAAAGACGGAATCCGAGCCTTTTTCCGTTTTGATTTGTTGACGGGCGTTTATCGCTGCGAACGGATAGTTTGAGGATCCGTCTATTCCGGCTGCCGCTACGGAAACAGCGCCGTTACAAAAGATGTAAACGGCGTCTGCCGCATATTCGGTTTCATAAAGCAAATAATAACCCATAAAGCACCCGTTGACCCTCGTATATTTTGTATATTCAGGAAAATTTAGGAAACGCAGCAGTAAATCGAAGGGCCGGCGCCACCTTATAGATGAAGCGCCGGTAAACGGGCGCAAATAATCAAAAGGAAGGCTAAAAATAAAAATTTTCGCCTCCCGTTTTGCGCCGTTTCTGCTAGGCGGAAAACGTCCGGCTGGACCGGCGCGACGATAAAGAAAGGAAAGGTTCATTTATGATGTGTATGAGAAAAATCGCTCTCTGTCTGGCGGCGGCTCTTCTAACAGCCGCCTTTGCGGGCTGCGGATCCACCGGTAAGGACCAGGTCTCCAGCAGTTCGAGCAGCGCGCCTTCTTCCAGCTCCGCCCCTTCCAGCAGCCAGCCCTCCAGCTCCTCGGCCGCATCCTCGGAGGCCTCCGATAATGCGGACGATGAGCCGGTCGAGCTCATCATCAAGGATGAAAAGCTCAAGGCGGCTTATGACGCTGTACGCGCGGAATTCGGCGAGTTCTGGCTCGCTATGCCTGCCGTAATCACGGAAGCGCAGATGACCGAGGTTTACTATGTGAACGCGGAGGACGTGGAAGAATTTGTAGGTGAAATGGCCTTTGTAAATATCAGTGGGGACACCTTTGTAGGCGCCAAGGCAAAACCTGGAAAGGCTGAAACCGTGGCGGCGGCTCTGGAAAAACGCCGGGAGGACATCATTACCCAGTTTGAAACCTATCCGGTGAACTTCATGGATATCAAATCCCAGGCTGCGAAGGTGATCACCGAAGGGGATTATGTTTTCCTGGTTCTCATGGGCGATATCAACGTTCCGGATGGACAGGAAGCCTCGCTCCAGATGGCGGAGGACGAGGTGGCGCGCGCTGAAAAGGCTATCCGCTCGGTTTTTGAGGAAGCGAAATAGCCGCCTTTGAAATTGTGGATTCTGCGAAGGCTTCCGGTAAAAACTAGCTTGCTTTTTCGTCCGTTTTCTGGTATATCTAATTACGGAACTTGCATGTCGGCAAGGACGTGTCCGCAAAATGCAGGCGTTTTGCGGACACGTCTTCTGTGCAACGTTTTATTTTTACTGAGTCAGGGATGGAGGTTGAACCGTTGCTATTCAGCAGTATCCTGTTTTTATTCCGCTTTATCCCGGCGGTGTTTCTTGTTTATTATCTGCTTCCTTTCCGCTTTAAAAACCTGTGGCTGTTTCTGTGCAGCCTTTTTTTCTATGCGTGGGGGGAACCCAAATATTTCCCGATCATGATGTCCTCTATTCTGGTCAACTACCTGGCCGCCCTGCTCATTGACCGCTGGAAGGAGCGCGGCGGCTTGCGGCGCGCCGCCTTCCTCGTCTCGCTGGTTTTTACGGTGGGGTGGCTTCTTTTCTTTAAATACATGAACTTTTTCATTGGGAACTTTAACGTGGCAACGGGGCTTTCCGTTCCCTTCCTGTCCCTGGCCCTCCCCTTGGGGATTAGCTTTTATACCTTCCAGATCCTTTCCTATACCGTCGATGTTTATTATGGGCGCGTCCCTGCGGAGCGGAACTTTATCCGCTTTGGCGCTTTTGTCACCCTTTTCCCGCAGCTGATCGCCGGTCCGATTGTGAAATATACCGACATCAATGAGGAGCTGCATACGCGTACCGTTACTTATGAAATGCTGGGAGACGGCGTCCGTCTCTTTATTATGGGGCTGGGGAGCAAGGTGCTCATTGCCAATAACATCGGCTCGCTCTGGGATACGGTGGTTGGCATGGGCTTTGAAAACGTCTCTACCCCGCTGTGTTGGATGGGCCTCATTGCCTTTTCGCTCTATATCTATTTTGATTTCAGCGGCTATTCCCTCATGGCTATCGGCCTGGGAAACGCCATGGGCTTCCGGTTCCCGCAGAATTTTAATTTTCCTTATATCTCCCGCAGCGCAACCGAGTTTTGGCGGCGCTGGCACATGACGCTGGGATCCTGGTTCCGGGAATATGTGTACATCCCCTTGGGAGGAAACCGGGTCGGCCGGGGCAGGCTCTATTTGAATCTGTTTATCGTTTGGTTTTTAACCGGCTTTTGGCATGGGGCCAACTGGCTGTTTGTCCTTTGGGGTCTTTATTTCCTCGCGCTGCTGGTGGTGGAGAAAACCTTTCTGCTGCGCTATTTAGAGAGGAGCCGGGTTTGGAGCCGGGTGTACCTGCTCTTTTTTGTGGTGCTTAGCTGGGGTTTTTTCGCCATTGGGCTGGAAGAGCTGAAAGGGGCGCAGGGGCTTTTGCCGCAGCTTTTCGGCAGGCTTTTTTGTTGGCGGGGCGGCGCTGATTGGGTGTATTACCTGCGTAACTATGGCGTTACCTTCGCTTTGGCAATTTTCTTCTCAACGCCTGCGATTAAATGGATCTATGAACGTTTAGCCCATAAAAAATGGCTGGTAACGGCCGGATTGGCCGCGGTGCTGCTGGCGTCGGTCGGCTATTTGGTAGACGCGAGCTACAATCCATTTTTATATTTTAATTTTTAGCCGGTTCTGTGGGGAATGTTAGGCCGGACTCCGGCTTTTATAAGGCGCTTCCCGGAGCTTACAGCGCCTGCGGGAAGGGGGAGGTGTTTGGATGGAGAAATTCCGAAAATTGTGGAAAAGCTGCCCTTGGGCGGTGCTTTTTGCCGTCTTTATTCTGCTATATACCGGGCTGGATATGACCCAGACCGACCGCGAACGCTCCGAAATGGAGAACCGTCCGCTGAAAACCCGTCCGAAGCTGGAATGGCGGGTGCTGATGAAGGGGGAATACGACGAGCGGTTCGACAGCTATATCAACGATCAATTCGTTGGCCGCGACGGCTGGATCACCTTGAAATCCTGCGTTGAATCGCTTCTGGGAAAGACCGAGAACAACGGCGTGATCTATGGGAAGGACGGTTACTTGTTTGTCAAGCTGGATCGGCTGGATGAAGAGCGCTACCAGGACAATCTCCGCTATACGAAGGAGTTTTTTGAGCTCTATCCGGAGCTGCCCGTTACCTTCGCTATCACGCCGAACGCCTATATGATTTTAGAGGATAAGGTGCCTTATGGCGTGCCGCTAATCGATCAGGCCGCCTTCGGTGCGGAGATCTATGAGCTGGCGCCTGCGCATGTGTCGGTGTTAAACCTTTTGGAGCCCCTGCGCGCGCATAAGGAGGAATATATTTATTACCGCACCGATCATCATTGGACGGTTTACGGCGCTTACCTGGCCGCCCAGGCTTATGCCCAGCAGAAGGGGATGGAGCTCCCGGACTTTGAGATCTTTGAACAGAATGGGCGGACGATCGAGGGCTTCTACGGCACCAACTATTCCAAGGCGAAAAAGGTGGGTACGCGCCCGGATACCATGCTTCTGCCGGATATCCCGATGGAAAGCGTCGCCGTTTTCGGAGAGGAAAAACCGGGGCTCTATGATGAAGAGAAGCTCGCAACGCGCGATAAATACGCCGCCTATCTCTGGGGGAACAACAATTTCACCGAGCTGAAGGCGGAGAATAACCGTTACCCCGCTGCCGACGGCCATAAAACCCGCGTGCTTCTGATTAAGGATAGCTTCGGCAACTCGCTGGCCCCGTTCCTCACCTATCTCTATGACGAGGTGGATATCATCGATCTGCGCTATGTCAACAAGCTGAGCGATTATCTGCGCGATGCGGAGTACGACGATGTATTGCTGCTCTATAATTTTGAATCGTTTGTGAGCGACCCCTATCTCTCTACCCTGCGGTATTGAGAAAAGAACGCAATAGGGTATAAAGGTAGATAGATATAACATTTTGTATAAAATGGGGAGTGGACAACATGGAACCCTTCAAGCTGGGGCCGGCCTTTAAAGATTACCTTTGGGGAGGGGAAAGCCTATGCGCCGCTTATGGGAAACAGACGGCGCTGCGTCCCGTTGCCGAGAGCTGGGAGCTGAGCTGCCACCCGGATGGGGAGAGCCGCGCGGTCTCCGGACCGGAGGCAGGAAAGACGCTGCGCGCCTTGTTTGAGGCGCATGGGGAGGCGCTTGCGGGAAGGCGCTGCGCCCGGTTCCAGGATTTCCCGGTGCTCGTCAAGCTGATCGATGCGGCGCGCCCGCTCTCCATCCAGGTTCACCCCAGCGATGAATATGCGCTGAAAAACGAGAACAGCTTTGGAAAGACCGAGATGTGGATCATTTTGGATGCGCAGCCGGACAGCTTCCTCTATTATGGGTTTAACCGCGAGGTTTCGGCCGGAGAGCTGCGCGAAGCGATTGAAAACAACCGTCTGGAGGAGCTTTTGGGAAAACGTCCGGTCCGGCGGGGGGACGTCGTCTTTATCCCGGCCGGGATGCTGCACGCCATCGGCGCAGGGATTGTGCTGTGCGAGGTACAGCAGAACTCCAACCTTACCTACCGTGTCTATGACTATGGACGCTTGGGCGCGGACGGCAAGCCCCGTCCGCTGCATGTAGAGAAGGCGCTGGCCGTTTTGGATCGCCGTCCCGCATCCGGGGATTTTACACCGGCCGGGGAGGCGGTAGCGGTTGGAGGCGGGCAGCGGCAGCTTCTGGCGGAATGCCCTTATTTTACCGTTCATTCTTTGAAGCTGGATGGAAGCTACATCGAACAGGCGGATGGAGAGAGCTTTTGCTGCCTGACCTGTATCGAAGGCCAGGGGGAGCTCTCCTGCGGCGCTGCGCGCCTTTCCTTGGAAAAGGGGGAGAGCGTTTTCATCCCGGCCGGCGCGGGGGAATGGAAGCTACAGGGCCGGTTGGAATGTATCCAAACCGGGGTATAGCCGGAAGGCTGCCGCCGGTTGAAGAAGGAGGGGATGAATGGTGCCTGTACGCAGGATCGACAACAAGGAGGAGCTGACCGCTTGCAGGAAGCTCCAAAGCGTTGCCTTTGTCAACTCGCTGGATACCGCCGAACTGGAAAAAAACGTCGCTGCAAAATCCGAGACGGACGCTCCTTATATTGGCTTTTTCAACGAGGAAGGTATCTTGACCGCCTGCATGGAGCTGCCGGAGTTCACCATGCGCTATGAGGGCGGCTGGGTGCGGATGGTGGGCTTAGGCGGGGTGGCCTCGCTGCCGGAGTACCGTTTTGGCGGCGCTATCCGCCAGATCGTCGAGACCGCCTTCCGCCAGATGCGGGAAAACGGCGCAGTGTTTTCTACGCTCTACCCATTTTCGCATCCCTATTACCGTCAATTCGGCTATGAGCTGTGCCACCTGCTGCCGGAATATGAGATACCCATAGAGGCGCTCTCTAAATTCCGCTGTACGAGTAAGGTGCGTATGCTCGGCCCGGACGATCCATTGGATGGGCTGCAAACCGTTTTCGACGCGCATTTTCTGCGCTGCAACCTTGCTGTCCGGCGCGAGGATCGCCACTGGAGGGAGCAGATCGGCAAGGATCCTTATAAAGAGCGCCGTTATACCTATCTGCTGGAGGATGAAAACGGGCCGAGCGCCTATCTCGTGTTGGCTGCGAAGGAAACCGGGGAAGATGAACGGCTGGCTCATGTATATGAAATGGCCTTTGTCCGTCCGCAGGGGCTTTCGGATCTGCTGGGCTTTCTTTACCGGCTCTCCGCGCAATATCAGAAGACCCGTCTCTCGCTGCCGGAGGGGATCCCGCTGCCGGCGCTGCTGGATGAGAGCTACCGGGTGAAGGCGCGGCATGACAACCAGCCGATGGCCCGCTTAATCCATCTGCAAAGGGCGCTGGAGTTAAAGCGGCATTTCGAGGGGGCCGTCTATACCTTGCAGGTACGGGACAACGTTCTTGCCGGGAACGACGGATTTTTCTCGGTGCGCTGTGAAGGCGGCGTAGTCTCGGTCGAAAGGGAACAGGAAATGGAGACGGCCGACCTGGAAATCGATGTGCGCACGCTCACGCAGCTTCTGTTAGGCTTCTTATCGATGGATGAAGCGCTGTACAAGCAGGATGTGCAGGTAAATGCGAATCTGGAAACGCTGCGCGGCGTTTTTGTGAAGCGGCCGGTATTTTTGACGGATCATTTTTAAACAGACCCCTCGCTTTTATAGAAGGGGTTATAAACGTATCGCCAGTTTATTAGGAATCTGGAAAAGCGTTATCGGGCTGTTATTTTGGGTCCGATAACGCTTTTTCTAATGTAAAAAACACGCCTCCCGGTTCGCAGAGGAAATCGTACGGGCTGTCCTTCCGGTTTGCAGAGACCGGAAAAAGAGCGGTTTCGCACCGCCGGTGCGAAATCCAGGGCGTAATCTTCGCCCTGGAAGCGCTTTTTCTTAGGGGGAGGTAAAAAACGCAGCGCGTTTTTTACCTCCCCCTTTGGAATAGTATTTGAACAAACTGTTAAAAATAGGGAAGGAAAGGTGAAATTTTGGAAAAGGTACTTGATTTTTTTTCAAAAATAACTACAATAGTATTTAGCACTCAGAGAGAGTGAGTGCTAAAAAAGTAGCCAAAACTTATCGATAAAACTGGGAGGTAGTTAACATGACCATCAAACCGCTTGCAGACAGGGTTGTTATTAAGATGGTGGAAGCCGAGGAAACCACCAAGAGCGGTATCATTCTCGCTGGCAGCGCGAAGGAGAAGCCGCAGGTAGCCGAAATTGTAGCCGTCGGCCCCGGCGGCGTTGTGGAAGGCAAGGAAATCACGATGGAAGTTAAGGTGGGCGATAAGGTGCTCATCAGCAAATATGCCGGTACCCAGGTGAAGGTGGACGATGTGGAATACACCATCCTCCGCCAGTCGGACATCCTGGCGATTGTCGAGTAAATTCCCGCAGGCATTCTGGAAAACGTCCCTATCTATAGAAAGGATTGATTGAACATGGCCAAACAGATCATCTATTCCGAGGCTGCGAGAAAGGCTTTGCAGTCCGGCATTGACCAGCTCGCTGATACCGTTAAAATTACCCTCGGCCCGAAGGGCAGAAACGTTGTGCTGGATAAGAAATTCGGCGCTCCGCTCATCACCAACGACGGCGTTACCATCGCCAAGGAGATCGAGCTGGAGGACGCTTTTGAGAACATGGGCGCTCAGTTGGTCAAAGAGGTTGCCACCAAGACCAACGATGCGGCCGGCGACGGCACCACCACCGCCACGCTGCTTGCGCAGGCTCTCGTCCGCGAGGGGATGAAGAACGTGGCCGCGGGCGCCAACCCGATGATTGTGAAGAAGGGCATGAAGAAGGCGGTTGAGGGCGCGGTAGCCGAGATCGTCAAGAATTCCAAGAAGGTCGCCGGTTCGGAGGATATTGCCCGCGTTGCGGCTATCTCTGCGGGCGATGATTCGGTAGGCTCCCTCATTGCCGAGGCGATGGACAAGGTGACCTCCGACGGCGTTATCACCATCGAAGAATCCAAGACCGCCGAGACCTACAGCGAGGTCGTGGAAGGCATGCAGTTTGACCGCGGTTACATCACCCCCTATATGTGCACCGATACCGACAAGATGGAGGCGGTTCTCGACGATCCGTTCATCCTCATCACCGATAAAAAGATCTCGGTCATTCAGGATATCCTGCCCCTGCTGGAGCAGATCGTGCAGTCCGGCAAGAAGCTGCTGATCATCGCTGAGGATGTCGAAGGCGAGGCGCTCTCCACCCTGATTGTGAATAAGCTGCGCGGCACCTTCACCTGCGTTGCGGTTAAAGCCCCCGGCTTCGGCGACCGCCGCAAGGAGATGCTCTTGGATATCGCGACGCTGACCGGCGGCGAGGTTATCAGCGAAGAGCTCGGCCTGGATCTCAAGGACACCACCATTGAGCAGCTCGGCCGTGCCCGCCAGGTGAAGATCCAGAAAGAGAACACCATCATCGTGGACGGCGCTGGCGATTCGGCCGCGATCAAGGCCCGCATCGGCCAGATCCGCGCCCAGATTGAGACCACGACCAGCGATTTCGATCGCGAGAAGCTCCAGGAGCGCCTTGCGAAGCTGGCCGGCGGCGTTGCCGTCATCAAGGTCGGCGCTGCCACCGAGATCGAGATGAAGGAGAAGAAGCTGCGCATTGAGGATGCGCTCTCTGCCACCAAGGCGGCGGTTGAAGAGGGCATCGTAGCCGGCGGCGGCGTTTCCTTCCTGAATGCGATTGCCGCTGTCAAGAAGGTTATCGACGCCTGCGAGGGCGACGAAAAGACCGGCGCGGAGATCGTCTGCAAAGCGCTGGAGGAGCCGGTCCGCCAGATCGCGCACAATGCCGGTGTGGAAGGCTCGGTCATCGTGGATAAGATTCTCAGCTCCGGTAAGGTTGGCTACGGCTACGACGCTCTGCGCGAGAAATACTGCGAGATGATTGCCAGCGGCATTGTGGATCCGACCAAGGTCAGCCGCAGCGCGCTGGAGAACGCCGCTTCGGTCGCCGAGATGGTTCTGACCACCGAATCTCTGGTTGCCGACATCAAGGAGGAGACCCCTCCCGCGCCTCCCGCTGGCGGCATGGGCATGATGTAAGCGAAGCCCTTTCCAGTTTGTTCGGCCCCCTGTCCTCTTCCCGCCTTCGGGCGGGAGGGGGACTTTTCTCTTACCGGTTTTAGTTGCATTTTCCCCTGTTTTTTGTTACAATAAATCTCTGTAAGGGCAGAGCTGCTTTTACAGAAATAATCAAAAGAAAGTAGAGTTGATGGGTACTTTGGACAGTACAGGCTGGTTGTGCATCTTGTTAATCGTCCTGTTGGCATGCTCCGCATTTTTTTCCGCAAGCGAAACGGCTTTTTCAACGGTGAACCGGATCCGGCTGCGCACCCTCGCGGACGCAGGGGATAAGCGCGCCAAGCGCGCGCTGCTGATCACGGAGGACTATGATAAGCTCATCTCCACCATTCTCATCGGCAACAACATCGTGAACATTTCCGCATCTTCGTTGGCGACTGTGCTGGCCCTGCGCTTTTTGAGCGAGCAGATGGCGGCCCCCGCTTCTACGGTGATTATGACCGTTTTGGTTCTGATCTTCGGGGAGGTAACGCCGAAGAGCAGCGCGAAGGCCAATGCAGAGGCTTACGCCCTGCGCTTTTCGGCCCCGCTGTATGGGCTCATTATCTTCTTCACCCCGCTATCCAAGCTGCTGGTGCTCCTAACGCGCCTAGTGGCCCGCCAGAAGGAGGGGGAGGAAACGCCGACGGTGACGGAGGAGGAATTGAAATACATCATTGATTCCACCGTTGAGGAGGGCGTTCTGCACGAGGATGAGAGCGAGCTGCTGCACAGCGCGATTGAGTTTGACGATATCCGCGTGCAGGAGATCCTAACCCCGCGGGTGGATCTGGCGGCGATTGATGTGGAGGAGGAGCCGCAGGCCGTTCTGGATTTTGTGCTTGAAGAGCGCTATTCCCGGATTCCGGTCTATGAAGGGACAATTGACCGCATCATCGGTATTCTGCATACGCGCGACTATCTGGAGCAGCTGGCCACCGGCAAAAAGCCGGAGCTGCGCGGGCTGCTGTCCGAATGCCTATACATTCATCGAACGATGAAAATATCCGCGCTGCTCAACGAGTTTAAGCGCACCAAAATCAATATGGCTGTTGTCACCGACGACTATGGCGGAACGATGGGCATTGTCACCACCGAGGATATCCTGGAGGAGCTCGTCGGTGAAATCTGGGATGAGGATGAAGAGATAATCCGCGAATTTGTCCCGCTCGGCGACGGCCGGTATGAGGTGGCGGGCGAATATACCATCCGCGAGATGCTCGACGAGCTGGATATGGATCCGGATGCCATTGAGACCGATTCCAATACGGTCGGCGGCTGGGCGATGGATGAGCTGGAGCGCATCCCCGCTGTGGGCGACTGCTTTACTTACCAAAACCTGGAGATCACCGTCCGGGAGGTGGACGATCAGCGCATCGTTAAGCTGACGGTTGAGGTGAAGCCGGCCCTGCCGGACGCGGAAGAGGAATAAAACCTGCCGGGGGAGGCGGAGCCGTGAACGTTTTTGATATTGTCGGTCCGGTGATGATCGGGCCCTCCAGTTCGCACACGGCCGGCGCGGTGCGCCTGGGCCGCGTGGCGGGGGCGCTGCTCGGTTCCCCGGCGGTGCGGGCGCGCATCCTGCTGCACGGTTCCTTTGCCAAAACCTATAAGGGGCATGGCACCGACCGGGCGTTGGCGGCGGGAATCATGGGAATGCTGCCGAGCGACCCCCGCATCCGTTCCAGCCTTTCGCTGGCGCAGGAGCTGGGATTGGAAATCGAATTTCAGCCCGGCACGATTGAGAACGCCCATCCCAACACCGCCCGCATCACCCTCTGGGATGCGGGCGGGCGTTCGGTTGAGGTGCAGGGCGCTTCGATTGGGGGCGGAAATATCCTGGTGGACCGGTTTGATGGAATGGACGTTTCGATCTCCGGTCAGTACACCACCCTCATTGTCCTGCATTGGGACCGGCCGGGGATTATCGCCGAGGTGGCCTCTCTTATCGGGGAGAACGACGTAAATATCGCCAATTTCCGGCTCTCCCGCGAAACGAAGGGCGGCCGCGCCGTGATGACCATCGAGACGGATGGCATGGTGGAGGAATCGCTCTGCGAGGGGATCCGGGCGCTGCCGGGAATCTTAAGCGCAACGCTGATGCGGCCGAACTAGGGCGGCCGGGGAGGAAAAGACCTTGCTTCGTTATGAATCGATCGAGGGGCTGATAAAAGAGGCCGAAGCCACTGGCCGGCTTCTATCGGATCTTACGCTGGAACAGCAGGCCGCGCAGATTGAGCGGCCTGCCGAAGAGATTTATGAGGGGATGCGCTGTAGCCTACAGGTCATGCGCGAGGCGGTGGCGGAAGGGATCGATCCCGATCTCCGGTCCGCCAGCGGGCTGACCGGCGGAACGGCCTGGCGGATGCAGCAGCAGGTGGAGGCCGGGAAAACGCTCTGCGGCCCCATGCTGGGCGGCGCTCTGGTGCGCGCCCTGGCCGTCTCGGAGCTTAACGCGGCGATGGGGCGGATTGTCGCCGCGCCGACGGCAGGCTCCTGCGGGATCATTCCCGCCGCCGTGCTCAGCCTATCGGAAGAACGGGGGCTGCCGGAGCGGGAAACGGTCATGTCGCTTTTCACCGCCTCTGCGGTAGGAATGGTCATTGCGCAGAATGCGAGCATTTCCGGCGCGCAGGGAGGCTGTCAGGCGGAGTGCGGGAGCGCCTCAGCGATGGCGGCCGCCGCCCTTGTGGAGCTGGCTGGCGGAACGCCGCGGATGATCGGGCATGCGGTGGCCATTGCGCTCAAGAACATTTTGGGCCTGGTCTGCGATCCGGTGGCGGGTCTGGTAGAGATCCCCTGCATTAAGCGCAATGCCGGGGGCGTAGCCAACGCTTTGGTTGCCGCGGAGCTGGCGCTGGCGGGGATACCGAGCGCCATTCCGCCGGACGAGGTGATTCTAGCGATGAAGCGCGTTGGCGATCTCATGCCCGCCGCCCTGCGGGAAACGGCGGAGGGAGGGCTCGCTCAAACCCCCACCGGCTGCGCGCTCTGCCGGCAGGTATTTGGGGAATAAGGGAGCTGCTGCAAAATGCAGCAGCTCCCTTATTCCCCTGAAAAAGCAGCTTTTGGGGCGAAGACGACGCCCCAAATTTCGCGCTGAAAGCGCGAAACCGCCGCTTTTTCTGGTTTCTACAAAGCGGAGGAGGAGCTTGCACGATTTCTTTTACAAATGGGGGGAGCTCTACGGCTTCTCTATAAACCGGGGACGCGTTTTTACGTCCCCGGTTTTTTATAGCTGCGCTATAAAAACGATTTGTTGGCCCTGCCTCTCGCCGCTATCGCGGCAACCGAGGCAGATGGCCGAAAAAATAGCCGCTTTGGGCGCCCATTTTTTATTTCCAACTGCGGTAAAGATGGGCGACCACCTCTTCAATCGGCGCACGCCGCAATTCCACATCCTCTACGCCTTCGATTTCGGAGAGCAGGCGCAGGATATCGCGGATCCCGGTTTGGGTGCGGTCGAAGGCATACTCATGGATACCGCCCTCCTCCGAAATGAGCGCAAGACCCTCCATGCGCGGGAAAACGGCGCCCGGCGCAGCCGTTACCCGGACGCGGCAGGCGCTGCCCTGCGCTTCGCGCAGAGCTTCAAACGAACCGTCGAACGCGATCTTTCCGTGATCGAGCAGCACGATGCGGCGCGCGATCTCTTCGAGGTCATCCATGTCGTGGCTGGTGACGATGAGGGTGATCCCTTCTGCGTTGATGCGCCGGAGAAAGGCGATCATATCGCGCTTGGCGAGCACATCCAGCCCCAGGGTGGGCTCATCCAGAAACAGCACGTCGGGGTTGTGCAGGAGCAGCATGCCGAGATCGGCGCGCATCCGTTGCCCCAAGGAGAGCTCGCGGGCGAAGGTGTTCAGCAGCTCCCCCAGATCGAGCAGCCCGGTCACGAGCGCCAATTGCTTCCGGTAGGTTTCTTCCGGGATCTCCCACACCCGCTTTTTCCATTCAAAGCTCGTCTGGATGGGATGATCCCACCAAAGCTCGGTACGCTGGCCGAACAGGACGCCAATCCGGCGCATGAGCGCGATGCGGCCCTTTGCCGGATCCATGCCGAGCACTGAAACCCGTCCCTCGGTGGGGCGCAGGATGCCGGATAAAATCTTGATGGTGGTGGACTTCCCGGCCCCGTTGGCCCCGGCATAGGCCAGGCATTCGCCGCGTTCGACGCGCAGACTCAGCCCATCCAGCGCTTTTACCTCGCGCTTCTGGGGGTGGAGAAGATCCCGCCCAATGTCGCGCAGCTTTCCGCTGCGCTGCCACTGGGAGTAGGTTTTTGTTACATTTTCCAGGACTAAAGCCGGGAGTCCGGCCGGTAGGTTTTGCATCCAAAATCCATTCCTTTCTCATTCGGATAGCCCACAGACAGGAAATATCTGCGGACAAGGCCCATTCCGGTGGGAGGATTTCGCCGGTGGCGGGCTGTTTTTCCGGTTTTTGCAGGCTGTAGGCTTGTTCCTCCGCTTCCGAGAGCGGAAAACGGGGGCCTCTTTCTTTAGCGGTGGCCGAAGCCGGAGTAACGAGGGGAGCCGTGGGCCGCATAGTAGCACAGTCCCTTACGGAAAACGAGAGAGGCGGCGGTGATGAAAAGGGCGGCGGCCAGCACCGTCCAGAGAGGGAAGGAGAGGCGCAGCAGCGCGCGGCTAGGGAGCCAGGCAGCCAGGCCGACCGGAACGGCGGTGCAAAACACCGTTTGCCAGAAGACAGGCAGCGCGCCGAGCGGATAGGCTTTCAGCATATCGAAGAGGCTGAGGGCGGTCATGGCGATCTCTTCCGCTGCCGCGGGCGCTAAAAAGGCCAGGCTGGAGAGGAGATAGACGCACGCCAGCACAATCCCGGTGGAGGCTAGGACACTGAGGAGGAAGGAGAGAAGCCATCCCGGCCCTGCTGCCAGCCCCAGCTGCCGGATGGAATAGAAGCACAGAACAGCGCCGCACAGCAGCTTGCTGGAGGCGGAGAAGGGGCAGAAGCCGCCGGTGATGAGCTGCATCCAGAGCGGGACAGGCTGAATGATACAATGATCGAGCTGCCCGCGCCCGATGATCCGGCTGATCTGCCCCATATTGTTGCCGGCAAAGAAGAGGCTGTAAACCCCATCGATCAATACGCAGTAGGATAAGAGGAAGAGGAGCTCCTTTTCTTCCATCCCGCCGAGGCCGCCGAAGCGCGCCGAGAGCAGGAATACCCCGCCCACCGAGGCGCCGGCACAGATAACGTCGGTAACCAGATAGAGCAGACAATAGCGCGTATCGCGCAAAAACCAGAGCAGATCCATTTTCCCATAGGTAGAATAAAGGCTAAATAAGGTGTGCAGGCCCGGACGTTTATCCGCCATAGGAGATCATCCTTTCTTCGCTTTTGTGGAAGGCCCAGAGGGAGAAGGGCCAGAGAACGGCGTTCCAAAAGAGCTGTAGGCCGATGAGCTGCGGCGCGTTTTCGGCCGCGCCCACATAGATAAGCAGCGGGGCGGAGGCCACCGAGCCAGTGGGCAGCAGCGCTAAAATCCGTCCGGCGAAAGGCGGCATGAGCGAAAAGGGGATGAGCGCGCCGGTGAACAGCGCCGTCATGGCCTCCCGGATATCGTTCGCCGCCCAGCAGCCGTTTTTCATGCGGATAGCCAGCGAAGCGAACAGGAAATCCAACGCGAAGCCCAGCGAAACGCTGAGGGATAGGCTGAGGAGGAAGGCTCCGGCCGCGGCAAGTGAAACGGGCAGCGGCGAAATGCCGAAGATGGGCGCTAAAAGCAACACCGGCAGCGAGTAGAAGAGGAAAACGGGGAGCCACCAACGGCCGACCGTTTCCGCGGCCAGCCCGCCCAGCAGCGGCATGGGGCGCAGATACCGCCCGACGATCGATCCCTCCCAGAGCGCAGAGGTGGCAGGCGTGACAATTTCCAACTGCTGCCGCAGAACGGAAGCCAGCAGCGTATAGCTTAGAAGCTGCGGAAGCGTCATACCTCCGAGATCCGCGCCCGCCGCGGCGAGCGAGCGCCAGACGAGGAGCAGCAGCGCGAGCTGGAGAAAACGGACGAGGTACTCGCTCATCACCGGAAGCAGGCTGCCATCAAAAACAGCGGCGGCAGATAACCGGACGGTGGCGAGGTATTTATGAAAGCTGTGCATCGTTTGATCTTTCCTTTCTGTATATTAAGACGCAAAAATGCCCGAAAGGCATAGCGCCTTTCGGGCAGAAACGGATAAATCCTCTGCTTACCGGAGGTTTTTCCGGGGCGGAAGAATGTGCGTTACCTGCTGAAAAAAGGCGCAATACGACACGGACAGCGCCGAAATACCCGTTTGAATCGCGACATGATCCAAATTGCGCCAAGCAGCGGTATCCTTAAACACACCGTGGTTCACGCACAGTTCCTCCTTTTTTAGAAGATACGGCAAAAGCTGCCAGATATAGTTATTAGTATAGCCGGTTTTGCACCGCCTGTCAAGCCAATTGTTAGGGGGCTTTCTGTGAGACAGAGAATCGGCATTTCCGTCTTTTGTCCCCGTCATTATATAAGCGTTTTACCAAGTAAGGCGGGGGGATATTCCGAATCGGATCTTCCTTTCGTCCGAGGCGGTCTATAGAACCGCTTCTACCGTAACAAACACGGTATCCCCCGGATATTTTTCGATCTTATTCTGAATATCCTTGCGGATGCCGATGATATAGCAGATGGAACCGTCCGGATGCTTCACACCCATATTGACGATACTTCCGAGATAGGGCTCGCCGTCAAAGGTAATCTCTGCTTTTACCCGGCCTTTGCCAAATTCTTCTCTAATGTTATAGGGAAAGCGCACATAGGCCCCTCCTTTATCGGGGACAGGCTCTATCTTTGCGTGAAATTCATATATTTTTCGGTTCATAACGAAGATTCCTTCTTTATTCCAGTTTTGAGCCGGTACGCCGTTCAGGCGGTTCCTTACTCAAGCTAGGAAGCGGCCGGCGGCAGGAAGGGGCAGGGAGAATCAAGCTGTAACCAAAAAATCAGGCGCACCGTTAACGGGTGCGCCTGACAGGCTATTTTGCGTATTCAATCGCACGGCTCTCTCGGATCAGGTTGACCTTGATTTGGCCGGGATAATCCAGCTCCGCCTCGATTTTTTTCACAATCTCGCGGGCGGTAACGGCCATTTCATCGTCGTTCACCAATTCGGGCTTGACCATGATCCGGATTTCACGGCCGGCCTGGATAGCGAAGGATTTCTCAACCGCCTCAAACGAGTTCGCAATCTCCTCCAGCTTTTCCAAGCGTTTGATGTAATTTTCAAGGTTTTCACGCCGCGCTCCCGGCCGGGCGGCCGAAACCGCATCCGCCGCCTGCACCAAGCAAGCGATGATGGTGCGGGGCTCGATATCGTTGTGGTGCGCCGCGATAGCGTGGATAACATCCTTGTTCTCTTTATATTTCTTGGCGATATCAACGCCAATCTGTACGTGGGAACCCTCGATCTCGTGGGTCATCGATTTGCCGATATCGTGCAGCAGGCCCGCGCGGCGGGCCAAGGAGGCGTCCGCCCCCATTTCGGAGGCCATCATACCCGCCAACTGAGCTACCTCAATCGAGTGGTTGAGGACATTCTGCCCATAGCTGGAACGGTAACGCATGCGGCCGAGCAGCCGGATGAGATCGGGGTGCATGCTGTGAATACCGAGATCCAAAACGGCGCGTTCGCCGTCCTGCTTAATCTTCTGCTCAACTTCCTTTTTGGCCTTTTCGACCATCTCCTCAATGCGTGCGGGATGGATGCGCCCATCCTGAATCAAGCGCTCCAGGGCGATACGCGCGATCTCACGGCGCACGGTATCGTGACAGGAGAGGGTGATGGCTTCAGGAGTATCGTCGATAATCAGGTCAACGCCGGTCAACGTTTCGAGGGTGCGGATATTGCGGCCCTCCCGGCCGATGATCCGGCCCTTCATTTCATCGCCCGGCAGCGGTACGACCGAGACGGTGATCTCGGTCACCTGGTCGGCGGCGCACCGCTGGATAGCGGAGGAGATGATTTCGCGCGCCTTCTCATCGCTTTCTTCCTTCAAAATAGCCTCATATTGGGTGATTTTGAGGGCCTTTTCATGGACCAAATCATTCTCCAGATTTTGCAGCAGGTAATCCCGCGCCTGCAACGCAGTAAAACCGGAGATTTTTTCGAGCATGTCGAATTGATGCTGCTTCACCTGCTCGGCTTCGTCCAGCTTCTGCTGGGCGTCCTTCAGGCGGGCGTTGACCTGTTCCTCTTTCTTCTCCAGGTTTTCCAGTTTGCGGTCAATCGATTCCTCTTTTTGCTGTACCCTGCGTTCGAGACGCAGGACCTCGCTTCTGCGTTCCTTATTTTCGCGTTCTGCGTCGGTACGAAGTTTATAAATTTCGTCCTTCGCTTCCACAAGGGCCTCTTTTTTCTTTCCCTCCGCGTTTCTTATGGCTTCGCTTACGATTCTCTTTGCTTCTTCTTCCGCCGAACCGATGTCCGATTCTGCGATCCGTTTTCTATATGAAACGCCTACGAAAAAAGCGATTACAAATCCAACGATGAATGCCACCAGTACGCAAACGACGAATAGGATGATGAGTGGTGTGCTCATGAGCGGGTACATGCCTCCTTTTCCTTAAAATTTTGTTCCGAGTAGAAACTCCGGGGTAATTGTTAAAAGTCATTTATTTGCAAAATATTCAACAATACACCATATCTATTTTATATTCCGGAATGCTTTCTGTCAAGGAAATCTTTGCTGTTTGGACAATATATACCTCTCATTTTTAAGGTTTCTTCTATCTGGGAGAGGGATGTCCATTTTTACGGCTGGAGGGGAGAAATATGAAAACGGGAGGGCTGCAAAATACTTTGCAGCCCTCCCGCCTCTTCAAACCGGAAACAGAACCTATTGGGCAGACGGATCTCGGAATAGAGTCTCCGTCTTTAACGGCCGCAGCCGCAGGGGACAGGGGCCATGAGGCCATAGATTTCGCCGACGATGTATCGAACCTCATCCAGCTCATTCTTAATGGCGGACAGGCCATAGTTGCTGTTTTCCAGTAAGGAACAGGCATTGCAGTGCTGGTTGGCGCAGGCAGCCGCGCAAGGGAACGGCTCTTCCGGCGTTGGGATAAAATGGGGTTGGATGCAGTTATCCCAGCAGCCGCAGCCACAACCACAGTTGGAGCCACAACCACAGTTGGAGCCACAGCCACAGTTGGAGCCGCAGCCACAGTTGGAGCCGCAGCCACAGTTGGAGCCGCAGCCACAGTTGGAGCCGCAGCCACAGTTGGAGCCGCAGCCACAGTTGGAACCACAGCCGCAGTTGGAACCACAGCCGCAGTTGGAACCACAGCCGCAGTTACAGCCGCAATTGGAACCGCAACCGCAGCCGCAGTTAGATCCGCAACCGCTCTCGCAGGCCGGACCGAAGCTGCCTGTTCTCAGGTAATTGCCGTTAAAGGGATTGCAGTTATAAATATTCATTCTTAGGATCATTCCTTTCACTTTCGGAGGATCCCAGCCGGCTCCAAAAAAGGAGGTTCACCGGAAGAAATCCGGAGGATGAGGAGGAAAAGAAGTTTCCCGCCTTTCCGCGTACGGGTTGGAAACGGCTGGCGCTTTGAGCGTCGCTTTACCGCAGTGGTTCTGCGGTCCGGCCGGCGGAGCTGATACCGCCTACCACTTTATTATATGAGCGCCGTTCAAAGAGGGATACGCTGCCGCTGCCGCCAGAGGGAATAAAAAAGCCCCATCTCAGAGAAACGGCAGCGGCGGCCGTCCATGAGATGGGGAAAGGCATGAGAAAGAAGGTGAAACAATTTTTACCGGGGAGATACGCCGGCGGTCAGCGTGCCTTGCGGGCCATGACGACAAAACGTTGGTCTTCAAATTGCCCGTAATAACGCGTACAGGTGGAAAGGGTCAGGATTTGATCGCTGTTGTTGACGTCGACCGAGAAATCGTGCAGGCTCTGCCTTTTGGCCCACTGCGCCAAGCTGGTCGGGGAGATCTCCGTATTAATATAAGTAGATAGGTCGGTGGTGTACAGCGCCGCGAAAACAACCCAGGTGGCGTCGCCGTTTGCATTTGCAAACTGGATGGTCGGGTGCTCCTGCGCAAAGGAGAGATGCTGGTAGGCGGTCAGCTGGGCGAACATGACGTCGCTCGCGTTCCCGATACGGGGATTGGCGCTATAGTTTGTCCAGTTGTGCCCGTAAAGAACAATGTTGTTGCTGCCCGGCCGGACGTCGCTATCCGCCCAGACGACCCCGTTATGGCTGGAATTTTTATAGATGTCCAAATGGGTATAATAATTATTGTTCGGGCCTTGAACGACCGGGTAATCAATGTTTGTGCCGGGAATGCGCAGATAACCCATCACATCGCCGTTTACCTGCTTCCAGGATTGCATCTTGCTGTAGCCGCCGCCGGAGGCGGCGCTAACCGGTTCGCTCTTCTCCTGCTTCTCTTTTTCTTGCGCCGTTTCCTGGGCGGATGCCGGAGCGGCGGTTTCATTGGAGACAGAGGCTGGGTCCGCCTGCTGGACGGAGGGGACCTGGGGATCGGTATCCGCTGCCGGGGGATCCACGTGCAGCGCGCTGTAGCGCGAGGAGAAATAACCCTTGGCGAATGCGGACGCCGGTTCCGTTTCAGTCTCCGCCGCCGGTGCGGGCGCGTCAAAGCGCAATGCGTTCAGGGCGGTATAGGCTCTGCCGGCCTGCCGGGCGGTAGAAGCCTGCACGGCCGGTTGGGGGTCCACATAGTATTCCTTTACAACGGTGACAGGCTCCGGCAGCGTATAATCGGCGGCCAGCGCATGGGTATCCATCAAGGAACATACCCCCACGAAGGCGAGAAACCCGGCTCCAACGCTGGAGAACATTACACGGGCTGGCGGCCCGCTCTTCTTCTTCATAAGAAACCACCTCTGACCAAAAATTCATAAACCGTATCCATTATAGCACATATTTACCGGTTTGTTATCCATTCAGAGGGATGAAATTTTACAGGGGAGACATAGAATCCATTGTTTTATCTGTACAAAAATGGTAGGATAAAAAAGGAAAGATAATTTTGCCACAGGAAGGGGAATGGTTTCAGGTGTTTAACGCTTGGCACTCTATCAGCGAGGAACGGATCCGCCGGGATGATTTTTTGGCCGTGATTGAAATCTCGAAGGGGAGTAAGAAAAAATATGAGATGGATAAAGAGACCGGGATGATTCTCTTGGACCGCATCCTTTATACCTCCACGCATTATCCCGCGAACTATGGCTTTATCCCCCGCACCTATGGCGACGATCGGGATCCGCTGGATGTGTTGGTCCTCTGCTCCGAGCCCTTGGAGCCGCTCACACTGGTGCGCTGCTATCCGATCGGGGTGATCTCGATGATCGATAACGGGCGAAACGATGAAAAGATCATTGCCATCCCCTTTAACGATCCGACCTATAACAGCTACCAGCGCCTGGAGGATCTGCCGCGGCATATTTTTGATGAGATGACCCACTTTTTCCGGGTCTATAAGGAGCTGGAGCACAAAGAAACGGCGGTGGATGAGGTGATGGGCCGGGATGCGGCCCGCAACGTTATCCAGTGGGCGATAGAGAGCTACCGCCGCCATTTCCGCGACGGGGTGAAAATCTTGGAGGAGGAATAGCCGCTCCGTCCGGTTTTTTGGCGGCGGCAGTCCGGCGGGAGGTTGCGCTGGCGGAAATGTAGTGTTATAATAAAGAGAAAGAAAAAAAGGGAGGAAATGACAATGCTGGTATGGGCGAAGGATATGCTGCTGAAGGCGAAGGCCGGCGGCTACGCCGTCGGGCAGTTTAATATCAACAATTTAGAGTGGACGAAGTCGGTGCTCCTTACTTCGGAGGAGCTGCGCAGCCCGGTTATTTTAGGCGTTTCTGAAGGCGCGGGCAAATATATGACCGGTTTTAAGACCGTTTCCGCGATGGTGAAGGCGATGATTGAGGAGCTCGGGATCACCGTTCCGGTTGCGCTTCACCTGGATCACGGCTCCTATGAGGGGGCCAAAAAGTGCATTGCGGCGGGCTTTTCGTCGATCATGTTTGACGGATCGCATTACCCGATTGATGAGAACGTTGCCAAAACCGAAGAGCTGGTCGCCTTGGCGCATGCAAAGGGGATCTCGGTCGAGGCGGAGGTCGGTTCGATCGGCGGCGAGGAGGATGGCGTCGTCGGGATGGGCGAGGTGGCCGATCCTGCGGAGTGCCGCCGCGTTGCCTCGCTGGGGATTGATTTTCTCGCGGCGGGCATCGGCAACATCCACGGCGTTTACCCTGCCAACTGGAAGGGGCTGGATTTCGATGTGCTGGCCAAGATCCAGCAGGAAACCAGCGGTATCCCGCTGGTGCTGCACGGCGGCACCGGCATTCCGGAGGATATGATTAAAAAGGCGATTTCGCTGGGCGTTGCGAAGATCAACGTCAATACCGAGTGCCAGCTCTCCTTTGCGGCGGCTACCCGCAAATACATTGAGGAGGGCAAGGATCAGGCAGGGAAGGGCTTCGATCCGCGCAAGCTGCTGGCTCCCGGCGCAGAGGCGATTAAGGGAACCGTCCGCGAGAAGATGGAGCTTTTCGGCAGCGTTGGCAAGGCTTAAAGGATAAAAAAGAGGCTCCGTCTTGTTAGGCGGGGCTCTCTTCTTTGAGAGGACTGTTTCACTGTTTGGCCGCTGTACAGGACAACGGCCGGAGTTTTAGAATAAATGATCGAAGAATTGAGGCTACGAATGAACAACATTCTTTTTTCCGAGCTTTCGCTCACCGAACCATTGGAAAGGGCAGTGCGCGAAATGGGCTTTGAAAGCGCGACCGAGATCCAGGCCCGCACCATTCCGCTGCTGCGCACGGGGGCGGATGTGATCGGGCGCTCGCAGACTGGAACGGGCAAAACGCTCGCATTCGGCATCCCCGCTGTGGAGGGAATCGATACGGGGGAAAATAAAAACCAGGTGCAGGTGCTGATCCTTTGCCCAACGCGCGAGCTTTGCATGCAGGCCTGCGGGGAGATCCGCAAGCTGGCCCGGTACAAGCCCGGCGTGAAAACGGTGGATATCTATGGGGGCGCGCCGATGAACCGCCAGATTATGGCGCTGCGCAGCGGCGCGAACATTGTGGTAGGAACGCCGGGACGGGTGATGGATCACCTGCGGCGGCGCACCCTCAAGCTCGACCATCTTCGGATGGTCATCCTGGATGAGGCGGACGAGATGCTCTCGATGGGCTTTAAGGAGGATATTGAAACCATCCTGACCGGAACGCCGGAAACCCGCCAGACGGTGCTCTTTTCAGCGACGATGCCGCCGGCTATTCTGGCGCTGACCGGGCAATTCCAGCGGGATGCACAGCTCATTGAGGTGAACAAAAAGCAGCCGAGCGTTAAGGCGATTCATCAATCCTATTGCGAAGCCCCGGCCAGCCGCAAGAAAGATGCGCTTTGCCTGCTTCTCTATGCCAAGGCCCCGCAGCGCGCCATTGTTTTCTGCAACACCAAGGCGATGACCGAAGAGCTGAGCGCCTTTCTCAAGGAGCAGGGGATGGGTGCGGAGGGACTCAACGGCGACATGAAGCAGCAGCAGCGTACCCAGGTGATGAACGGCTTCAAAAACGGGCAGGTGCGCATTCTGGTTGCCACCGATGTGGCCGCCCGCGGGATTGACGTGAACGATGTGGACGCCGTTTTTAACTACGACTTGCCGCAGGATATGGAGTATTATCTCCACCGCATCGGGCGCACCGGCCGCGCAGGGAAGGCGGGCTATGCCATGACTCTCTGCACCGGGCGGCGGCAGTCGCAGCAGCTTCGGGATTTTGCGCACATGACCCGTTCCGAGCTGGAGCGGGAAGCCCTCCCCACGGTGCGCGACGTTGCCTGCAAGCTCGAAGAGGGCTATGTGAAGGAGCTGGCCGAAGCCATTCCGGAGGAAGGCCAGGAGACCGGCGCGCGTATTCTGGAAGCGCTGACGGCTGCGGGCCACTCCCCGGAGGCGGTTGCCAGGGCGGCGCTGACGCTGCTCTATGGCGGACGGCAGCCTCAAATCTCCGATATTGTGCAGGAGCGGCGGCCGGTGCAGGATCGCCGGGAATCGATGGGCCGCGTCTCGTTAAATCTGGGCCGGAAAAACCGGATCGCGCCCAACCACATCGTCGGCGCTATCGCCGAGATGACCGATCTGAGCGGAAGCGACATTGGGAAGATTGAAATTTTTGATAACCGGACGATTGTAGGGATCCCCCGCGCAGCGGTGCAGCAGGTGGTGGATCGGCTGCGCGGCAGCAAGATCCTTGGCCAGCGGGTAGAAGCGGCTGTGTGCATGGAACGCACCGGCCGCGAGGGAAAGCCGGGCGGCCGGGACAATGGGTTCCGCATGCGGGACAGGCGGCGGGCCGAGGAGGGACGCCGCCGGAAACGTCCCGCACGGGAGGACTGAAAGGGCTTTCTTCTCCCACCAACCTGTTTACAAGAGGGGACCGCCGGTCGAGCGTCTTATTCTGCGGCCGGTCCCTTTCCATAGAAAAGCTCCCAGGAGGCAGGCTGCAAACATGCGGCCTCTCCTGGGAGCTCGTTTTTTGTGGGGCGGCTATTTTTCCTGTAGGGGGCGATCCACCGCATCGATGAGCAGGGAACGGAAGCCCCCTTCTTCGAGTGCGCGCACTCCCCGGATGGTGGTGCCGCCGGGGGAACAGACGTTATCCTTAAGAATGCCGGGATGCAGGCCGGTTTCCAGCACCATCCGGCCGGAGCCCTTGACCATCTGCGCGGCCAGACGGTAGGCCATGTCGCGGGGCATCCCATGATAAACGGCGCCGTCGGCCAGCGCCTCTATCAGCATATAGAGGTAGGCAGGGGCGCAGCCGCTGAGAACCCCTCCAACCCCCATCAGATGGGAGGGGAGGACCTCACAGCGCCCAATGCTGCCGAAAAGGCCCTCCACATAGGCGAGCTCTTCCGGCGTGAGCGAATTCTTTTCTTCCACCAGCGCCATTCCTTCGCCGACCATGCAGGGGGTGTTGGGCATGACATGGGCAAAGCGCGCCCCCTCCGGCAGAAGCGGGGCAAACTTCTCAAAGAGCCAGCCCACCGCTATGGAAACGACGGCCTTTCCCCGCAGCGCGCCGCCCAGCTCGTCGAGCACCGCCGGTATGGCGGCAGGTTTGACGGCTACCAGCAAAATATCCGCTTTACCGGCCAGCTCGCGCAGGCTGCTTACCGGGTGCGCCCCGCTTTTCGCGGCCGCCTCTTCCAGCCGGCTGGGGATGGTCTCGCACAGCCAGGTAGTCTCCGGCTTTAAAAAGCCCGCGTTCAAAGCGCCATAGAGAATGGCGCTGGCCATGTTGCCGCAGCCGATAAATCCAAGGTTATGTTCCATGTTCAGCCTCCGTTTCCCGCCGGACGGACCCGCCCGGCAGAGATGGTGTTTTGTAGCACAGAAGGGCAGACAGGGGATACCCCCCATCTGCCCCCCTCGTTTTAAAGCAGGGATATTTCCGGCTTTAGAAGGTCGGCTCCTTCGGGCTGGGATTGACCTCTACATTGGCCGTTTCGGTGAAATTCTTGCCCTGTACCAGCTTGGCAAAGACAACAAAGCGCTGGTTGTTGTTCGTCGCATAGTTGCCATATTTGTAGCAGCAGGTGGAGAGGGTGAGAATCTTATCGCTGATGGTTACGTTGACATCCGGATAATTGTAGATCGAACGCGCCCGCACATCCTCTAAGAGCTTGGCATAGTCCGAGTTGGAGTAGCTTGGGAATATGTACTGAACAGGGGACATGTTGGCCTCAGTGTAGATGACGGCGAACACCTGGTAGATGAGATCCTCGTTGTCGGTCGTCAGGTAAACATAGGGATTGGCCTTGGCAAATTCGATGTCGTTGAAATGCAAGAGCTGGGCAAACTCAACGCCGGTCGGATCATCCTTTTCGCCGACAGGGTTGCCGACGTTGTGGCCATAGATGATGGTGTTCTGCGGTACGTCCGCCTTGGTGCCTTCTTTAAGGTCGCATTCGTAGTCCATCCAGAGGGTGCCCTCCAGCGCATATTGCCGCTGAAGGTTGGCCCGGTAGTAATCTTCATTGTTGTCCGTCTGAACAACCGGCTTGTTGATGGTGGTATTGGGTACCTGCAACCAGCAAACGATATCGTCGTTTACTTCCGCGCGCATCTGCGTCAGCTGCTCTTTGTTTTCTGCGGGGACCTCAATCTGATATTCGGTTTCCAGGCTGGGAACCGAAAGCGGGTTCTCCCAGGAGGAGGGCTTTATACGCTCCGGCGCGCTTGACGACGAGGGTTCGTCGGAGGAAGGTTCTTTTTTACACGCTGCCAGCGAGGCAATCATCACTACCGCCAGCCCCAGGGCGGCTACTCTTCTTACTTTCGTGTACATAATAAGCTCCTTTATCCAAACGTAGTGCGGGATAGAGAATCCCGTCGAAGGCGGTCCGCCTTCTGCATCACGGCCAACTAAACCACTAATAATCATAAAACGGCCGTCCGCAAAAGTCAATGCGTTTACAGGAGAATTTACAAATTTGTTGATTTCTGGCTCCCGGTGGCAAAAGTATGCAAAATTTGTGGAACCGCCTTTTCTTTAAAAAGCATTGAGAGAAGCCCGATTTTGGGCCAGTTATGCCTCTGGGCCTAGCAGCGCTCCGGCAATCGCCTCCGCCGCCGTTTTCCCCGCGCCCATGGCGAGGATGACGGTAGCCGCGCCGGTAACGGCGTCGCCGCCCGCATAGACCTTGGCCTTTTCGGTCGCCATGCGTTCGTCGACAACGATGCAGCCGCGGCGGTTGGCCGCCAGGCCCGGAGTGGTCATGCGCAGCAGCGGGTTCGGCGAGGTGCCGATAGCCATGATCACGCTGTCGCAGTCGAGAGTAAAGGCGCTTCCTTCTACCGGAACAGGGCGGCGGCGGCCGGAGGAGTCCGGTTCGCCAAGCTCCATGCGTACGCACTCCATCCCCTGTACAAAGCCCTTTTCATCGCCGAGAATGCGGGTGGGGGCGGTCAGCATGACAAACTCAACGCCCTCCTCCTTTGCATGATGGATCTCCTCGCGGCGGGCGGGGATCTCCTCCTCGCTGCGGCGGTAAACGATCCGCACCGTTTCCGCTCCCAGGCGCATGGCGCAGCGGGCCGCATCCATCGCCACGTTGCCGCCGCCGACGACGGCGACCGACTTTCCGGGGCGGATGGGGGTATCGTAGTCGTCCCGATAGGCTTTCATCAGGTTCACGCGGGTTAAAAATTCGTTGGCGGAATAGACGCCTAAGAGCCCTTCGCCCTCAATTCCCATAAAGCTGGGCAGCCCAGCGCCTGAGCCGACGAAAACGGCTTCAAAGCCGCGCTCAAACAGCTCGTCAATCGAGAGCACCCGGCCGATGACCATATCGGTTTCAATCTGAACGCCCAGGGCGCGCAGCCCGTCCACCTCTTTTTCAACGATCGCTTTGGGCAGGCGGAATTCGGGGATCCCATAGACCAACACGCCGCCCGCCCGGTGGAAGGCTTCAAAAATGGTAACGTCGAATCCCCGGCGGGCCAGGCCGCCCGCGCAGGTCAAGCCGGCCGGCCCCGCGCCAATGACAGCCACGCGATGTCCGTTCTTTTCCGGAGCGGCCGGGGCGGAAGAAGCATGCTCCATGTGCCAATCTGCCACAAAACGCTCCAGCCGGCCAATGCCGACGCTCTCGCCCTTAATCCCGCGCACGCATTTCTGCTCGCACTGGTTCTCCTGCGGACAGACGCGCCCGCAGACGGCGGGCAGCGAGTTGGAGGAGGCGATGATGTCATAAGCCCCTTCATAGTCCCTCGCAGCCACCCGTTCGATGAAATCGGGGATGCGCACCCCAACCGGGCAGCCGCTGACGCAGGGGCGGTTTTTGCATTGCAGGCAGCGCTGCGCTTCCACGAGCGCCATCTCTTCGGTATAGCCTTTGGCCACCTCTTCAAAGTTGCGGCGGCGGACCGCCGGGTCCTGCACCGGCATGGCGGTCTTTCTCGGATCCATATTCGGCATTGCTCTGTCCCTTTCCTTTCTCTGGCAATTGGGGGAACCGGATTAACCCCGGCCGCCGGTCAACCGGCAAATGTGCTGGGCGTCGTGCGCCTCCTGCTCCCGATAGAAGGAATTCCGCTTCATCAGCTCGTCGAAATCGACCTGATGCCCGTCGAAATCGGGCCCGTCCACGCAGGCAAATTTCATCTGGCCGCCCACCGTCACGCGGCAGCCGCCGCACATGCCCGTTCCATCGATCATGATGGGGTTGAGGCTGACCACGGTGCGCAGGCCGAATTCCTTGGTTAGGTTGCAGACGGCCCGCATCATCGGTACCGGACCGATGGCGACTGCCAGCTCATAGTTCTCCTCTTGCAGCTTTTCGCGCAATACGTCGGTGACAAAGCCATGGCGGCCATAGGACCCATCGTCGGTGGCGATGGTGAGGCTGGAGGCGTGCGCGCGCATCTCCTCCTCCAGAATGACGATATCCCGGCTGCGGAATCCGGCGATGACGTCGACATGCGCGCCCGCTTCGTGCAGATATTTCGCCTGCGGGTAAGCAATGGCGCAGCCCACGCCGCCGCCGATGACGACCGCCTTTTGAATCCCGTCCAGCTCGCTGGCGCGGCCGAGAGGGCCGACAAAGTCGAGCAGTCCGTCCCCCACCTCCAAGGTGGCGAGCAGCTTGGTGGTGCGGCCGACATGCTGGAAAATGATCGTCACCTCGCCCGCCTTGCGGTCATAGTCGGCGACGGTCAGAGGGATCCGCTCGCCCTCCTCGTCAATGCGCAGGATGATGAACTGTCCCGGCAGCGCTTTGGCAGCGATGAGCGGCGCATGGATGGTCATCAGCGTCACCGTTTCGTTGAGCTGCCGTTTTTCAACAATCGTATACAATTCCGATCTCCTCCATTGTAAGCTGGAAACTTCGCAGAAGGCTGGAAGCTCCAGCGCTTAACGGGCGCGCCTAGCCTGCGGCGCGGCGGCGCCGGTTTTGGTTGTTCAAGGGGGTAAAGCCGCGAGAGGATTCCGTCTCTTGGCCGCCCAGGCGGTTCTTATAGAAACGGATATGTCGAAAAAGAGCCGCCCTCCAGCGGCTCTCCCCTATTATATCGAATGAAACGGGATTTTGCAACAGAACACGGGGGATTCCTGCAATATTTCTCGAAAGCGCCGCGAGGAAGGGGCGGGGGAGAGGATAAAAATGCAGGAGGATCGGCTAAAGTTCCGCGCATCCGCCGGATAACCGTGTGCAAAAGGGCCGCGGCGCTCCCCGTTTTCGCCGGAGGCGGTTTCCCGCTAATCCGGATAGGGCAGATCCATCCGCACAACGCAGCCGCAGCCGGGGCGGCTGAAGAGCTGCATGGAAAACCCGTCCCCATAAAAAAGCCGCAGCCGTTTAAAGGTATTGAACAGCCCTATCTGTTCGGGCGGCTCCTGCCGGCGGAGCTGCTGCCGCAAAGCGGCGCACCGCTCGCAGGACATGCCGGCCCCGTTGTCGACGACGCGAATGCGCAGCCTGCCCGGAAGCGGCGTTAAAATGATTCGGATTTTTCCCTTGCCCTCTTTCTCCTTGATCCCGTGATAAATGCAGTTTTCCACCAATGGCTGGAACAGCAGCTTCAGGGTGCGGTAATCCTCTTGCGGGGCGAAGATCCGCCAGTCCGCCTCAAACTTTCCGTCGTAACGGATGCGCTGGATTTCCAGATACCGCCGCGTGTTTTCGATTTCCTCCGCAAGCGGAACGGCGTCGTTCGCACCGGTCAGCGTGTAGCGCAGGATGCCGGAGAGATCCTCCAGGATATCGTTCATCTCGGTGTGCTTTCCGGTCAGGCGGATCGACATCCAATTAAGCGTTTCGAGCGTGTTATAGAGAAAATGCGGGTTGATCTGCGACTGAAGAGCCTGAAGCTCCAGCGCCTGTAGGCGGTACTTCTTTTCAGAGAGCTGCATTTTCAAATAGCTCTGTTCGAGAAAGGTTTTGATAATATTCTGCTGGATATATCCGTACCCGTCCCGGATCCGGGAAGGCAGCGGCGGTAGCTCCTCCCCCTTCTGCGCCGAGTCGATCAGCCGGATGATTCCCTCCAACTGCCGGTAGCTGCGCTTGGCCAGTTGGTTGGACAGCGCCACGCCCAACACGACTGAGAGCAGGGAGAGCAGCAGCATGGCGCGGGCCATCTCTCCGGCCGATTCAAACTGGGAGCGGCAGGGAACGATCGAGAGATATCTCCAATGGTTGCGCTCGGAATACTCACGGGACACCCGGTATTGATTTCTCCCGGCCTGATAGGTGAAGCTCGCTTCCTCGCGGGAGAGAAGAGCGTCCAGGTCGATCTCTTCGAGGTAGGCCGCTTCCCGGTTCTGCAATAAAATTTCGCCCCCCTCGCTGACGACAAAAATGCACTGATCCTGCGGAATGATGAGCTGGTCGAACAGCTCCTTAAAATAGGACAGCCGGATATTGATGACGATGATGCCGTCCGAGGTGATCATCCCATAAGGATAGGCGCGCTTGAAGATGGTGAGCACCTGTTCCGGTTCCTTTTCAAAGCGGTAGCGCCGCACCCCGCGCACCTGCGTCCACATTTCGGTGCCCACGTCCTCCGAGAGATAGCTCGCATACCAATCGGAATCGTAATAGGTTTCGAGGCTTACCAGCCCGTCGGTGGAGGCGATAAAGCGGCCGGATTCGTTGGGAAAGCAGAGATATAAGGAATGCAGGTAGAGCTTGGAGTTGACCGGGGCATCCAGAAAAATTTTAATGATGGACAGGCGGTTGTAATCCTCCAGAGCAGGCGAAGGATTGCGCAGGATGTTTTTCAGTTCATTGGAGACGCCATAGTTGTAATCGAAGGTCTGGCGGATGGAATCCAGCTCGCCGAAGATGAGCTCAACGCTCTCGCGGTATTGGCGCAGCAGATTGAGGCTGCTGCGCTCCGCCGTTTCCCGCGCGTTTTCGGATGCGATATAGATGAGCAGGCTGCCCAGCACCACCGAAGGGATCAGCATGGGGGCCAAAAAGAAACCGAGATTTTTAAAGAAAAACCTGCGCTGTATCATGGCCTTCGCCCCTCTCTTTCCCCGCGCCGTCCGCCGGACCTGCGCCGCTCATTTATGCGCGCTGTTTTTATAGTCGTAGGGCGTCATCCCATAAAAGGATTTAAACGCCCGCGTAAAATTTTTGGCGCTGGTGTAGCCGACCTGATCGCTGACCTCATAGGTTTTCAGCGCCGGGTTTGCCAGCAGGCGCGCCGCCGCGCGCATTTTGGCCTCCATGAGAGAATCCGAAAAGCTGCGGCCCATCTTTTGCTTAAACAGCTTGCTCACATAAAAAGGGTGCATGTGCAGCAGCTCCGCCAGCGTGTCCAACGAAGCGTCCGCATAGTGCTCTGCAATATAGCGGGAGGCGATTTCTACCCACTGATCGGAATGAAGCGGTTCCTCTGCGGCCCGGCTTTCATCCAGCTCTTCCCGGAGCTTGAGGAAAATTTCGGTGATCTCCTTGTGGCGGGTGGGCTTGAGGATATAGTAACGCACGCCGTAGGCCAGCGCCTGCTGCGCATATTCAAAATCTTTATGCCCGCTTAAAAACACCAGCTTGCAGCCGCTTCCCTGCTCATGAAGGCGCCTCGCCAGCTCGATGCCGTTCATGACCGGCATAACGATATCAGAGAGGATAACGTCCACCGGGTTCGTTTGAATAAATTCTAGGGCGCGCCGCCCGTTTTCGGCGTTTCCAAGGCATTCAAAGCCCACGGTGGAGCTGTTGACAAAGTCCCCCCAAGAGCCTGGAATATGGTATAATAGCCGCAGGCGGCTATTATACGTTGATTTATTTGGCCGCCCTACGGGCATGGCCAATTATACCATAATCGCTTCGCATTTATGGTATAATAAGAACAGAGAGGGGGCGGGGATATGCAGTTAAAATATCACATGGTAACAATAGAGGAGCTGGTGCCAGCGGAACATTTTCTGCGGAAATTGGAAGCAGTGGTAGACTTATCATTTGTGTATGAAGAGACGGCGCATCTGTACAGCCGGAGGTACGGCCGGCCGCCCATAGACCCGGTGGTGATGGTGAAATACCTGTT
>JAAWDS010000038.1 GCA_022793895.1 Provencibacterium sp. | reverse complement strand
TCCCCGGCTCGCTCGTCGTCATGGGAGAGCCTTTCGTATAGGGCGGTGAGTTTGTCTTTCTCTGTCTGCTTCTTCATGGTGTGTAACCTCCTTTCTTTGAGGGTGCGCGCTTCCCTATAACCCTATTATACTTATCTGTTTGGGTCTGTGACAATATATGAAGCATTCATCTGCATGAGGTTGGGCTTGATGTGGAAGCGGGTCTTGCCAGAGCCGGAGCCGCCAATTACCAGCACATTTTTATTGATGTTGTACTTGGGGATTTTGTTGCGCCCTATCATAATGCGCTCCGTCTGCGTCAGGAGGATGTTCTGGTCGAATTTGGGATTGACGAAAGGGCGTATATCGTCTGCGGTTCCCCATCTTGCGCTGCCATACTCCACGCCGTGCCGGTATTTCTTGGCGTTCTTTGCCTTAATGTACACCGCCGCCCGGATACAGGCCGCGCCGGTCAGCCCTGCAAGCAGGTCCCAGGGATGGAAGCTGGGCAGCGGGTTGTGGGCAATCAACTCCCCCAGGCTGGAAATAGCCCCCATCCCTTTTGCCACCATATCCGCGCCAGCGGCCAGCCGGTAGCCCTCGCCCACACGGTCGAAAAACCAGAACACGAACACATAGGGGAAATTGAGGATCAGGAATTTCTTCAAATCAAATTTCACAGCTCATGCCCCCCTCTGTCCCGGTTCCTGGCCGTATCCCGCGCCATGTTCTTGATAACCTCCTTGAAATGGGCGAGCTGCCCCAACAGGGAGGGCTTTTCCGGAACTTTGCGATGCAGCGTTTTAGCCATATACTCGGTAAAGGCGGCATGAAGGGCGTCCGCATCCCGCGCCTTGAAAAAGACGAGGTATTTCCCACTGGCCGTATCCTTTTTCAGCGCAAAATCCACGCCGTATTTGCGTGCCACATGCTCAAAGGACTGGATGTTCTTATCGGTAATCTCGATATTCTGCACGCCCGCCCCCTGCCGGACTAATTGCTTTACCGTCTGCCTGCCATGATGGATTTTAGGGTTTTGGGCCTGCGCCAGATATTTCCGAATAGCCCATTTCAGCAAGCTGGCAGTCAGCTTTCCACCCGTCTTGCCCACCTTGATAACCAGTGCGACCGATTTATCCCGCACTTCGTCCTGCATGGCTTATCCCTCCTCCCTGGCAAAGCGTTCCTCCAGCCGCTGCACGTTCCAATCCGGCTTGAATTGCCCTAGAGGGCCGGGGCCGAACTGCTCCCTTGCCCGGCTGTCCATCATCCGCAGCCGTTCCCACAGCTCCGGGTGATGGGCGCGCAGCTTTCTCAGCTCCCCAATGCGCTGGAAAGGGCAGCACCAGCAGGAGGCGCGACGGTAGGTTTCATACAGCCCGCCAAAATCAAACCCGCGGCCATAGCAGATGCGCAGCGCCTCCGCCTCGGTAATCCCCCATTCTGCCAGCGGGTAGCGGATGTGCTGCCCCACTTTGCAGCGCTTTGTTTCATCCGCCGCAATGCCGATATATTTCACCGGCTCCCGCCCCTTCTTCTGCCGGTTTACCTCCCGCTCGATGAGATCGGTTTTAAGCCGGCTGGTACACCAGCAGGTGCGCAAGCCTGGCCAGCCATAGCCGGTTAAGGGCTGGCCCATAGCCATGCGGCGCTGGGTGGCGCGTTCCTGCTTCAAGGGCGTGTCGAACATCAGCCACTCAAAACCGTGCGGGTGGCGCAGGGTGGTAATATGCAGGCCCCGCTCCCGGTAAAGAAAGCTGTCCAGCTTTGCCAGATGCTCGCGCATCTCCGGGAACTCCATGCCGGTATCCGCCGTTATCACCATGTCGATGGGCAGCCCCTTCTCGACCATCAGCAGGGTGAGCGCCGTGCTGTCCTTCCCGCCGCTCAGGCTGAGGACATGGAGCTTTGGGGGGATGAAAAAACCGCCGCCGTCCGGCAGACGGTGGCGGCTATGGACAGGTAGATTCATTCCGGCTGGCCCTCCCCAGGGCCGCCCCACTTGGTAAGGACAACCGATTCCCCGTTTTTCATCCTCTCCCACAGCTTGCAGGCGTTTAGCGCCAGCTCGCCGGGTGCGGCGCACACCGTTTCTGTCCCAATGAGCATAAACTCGCCGGGCTCCCCAAAATACGTCTGGAACTCCACCTGCTGGGCAGGGGTGAGGGAAGTGAAAGCATCGCCCTCAAACCCGCAGAGCAGGAAGGTTCCGGCGATATAGTCCCTGGCGCGGGGGTTGGCACGGTTAGGGGGCAGGCCCAGCCCCTTTGCGTTTTCCTGGCAGACGAGCAGCACCCGCTGCGGCAGGTAGCAGCCCGCCTCAATGGGGCCGCCCACAATCTCCCCAAAGGCTTCCAGCGTGTTTTGAACCTTGGCCGGGCGCGGGGCTTTCCCCGGCTCCACAATCAGGACATCAATTTCTTTTGGCATGTATTTCTCCTCCTTTTGGCGTTTGAAAGTACCGGGTAAGTTTTTAGCCAGCCGCCATATCATGGCTGACCTGCGAGGTGTAGTAGGGGCCCATCGTGACCGGCGCGTTATACAGGGCGGCCAGCATGTATGCCCGGATATTGCCAACGCGGGTGGTGTTCTGCCGCAGGCAGTCCACCACATAGCGGATGTGATCGCCGGTTAGCTTCAGCAGCCGGCTTTGCACTACCTCCACCGGCAGCTCTTCGCCGCTGACTCGCAGGTATGCCCGCTTGCTGCAACAGCTTTCCGCCATCAGCTCCACATAGCCGTCGATGAGCTCCCGGTCAAACGGGTTATCAAGCAGCAGGGCGGGATAGTCGATGTTCTTTTTCAAAATTTCCCGGTACGAATCCATCTCATCTATCCCCATCTTTTGCCGCGGTATCGGCGGCGAAGGGGGCAGGGGGATAGATAGATCAGTTTCGTTCATTTCTGTCTTATTTCTCTCAGTCTTATTAGGGTCGGGTTTTCCGACCTCCGGGCTGCGGTTTTCCAGAAGTCTTGACTTCGATTTTTCAGAAGTCTGCACTTCGGCACTGTTCAGAAGTCTTGACTTCGGATTTTCCGAAGTCTGGGAGGGGGGCGTATCGGAAGGCAGGACGAAGTTCTTGACATAGATGCGGGCGGGCCGCCCCAACCCCTGCTTTTTGCGCTCGATGAGGCCGATCCCGCCCTCTTTATCCAGCTCCTTAAAGAGCTTCACCGCCTTATCCTTGCCGCAGGCCATCATCTCCATGGCGTCCTCCAGCGTGAAGTAGATATATACCCGGCGGCAATCGTCCAACCAGCCGTTGCGCACCGACAGGCTCATCCGGTCCAGCAGCAGGCCATAAAGGACCTTGGCCTCGATGGATACACTTTTGTAGTGGGGGTCGGTGAACAGGGTCTTGGGGATACGGTAAAAGTTGTACTGCTCCGCCTCGTTGCCGTAGTAATAGTCCAGGCTTAGCGGCATGATGATGGCCTCCTTCTGTTGTTGGCGGAAAACAAAAAAGCGCGCTGGCGGGTTCATCATCCGCCGCGCGCCGTATCTTCCGCCGTGTTTTGTTGTAAAATGAAAAAAGCCGCCCTGCAACCGGTTTTCGTCGGTTACGGGGCGGCTCGTTAGGTTATTGCTGTGCTTTCCATGTTTCCAGCAGGGAGAGGATGACCTCCTCTATCTGCTGAGGCGTATAGGAAGAAGGGAAATACTGTTTCAGCCGGTCTTTTTTCAATGTTACCTGCATGGGGGCAGGCCGCTCCTCTGAGAGCACCGCGTCAATGACTGCGGCGGTCAAGCTGCCTTCCCTGCTATACTGTTTGATTTTGGCGAGCTGGTTTTTGCCGGGAATTATATCCAGCCTATCCATCACTGTTATAAGATCTGTTTGTTGTTGTTCTGTCAAACCAGAAATGTAATCTGCGGCGGTGCTAAACGATAGTTTGTCCTCATCCACCATAGTCAGAAAAGGTGGTATCAACTTGGTAAGAGCGATATATCGTGCAACAGCCATACCGGACTTCTCCCCCGCATCCTGAGCAACCAATTCTCTCGTAGTCAAGTTCTGAACGCCGCGTGCAGAAGTTTGGTCATACCGTTTGCCTTGGTGCTTCAAAGCTTCGAGTTTCATTTTATAAGCGAACGCTTTCTCGCTGGGCAGTATTTTCTCCCGCTGGAGATTACTGTCCACCATGATGATGGTGGCTTCATCATCGTCCAACTCCCGAACGAGAACAGGCATGGTGGCCTTACCCGCCAATTCGCTTCCGCGTTTGCGCCGGTGGCCCGAAACAAGTTCGTAACCGCCCTCTGGCCGGGGTCGGACGATGCCAGGGGAAAGAACACCGTACTGTGCAATGCTCTCCGCCGTTTTCTGCATGGCTTCGTCGTCCCGTATCTGGAAGGGGTGGTTCTTGAAGGGGTGCAGCTCGCTCAAAGGGATTTCCTGCACCTGTTCAGCACTGGGCTGGTTATTGGATTGAAAAAGGGAGTCAAAGCCAGCCATTTGTATTTTGGACGCGCTGCTTCTCATACGGCCATGACCTCCTTTGTCAGAGCGGCATAGGCGGAGGACACCTTGCCGGACGGGTCGTGCAGATAGATACTGCGGCCCTCTGCGCTGGTTTCCGCAGCCCGGATAGAGAGGGGGATAACGCTGTTAAATATCCGCAGCTTTCCGTCATAGGCGCTATGCAGCAGCTCGATGATTTCCTTGGAGTAGTTGGTACGCAGGTCTGCCATCGTGACAAGGATACCGGCAATCTCCAATGTGGGGTTGATCTGCCGCTTGACCTTGGAGATGGTGCGGATGAGCTGCTCCATCCCCTTGATGGACAGGTAATGCGCCTGCATGGGGATCAGCACCTTGTCGGCTGCGGCCAGGGAATTGATCGTCAGCATACCCAGGGAAGGGCAGCAGTCGAGCAGGATAACGTCATACTCTTCGCGGACGGTTTTCAGGTATTCCCGCAGGATGGTTTCCCGGCTCATGATGTTCACAAGCGTGACCTCCAAACCGGAGAGCTCGATGTTGGCGGGGAGCAAATCGACCCCTTCTGCATGATGGAGGATTCCCTCGCCGGGGGAGAGGGGCTCGTCCAGTACGATATGCCCTAAGACAGTGGCGATCGTTTTCTCTATCTGGTCCGGCTGCGGGTATCCGAGGCTCGCGGTCATCGAGCCCTGCGCATCCACATCGACCAGCAGGACACGCTTACCGGCACGCGCGAGGCCGATGCCGAGGCTTACCGTTGTCGTTGTTTTGCCGGTTCCGCCCTTCTGGTTACAAACCGCCCATATCTCTGATGATTTCTTCATAGTGTGCTCCTTTGCGGGATGGAAGGACATCCCTTCTGTATTTTTGTCCTTTAAGTACAGACTGCGGGAAACAGCTTGTCCTATCACAATTTTTTAACAGGTTGTCCTTACATAATCGCCGCCATAAAAGGCTTGTACTACAAAAAATCCAGTATTTATGCGGGTTTCCGGCCTCGTTGACCTTACGCCATCGCCCCATCTGCTGCTAAGTCCTCTGTCAGATCGGTAAGAACGTCGCCGGTTGATTGAAGGGTTGAAGCGCTGAAGGGGACTCCGCTGGCATCCACCGGGTAAATCCCGGTCGTATGATCGACGTAATAGGCGGCAAACCCGCTTTGCTGGATCTGTTCCGGGGTCAGGTTACGGGTGAGTTGGTGGACAATCGCACAGATCATCTCAGCATGCCCTAACTCTTCCGTGCCGACGTCGGTTAAGGTGGCCTTCACCTCGGCATAAGGAGCGGAATAACGTTGAGAGAGATAGCGGGTCGCAGCGCCCATCTCTCCATCAGGCCCTCCTGAGGGCAGGAGGAGAGGAAGCGCAAACATAATAGATCTCAAGCCGGTTTCGTCTGCGGTCAAAGCAGATATGATCCACCAGCAGCGAAAGCACCTGGTTTCCATCCGGAAGGCCGGCGTTCGGACCGGTCAGGCAGTCGAGAAGCCGTTTTTGAATGGGCGGCAGAGGCTGGCAGCCAGAGCAGGCTCCCGGCTGCGCTTTCAGCCGGTCCAGTTGGTTTTGAAGAGCTTCCCGCCGTTCGCGGTATTCCTCCAGGCCGAGAATCCCCTCTTCATAGGCGGTATCTATGCGTTCCAGCTTCCCAACCAACGTTTGCAGGACGGGACCATCCCAATCTTTAGACGGCGTGCGCTCCTTCCTCTGAATCGTCAGGCAGGGATTTCCAAAATCTCGTTCCAAAGCGGCCAGCACACGCCGGGTGATCGCCTCTAAAGCAATGCTGTGGGAGGTGGAGCAGCGTCCCTTGGCATACGCTTGGCATTGCAGGCTTTGACCGGTTCGGGTCAGCCGGCGGCCGCAGCTACTGCATGTCACCAGCCCGCGCAGCAGATAACCGGCCTCCTCTGTGTGCGGCCGTTTCGAAGAAGGGCGGTTCTCTCGCAGCCGCTGCTGTGCGGCGATATATACACCGGCCGGGAGGAGAGGCGGAATGCTGGAGGCCGTCTCCTCCCAGAGCCGGTGCTTGCTGCGCGGCCGGCCGTCATAAGCAGGGTTGCGCAGGATATAGCCGATAGCCCTGGCGCTGAACGCCCCTCCCCGCTGGGTATGGACGCCCAGCCGTTCCAACTGCCCGGCGATCTCACCGCAGCTTTCCCCTTCCAGAAATGCCTCAAAGATTTTTTGAACGAATGGCGCGCGTTCCGGATCGGGCGCCCAGCGGCGGTTCTCCATCCGGTAGCCGAAGGGCGGGGCGCTGACGGCTTCGCCGCGTTCCGCTTTTTCCTTCATTCCCCGGCGCACCTCTTCCGAGAGATTCAGACTGTAATATTCATCCATCGCTTCGATGATCGCCTCTATTAAAATGGAAGTTTTATCGTCCCCCAGCGGTTCGCTGACCGAAATGACCTCAATGCCGCATTGCCTGCGCAGCATGGATTTGTAGACCACGCTGTCCTCCCGGCTACGCGCAAACCGGCTGAATTTCCAGAGAAGGATAACGTCGAACGGGCGCGGCTTCTCTTTGGCGAGCGCAATCATCCGCTGGAAGGCTGGACGCTTCCCAGCGCTGCGGCCGCTGATCCCCTCATCCAGAAAGATCAATGACTCCGGCAGCAGCATATTTTCCTTCTGTGCGTAGGAACGGATGAGGCTTAACTGGCTATCCGGCGAATACTCCGACTGCTCTTCTGTGGAGACCCGGATATAGGCGGCGGCTGTTTTCATAGGCTCCTTCCCTTCTTGCCGGCTAGATTTCCGGCAGGCATCTACGGGGGATGCGATTGTCCTCGCAGCTCTCCCCTTTTTCAGCCATATGCCAAGGGCAGCCCGCAAAATGCAGACATTTTGCGGGCTGCCTTCTGAAAAACAGCGTTTAGCTGCGCCGGAACCCTTTTCCATTTTCCGTCCGGCTTTTAACAACGGGAGGGAAACGCAGGGAACGGAAGGGATGGTATAGGACAATCCGCATGCGCCATATCATGGGACGGTGAGGTGATTTTTGATGGCAGGTAAAGGAGGCTTTCCCTCCCCGGAAGAAGTTTCGTTTATGCTGATGGATCGCGAAAAGGGGCTTGCCGTACCGCTGGATAGCCTGTCTGAAGAGGAATGGGAAAGTTTGCGCAGCGATATCCTTTTTAATGTGAGCCGGGGAATCTCCCAGCTCTATTTGAGCAGGGAAGACGCTTAGTTGCACGAATCCGTAAGCTGTGGTATAATAGCTGGAAAACAGTTATTATACGCTGATTCATTTGGCCGCCCTATGGGCGGCTAAATCTACCATAACTGCTCCATATTGATGATAAAAGGAAAGCCGTCTGCAAAATATCGATCACCTTGCAGACAGATCCCAAGAAAGGAAATGCTTGACTCCGCGGAAGCTCAACTCTGTCCGCAGAACCATGGGCGAAACCGATAACTTTTCCCGTTTCTGCAAACCGGGAACCGAATCCTTTAGGGGCGCCTGTTTCCGGTTCCAGTGTCCAAAGGCTTCCGTTCGATAAAGGAACGTTTTATGGATATAAAGGATAAAATTAATAAACTCCTGGCGCTTTCGCAGAGCCCAAATGAGCACGAGGCTGAACTTGCTCTCTGCAAGGCGAAGGAGTTAATGATAGAACACAAGCTCTCTATGCAGGATTTAACGGCGGACGGCGTCCAGGTTATCCACCATGAAACCGCCTTTACCTATTCCAAGCGGCGCAGTTCTTGGATGCTGCAATTGGCCAACGTGATCGCGGAAAAGCACTGCTGCCGGGCCTTTTGCCGCAGGCGCAGCCGCCAGCAAACGCGTACCGTCTGCTTGGCGGGTTTTCCAGAGGATGTGCGGCTCTGTGAAAAATCCATCGGTTACGCGTTGGACTGCATCCATTCCTGGACACGCCGCATCGTCCGCCTGAATCACAAATTGTATTCGACAAAGGAGATGGGCTGCCTTTCGGACAGCTATGCGAAGGGCTATATCGCGGGGCTTTATGTGGCTTGCCACCGGCTCTCCAAGCTGCATGAAAACGAAAGGGCGCTTGTGCCGGCGGCGCACAGCGCGGTGGATAAGAGCGTTGCCGGGTTAAAGGAGGAAACGATCGCCGCAGGCGACAGCGGCATCATCCGTTCGGTTTATAACGTAGGGTTCAGCGATGGAATCCGCTTTTGTATGGCGGACAAGCTGGAAGCCAAGCGGTAGGGATGGGCTCCCGGAGCTTCACAGGAATTTTCTATGCGGCATAGCATGGAAAGGCAGATACTGTGAAAGGATGGGAAGAACATGCCTACTATTTTTTTGAGCCCCTCTACTCAGGAATATAACCACTATGTAAATGGGGGAACCGAGGAAGAGATCATGAACCAGCTGGCCGATGCTATGCTGCCTTATCTGCGCTCCAGCGGTGTTCAGGTGGCGCGCAATTCGCCGGAGGGGAATGTTTCTCAGTCGATCGAACGCTCCAATTCCGGAAACTATGATCTACATATTGCGCTGCACTCGAACGCTTCCCCGGAGAACATGACCGGCCAGCTCCAAGGCCCCGATATCTATTACCGCCCAGGGAACTGGCGCAGCAAGCGGTTCGCCGATATCCTGGCGAAAAATTTTAAATCCATCTATCCCTATCCGTGGATGGTGGATACACGCCCTTCCACCCAACTGGCGGAGGTGCGCCGGACCATCGCTCCCGCTGTGCTCATCGAAGTTGCCTACCACGATAATTGGGAGGATGCGCAGTGGATTAAAGACAACATCGATCCCATCGCCCGGATGTTGGTACGTTCGGTTACGGAATATTTCGATATTCCCTTTGTCGAAGCGCAGCCTGAACGTTCCGGCCGCGTTGCAACGGGCGGAGGAAATCTTTTGCTGCGCTCCCGGCCGAATACCGGCGCGCCCGTCCTAGCCCGCATGCCGGATGGAGCGCCGGTCACGGTGCTGGGGGTTCTCCCGAACGGATGGTACGTCACCCGTTATGGAGGGAACGTCGGCTATGCCAGCGGGAACTATATCGAATTTACTTAATGGGTACTGCGAGCGGCGTTTTTTCCTCTCCCTCAGCCATTAGGCCCTCCTAATTGGGTGATGATGAGCTTCGCCATAGCGGGGTTGACGTTTTTAATATTGACCGGATATTCCAGCCGTTTTTCATAATTCCACATCAGGCATACCTCCCAAGGTTTTCCCAGGGCCAGGGATCGTCGACCCAATTCCAACTGTTGCCAACGTTCTCAGCCTCCAGCGGGCCGAACTTGGCTTCATATTCTTTTTTAGCGCTGTTGCCTAGTGCGACATGCGTTTTGAAGTAATCCAACGCAGTGAGATCGGTGGGATGGGTATCCAGGAAAAGACGGGCGTCATAGGCGGCGAAAAAGTGCATCTGCACTTTTTTGAGCATGGCTTCTCTATCCACGAGCGACGGCCTCCTCTCCAATGAAGGGCTTATCTAACTGCTTAAAAATGGTGCCGCGCTGCATACCGACTTCCTCATCGTAAAGCATGCCCCATTTCTGGAAAGGGACATAGGCCATCGCCAGCGGGACGCTGCCGTTATCAAAGCAGGCGGGGAATTTGTTATCGTCCAACTTCGGTTCTCCTTTCTCGTCGGTCCTTTGTCGTTCTTGCCGGCTGTGCTGGGCCGGCGTTTCAGAAGGCTCCGGTTCGGTTCTGCACAACCCATCCTATGAACCCAGACAAAGGAGAGTTCGCTTGCCAGGAAGGCGGCTGGAGAGCGGAAAACGGGTTGGCTGCCTCAAATTGAAAAAAAGAAAACGGAAAGCGCCCGCATCGCCTGCGGACGCTTTGGATTATTTTTTACCACGCTCTCACAATAACCAAGCTCAGGCGGTTCCCGTGTCCCTCGCGGAGCAGTCGAACCCCCTTTCAATTAGAGAACCAGAGGCTACGGTCTTTTGATAAATGATACCTGTTCCCACCGCCTACCTTCGCGCTTACCGTTTTAACCGATAGGCCCTATAGGCACGGTTAGATCGCTTCCTCATACCGGTACTTCTTCAAAACCCTTCCGAAAATCAGGCAAACCGTCATTCCGATAAATCCAAGAATAAAAATCATTATAGCCGCGCCGGAGCCCTTCCCTTGCCCAAACAGGGTGACAGCCATGCCTCCTGCCTTTGCCATGAACGGCTCACAGACTACATCGACCATCCAGCCGCCAAAAAAATAGCCGATAGGAATGGTAAAAAACTGTAGGCTGTTCCGGCAGGAATAGACCCGGCCCTGCATCTCTGTAGGGATCGTCGATCGCACAATCACATCCAGACTGGTATTCATCAACGGTACGGGAAAATAACCCAATATTTGTGCGATGCACCATGCTGCCGGCGTCCTGGTCAGAGACATCAGGAAGTTATCCGCCGTTAAGGAGAAGAGCATGGTAAACACAATGAGCCGTATTCGGTCCTTCGGTGCAGGCAGCACAGACGCGGTAAGGCTTCCGGCCAGCATAGCGATTCCGGCAAAGGAGGTGACAACCCCCAAAACCGCTTCCCCGCCGTTCTCCCTGGGCAGGACAAAAGCCGGAAGTACGGCGTCAAAGGCGGACGCAACCAGATTTACTCCAGCTAAAAAGAGGATCAGCGCCAGCACCATCCGGTTTTCGTTCAAGCACTTTAGACCTCCCTTTGCAGCTTCCAGCAGCGTCTCACGGGACGCCTCCACAGACGCCCCCGCCTGCGGAATCTTCACAAACAACAGCAGGGCGAAAAATGCGGCGGCAAATGTGACAAGATCTACCAGGATTACGATATCCATACCGCCCAGCGCATAGAACGATGTGGCAAGCACCGGATGCAGAATCGTAATCAGCGAGCTGGAAAAGGAACGCAGGCTGCTCGCCTTCTGATAGCTTTTTTTCGGCGTAATCAGTGTAATGACGACATCGCCAGCCGGGCTTTGAACGGTGTTCATCAGACCGTTCAAGGCATTCAGCAGATATAGGTGCCACGCGCTGAGTAAATCCAGCTTCAATCCTACAAACACTGCTACCGTGCAGCAGGCTGCCAATGTATCACAGACCAGCATCGTCCTTTTCTTATCCCATCGATCGCTTAACGCCCCGGCAAAGATGCTCATCAGAACATAGGGCGCATAGGAACAGACGGACAAGAGAGCCGTTTGCAGCGCCGACCCGGTCGCCTGATACAGCCACAGGGTCAGCGAAAAATTCGTCATTGTGCTGCCAAGCTGCGAGAGGCTCTGTGTACTCCACAGGATATAAAAATCCTTTCGTTCATAGTTTCTTTTTTTCATTTTGACTTTGCTCCTTTGATAGTGTTCATCCGCTTCATCAAAATTGCAAAGTCTGAGGATGCCCGCCTATACAAGACGGGGCGCTCCATGCAATATCCTCAAACCTTGCATGGAGCTTTTTCACGCATTAAAATCATACCGGTTCCCTCCCTTTTATTCGATGATAGCTCTTTTGGGGATAATTACAAAAACCAAAATCTATCCCCACAAAATCGCGGAAATACGTGCAATATTTCTGCAATACTAATACCGATCGTGCATCCCCTTTTCTACAAATACATACTCATATAAATTTTGTACCATCTTAATACAAAATTTTATTTAATCTTCCATATTTGCAATTAATGATAAGTTATCCTGTAATTTTTTTGAAATATGATTAGAAGATCTATCCTCATTTTCTGCCTTGTTTAAAATAGCAACTCAAAACCAGAAAACTCCTGTCTACTTTTGATAGCTGCCCATACTGCGGTAAAACATGCCGATAAATAATCTCATTCTTCTTTCTTTATAAGATTAGAAAATCTATCTGACATTTCTCTTCCCACAGCTTCTAATTCAAATTTAATTTCTTTATTAAATTCTTTGAACTCCGGAAGCAATTCTAAATCTTTTAATCTATATTTGCTTGCTTTTCTTCCAAAAGAGAAACGCCAAGTATGTATAATGTTAAATAATGAGGCATAATATAACAATTCTTCATGGGACATTTTGTTCCTTGGGATCAAGATAGTAACCGAATCTCCGCCGTTACCTTTGGGTAAGAATTTACCATTTTGCACAGTTGCATAACCAAGTCCTGATATGCAAATGGCAGGCCCTTCAAAAACTTTATCTTCAGTAAATGGATCTACATAACGTGCAACCCCGTTATTTAAGGTTGTACTTGTTATAAAAGGTATTTCTCCAAAATCATAATCTTCAACCCCAGAAGATTTTGCAACACTTATATTAAACAATCGAGAGATTTTCATGCTTTATAAATCCTTTCTCATTTGTTGCAATAATATTTCAAAATATTCTTTTTTCATTTGTTCATTAACCAAATAAAAATCTACTTTTTCCGTTCCTAGATAATTTTGGGGTATCAATTCAAGTTTAATATCATCCTTCTTAATAGCAATGTTTTGACATATCCCTACTTCCTGTTGTGGAATAACGTCATTTATTATATATTCCTTTATTCTTGAAGAATATATATCCAATTCACTTTTTACGTTATTATGGACTCGTCTCTTTTTATGTTTCTTAAATCCGTCATTAGTTATTTTCAGCCATAAAATTTGTTTTTCAACAGGATGCGGGATGCCCTTTTTTATAATTACACCTATAGATTCTACTGATGCTTGGGGATAGAATAATTCTTGTGGAAAAGAGATAACTGAAACTAACATATTATTTTTTAACAAATTCTCTCTCCATTTAAAATCTGCTCCCGAATACATGACTGAGATAGGCAATACAGCAAATAGCAGACCATTGTTTTGCATCTGGTTCAAAGCATAATCAATAAAAACATGTTCTTGTTCATCCCCCTTTTTTAGAGCAAAAGGAGGGTTCATCAATGTTTTTGTTACTGGTGGTCTCGAATTTTTCTCGTGTATATATTTTGCACTCAAATCGCCATTCCTTTCATGTCTCTGAAGGTTTATAGCAAAACAATTCTCGTTAATAATATTATTTTTTCCATCACCTCTAAAAATCATATTTACAATAGCTAGAACTGCAACACTAGCTTGCTGTTCAATTCCAAAAATTTTATGCTTTTTAAAATATTGTATATGTTCCGGATACTCTAACTTTACTTTATCATATGCAGCAACTAAAAATCCGCCTGTTCCACAAGCGGGGTCAAAAACAACATCTGAAGCATTAATATCTAGGATTTGGCACGCAAAATTTGTAATATGTCTAGGAGTTAAAACAATGCCTATATCTTTGGCACCATTACCATATTTTAAAAACACTTCATAAAACTTTCCTAATACATCATTACTACTATTCATTGCTGCCTTAACATTTATTTTTCTTAATAAAAAGAATACTTTTACTATTGCCGCTTTATATTTGGCTTTAGCTGAGTTTTCTTGAGGAAGCTTCAACTCTATTTGTTCAGCATATTCTCTTTTTGAATGCTCTATTAACACATCTTCTGCTCTATTATTTATATCCCTGATAAAAACTTCTGGTGAAGCATCAAAATTAGGTAATGTATCAGAAATCATAGAAAGCAACACAGATGCCATAACTGACGATCTCTGATCTTTATTTATGGATGCTTTATGCAACTCTTCATTAATTTCCTCAGCAATATCCAATAAAATATTTTCTTCTTCTATAAGTTCATTTAATTGATTTGTTTGATTCTCTACTAAATATTTTGCCTGTTCAACAGATAAAAGGCTTGTTATTTCTTTATCATTGTACGTTACAGATTTGATTTCTCCATTGCCAAATATAACTGCTGTCTTTATTAAATATTTATCAACTTCATTCCCTGCAACACCGCTTACAATAAAAGCTCTACATATTGGATTCTTATTTATACATTGAGCATATTCTACAGCCTCACTGAGTGCTTGTTCTAATTGTGCATGCATAGCCTTGGCTTCTATTACCCAAAAAACATCCTCTTTTACTTTAACAACATATTCTGGTCTTTGTCTACCTAAATATGGACCTATTAAAATATTATCTAAACATTCTTGTTGAGTATATAATTGTCCCTGAGGATCTCGCTCTGGATTCTTTATATTCCAATTTAATTTTTCTAAATCATTTCTAACATAGACATATGATGAAAACTCAGAATTTCTACTAGCCATCTTTCTTTGCTCCTTAGTTTACTTCTATAACATGTACATCGGCAATCCTAGATCTCTCTTTACTTCTGCGATATATGCGGTATGTACTTTGAAGCCGTATTTCGCTTCTATGTACTTCTTAATCATTTTAAATGTAACCCGCTCTTTCGGCTTGTACGTTTCGACTCTCTTAGCGGTATTGTCAAGCGGTACTTTGCCCTCACCCTCGCCAAACTCGACTTTTACGTTGATTACGCTGTCGGGTTTTTGTGGGAAAGCAAACACACCGTCTCCACATGCCCGGTCCTCGGAAACAAGTCAAACGGCGTTACCGATTCCAGCTGGTATCCCATCGCTTCCAGCTGCTTGCAGTCGCGGGCGGCAGTAGCCGGATTGCAGGAAACCATGACGACGCGGGAGGGGGCCATGCCTGCCACCGTCTCCAGCGTCTGCGGGCTACAGCCCTTTCGGGGCGGATCCATCACCACTACATCCGGATGGATTCCCTCGCCGGCGAGCTGCATGGCTGCCTGCTGCGCGTCGGCACAGAGAAAGCGCGCATTCCCAATCCCGTTATCCTCCGCATTGCGGCGCGCATTTTCTACCGCCTGCGGGATGACCTCTACCCCTATCAGTTCCTTCGCCTTTCCGGCCATTGAAAGGCCGATCGTCCCCGCACCGCAATAGAGGTCCAACAACGTCTGGCTGCCATCCAAAGCGGCGCACTCCTCTACAAAGCGGTAGAGCTTTTCAGCTGCATCGTGATTCACCTGATAGAAGCTCTCCGGGGAGAGCTTCACCCGGACGCCGCAGAGAACATCCGAGATGACGCTGCTCCCTCTGAGAACGACGGTCTTATCCCCCAAAATCACGTTGGTATTTTTCAGGTTCTGGTTCAGCGCAACCGTTTCAATGGGAAGCGCCAGCGCATCCAGCAATTCCAAAAAGCGTCCGGCCTGGGGCAGCTTCTTCCCGTTGAGAATCAAACAGACTAGGATTTGGCCGGTAACCTCCGCACGCCGCAGATAAAGGTGCCGCACAAGCCCCTTCCCCGTCTGTTCATCATAACAGGAAAGGCCCGTTTCCTCTAAAAACTGCCGCAACGCTCCGGCAATCTGCGAAAACTCCTCCGGCTGTAAAAGACAGCCGGAGGCCTCCACCACCTCGTGCGTCCTCCGGCGGTAAAAGCCGATACGAACTTCTCCCTGCACGCGGCGGACGGGATACATCGCCTTATTCCGATAGCCGTTTATCTGAAAGCACCCCACAATCGGGCGGCACAGCGTCTCTGAAAAACCGCCGATATGGGTAAACGCATCCGCAGCCAGCCGCTGCTTCGCCCGCAGCTCCGCCATATAGCCAATATGCCGCAGCGCGCAGCCTCCGCAAAAGCGGTAAACCGGACAATCCGGCTCCACCCGGTCGGGAGAGGGAACCAGCAGCGTTTCCAACCGGCCGTAGGCATAGCGCGGATAGAGCTTGACCAACCGGGCGTTAATCACATCCCCCACCGCGGTCTGCGGCACAAAAACGGTAAGCCCCTCGTGCCGTCCCACCCCGTTTCCTTCATTGGTCAGCGCCGTAATTTCCAGCCGGACCACTTCGTTCTTTATCGCCATGCTTAAACGCCCCTTCTATTTTATGCCGCTGCAAAGGCGGACCGCGCCGCGGCGGCTCGGACCGGCCCTGACGCAATTCTCCCAAAAAATGAAAGCCGTATAGCGGCCTCCCCAGTTATTTTTCCACCAGTACAACGCGCGCAAGGAGTTCTATAGGCCATGCCCATAGGGCGGCCAAATAAATCAGCGTATAATAACCGCTTTGCGGTTATTATACCACAATCCGGCAATCCTTTACAAATTATCCATTGACAGGAAATGGCCGAAAAAACTATAATAAGACTAAATCCGTCTCAATGGGCCGGAATTTGGGCTGGATTCCCTCTTCCCGGCTGGATAGATGAAACTTCTCTGTGAAAGGAACGATGAACATGAATCTCAAAAAATGGAGGAATCTTCTTCTGTCTGGCATGGTGTTTGCCATCCTGCTGGTCTCTCCCGCCTTTGCAAGCACGGGAAATCCCGCTACAGGCGATCATTCAATGATTGGCGTCGTTGCGGCTGTGCTGGTGGTGTCTCTCGTCGTCATTGCCGCCTTGGTGGTCGTTGGCATCAAGAAAAAGAGAAGATAGCCCCGATAAGATGAAGGGCGCGTTGCAGAATGCAGTTCTGCCACGCGCCCTTTTCGATCCCTGCTGGAAGCGAACCGCTATGCCCGCTTCCACTTCACGCCCTGCGGCGTATCCTCCAAAAGAATCCCTTTGGCCTTCAGTTCATCCCGGATGCGATCGGCCTCCGCAAAATTGCGCTGCCGGCGCGCCTGCTGGCGCTGCTCAATCAGCGCCTCAATCTCCGCATCCACATCCCCGGATTCCCGGTTGTAGAGCAGCCCCAGCACATCGCAAAGCCCGTCGAAGATCTGCGCGGCCTGCTCCAGCGTTGCCTTGGCGCGCGGCGCGCCGGTAAATGAATTGATGTCGCGGGCCAGCTCGAAGAGCGCCGCAATCGCATCCGCCGTGTTCAGGTCGTCCTCCATCGCTTCGATAAACTGTTCCCGTCTTTGATCGGCCTTTTCCAAAAACGCCGCGTCCTCTGCGCCGGGAGCGTCCGTTCCGTTGGCAATGGCGAAATCCAGGTTGTTCCGGCAGTTATAGAGCCGATCGAGCGCGGCGCGGCACTGTTCAATAATTTCCAGCGAATAGTTGATCGGGCTGCGGTAGTGCGCTTGGAGCATCATGAACTTCACCGGCTCATAGCCGAATTTCTCCGCCACCTCCCGTGTGGTAAAGAAATTCCCCAGCGACTTGGACATCTTGCGGTTGTCGACGTTGATATAGCCGTTGTGCATCCAGTAGCGGACATAGTCCTTGCCGGTGCAGCACTCCGCCTGCGCAATCTCGTTTTCATGGTGCGGGAAGATGAGATCCTGCCCGCCGCAGTGGATGTCAATCGTCTCCCCCAGATACTTCTGAATCATCGCCGTGCATTCGATGTGCCAGCCCGGACGCCCAAGGCCCCACGGGGAGGGATAGCTCGGTTCCCCCGGCTTGGCCGCTTTCCACAGGACAAAATCCAGCGGGTCCTCCTTGTTGTCGCTGACGTCGATCCGGTTGCCGGCATCGAGCGCGTCAAGCGGCTGATGGGAGAGCTTGCCATAGCCCTCAAATTTGCGGGAACGGAAATAGACGTCGCCGTTCCGGCTGTAGGCGTAGCCCTTTTCTTCCAGGGTCCGGACAATTTCAATAATCTTATCGATATTCTCGGTCGCTCTGGGATGGTGGGTGGCCGGACGTACCCCTAAGCCCTTGGCATCCGTCTGATATTCCGCAATATACCGCTCGGCGATTTCGGGAACGGTGCTCCCCTCCTCCTGGGCGCGGCGGATGAGCTTGTCGTCAATATCGGTAAAATTCTGAACAAAGGTGACCTCATAGCCCCGGTATTCCAGATACCGGCGCAGCACATCGAAAACGCAGATCGGCCGCGCGTTGCCGATGTGGATGAAATTATAGACGGTGGGGCCGCAAGCATACATCTTGACCTTTCCCGGTTCCAGCGGGACAAACTCTTCCTTTTGCATGTGCAGGGTATTAAAGATCTTCATTTTTTTCCTCCTCCAACCTCTTTATCTTGCTTTCAAGCTGTTCTATCTGCATGCGCAGGCGGCAAAGCTCCTGCGCCACCGGATCCGGGATGTGAACTTGATCGAGCTGGTTGGCGTCCACCCTTTTCCCAGCCACCCGCACTGCGCGCGCCGGGACGCCAACCGCCGTTGAATTTTCCTTGAGCGGCTCCAGCAGAACGGCGTTCGCCGCAACCTTACAGTTATCCCCCACCTCGAAGGGGCCTAGGATCCGCGCGCCCGCGCCGACCAGGACATTTTTCCCAAGCGTCGGATGCCGTTTTCCCTTTTCTTTGCCCGTCCCTCCCAGGGTGACGCCCTGGTAGATGGTACAGCCGTCCCCAACGACGGCGGTCTCTCCGATGACTACTCCGGAGCCGTGATCAATCAGGATCCCCCGGCCCATCTGCGCGCCCGGATGAATCTCAACCCCGGTTAGGAAACGGGCAAGCTGGGAAAGCAGCCGGGCCGGGAAAAAGAGCCTGTGCCTATATAGCCAGTGCGCAGGCCGGTGGAGCATCAGCGCGTGCAGGCCGGAATAGAGCAAAAGAACCTCCAACGCATTGCGGGCGGCAGGATCCCGCTCACGGATAGCTGCAATATCTTGTCTTAACCCCTTAAAAAGCAATGTTACCAACCCCCTGTTCCATCCTCGTTCTACATTATAACAGCAAACAAAAAGCCTCTGTCCGGCCTTTCCGGACAGAGGCGCGCCAAAACGCACGGTCCCACTCTGATTTATCGCTTTTGATGCGCCTTAACGCGGCGTAAACGCACCGCCATACTACAGGAAGCTCCCGGTTGAGGCGGCGTGCTCGCGGGTGCATCTTCATGCCCCGATACGGCCGGGATGGTTCCAGCATTCTCCATCCCTTCTCTGGCGGCCGCCTCTTTGGGGCGCTACTTTTCCCGGTCAGCACATTTTGCATTTTTCAGTTGAATCGTATATAATAAGAGGAGCACGGGCCGTATCTTGGCCCGGCGCTCTACATGCTATCTTTATGATAAGATAGCACAAAATGTTCGCCGATGCAAGAGGGTCGTTCTTTAAAATCCCATCCGCTCCAAAGCTGGCAGGGTAAAAACCCCGCTTCCGGTATCCGTTTTTTTATCTAGGAGGATCCCCATGAATAAACTGAAAGCGCTTCTCATCATCCTGTGCGCCGCCTGCGTGGGCGCGTTTGCCTATGCGGCTTCGCTCCTTCCGGCTTCCCCGCAAACGGCGGAAGCCGGCTCGTCCTCTTCCTCTGTCCGGGAAGTTTCTTCCGAAGAGCAGACAGTCTCTTCCAGGAAACAGGATGTTTCTTCCAAAGAAACAGAAAAACCGGCGCAGAAAGAGAGTTCCGCGGCCGCCGCCTCTTCCAGGACCGCATCCGGCGCAGTCTCTTCCGCCCCTTCCAGCGAACCGGGAAACATTTCCAGCAGCGAATCCTCTCTCCCGGCCGAAGCTCCGGCTTCCGCCGCCGTAAAGGAGCCGGTGAAGGCGGCCGTTTCCCCCTCGGTTTCCATCTCTACCCAGCAGATCAATCCGGGCGAAACGCTGGCGATTATCGTTGCCGGTGCGAAATCCCCGGCAACGATGAAAATTGACAATGATTTCGGATTCGTTCCCCGCTTTTCCCCGCTGGATGAGGAACGCTTCATCGCCTTCCTGCCGCTGAGCTATTTCACGCTCCCCGGAGCCTACCGCATCTCGATCTCCGGCGATGATTTTTCCGAGCCGGTTTCCTTCGATATCGAGGTGACGGATAAGGCGTTCGAGGTTCAGCAGCTCACGGTGGATGAAGGAACGGCGGGGGACACCATTTTCAGCGACGAGGCTTCTAAGGAATACCGCGCCAAAATCTGGCCGCTCAAAGAGCTGTATGACGATACGCGGTACTTTGACGGACGGTTCCTCCTCCCCGTCCAGGGACCCATTACCACGCAATTCGGGATGATCCGTTATGTCAACGGCCAGCCCAATCCGCGGCATGACGGCGTCGATCTGAGCGCAGCAGCGGGCGTCCCGGTCCAGTGCGCACAGAACGGCAAGGTACTGTTCGCAGACTTTGTAAAGCTGACGGGCAACACGGTGGTGGTCGAACATGGGTATGGGCTGAAATCCTGGTATTTCCACATGGAATCGCTGGATGTGGAAGCGGGCGATCAGGTAAAAACCGGTGATATTCTGGGCAAGGTGGGATCCACCGGCTTCTCCACCGGGCCGCACCTCCATTTTTCCGCCTCCATCAACGGCGTTTACATCAACCCGTTTACGCTGGTGGAAACCGATCTGCTGGAAACCCTTCTGGCGGACGCCGGCGAATGACCGGACTGCTTTCGCAATGAACAAAAATTTCCTCTCATAACGCCTTTAAGCCTGCGCACAATAAGAGCGGACAGCAAAGGAAGCGGCGTGAAACGGTGCTCATACCTCTGCGCTTTACCCCCACGTTTCCCGCCCTTTGGTTGATACGGTCCTCTGCCGCAGCAGCGGCAAAAGACGGAACCGTTAAAAAAACCGCCTTATCCGGCTGAAAGGCTAAATAGGATTCAGGGCGGTTCGACGGGAACGCTGCGGGGATTCCTTACGTCCCATCCGTGCCGCCAGGCTACGGGTGGGACGCTGTCCATTTTAGGCTTTATTCAAAAATGGAGGTAATCATCCTGTATCAGAGAAAAGGCAGTCCCTACCCCGAAGAACACCGTATTGACGCGGCGGACGAGATGTCCGGGTATCTGGCGGCATATACGCCCTCTGGAGCGCGCGAGCGTTCCGCCGTCCTCCTTCCTCCGCCGGAGGGCGGCTTGCAAGCGAAAGAGCCGCATCCCGGTTCCCCGGAGCTTTAACCGTCCCGGCCGCTTTCAAACTTTAACAACCGATCACAGGGAAATGAGGAGTCAAACGATGGCAAACTGGAAAAAACGTCTCTTCAGCAGTTTGGTTTTGCTGCCGCTGCTGGGCATGCTGGCCTTTGCCGCGCCCGGTGCGCAGCCCTCGCTGCGCCCGCTCCGCATTCAGGCAACCGATGCGGCGGGGGAACCTGTCTCTGGGCTGCGCGTCCTCATCCTTCCCGCAGATGGAAGCAGTGCGATATGTGGCGATTCTCCGGCGTCGAAGGGAAGAGCGGAGACCGGCGTCTCCGGGATCTATGAGGCCGGGCGCTATGAGGCCGGACGCTCCTACACCGTTACGCTCGCCAACACCTACTCCCGGCCGGTTTCGGAGCAAAGCCATACCTTCCGCCTGGAAAAAGGGGAGCAGCCCTATCCGCTTGCCCTGCGCTGGGAGCAGGAAAAGCCGGAGACCAGCCTGGCCAAAATCCCGCAAAAGCTCGTGCTGCATGTGGTGGATGAAAAGGGCGAGCCTGTCCGCGGGCTTTATGCCAGAGGCGGGCGGGAGCATCCGGCGTATCCGGACGGAACGGAAAAAGTCCATCCCGGAACGGATGGGCAGTTGGGCTTCACCGATTTCAGCGGCCGGCTGATTTTTGTGGATCCGGCCATCGACAGTTATACCCTTTCCTTTAACTACCCGCCAGCCGAAGAGGGCGGCGCCGAGCAGACCTTTTCGGTCCCCTATTCGGGCGGCAGCCGGGAATATACCCTTCCCCTACTGGAAAATCCGCCGCAGCCGGGCGCTTACGCCGATCCGAAGGAATACCCGCTGCGGGATGTGGCTATCCGGGTGCTGGATCCCTCCGGAAACGCCGTGCCGGACGTGGTGGCATCCGCCCTTCCGCTAAAAACCGAAGAGACGAAGGACTCCGCTTCCCCCCTGCCGCTGCGGGCCAAAAAGACCAACAGGGACGGAATCTACCGGGCCCAGGCCGCCATCTACGGGTCGTATGCGCTGACGCTCAAAAACAATCTGTCCACGCCGGTTTATACGCAGAAGCACCGGCTGTTTGTGCAGCCCTTCCAGGGGACGCAGCTACATACCGTCATTTTTGCAGGGGAGCCGCCCTTGACCACCTTGGAGAAGCGCAGTCAAAAGCTGGTGCTGTTTTTCAAGCGCGCCGCCCTGGAACCGGCGAACGGGCTGCGGGTGGAGGTGCGAAAATCCGAAACCGGCCGACTGGTCTCGGACGGCTGGACAGACTACGAAGGGAAATACATTCTTTTAGAATTTGAGCCCGCTGCCTATGAGCTGTGGGTGGAGGATGAGGGAAAAGGGCTGAGCGGCCGCTATGCCATCGACGCTACAGGTGGAACAGACCTGTCGTTTACCCTCTCCTGGCCGCCCCAATCCTAGCCCCATTCTCCTTTAGAACAGCTCGTCTAAGAGGGTATAGTACCGGATTTTCTCCCAATCCGGCGAAAGCTCCAGTTCTTCAAAAAGGCGCTCAGGAGAAAAGCCCGGATGAGCCTTTCCCCCATGCTTCCCGCCGAAGTTGTGCTTTAGGCTCCGGTAACAGAGGGCGATATCCTGATAAGCATCCGCTAATCCGCTCCTTCCCAGATCGATAAAGCCGCTTCCCCCCTGCGGGAACAGGAAGATGTTCGGAAGGCAGAAGTCTCCATGGGAGAAAACCAGGTTCTCCTGCGGCCGGTGGGCTTTGAGCCAATCCAACAGCTCTTCCGGGGAGGAGAAGCCCTCCTCCCCGTAGGTTTCGGGCTCTGCATCCTCCAGCGTGCAAAGGTGCGCAGAAACGCGGCGCTCCGCAAGCCGCAGCTTGTGATCCAGCGTGCTGTAGGCGGGGTTCGGGCACCCGGCGGTATCCAGCAGCCAAAGCGCGCGGAGGGCTTCCGCCAGGCGCTTTACCAGCGTCCCCGGATCGTCCAGCATCCGGGGGCTGCAAGCCGTTTCCCCCTCCATCCGGCTCATCAGCAGGAAGTTTTGACCGTCCCTTGACTCGGCGCAAAGGATTTTGGGCACGGGGAGCTTTCCCTCCAGCCAAGCGAGCATCTCGCGCTCATGGTCGGATTCATCGCTTATCGCTTCTAGCTTCAGGACCCTATCCTCAAAACAAAGTATCTGCGCGCCGGACATGCCCACCGTGTCGGCCGTGAACGGCCGGCCGGCGGTCAACTGCCGGATCCTTTCTGGAATATTCATCGTTGGTTGCCTCCTAAGACGTACAGCCGGCGGCGCTCTCTCTGCGCCGCCGGCTGCTTTTTTTAGAGCTCTGCTGTCACCGGCGAATGAGCGGCCCTCTTGCCGCTCCCGGCAACCGAGGCAGACGGTCAAGAGATCCGTCCGCTCAAGATATGACAGGCGCCTTCGGTTCCGGAACATTTTGCGGGCGGCCCTGTTTCTGCAAACCGGACGACTACCGGATGCCAAGCCCTTTTATTCCACCTGCAAGACCAGCTCCTCCTCCGCCGAGGAAACCGGCTCGCGGCTGACCGCATCCAAAACGGTGATCTCCGCCGTCACGTTATAGATTCCCGGCTCCAGCTTCTGGAGAAGCGGACCGGTGCGGATGGAGTAATAGGGCTTTATCAGCCCGGTTTCATAGAGAACCGTACCATCCGGCAGGCGGACGGACACACGCATGAGCTGCCGGTTCTCCGGCGGGTTTTCGATCCGCCAGTTGGCCTCCCCCTTGACGGCGGACGGCGTCCGGTTCAGGCGGTACTGAAATTCATCCAGGCCCAGCAGATCGCCCGCTTCCCCCTCCTCCAGCATGCCCACCCGCGCCGTCTCATCATAGCCCAACCCGGCCACCGGCCCTCCGGAAACCGTCTCCGGCCGGTTCAGAAGGATCAACGCCGCCGCAACGCCGGCAAGCAGAACGACAAACAGCAGGCAGATGAAAAACGTCACCCGGCCGCTGTAACGCCGCCGGCCATATCCGCGATAGGTTCGCATATCTTTTGGCATTCCAATCCCTCTCTTTCTTGCCAGGGCCGTCGCCCTGATCTTATAGATACCGGGGAGGGGTTACGCCCTGCCCCTACCGGCCCGCTGCTTCTCCCGGTAGCCCTGCGCCGCCTGCTCCACCTTATTCTCCCCAAAGCGGTAGTAAATCCGGTCGCGCAGAGCATCGGGCAGATACTGCTGTTCTACCCAATGGCCTGGGTAATCATGCGGATAAAGATAGAACTGCCCCTTCCTTTCCACCTCGGCGCTGTCATAGTGCTTGTTCTGGAGCTGCCGGGGGATGGGGCCCGCCATCCCCGCTTTGATATCCGCCATGGCGGCCTCCACCGCCGCCGTCGCTGAATTGGACTTCGGCGCAGTACACAACAGAATGACCGCATCGGCCAGAGGGAGCTGCGCTTCCGGCAGCCCTACCTGCATGGCGATATCGGCGCAGGCTTTTACAACCGGGATCGCCTGGGGATAGGCCAGCCCGATATCCTCACAAGCACAGACCAGCAGCCTTCTGCAAGCAGAAATCAGGTCGCCCGCTTCGAGCAGACGGCACAGATAGTGCAACGCTGCGTTCTCATCCGACCCGCGGATAGACTTTTGAAAGGCGGAAAGGATGTCATAGTGCTCATCGGCGCTGCGATCGTAGCGCATTCCGCCGCGGACCGTCACCTCGTCTACCCGTTCGTCAGCCACTATCCGGCGGCCCGCTTCATCAAAGCCGGCGGAAAGGGCAAGCATCTCCAGGCTTCCCAGCGCCCGGCGGACATCGCCGCCCGAACGCGCGGCAATGCGCTGCAAGGCCGGTTCGGAGATCACCAGCTCCTCCCCTGTTTCCTCCTCTAACAGCCCCTTGGCGCGCAGAAGCGCAGGAAAAATATCCTGCGGCTCCACCGGCTTAAATTCAAAGACCGTTGAACGGCTGAGAATGGCGTTGTAGATATAAAAATAAGGGTTCTCGGTGGTGGAGGCAATGAGGGTAATCGACCCATCCTCAATAAACTCCAGCAGCGTTTGCTGCTGCTTTTTGTTGAGGTACTGGATTTCATCCAGATACAGGATAACGCCGCCCATGGCGTCAATACTTCCAAGATCCTCCACAATCGCCTTGATATCGGCCGTGGACGCGGTGGTTCCATTCAAGCGGTAGAGCTTTTTGTGCGCTTGGGCCGATAGAATCCGCGCAACGGTCGTTTTTCCTACGCCGGAGGGACCGTAAAAGATGAGATTGGGAATCGTGCCGCCCTCGATCAAGCGGCGCAGCACCTTCCCCGGTCCCAGGATATGCCGCTGTCCTACCACCTCGTCCAGCGTGGTGGGACGCATGCGATCCGCTAATGGAGACGCCATATTTTCAGCTCCCTTACTCAGTCGCTTCCGCACCTCGCGGGGATGGGGAACAGGGATATGAAAGCCCTATCCGGATTGCCCGGCGCCGCCGGGGACGGAAAAGGGGGCGGTTCAGGCCGTTCTTGCAGCCAAAACCGCCCGCCTATCGATTCGCAGCGGCCGCCCATTCCTTTTGAAACCGAGCCGCCTATTTCTTCCAGATCCTATTCATAAAGCGGATATTGCTCGCAGAGCGCCTGCACCTTCTCACGGATCTGGCCGGCGCTGTTCTCAAAATCGGCAGCGGCCAGATAGATACATTCCGCGATGACCTCCATATCCTTTTCGACCATCCCTCGCGTGGTCACGGCCGGGGTGCCCAGACGGACGCCGCTGGTGATGAAAGGGGACTGGGGATCGTTGGGGATCGCGTTCTTGTTGGCGGTGATATACACCTCGTCCAGCCGGTGCTCCAGCTCCTTGCCGGTAACGCCCATCTTACGCAGATCCAGCAGGATGAGGTGATTGTCGCTGCCGCCGGAGACCATATCGAACCCGCGCGCGCGCAGGCCGTTTTCCAGCGCCTTGGCGTTGGCGACAATCTGCTTCTGGTAAGCCTTGAAGTCCTCCGAAAGCGCCTCGCCGAAGCAGACGGCCTTGGCGGCGATAATGTGCATAAGCGGGCCGCCCTGCGTGCCGGGGAAAATGGCCTTATCGATCTGCTTGGCATACTGCTCCCGGCAGAGGATCAGGCCGCCGCGCGGGCCGCGCAGCGTCTTGTGGGTGGTGGTGGTGACGACATCGGCATAGGGCACCGGATTGGGATGCAGGCCCGCCGCTACCAGGCCGGCGATATGGGCCATATCCACCATGAAATAAGCGCCCACCTCTTTGGCAATGGCGGCAAACTTCTCAAAATCGATGACGCGCGGATAGGCGCTCGCACCGGCAACGATCAGCTTCGGCTTGCAGGCAAGCGCCTGGCGGCGCACCTCCTCATAATCAATCCGGTGGGTCTTTTCATCCACGCCATAGGAGACGAAGTTATAATATTTGCCGGAGAGATTGACCGGCGAACCATGGGTCAGGTGGCCGCCCTCGGCCAAGCTCATGCCAAGCACCGTATCGCCCGGCTGCAACAGTGCAAAATAAACCGCCAGGTTCGCCTGCGCGCCCGAATGGGGCTGAACATTGGCATGATCCGCGCCAAACAGCTTTTTTGCACGCTCGCGCGCGATGTTCTCCACCACGTCGACATCCACGCAGCCGCCATAATACCGCTTACCGGGATAACCCTCGGCGTATTTATTCGTCAGGACGGAACCCATTGCCGCCATAACGGCCGGGGAAACGATGTTCTCCGATGCAATCAGTTCAATGTTGCGGCGCTGGCGCTGAAGCTCCAGCCCCATCGCCTCCCCAACCTCCGGATCCGCGCTGCGCACGAAACCGATGGTATCCATGATATCCTTATACACGGGCTCGACCACCTTTCATTTTTTCAGGGGTTGTCTATACCTTTACCATTATACACAAAAGCCGGCCAAACACCAATAGCCCGCCTCACTTTTTTTGCGGGCGGTGGACGAATAGAAATGGTGAAGATGCCCATATTGAAGCGCCGGACGCCGATTTTTCTTGCTTTTTAAAAGGAAGTTTGGCAAAATAAAAGGAGAATAGGAGATACAGCGGCGGCGAAAAAAGCGAATGGACCGCCGCGGCAGGCGATCGAAGGAGTGGTATGGACGATGAAAAACCAACGGGTGTTGATCCTAGATTTTGGCGGACAATACAACCAACTGATTGCCCGGCGGGTACGGGAATGGAACGTTTATTGCGAGGTGGCTCCCTACACAATACCTATCGCGGAAATCCAAAAGAGGGATCCCATCGGGATTATCTTCACAGGCGGGCCGAACAGCGTAACGGAAAAGGGAGCGCCCAGCGTAGATCCGGCGCTTCTTGAGCTGGGGATTCCGGTGCTCGGCCTCTGTTACGGCTGCCAGTTGATGGCCAAGCTCTGCGGCGGGGAGGTCGGTTCTGCGCCGGTCAAGGAGTTCGGAAAAACGCTCGCCCAGTTTGACCGCTCCAGCCCCCTCTTTCGGGATCTGCCGCAAGAAGGCGCTGTTTGGATGAGCCACAACGACTATATCCGCCGGTTGCCGGAAGGCTTTAGAAGCGTCGCACAAACGGCGGACTGTCCGGTTGCGGCCATGGAAAACCCAGAACGCCGGCTCTTCGGCATGCAGTATCACCCCGAAGTAAACCACACGGAAAACGGCCTTCAGATGCTGCGCGGCTTCCTGTTCGATGTCTGCGGTGCGCGCGGGGATTGGACAATGGGCAGCTACGCCTCTCAGGCGATCGAGGAGGTCCGGCAGAAGGTAGGGGGCGGCAAGGTGCTGCTCGCTCTTTCCGGCGGAGTGGATTCCTCGGTATGCGCAGCGCTGCTCTCCCAGGCGATTGGCGAGCAACTGACCTGTATCTTTGTCGACACGGGTCTCATGCGCAAGGACGAAGGGGATGAAGTGGAGCGTGCGTTTAAAACGATGCCCATTCGTTTTGTACGGGTCTCTGCGGCGGATCATTTCCTGGGCAAGCTGGGGGGCGTTACCGATCCGGAGCTTAAACGCCGGATCATCGGCGAAGAATTCATCCGCGTGTTTGAACAGGAGGCTAAGAAGATCGGGGCGGTCGATTATCTTGCACAGGGGACGATCTATCCGGATGTCATCGAATCCGGCGCAGGAGATGCCGCCACCATCAAAAGCCATCACAACGTCGGCGGACTTCCGGATACCATTGGGTTCAAGGCGATCATCGAGCCGCTTCGGCTGCTTTTTAAGGATGAGGTCCGCACGCTTGGGACAGAATTAGGGCTTCCGGATTATCTGGTGTGGCGTCAGCCCTTTCCCGGCCCTGGGCTGGCCGTCCGTGTGCTCGGAGAGATCACCGAAGAAAAGCTCGCCATCCTGCGCGAAGCGGATGCCATTTTCCGGGAAGAGGTGGCAAAGGCCGGACTGGAACGCTCCATCGGCCAGTATTTCGCCGTTTTAACCGATATGCGTTCCGTCGGCGTGATGGGAGACGGACGCACCTACGATTATACGCTCGCGCTACGCGCCGTGAACACCACCGACTTTATGACGGCCGACTGGGTCCGGCTTCCCTATGAGGTATTGGATCGCACATCTATCCGCATCGTCAACGAGGTGGGCCGCATAAACCGGATCGTGTATGATGTCACCAGCAAGCCGCCGGCAACGATCGAGTGGGAATAGAAAATTTATGATTTTTTGGCTCATAGAATGGCTTAGTTATGCCATTCTATGAGCTTTTCCATTTTGAGTGGCTACGAAATGGCTACAAATGCGGGAATTTTTGTAGGCATCAGCTTTCGGGCATGAGTCCGTCAAGCTGCCTGGCTACTTCGGCCTGCTTGTTCGGGTAGAGATGGCTGTAGGTCTCCATCGTGGTCTGTATCCGCTCATGGCCGAGACGTTCTGCAATCAGCAGCGGGGAGACACCCATCTCGACTAGAAGGCTCGCGTGGCTGTGGCGGATCTGGTGAATCCTGATCCTTTTAACACCAGAGCGCTTGCAGCCGCGCTCCATCTCATGGCTTAGGAAATACTTGGCGTAAGGGAACAGCCGGTCATTCTCTTGCAGCCCATAACACTGCCCCATATACACCCGCAGGCAGTCGCAGAGCTTCTCCGGAATGGGTATCACCCGGTTGCTCTTCGGCGTCTTTGGGGAGCTCACAACATCCTCCCCGCCCAGCCGCTGATAGCTCTTGTTAACACGCAGGGTGGACTTGCCGAGGTCGATATCCGCAGGGGTTAAGGCCAACAGCTCCCCCTCCCGTATGCCGGTGTAGTAGAGCGTCATGAAGATGGCATAAGAGGCCGGCTTGTCCTTGACCGCTTCGATAAAGGCGGCAAACTCCTCCTTCGTCCAGAAGCTCATCTCCCCGGCGTTCTTCTTCCCCATACTTCCGGCTTTATGGCAGGGGTTCTCCTTTAAGCCATAATACTTGACTGCATAGTTAAAGATAGCCGTCAGTTGGTTATGGATGGTCTTAAGGTAAGTCTGCGAGTAGGGCCTGCCGTTTTCATCACAGTAAGAGCTCAGCTGGTTCTGCCACTGTCGGATATGGGTAGGTTTGATTTCATTGAGCGGCATTCTGCCAAAGAACGGCGTGATCTTCAGGTCAATGAGGAAATGCTTGTTGGCTACCGTCGAGGCTTTCAGCCTTTTCCCCATATCCTGCATGTAGAGCTCGATGAAGTCTTTGAAACCCATCCCTAAGCTCCCGTCAGCCTGGCTGATATATGCATGCTCCCATTGCAGGGCTTCCCGTTTCGTTGGGAAGCCTCTTTTCTTTTTGTGGATTTCCTTCCCCGTCCAATCCCTGACGCGGATTTGGGACATCCATTTTCCATTTTTATCTTTGGTTACGGACATAGAATCTCCTTCCTTGAGATTGCCAGACCTTATCCCCCTTTCTTCTTTTGTGCATTCTGGTTTTCCAGATAGGCGTTATGCTTTCTGATCCGTTCGTCTTCATCCAGCTCTTCCGGCTGTACGCATTCCACTGGCGTGGAAGCGTATTATAACGGCGGAAGAAGTGGCGGAGATGATGGGGGTCAGCAGGAGCAAGGCTTACCAGATTGTGCGGGGGATGAACCGGGAGCTGAAGGAGAGGGGGTATATCACGGTAGTGGGGAGGTGCCCGCGCCGGAGGGCGGAATGAGTAGCAAAGATACCTGACGTGACGGACAAAATGGCTGTCACGTTGTTTTCCACTTCTGCTGGATTTATACAGGATATATGCAAAGGGCACCGGTTCTCCTGCATGGGGAGCCGATGCTTTTTATATGTTTAACCGAGACGCACCTGTGCGGGACAGGTATGAGGGGACGGGTGAGCGCTTATACACGCTCATCAAGCCCCAAAAAGAAATCGTCATAAGAACAGCCATAGATTTTCTTTAGCTCTATCAAAACACTTGCCCGAACATTGAGTTGCCCTGCCTCATACTTAGCATAAGTGCTTTTACCAATATCACAGTCACGATATTACAAGACGGTAGTATCCTACCCTAAGACAGATGCTTTGAACAGGCCAACATTATGTTTGAAAATCTATAATAGGATAGTTAGAAAAAGCTGCTAGGTAATTATCTAGAAAAAATTTGTTCAAATTTGCATTATTCCCACTCAATTTGAAGGCATTATCCATCAGGCGGAAGGAAACAGTATTGTATAAATAGCATAATTTTTTTCTAAATAGATGTAATATACGATGCATTCATTCAATAACTGTGCATTTTCATCAACCCGAAACTTTGCTATTCTAAAAATTGCAAGGTGACGTCCATGCAACCAAAAATTCAAGGAGGAGAACTATGAAACTGAAAAAAGCAATCTGTACCGGTCTGTCAGCAGCCATTTTGATTGCCGCATTAGCGGGCTGCAGCTCAGAAAGCCCCGCTGCCAGCAGCAGCCAAGCCGCTCCAGCCTCCAGCGCTTCTGCGGCAAGTCAGGCAGCGCCGGAAAGCAAGCCGGATGCCGACAGCAATTTTAATCCGGAAGGACTTCCCATTCTGAATGAACCGGAAACCTTCAAGGTAGTTGCCTATCAGGTAAGCACGAAGGTCGCTGCCAAGGATAAGGAATGTTATCTGAAAACGGCGGAGGAGACCAATGTCTATTTTGACTGGGTGGAGATTCCCCAGGCAAACTGGCAGGAAAAGGTCAACATCATGTTTGCCTCCAGCGATCTGCCGGATATGTTTATCGGTAATATTGATGTCGCCACTCAGTATGAGCAGCTTGCCGTGCTCGATGATTACATCAATTCCTATGCGCCCAACGTTTTGCAGCTGTTTGAAGATCGGCCGGAATATCGGAATATTCTTACCGCGCCTGACGGAAAGATTCATTTCCTTCCGGGTGGCGATGAAGCCTATATGAACCAGATCGACCAACAGCTCTGGATAAACAGGAACTGGCTGGAAGCGGTAGGGGCCGATGTTCCTACAACGACCGATGAATTTTACAATGTTCTCAAGCTATTCAAGGAGAAAGATCCCAACGGCAATGGACAGGCGGATGAAATCCCTCTTACCTTTAACGGCATCTGGGATTGGGCCACCGGGCTTGGCAATCTGTTCGGCTCGTTCAATACGCTGGAAACGACTCAGCACATCTATGTGCGGGATGGTAAGGCAGTCTTTGCTCCTGCGGAAGCGGGATACTATGAGGCGCTGAAGTATTTCAACAAGCTGTATTCCGAGGGACTGATCGATCCGGAAGCCTTCACCCAAAGCCTGGATCAGTACAACAGCCGCGGCAAGGGCAAGGATATTTTCGGCGCATTGATGGCCTATCGCGCGCACTATGTGCTGGGCGCAGAGCACAAAGAAAACTATGTGGGTGTTGCGCCGCTCAAAGGCCCGGATGGCACACAGCTTATCCGCGCGAACTATATTAACCAGATGACGGGTGTACAGATCACCTCTGCCTGCAAGCAGCCGGAAGTGCTGGTACGCTGGTATGACTATATCAATTCCTCCACCGAAATGGCGCTCAGGTGGGGCCGCGGTCTGGAGAATGTGAACTGGAAACGCGTTACCATTGATGGAAAAGAGATGTTTGGTATCAATCTGCCTGTCCCGGCTGACACCAATCCGCCGATTGAGCGCGCAGATACTTCCTTCAGCGGCCAGACGCCTGCTCTCTGGATGCTGCACCGCGATGAGGTGAGGTCGGTTATCGATCCGGATAACCCTGCCCCCGATCTTAAACGGGATCTGATCGAAGCCTCCATGCCGTTTGCGCTTTATGGAATGCCTACCGGACTGGATACAGTAGATAATACTCAGAAAAAAGCCCTGCTGCTGACCGATATCGATACCTATCTGAAAAAATTCGTGGCCGATTCGATCATGAATGGGATCGATGATACAAAATGGGAAGCACACTTGAAAACTCTGTCGGATTTGAAGACGGAAGAATACACGCAGCTCAACCAGGAATTCCTGGATCGGTAACTATACAGGGCCGTTCCCGGAGCAGGCCTTCGGGAACGGCCCTATTTTTCACATCAAAAAAGCGGTGGACGGATACGGGGAGATGCTGTCTTTTTCCGTGCCGCAAAACCATATGAGGAGGTATGAGGATGACGATCGGACAGCCGAAACGTTCCTATTGGAAAACACTCGGAAAGGATCTGCACAAGACCTGGATACTCTATCTGTTTTTGGCACCGGCTTTACTTTATCTTCTTCTTTTCAGCTATGCGCCTTTATATGGCATACAGATAGCCTTTAAGGATTTCCGGCCGGCTTTGGGAATCTGGGGCAGCAAATGGGTGGGGCTGCATCACTTTATGACCTTTTTCGAGTCTTACCACTTCTGGACCCTGCTTTCCAACACGCTCATTCTGAGCCTTTATGCACTGGTTGCGGGCTTCCCCGTTCCTATCCTGCTGGCGCTGCTGCTCAATTATATGCAAAGCGAGCGCTATAAAAAGCTGGTACAGACGGTTACTTATGCGCCGCACTTTATTTCGACCGTTGTATTTGTCGGCATGCTGTTTACATTCCTCAGCTCGGACGGGATTGCCAACCAGCTGCTGGCTCTGCTGGGAATCCAGCCGGTCGGATTCATGACCAACCCGAGCTATTTCCGCCACATCTATGTCTGGTCCGGTGTCCTGCAAAATATGGGGTGGAGCTCGATTATCTATATTTCAACGCTTGCCAGCGTCGCCCCCGAGCTGCATGAGGCCGCCATTGTGGATGGCGCAACCAAGCTGCAACGGATATGGAACATCGATCTGCCCTCCATTATGCCAACGGCGATTATTCTGCTCATTCTCAATGCGGGCTCTATTCTGAATGTAGGCTTTGAAAAGGCCTATTTAATGCAAAACGCCGTCAATATCGACTATTCGGAGATCATTTCTACTTATGTGTATAAGATTGGCATCCAGAGCGCGCAGTTCAGCTACTCCACGGCAATCGGCCTGTTTAACAACATTGTGAATTTTATCGTTGTCATCGCTGTCAACCGGTTTTCAAAGTATGTCAGCGGAACCAGCCTGTGGTAAAGGGGGAAAAGCTGTGTCAAAAAGAGCTATTCGCGAGAACAGGCAGGATCAGGTCTTCGGCGCGGTCATTCTGCTGATGGCTACCCTGATTCTGATTCTGGTCATGTACCCACTTTATTTTGTCGTCATTGCCTCGATAAGCGACCCGGATCAGGTGGCGACCGGTCAGGTAATTCTTTTCCCGAAAGGGATCAGCCTGGAGGGCTACACCTATATCCTGGGAGATAAGCGCATCTGGACCGGTTATTTAAACTCTATCCTTTATGCATTTTTTGGAACACTTATTGCCCTGGCTATCACTATCCCGGCGGGGTATGCTCTTTCGCGCTCTGATCTGCGCGGCAGAGGGATTCTGATGAAGCTGATGGTCTTCACCATGTATTTCAGCGGCGGCCTGATTCCGACCTACCTGGTGGTGAAAGCGCTGCACCTCATCGATCAGCGGCTGGTTCTGATGATTATGGGTTCCTTTTCGGTTTACAACCTGATATTGACCCGTACCTTCTTTGCCTCAACAATTCCCAAAGAGCTGCAGGAGGCGGCGGATATTGATGGCTGTACCATTCCGGTGTTTTTTACCCATATCGTTCTCCCGCTTTCCAAATCGATCATTGCCATCATGGCGCTGTATTACTGTGTGGGCCACTGGAACTCATTCTTCAGCGCGCTGGTCTACATTAATTCTCAGAGTAAGTTCCCGCTTCAGCTGATTCTGCGCGATATCCTGATTTCCGGGCAGGCCGTTGATATGGAAAACACCGATCCGGAGCTGCTGCTACGCATGGAGCACATTGCCCGCACCATTAAATATGGGGTCATCATCGTTGCCTCCGCGCCGGTATTGTGTATTTACCCCTTCGTTCAAAAGCATTTTGTTAAAGGCGTTATGATCGGATCCATCAAGGGGTGAAGGAATTCGAACCAGATCGGTATTCCCCGGGTGTCGTCCCTGCCGATGCCTTGAATTTTTTGATAAAGGTAGAGGGATTGGCAAAGCCCAACCGGCGGCTGATATCGCTCACGCTGTTGGAAGGATCGGCCAGCATCTTCTTGGCACATTCCATTTTCAGCTGGTCGATATATTCTGTCAGCGTAATGCCCATCCCCTTTTTGAAAAGGTGGCTCAAATTGGAGGAGGAAGTTCCCAACTCATAAGCCAGTGATTTCAAAGAAAAACCGGGGTCGAGAAAGTGCGTGTTCAGATATGCCTTCAGCTCCTCAAAGCTGACCGCCCTGGACCGCCGCTGCTCACAAAGACGCTCCCGAATGAGTAGGGAAATCTCCGATATGCTGTCCGCAATGGCACGGCAGCCGGCAGGCCGGAGACGATAATATTTTTCGCGCAGAGCCGTTCCGCCACTTTCATCCATCCGCAGGATTTCTACACCATAGGCTGCCGATTTCAAATAGTCTTCAAAAATACACGCGCCCAAAAACCGGTCGTCCTGTTCCAGAATGAAATTCCGGATCATAGCACTCAGGCAGTCGATGCGCTGCGCATCCCCACTGCGGCAGGCGACATCCAGCGCTTCCAGCAGATCATAGGGATACTGCTCGGTACTTTCCTCGTCAAATCCATTATAGCTGGTTACGGTTTTTTTTCGGCGGACAGCATCATGATAGGCAAAGCGCGCATGAAGAAAGCTTTCGGCGATTTTTTCGGGTGCTTCCGCGATGCTGCCGATGCCGCTATGTCCCTGCCGGGTTTCCAATTCCGCTTCCAGATGGTGAAGGGTATCCTCGAGCACAGAGTGTCCGCCGGAAAGGATCAGGCAGCTACTTTGGGGAGCAAGAGGAATCCGCTCATATGACAGTCCGGCAGGCGGTTCGAGCTGTTCCTGAGGTTCGTCGGAAAAGATACAGACATAGCAGGGACCGGACAGATCAACCTCTTCCGGTTTATCCGGTATGTTGCCTTTTTGAAGGGATCCATCAATCAGCCGATATAGGTAGTGCTCCCGGAGAAGAAGCTGGTTGCCGGTTGCCAGCTCCCTTTTCAGGGTAATAATCTGATCGACCGCCTGATTCAGTGCCGGCGCGCTTTCGATCGGCTCACTGGGCGAGGTCTCCAGCAGAAGGCGCAGAAGCGTGCGCTGAAGGGGAAGGTAGTTTTTGCGCACCATGATAAAGACAATAAGGCCGCCGGATGTCAGCATCAGCATCGCAAAACCTACGGCGACCTGGATGGGATAGAGATCATTTTCCAGAATGCGGCGTTTGGGTATATGGTAGTCGATGCGAAAACCCCGTCCGTGTGATGGGTCGGCATAAACATGATGATACTGCTTGTCCGGTTTTTTAGCGAGAGCTTCCCGGCCGGAGCAGTACAGCTCCTGCAAATTGAAGGAAACGCTGCTGACTGTTTCCGGCACAAGGCTGGTATATTCAAGCTGTTCATCGAAATAGCTGCGGGAAATCGAAAAGACAGCAGCCCCCATTAACGTTCCGTTGGCCGAATATTCCAAAGGTGCGATATAATGCAGCTGTTCCCCACTGTTCATCCAGCAGCTGTCCTTTAAATAAGTACAGGATTGCATCAGGGAGTCCAATGGCGGGTAGCTGGTATATACCCCCTGAGAAGTATAGGTCCTGTTATCCGGCAGGGTGTAATAAAAGGCCTCGGCCGCCAGATCCAACCTGCTGGTTGCATCGATTAGGTAGTCCTGGATGTCATAAAAAACGACTGGAATCTCCCGTGCATATTCGCGGATGAAAATTTTTTTCAGGCGCATATCCCTGGCTATTTTCTGGAATTTTCCGACCAGGCCGTTAAGCTCATCCACATAGCGTTCGGCCAACATCTGTTGCTTTTCCAGCACGGTATCAACGATATAGCGGTTGCAGAAATAACCGGCAAAAGTAGTGAACAGGAAAACCGGCAGGATCAGAAGCGCCAGATAGGAGCCGAGAACCTTAACAATCAGGGAACGCCTTTTCATAACAATCTTATCCTCCTCTTTCGGGGATGGAAAATGGACAGCCATCATCTTATATTATACACCAAAAGTGTCGATGGTGCACGCTGTTTGGCATGCGCTATCAGGAAAGGGGCAAATAATGGTAAAGTACACAAAAAGAGTGCAGTTTGAGCCTGTACGGAATCCGGAACGCTTTCAGTATGATCCTGCCTTCATCGAACGCGGAATTCGCGAGGTGCTCGGGCGCATCCGTAAAATTATACCGGATTTTGTTCACCAATATCCCAGCGCTGCCAGTGAGGGGCTTGTCTATTCCCGACAGGATAACACAGGAGACTGGGTAAACGGCTTTTGGACAGGAATGCTTTGGTTGAGCTATGAGCTGTCAGGTGATGCACTGTTTCGCGCAGTTGCCGAGGCGCAGTATGATGATTACGAGCTGCGCCTACAAAACAACCTCGGACTTGCCCATCATGATATCGGATTTTTATATATTCCTTCCATTTTGGCACAGTATAAGCTCACCGGTTCTCCCAAAGCCAAGCAGCTCTGCTTGAAAGCGGCTGACCGTCTGGCGGGACGCTTCAGTGAACGGGCCGGAATCATTCAGGTACGGGATAGCGATACGCAGGGAGTATTTATTGTCGATTGCTGTATGAATATCCCCTTGCTTTTTTGGGCGGCGAAGGAGACGGGGGAACGTTCCTACTATTTAAAAGCGCTTAGCCACATTTCCCAGGTTTGCAGCTATATGATCCGGGAGGATGCCTCCACATTCCAGCGCTATAAAATTGACGAGGTGACCGGCCAGCCCTGCTTTGGCTCTCAAGGGCAGGGATACAACGATGATTCCTGCTGGTCGCGCGGCCAGGCCTGGGCAATTTATGGCCTTGCACTGGCCTACCGGTACACGCAGGAGCCGGAGTTTCTGGCAATGGCGCAGCGGCTTGCCCATTATTTTCTTAACCGGCTGCCGCAGGATGATATCTGCTGCTGGGATCTGATTTTTACGGGAGATAATGATCCGCGTGATTCCTCTGCCGCGCCGATAGCAGCCTGCGGGCTTTTGGAGATAGAGGGCAGCCTTTCACAGGAGAATCCCCTCCGGAGAGTCTATCACAACGCCGCCGCTGCCATGCTTATGAACCTGACAGATGGATATCTTACTCCAGCGAATCTATCCAACGGGCTGCTGATGCACGGGGTATACTGTAAAAAGGATCGGCCGGGTAAAGAGGGGAGCGGTCATGGGGATGACGAATGCTGCATATGGGGCGACTACTTTTATCTGGAAGGGCTGCGGCGTATGCAGAGAGAATGGAATCCATACTGGTAAGAGATTAACCAGCTATATTTAAAGGAGGAAGATGAATGATGACGCAACAGGAACAAAGGGCTTATTGGGTAGAAATGATGGATAAAATTGCCCGGCCGGTTTTGCATGCACTGTCGCAGGGCAGGCTGCGCACCGTCATGCCGGTCGAACAGCAGGATTATGACCGCCGTCCCTTTGCACATTTAGAAGCGTTTGGAAGGACGCTGTGTGGCATCGCCCCCTGGATCGAGCTGAAGGGGCTGACAGAGGAGGAAGAGAAGCTGCGCGCCGAATATCAGCAGATGGCGTTGCGCTGCCTTGATTTTGCAACTAATCCGCAGTCCCCTGACTATATGAATTACGACATGGGGGCCCAGCCGGTCGTTGACGCCGCATTCCTTGCACATGGGCTGGTGAGGGCGCCTGAAAGCCTGATCGGCGCAATGGATGCCGGACTGAAGAGGCAGGTAGCGGCAGCGCTGCGCAAAAGCCGAAAGATTAGCCCCGGCCCCAGCAACTGGCTGCTTTTCAGTGGAATGGTGGAAACAGCGCTTTTCCTGTTAGGAGAAGAGGATTACGACATGCTGCGGATTAAATATGCGCTGCGTTCCTTCTATACGCAGTGGTATAAAGGGGATGGCGTGTATGGGGACGGAGCTCCTCTGCATGTGGATTACTACAACAGCTTTGTCATAGCGCCCATGCTGGTAGATATCACCCGTGTCTTTTCGGATACGGATGAAGAGATCGCCTCTATGCGGCCGGATACTGAAAAGCGCGCTTCCCGTTATGCTTTTATTTTAGAGCGCTTAATTTCTCCGGAAGGAACCTATCCTATTATTGGAAGATCGATCTGCTACCGCTTCGGGGCCTTTCAGATGCTTTCTCAGGCGGCGCTGGAGCATATCCTTTTTCCCGGGCTCGCGCCTGCGCAGGTGCGCTGTGCACTTACTGCCGTTATTCAACGGATTATGGAATCTTCCGGCGTTTTTGATGCGCAGGGATGGCTGCGTCCGGGTGTTTACGGCTATCAGCCCGGATTAGGCGAAGGATATATCTGCACCGGCAGCCTCTATCTTTGCTGCGCCGTTTTCCTTGCCCTGGGACTGCCGCCTGAAGATCCATTCTGGAAAGATGAAAATGTACGGTGGACTTCCCAAAGGGTCGCGGCTGGTGAAGATCTACAATGCGACCATAGTATTCCAAACTGAGAAGAATTTACCGTTAAGGCTAAAAACAAAATACTTTAAACTCCATGTTCCTCTGTACATTCGCACGATAATAAACAGTTATGTGCGGGATAAAGGAAGGCATGGAGTCTTCTTTTTTGATACTGCCATGATGTTACCTCCTGTTACAGCGCCCAATTCTGGCTTTCGGTTTGCAGCTTAACCATCCGGGAATAGGCCCCGTCCCGTTTCATTAGCTCCGCAGGGGTCCCCGTCTCGGCCACCGTGCCCCCGGACAGCACCACGATTTTGTTGGCGTTCTCCACCGTCCTCATGCGGTGGGCGATGATCAACACCGTCTTTTGCGCCACTAGCCGGGAGATAGCCTGCTGAATCTCCGTCTCGTTCTCGGCGTCCAGGGAGGCGGTGGCCTCGTCCAAGAGGATGATGGGCGCGTTCTTCAAAAGGGCGCGGGCGATGGAGATACGCTGCCGCTCACCCCCAGAGAGGGTGGAGCCGTTTTCTCCGATCATGGTCTGATACCCCTG
>JAAWDS010000037.1 GCA_022793895.1 Provencibacterium sp. | reverse complement strand
TCTCCCTCGCTGCCGCCGCTTGCAGAAAGCTCTTCCGCTAAACGATTCCATCCCTCTTCCCTTTTGAGTACTGCTTTCCCTTTTTATACGGCCAGCCGGTCCTTGCTTCGCTTGGACCGGCTGGCTTCTTTGCGCCTTGCAGTTTGAAAAAGAAAATGCCTATCAGCGCCGGAAAAGGCGGCGCAGCTTTCCTCTCGAAAGGAGGCCGTTCTGCGGCTTTTCCGCGCGGGAAGCGAAATATTGATAAAGCTCCTGCTGGCTGTCCACAGGCGGGGCATCTCCGCGCTCCGGCTTCCGGTAGCTCCCGTCCGGCTGCATCTCCCATGCTTTCACGTTGTCGCTCCGGATGATATCCAAAATATGCAGAATTTCCTCTTGAAGAGCAGGGGAACGCACCTCGGCAAACACCTCGACGCGCCTTCTGGTGTTGCGGGTCAGCAGATCGCCCGAACCGATATGGATATGACGGCGCTCGCCGCTGCCAAACAGGAAGATACGCGCATGCTCCAAATACCGCCCAACCACGCTGCGTATCGTGATCCCATCGGTATAGCCCTTTACTCCCGGACGCAGGCAGCAGATGCCGCGCACAAACAGCTCCACCCTTACGCCCGCTTGCGAAGCCTCCACCAGCTTTTCCATGACCTGCATATCGTTCATCGAATTGACCTTGATCACAATCCGGCCCTCGCCGCCCGCGCGCTGGCAATCGATCTCGCGCTGGATCCCCTCCAGCACCCTCCCTAAATAGCAGTTGGGCGCCGCCCACAGGCTGCGCATGTGGGGGACGGTTTCCCCCATGCACAAGGCGTTAAAGATATCGTTCGCATCCCGGCCGGCCGCTTCCTCTGCCGTAATGTAACATAGATCGGTATAAAGCTCCGCCGTTTTTTCGTTGTAATTCCCCGTCCCTATCTGGGTAATAAAGGTGACCTTGCCGCGCGCATGCCGGGTAATCAGGCAGAGCTTGGCGTGCACCTTATAATCGCTCAAGCCGTAGATTACTGTACAGCCCGCATTCTCTAAGAGCTTCGCATAGTCAATATTGTTCTGCTCGTCAAACCGGGCGCGCAGCTCTAAAACACAGAGGATGTCCTTCCCCTTCTCGGCGGCATAGACCAAGGCGGAGACTACCCGGCTGTGGTTGGCCAGCCGGTATAGAGAGATTTTGATCGAAACGACCGCCGGATCCTCCGCCGCCTCATACAGCAGATCGATGAAGGTTTTCATGCTGTGGAAGGGATAGCACAGCAGAAGGTCATGCTCCGTCAAGTATTTCAATTCGGTCCGGCCGGGAAAGCTGCGGGGAACAAACGGCTTCCTTTCCTTATAGCGCAGGCCGCCGACGCCTGGACAGAGCTCCCCGGCCAGCTGAAAGCCGAAGGTAAGATCGAGCGGAAAATCATTAACTACTATCTGCCCGGCCGTGACGCCCAGCTTTTGACAAAGGTAACGGCAGAGATGGTCGCTGGGCATGTGAGAGACCTGCAAGCGCACGACCGAGAGCCGCTTGCGCTTTTTAAGCAGCTCCTCCATGATCCCACGAAAATCCACGTCATAATCAAACAGCGCTTCGTTGAAGCTGATATCGGCGTTGCGCGTCACCCGCAGCAGGTGCTTTTCCGCCACCTGGTATTTGGAAAAAAGCTCCTGCGCATGCAGGTAAACGATATCAGCGGTGAACATGACCTTTTGCCGGTTATTCACATTAAACAGAAAATAGAGCGGCAGATGGCCCAGCGGAATAATTCCCAGCTTGATATCTTTGCCCTTGTTGACGAACGAAATGGCGACATACTGCTCCTTTCCCCGCAGGAAGGGGAAGGGATGGTGGCGATCCACAATCTGCGGCGAAAGCAGCGGCTCGATTTCTTCCTTAAAGCATTTGTGCGCCAACAGCTCCTCCATACGGGAAACCTTGTGCGCATCTATGATATCGATCTCGGCCGCCTTGAGCTGGTCGCGCAGCGTTCCATAGCACTGGCGCAGCAGGGGGCGGATCTCGCTGAGCTCGTGGAAAATGGCGTCCATCTGCCCGGCGGCGTTCAGGCCGGTCATCACATCGCGCTGCTTGGGATCAACCAATCCCTGGTCGGCCAGCGAGCCGACGCGCACCATAAAAAATTCATCCAGGTTGGAGGCATAGATAGCAAGAAACTTTAGGCGCTCCAAAAGCGGAACCGACGGGTCCAGCGCTTCGAGCAGGACGCGTCGGTTAAACTGGATCCAGCTCAGCTCGCGGTTGACAAACAACGCTTGCGGAAGGCCGCCGGGAGCGGCCGGGGTTCGGAAGGCTTCCTCATTCTGAATCGGATCCATTGCGCGGTTTTCCATGATCCATTCCCCCGCTTCTATCTCATTTTTGAGTTTCAGGATGTCCGCCGCAGAGGGCCGTTCCCATACCCGGGGGCTGCGCCCGGTTTTCCTCTGCCGCACCCTAAAAGGGCTGTCCTTTCTGGGAAAGGCTTGATTCTACTATAGCATATCCCAGCCGCTATATCCACCCCTTTTGTCTCCCAGGCAGGGGGATTTTGTCAGACACAGGTTTTAGGAGTGGTGGCGGGTAAGCGGGCGGCGGATGAGAAGGCTGGCCATCGCCCTCCCGTTCCAGGGGATGAGGGGATAGAGGTAACGCCGTCCGCTGATGTTCGCCGTGGTTGCTATCATGGCTATCAGAAACGCCGCGCCGCCAACAAAGCCCCAGAGGTTGAACAGCCCCGTCAGAAGGAGCAGCAGCACCCGGAAGAGCTTGAGCGCATAGCCCAGTTCAAAGCTCGGCTGGGTAAAGTTGGCGATAGCGACAAACGCCATATAAAGCACCACTTCCGGCACAAACCAACGTGCCTGCACGGCAAAATCCCCCAGAATCAGAGCGCCGACCACCGAAAAGGAATTGCTCAAAACATTGGGCGTGTTTAGGCTCGCGAGCTTTAGCCCGTCAATCACAAATTCGATGATGAGCAGCTGCACCAGCACCGGCACGCCGTTGGGCTCCGCCACTTCGATGAAGGAGAGCCAGGCGGGAATATACTCTGGGTTCCGGATCAGCAGATACCACACCGGCGTTAAAAACAGCGTCAGAAAAAAGACCGCGATGCGCACCAGCCGCAGATAGCTCCCAACCAGCGGCGGGAAATAGAAATCGTTGGTATCCTGCAAAAAGTCAAAGAAAGAGGTTGGCAGGATCATGACCGAAGGGGAGTTATCCACCACCACCAGAATGCTGCCCTCCGCAACGCTGGCCGCGGCGGCGTCTGGGCGCTCGGTGTAGCGCACCTTGGGGAACGGGTTATACCATTGCCGGCCGATCAGCGCTTCGGCCAGCGATTCCTGACCCATGGCAAGCATATCCACCGTTAACGAGGCTATCTTCTTCCGGACGCGTTCTACCAGCGCGCTATCCGCCTTCCCCTCCAGGTAACAGAGCACGATATCGGTCCGGGACTTCCGGCCGGCCTGGAGGTATTCCATCGTAAGCGCCGGACAGCGCAGCCGCCGCCGGATCAGCGCCGTATTGAAAACGAGCGTTTCCACAAACCCATCACGGGAGCCGCGCAGCACCTTATCATCCCCCGGCTCTTCCACGCCGCGGGTGGGATAGGTGCGCGCGTCGATCAGCGCCGCCTCCTGAAATCCCTCCACCAACAGCGCTACCGTTCCGGAGAGCACGGCGGTGACCAGCCTTTCCGTTTCCGCGCACCGATCTGCCTCTACATAGGGGACAAACCGGTGGCAGAAGGCTTCCATGCCGCCGGTGTCTGTAAGCGTCCCCGCTTCCTGCCCCATGAGGAACTCCATGATCTTTTCCATCACCTCGTCCTTCACAAAGCCATCCACAAAATACAGCCGTGCCGGCCGGCCTGCTACGCAGATATCCCTTCCAATCACGTCAAAGCTCTTTCCAATGCGCAGCTCTTCATCCAGCATGCGGCAGTCCTCCCGGTAGCTGCCGCTCAAGCGCCCTATCTGCATGGCGAGACCCCCTTTTTTCCACAAACTGGACCCGTCCCGGTTGAAAATGTACTTCAGCGGACCGATCCCGGTTTTCTTAGGAACCTTTCTCTCCGGAGCGTTTGCCAAACATTTTCCCATATCCAGAGCCAAGCGGATTCCCCTGAACCTCCTTGTTGAACGGCTTTCAAAGAATCCGGCGGACCTTTTGAAAGCCAGCCAACCGCTTCCATCGATCCGAAGTGCGTTCCGCAGGCTTTTCGCCGCTTGAAAACAAGGCGTTCATCTTCTTCGACTCTATTATCCCAGCTTCCGGCGGGATTATGTGTCTTTCCATTCCAGGGCCTGTCCTGTTTTCCAGAAGAAAGAACCGGCCCGCGAAAAGGGATTTCGAAATAAAAAAACAACCGCCCATTCTGGGCGGCTGCGTCCACTGGAAGCTGTACGCTGGCGTTACGGTATCTGCGTCAATTTCTGAATGGCTTCCTCCTTCGAGGAAACAAAAAAGAAGTCCTTTCCCTGGTTAGACTCATAAATAAAATCTTTCAAGGGTTTACTGGTGTAACAGGAATAGTCGCCATAAATGGCCGCCTTCACATGATAGTTGATAAACTTCTGAAGGATTTCACCGGCCATGCCGGTACTAAGAATGAAGAAGTCCCCTGCAACGGCCCGTTTGTCGAGGACTATTTTATCCGCTCCGGTTTCATGCCGGACCGTCATCGCCAGATCCAAGGCGGACTGCGCATCGACAATCACCTTCTCTTCACTGGAAACAACGGCAATATCCACTCCGTTCTCCTTCATGTGTTCAATATTCATCCTTCTAAGCTCCTCCTTGGCAATTGCCGCCGCGTCCTTCCAGCTTGGCCTGCATTTTAACATAAACGTACGCTGTCTGTCAAATAGGAACCGGCCGTTTTCCTCCAATGGAGACAATCTCGGTAGACATTTTACCAAGCTATCCGCTGTTTCTGCCTGAAAAAGTTCCTCTTTGGGTTCGAATGGGGGGACCGTCTACATTCCGCTTTCTCCATTAGAGGTGCCTTGACAACAAGAACTAATGTTTATATAATAAAATTAGAACATATGTTCTTATTCATGGCTCATTCATTGGCTGCTCACCCAGGCGGCGGAAGCCTGCCGCCGGACAGACAGAAGGAAGTGAAAGGATGCAGGATTTAATCAACCAGTACCAAGAGAGGCTGCGGATACTGACCGCCCGGCGAGAACGGCTGGCCGCCGAGAAACGGAAACTGCGCGGGAAGGAGTATTTTTTGGCCCTGCGCAGGCTGGATATTCTGGAACAGGAATGCTTAGAAATGAGCTGCGCCCTGGCTTGGATGGTGAAGGAATATGGAAACCGGCCAGTCGATTCGGGAAAGGGGCGCTGCCACCCGCTTCCAGAGAGGGAGGAAAGCCGCGGCGGACAAAAACCGATCGCCGTCAGGGAGGCTATTTAACTGGACAAACGAGATGGAGGGAAAGACGGCATGCACATAGCTATCAAAGGCCGGCGGCTGGAATGCGAGTGGCTCCAGCTAGGGGTAGCGGGGGATGGCGGCGTGGAACAATATCACTTTCAGGTACCGCGCTACACCGGTTCGGGGCTGGATTTGTCTCAGGCAATGGCCTACATCCTGTTTGAACGGCCGGATGGGACGCAGGGAATGACTCCCATTTTGGAACCGGACAAGGAGATAGGCAGCACAACCGTTACCCTGCGTTGGCTGGTAGGGCGGGAGATAACGGAGCAGCCCGGCCGGCTGCGGATTGCTATTAAATTCAGCGGACTGGAAGGCGAGACCTGGCACTCGGAAGCGGCGGACTGCGTCGTAGCCGCAACCATCGAGGCTTCCAGCCCGCAGCCGGTCTCCCTGTTTTCTGCCAAAACGGCGGCGAGAACGGCCGTTCCGGATAATGAACCGCCTATTACCGTCAGCGAGCGCACCTTAAACATCCCGGCCGGGCTGCAAAATATCGCTGTGCAGAACGACCAAAATTCTGAGACGGTAACGATGATCTGCCCACGATACTTTGACGGACACGATCTATCCTCTTACAGCTTTTTCCTTCGTACCCAAAACAGTGAAGGCGGTTATGATCCGGTGGCGCTCCCCGTGACCGTACAAGGCGGCGAGCTGCACATGGAATGGACGCTGCGCCCTCCGCAGACCTCCTACAGCGGGCGGCTCCAGATACAGCTCTGGGTGACGGGAGAGGATTTCGATTGGCAGACGGCAGAAGCATCGGTCAACATTGTCCGGCAAATCGGCGGCGAACCGGTGATCCCCGTTTCGCCGCCGGTGATGGATGAATTTCTCAAACAAATTTCCGTTGTTGCCGAAAAAGCCAAAACCAGCGAAACAGCGGCCGCTGCCAGCGCCTCGGCCGCAGGAGCATCCGAAGCCGCCGCGGCAAGCAGCGCGGCGGAGGCGGCCGCCAGTCAAACGGCGGCCGCCGGTTCGGCCGCCGCAGCCCAGAACGCGGCAGCCGCCGCGGCCGCTTCCGCTTCGGACGCCGCTGCCAGCGCAGCGTTGGCCGAGCAGCATGCCGTGCCCGTTTCAGACGCGGAAATCAACGAAGCCGGACATCTTGTCGTAACCCTCTCGAACGGGAACCGGATAGACGCGGGAGAGGCGCGGGGCCCGCAGGGGCCGGAGGGCGTCGAAGGCCCGGCCGGACAATCTCCCTATGAGGCCGCCGTCG
>JAAWDS010000005.1 GCA_022793895.1 Provencibacterium sp. | reverse complement strand
GTAGGCAATCCTGTAGCGCAGAACGCCAGCAGCGACACTCCGCACCAACGCTGGTGGATCGTTGCGAACGGGAGCAAGTACCGCCTTATCAACGCTGGGAGCGGCTTGTTCCTCGATGTCAGCAGCAGTTCTACCTCGGCTGGCGCTAATATTGTGATGTGGTATAACTCCGGAAGTGCCAACGGCTTGAACTTTATTTTAACACGCGCTTAAATTCTTGTGAGAATCCAACGGCGTTGGACGACAAAAAAGGTGCGGACGGTCAAAAGACCGCCCGCACCTTGGCATGTCGAAGGATAGGAGCTTATCCGGCGATCACAGGATCTGTCCGGGATAGCCGTCCTCACACATCTCGAACCACACATAATCAAACCGCTTGTCCGCTTCCACCTCGGAGCCATGATAGGTTCCCATCGGGAAATAGCAGACATCGCCGCCCTCGAAGGGGAAGCGCTGTTCCCCGCTCACGCAGACGGACTCTGCGCCCGGCAGGGCAAAATACCACTGTTGCAGCTCGTTGTGAATGTGCTGTCCGACCACGCCGGGCCCAACGCCGGTAACAACGCCCATGCTCATCCGGCCAAAGTTGCGGTGCTCAATGAACATATAGGAGGTGATGCCGGGCGTTTTAAAGTGCTCTTCATAGGTCCACGCGGCCGACAGCGGACGAAAACGCGGGAGACTGATGTGGGTGGCCGCAATGTCCTTGCGGTCATAGTCCGAGAAGGAGGCGACAATCTGTAGGCACTCCAGCTCGCCGGACGCATGCACCACAAACTCCTCATGATCAAAGTCCGGCACGAACAGCGAGACCTCTTGGATATTAAAAGCCTTCTTCGGCGTCGTGATATAACCGGTTCCGCCCATAAAGACCAGCATTTGGCAGCGGTCGCCAAAGGCAAAGAGCTCCGGCTTCCAGTCCGCGCCCGGCTGCATCGAAACCTTATAAAATGCGGCGTCGCGGTACTCCCCCGTCAAAACGCTCTGACGGGAAACCCCATTCTCATACTGTGGATTTAAATTAGATGCCTTGGCGATTTTAATCTCGCTCATCCATATCCTCCTCTTTCTGTTTCATAAATGGCAGATGCCGCAGATGGCTTGACCAGACCAGCCGGTTCTACAAACGCAGCGAAGAATATTATTATTTTACCATTTTTCGAGCAATTCTGCAATTGTTTTTTGTAAATAGGCAAAACCGTCCAGCTGGCAAAAAAAGGAGGGCTCTATCGTGACGGCATTTCCCCAGAACTGCCCGGAAAAAAGCGATTCATCCGCCCAGCGCCTTGAGTTATCGGCTACTTCATATTATAATGAAGAGGAGGCGGCACAGGCCGGCGGGGCTGGAGCGCCGGTTCAGATAAATAAAATAAATAGAGGTGCATCATGGCGGATACGAAAAAAGAACAGGAGCGGGCAGAGCTGCACCGCGTCATTTGGAACATTGCGAACGATCTGCGCGGCAGCGTGGACGGATGGGACTTTAAGCAGTATGTTTTAGGCATGCTCTTTTACCGGTATATCTCCGAAAACCTGGCAGGGTATATCAACCGCGGCGAGCGGGAAGCCGGGGAAGCCGGTTTTGACTATGCCGCGCTTTCCGACGCTGAGGCGGAGGAGGCCCGCGCCGGGCTGGTGGAGGAGAAGGGTTTTTTCATCCTGCCAAGCGAGCTTTTTGAGAATGTCCGCCAGCGGGCGGCGCAGGATGAGAACCTCAACGAAACGCTGCAAGCCGTTTTCAAAAATATCGAAACTTCCGCGCAGGGAACCGAGAGCGAGGACAGCTTTAAGGGCCTGTTTGACGATATCGACGTCAACAGCAACAAGCTGGGCGGCACGGTGGCAAAGCGCAACGAGCGCCTGGTCAAGCTGATGAACGGCGTAGCGGATATGAAGCTGGGCGATTATCAGGAGAACACCATCGACGCCTTTGGCGACGCCTATGAATTTCTCATGGGGATGTACGCCTCCAACGCCGGGAAAAGCGGCGGCGAGTATTTTACCCCGCAGGAGGTTTCCGAGCTGCTGACCCGCATCGCCGTATACGGAAAAACCGAGATCAACAAGGTCTACGATCCCGCCTGCGGATCCGGCTCGCTGCTCTTGAAGGCGGCGAAGATTCTCGGCAGGGAGAACGTCCGGCAAGGCTTTTTCGGGCAGGAAAACAACATCACCACCTACAACCTCTGCCGCATCAACATGTTCTTACACGATATCGATTATGACAAGTTCAACATCGCCCACGGCGACACGCTGACCGAGCCGCAGCACTGGGACGACGAGCCGTTTGAAGCGATCGTCTCCAATCCGCCCTACTCGATCAAATGGGATGGGGATGCGAACCCGCTGATGATCAACGATCCTCGTTTTTCTCCTGCGGGCGTGCTTGCGCCGAAGTCGAAGGCGGACCTGGCCTTTATCCTACATAGCCTCTCCTGGCTGGCCACCAGCGGGACGGCGTCCATCGTCTGTTTCCCCGGCGTCATGTACCGCGGCGGCGCAGAGCAGAAAATTCGCAAATATCTGATAGAGAACAACTTTATCGACTGTATTATCCAGCTGCCGGACAACCTGTTTTTCGGGACAAGCATCGCCACCTGCATTATGGTGCTGAAAAAATCAAAGGCGGATAACCGCACCCTGTTTATCGACGCTTCCAAAGAGTGCGTCAAGGTGACGAACAGCAACAAGCTGACGCAGGAAAACATTGAGACCATCGTCGCGGCCTATGCCACGCGGGCGGACAAGCCTTATTTCGCCAGGCTGGTTCCGAACAGCGAGGTGGCGGAGCAGGCCTATAACCTTTCTGTGAGCACCTACGTTGAGCAGGAGGATACGCGGGAAAAGGTTGATATTGTGAAGCTCAACGCAGAGATTGCGGAGATTGTGGCAAGAGAACAGACGCTGCGGGAAGAGATCGACCGGATCATCGGGGAGATTGAGGGGGACAGCAGTGCGACTGTCTGAGGTGCTTTCGAGCTCTCCAACAAGCCGGTTTGAGCAGGTCGAAGGCTTTTTAAACAATATGCAGCTTAAGCGCGGAAAACAGAAGAAAATCTCCGTCGGAGCGGTGTGGCTTACCTACCACTGCGAGAATTGTCATTCCGATTTAACCTTTGTTTCTGATACTGAACTCTATTGTATAGGAATCCATGAACGCCTTGTCAGCATTGATTGCGCGTTGAGGTGTCCCCGCTGTGGAGAATCTGTTCCGATATGGTTTTTAATAGAAAGTAAAGAGGCCGCACACGGTATAGCTCCGGAGGTTCGTGTATTAAAGCGGTCTGAGAAATTATCCGATAAAGTAACTCTCGGCTGGGGACAATATGAAGGGTTTTCAGAACTGTTGGAAAAAGCCGATCGGGCCTATCGTGATGAATTAGGAGCTGGCGCCATTGTTTATCTGCGAAAAATATTGGAACGTATTACAAAGCAAACGGCCGAAGCATCTAATATTTCAATTACGATTACGACCAAAAATGGCGACAAAAAACGAAAAGACTTCAAAAAACTATTGACAGAAGTCGATCAGCAATGCTTCATTATACCGAAGGAGTTTTCTGAAAACGGATATAAATTATTTGGGGAACTGAGTGAAATCATACATAGCGACGGCAGCGACGAGCAAATGGTTTTAAAAAAGTACGATGCTCTTCACCGGCTGGTGATCGGCATCTTGGATAATGTGAAAAACAATAAAGAAATGATGGAGGCAATTGGAACGCTTGGTTGGAATGCGGAGAGAGATGAAGCTGTATGAACAGACTCGAACAGTTGATACAGGAGCTTTGCCCGGAGGGAGTGGAGTATAAGTTACTAAAAGACTGTGTGCAAAAAGTCAGAAATATTAAATGGAGCGAAACAAGAGGAAAATCATTTCAATATATCGACTTAACATCTGTTGACAGAGTTACTCACCGAATCACAGAAACGCAAACGATTGATGAAAACAACGCCCCAAGCAGAGCACAACAAATTGTCCAAACAGAAGATATTCTTCTAGGATCAACGCGGCCTTTGCTAAAGCGCTACTGCCTGATTGGCGACAGCTATGATGGACATATTTGTAGCACAGGATTTTGCGTGTTACGAGCGGATGAAAAGATTGCGCTTAAAAAATGGATTTATTATCAAGTTGCTTCCTCTGCTTTCTTTGAACATATAGAGAAATTTCAAAAGGGAACGAGCTATCCGGCTATATCCGATGCAGATGTAAAGTCTTATAGAATCCCTATTCCCCCTCTCCCCATCCAGACGGAAATTGTCCGCATATTGGACGGTTTTTCAGAATGTACGGCACAGTTAACCGCAAATCTTGAGAAAGAATTTACGGTAAGAAAAAAACAGATCGAATATTACAGAGAGTTGCTTCTGTCCTTCGAGGATGCTTCCCCATCTATTGTGGAGTATCGAAAATTGGGGGATGTCGCTCAATATGCCAAAAAGAGAACGGAAGCGGCACAAGTAAATGAAAGCACCTACGTTGGCGTAGAAAACCTTTTGCCCAATAGGCAGGGGAAAACCAAATCCTCCCATGTTCCCCAAACAGGCGCTGTCATCGCCTTTGAAAAGGGAGATATATTGATAGGGAATATCCGGCCGTATCTCCGCAAAATATGGTTGGCAGACTGTGAAGGCGGTACCAACGGCGACGTTTTGGCCATTCAAATTAATCGTAAAGAGAATATAACGCCAGGATTTCTTTATTATGTGCTTTCCTCTGAGCGGTTTTTCCTTTATGACATTGAAAATTCAAAAGGGGCAAAAATGCCGCGAGGGGATAAAAAAGCGGTTTTGGAATACCGTATTCCCATCCCCTCCCCCACAGAACAAGCCCGCATTGTCTCGATCCTCGACCGCTTCGACGCTCTTTGCAATGACCTCACGAGCGGCCTCCCCGCCGAAATAGAAGCGCGGCGCAAGCAATATGACTATTACCGGGATAAGCTGCTGAGTTTTAAAGAGAAACGCGCGTAAGAAGAGTTTACATGATCTACCCCTTTTTAACCCTGGACGATGAAACGGAAATTGTACACCCCGAAATGAAGCCGAACGGCAGTGTTAAGGTCTATCTGGAAAAGCCGGATGAAAAGGACTGCTTCCATCACGCATCCTGTTATCTGCCCACTTACCGTTGGGAGGATATCTCCGGATTTTCGGAAACGGTTATCTCCTGTCATCAGGAAATCATTGTATCCACCGCTCGCCTAATCATTCAGTTTATTCAGGGAAAGGACTTTGAAAATACCGCAAATTTTTAAAACCGGTTCTCATATCCCGGAGAGAGCTTTAAACAATATCATGAAAATCACCATGACCAGAAGCGGAGAGGTTTCGCAGAAGCGGCAGGCCATTTTAACGACATGCGTTTTTTACTGCTGAGGGAGGGGTTTTCCATATGAACACCTACAATCTAATTGCATCCTTGAACGAAAGCACCGTTGTCGCCGAATATATCCCCGAATCCGCCCGTTCCGAAGCCTACCAGAGCGAGGCGGAATTGGAACGGGAGTTTATCCGCCTGCTTCAGGTGCAGGGCTATGAATATCTAACCGTTCACAGGGAGGCGGCGCTCATCGCCAACCTGCGCCGCCAGTTGGAGGCCCTCAACGACTATGTGTTTTCCGACAGCGAGTGGGAAGGTTTTTTCTCCGAGTGCATCGCCGGGCGCAACGAGGGCATCGCCGAAAAGACCCGCAGGATCCAGACCGATCATGTGCAGATCCTGCACCGGGACAACGGCACGACTAAAAACATCTATCTGCTCGATAAAAAGAGCATCCACAACAACCGCTTGCAGGTTATCAATCAGTATGCCGAAACCAGCGGCACACACGATAACCGCTACGATGTAACGATTCTGGTCAACGGCCTGCCTCTGGTCCATGTGGAGCTCAAGCGGCGAGGCGTCGCCATCCGCGAAGCGTTCAACCAGATAAAGCGCTACCAGCAAGACAGCTTTTGGGCGGCCAGCGGGCTCTATGAATACATACAAATCTTCGTCATCTCCAACGGGACGCACACAAAATATTACTCCAACACTACCCGCAGCGGCCGCCTCAAGGAGCTGGATGAGGGCGGACGGGGGCGGAGCAAAAAAACCAGCAACAGCTTTGAGTTTACCTCCTACTGGGCGGATGGGAAAAACAGAGTGATCCCCGATCTCGTGGACTTCACCAAGACCTTTTTTGCCCGGCACACCCTTCTGCGCATTCTCACCCGCTACTGTGTGTTTACAGCGGAAAACCTGCTGTTGGTGATGCGCCCTTATCAGATTGCGGCGACCGAGCGCATTTTGAACCGCATTGAGGTTTCCAGTACCTATAAAAAGATGGGAACTATCGAAGCGGGCGGCTATATCTGGCACACGACCGGCAGCGGCAAAACGCTGACCTCCTTTAAAACGGCGCAGCTCGCCGCAGCATTGCCCTCCATCGACAAGGTGCTTTTCGTTGTGGACCGCAAGGATCTGGACTACCAGACGATGAAGGAATATGACCGCTTTGAAAAAGGGGCGGCGAACGGCAACGCCTCTACCCGCATCCTGCAAAAACAGTTGGAGAGTGCGGACGCCCGCATCATTGTCACCACCATCCAAAAGCTGGATATATTCATCCGCAAAAACAAGGGCCACGAGGTGTTCCGAAAGCACGTGGTCATCATCTTCGATGAGTGCCACCGCAGCCAGTTCGGGGATATGCACGCCGCGATTACCAAATCGTTTAAAAACTACCATCTGTTCGGCTTTACCGGTACGCCCATTTTCGCCGCCAACGCCGCCAGCGGCGGCAATCCCCTGCTGAAAACCACTCCGCAGGCATTCGGCGGGGAACCGGATCAGAACGGGAAAAAGGTGCTGGCGCTCCATACCTACACCATTGTGGACGCTATCAACGACGGGAATGTACTCCCCTTCCGCATCGATTATGTGAGCACCCTCAGGCAGAAGGAAGATACGGCCGATAAAGAAGTCTCCGCTATCGATCGGGAGCGGGCGCTGGCCGCGCCGGAGCGCATCCGCGAGATTGTAGGCTATATCCTGGAGCATTTCGACCAGAAAACCAAGCGCAGCAGCTTCTATTCACTCAAAGGCCAACGGGTGGCGGGCTTCAATTCCATCTTCGCCGTCGGCTCGATTCCGATGGCGATGAAGTATTATACCGAATTTAAAAAACAGTTGGCCGAAAGCGGCCGCGCGCTGACCGTCGCTACTATCTTTAGCTGCGGCGCCGGCGAGGAGGACCTGGAGGATCTGCTTCCGGACGAAAACTTTGATACCAGCGGGCTGGACGCCTCCTCCCGCAATTTCCTGGCGGCGGCGATAGAGGACTACAACGCTTGTTTCCATACCGCCTATGATATCTCCGCCGACCAGTTTCAAAACTACTACAAGGACCTGTCGCAGCGGATGAAAAACCGTGAGATCGATCTGCTGATTGTCGTCAACATGTTCTTAACCGGCTTTGACGCAACGACGCTGAACACCCTCTGGGTGGATAAAAACCTCAAAATGCACGGGCTCATCCAAGCGTTTTCCCGCACCAACCGCATCCTCAACTCGGTCAAGACCTATGGGAACATCGTCTGCTTCCGCAACCTGCAAACCGAGACGGAGGAAGCGATCGGCCTCTTCGGCGACAAGCAGGCCGGAAGCATTGTGCTGCTTAAAAGCTACGACGCCTATTATAACGGCTATGAGGAGGGCGGAAAGCGGTATCCGGGCTATACCGAGCAGATAGACGAACTGACGCGGCGCTTCCCCTTAGGGCAGGAAATCCTAGGGGAGCAGGAGAAAAAAGAATTTATCCGTTTGTTTGGCTCCATCCTGCGGCTGAAAAACATCCTGAGCGCCTTTGACGATTTCGCAGGCAGCGCGATTCTATCCGAGCGGGAGCTACAGGATTATCAGAGCCTCTATATCGACCTTTATCAAGAGATGCGGCCGGCGAAATCGGAAAAGGAAAACATCAACGATGATATCGTCTTTGAGATGGAGCTCATCCGGCAGGTGGAAATCAATATCGACTATATCCTTATTCTGGTGGCGAAATACCACGACAGCCATTGTGCAGACAAGGACATTCTGGTAACGATTGAGAAGGCGGTTCATTCCAGCCTCCAACTGCGCAGCAAAAAGGAGCTGATCGAAAACTTCATCCGCACTGTCAACGCCTCTACTGAAGTGGATGAGGACTGGAAACGGTTTGTCCTGGAGCAGAAGGAAGCCGACCTGTCTGCGATTATTGCCGAGGAAAAGCTAAAGCCGGAAGAAACCCGGAAGTTTATCGACAACTCCTTCCGGGATGGCACGCTCAAAACGACCGGCGCCGGCGCCGATAAAATTATGCCGCCTGTTTCGCGGTTTGGCGGAGGCAGAGCGGCAAAGAAACAGGGGATTCTGGATAGGCTGATGAAATTTTTTGAAAAATACACCGGACTGGCGTAAGGCAGGGCGGCGGTTTGAGCGCCTTCGCGGAGAACGCGGGCCAGCGTCCGGCAGGTTTCAAGGAATGTGTCTAACGATTGGGCCTAGATAAGGCTTGATTTTAGCGTTAAACTATATTAAAATGGTAGATGTGAAATATCTCAAAGAGCAAATGAGGAGGCGGCCCCGTGCGAAAACGGATTTTGGTAGTAGACGACGATACGATGAGTTTGGTAAGAACCAGGCGGATTTTAGAAAGAACCTACGACGTGCTGCTCGCCGATTCGGGCGAGCAAGCGCTGGACAAACTTAAAAGCGAGCCGGTCGATTTGATCTTGCTTGATATTGAAATGCCCAAAATGAGCGGCCTTAAAACTTTTGAACGGATGAAAGAGTACCCGGTTGATGCGCCGGTGATTTTTCTGACGGCGTCCGGAGATGTAGGCGACGTAGTAAGCGCCATCCAGATGGGGGCGGTGAATTACCTGAAAAAGCCGTTTCTTCCCCAGGAACTGCTCAAACGAGTCGCAAAGGAGTTCGAGAAGGAATGAGAGAGCAAGAGCAGACCAGTAGATATCTGCTTTTTGCCGGCATAGCCACCGTGTTCAGCGTCATAATGGTTTTGATCACCGCCGTTATGTCGTGGGAGCTGTGGATGATTTTTCTCATAATTGCTGGTACCGTCGGGTTGTGGTGCCTGCACATTGGAAAACCCGGAGCGGGAAAAATATTTGAAAATCTATATGCCGGCCTGATACTGCTTGAGTTTTTTTTCTTTGGAATCCATAAGGTTAGCCTGTTCGAGATTCCCGCTATGACTTGCATGACGATTTTTGTTATCTTTATTCTGGGCAGAAAGCGGCTGTTGTATATGACGGCCGCTTTATACATGCTTCAGATACTGTATCATTTTTTTGCCCTGCACACCATTTCGTATGCTATGAGTCCTCAGGAGCTGTTCCACCTAGGGATTGGCGCCGCAGTGGTGATGGGCTCGACAGAGATAGCCAGGCGCCGGATCAACCGCAGAGAGTTGGAACTGCAAAGGTATAAAGGATTGCTAACGCAGCTGGAGACGTCAGAACAAAAGAACGCCGTCTTTTTGTCGAACGTGTCTCACGAGTTTCGTACTCCGATTAACATGGTGATCGGAATCAGCGAGGTAATGCTGGAAAAGGAGCTCTCCCCTGAAATGCGGGAGAACATTCACTCTGTTCAACTGGCGGGCAAAAGGCTGTCTCACCAAATCAGCAATATCCTGGATTACACGGAGATCGTTGAGGGTACGCTGACCCCCTCGAAGGAAAAGTACGTGATTACCTCGGTTCTCAACGATGTGATCACTATGACGGCAATGCAGGGCGGCAAGGACCAGCTGGAAATCGTATTTGATATTGCTCCCAACATGCCGGCTTCCCTTATTGGGGACGCGGAAAAAATCTCACATGTGCTGAAAATCTTGATTGAAAATTCCATCAAGTTTACAGAGGAGGGCGGCATCTACGTCAGTTTAAGATACCGGAAGGAAAGCTATGGGATCAATCTGCTCATTGATATCTATGACACCGGTATTGGTATGACCGATTCCCAGCTTGTACAGATGCAGGATGATTTTTATCAGGCGGATTCCGGAAGCCGCCGTTTCGCCGGGGGATTGGGGCTGGGAATCCCCATTGCGCAGGGCCTGCTGTACGCAATGGGCGGATTTGTCCATTTTGAAAGCGAGCAGCAGCAAGGCTTGCAGGTACATATCTCCATCCCGCAGGGAGTGGCGAACGACATGCCGGTTATGTCGCTTTCAGCTCCAGAAAAGGTGTGTATCGCGTGTTATTTCCGGCCGGAAAAATACAGCTGCGATGAGGTCAGAAGATATTATGACCTGCTCATTCTGCATATGGTGGAAGGATTTGGAGTCGAGGGGTATCAGGCTCATAATTTTGAAGGTCTGCTCAAACTGCTGCGCAGGCATGCGATCACCCATGTGTTTATTACACAAGACGAATATCAGAAAAATCGTTCCTATTATGAAGATCTGGCCCTCAAGCTCCGCGTCGTAGTAATTGCACAGAGGGACTTTATGTTGAGTCAAAAAAGCAGGCTGCTTGTTATTCGCAAGCCGTTCTCCGCCCTTTCCGTTGTAAATCTCTTAAATGAAGAAACGAAAGCAAACGGATTTAAGGAAGCGCAGGCAGTCGGCGAAAAACCGTTTTCCTGTGTGGGCGTCCGGGTTTTGGCTGTGGATGATGAAGAGATGAACCTGGTTGTGGCCAAGGGCGTTTTAGGCAGCTACGGCATACAGGTGGATACCTGCCTAAGCGGCCGTGAGGCGATCAAACGGTGCGGAACTACCCGCTATGATATTGTGTTCTTAGATCATATGATGCCCGGCTTCGACGGTGTGGAAACGCTTAGGCAGATCCGGGAAATGGACAATGGAATTTATCATGACCTGCCGGTGATCGCTTTGACCGCTAATACCATCAGCGGCGCAAGGGAAATGTTCCGCAACGAGGGCTTTACCGAGTTTTTGCCCAAGCCAATTGAGCGCGCCGTCTTGGAAAGGGTGCTGCACAAGGTGCTGCCGCCGCACTGCATTCAGTACAACCAGAGGCCCACTATTGAGGACTGTCCCAAGGAGGATGAAGAAGCGGACGCGTCTGCCGGCATCGAGGAGCGCATACCGGTTCCAGCCGGTATGCCGGAGAAGGAAGAGGCGGAGAATGAAACATCTCCGCTCTATGCCCTATTAGCGCAGGCTGGCATTCATGTCGAAAAGGGGTTGGAATATTGCAGCGGAGAGGACGACTTTTATCTGGAAATGCTACAGATGTTTCGCTCGCAGTACCCCGAAAAAAAGGCTGAGATCGTTTCTCTGTACGAGTCAGCCAACTGGACAGACTATGCCATCAAGGTTCATGCGTTAAAAAGCACGTCGCTGACCATCGGAGCGGAACAGCTCTCGGAACAGGCAAAGGCGCTCGAACTGGCGGGAAAGCGTGGGGATACGGAATACATTCACAACAACCACCCCGCGCTGCTGCGTTTGTATCAGGAGATCTGTGAGAGCATCCCTGAATCATAGAAAATTCGGCTGATTGTTTTTGAGAGGAAGAAGCATGTTGAAAAAATGGTTTGAGATGATCTTTGACCATCGGATTAGCCTGCGGGAGCGGATGTTTCGTGTGGTGACGGGCGTCAGCATGATTGCGCTGCTGTTTATCCTGCCGATGGGAAGAGGGATCATAAACTGGCTGATATTGGCGGCGAGCCTGACGGCGATTTCGACGATTGTAAAGCTGAGCATCCAAAAGGAACGCGTCAACGCCGGGGCCACGGCCATCACAATAATGCTCCTGCTGCTTTTTCCGTTCAGCTTTTTCACGGCGGGTGGATTTTACAGCGGAGTGCCTGAATGGGGCGTGATTTGTTTTATTTATATTACCCTCACCTTATCGGGAAGGCGCAAAATCTTCTTTTTCTTACTTTGCACGGTGGAGATCCTGTTTTGCTATTACACGGCCTTCTATTCCCTGCACTATGACGTACAGAATTTTCTGGATCGATCCTTTTTGGATTCTGCCGCTTCTGTCATTCTGGTAGGCGTGATGACCAGCGTACTGCTGTTATTCTTAACGCAGCTCTATGAGAAGGAAAACGAATTAACCAAACAGCAGAAAAAAGAAATTGAGGAACTCAACAGGGCGGAAAACCACTTTTTCTCCAGCATGAGCCACGAAATCCGCACCCCTATCAACACGATCATCGGGCTGAATGAGATCATTCTGCGAGGGGATATCCCGGAGGATGTTGCTGAAAACGCCAAGAATATCCAGAGCGCAAGCAAAATGCTGCTCACGCTTGTCAACGACATTCTGGATTTGTCCAAGATTAAATCCGGGAAAATGGAAATTATAAACGTTTCCTATGAAACAGGGGCGCTCCTTTCCGAGATCGTCAACATGATCTGGATGAAAGCCAAGGAGAAGGATCTGGAATTTAGGCTACAGGTGGATCCGTCGATTCCCAGCATGCTCTGCGGCGACGAGGTGCGTATTCAACAGATTTTGATTAATCTGTTGAATAACGCCGTAAAATATACCCGCGAAGGGTTTGTTAAACTTTCTGTCCGCTGCGAACGCCGGGGGCTCAACAAGGTGCGGGTTTGGTATTCTGTGGAGGATTCCGGGCAGGGTGTAAAAAAAGAAAACATCCCCTACATCTTCAACGCATTTAAAAGGGTGGATGAGGATATCAACCGCCATATCGAGGGCACAGGGCTGGGCCTTAGCATCGTACATCAGCTCGTAGAGCTGATGGGCGGCGAGATCAGCGTCAACAGCGTGTATACCCAAGGGTCCACTTTCCTCGTTACGCTGGATCAGGACATCGTGGACGAGCAAGCGTTAGGGGAATTTACACTGGCCTCCCGCATGAAAATCCACGACGGGGAACAGTATCTGCAAAGTTTTGAGGCGCCGGAAGCGCATATCCTTGTAGTAGACGACAACGATATGAACCTGATGGTCGTGTGCAAGCTGCTTGCAAACACAAAGATTCAAATCGATACGGCCTCAAGCGCTGCCGAATGTTTGAAGCTGACGCAAAAACAGCATTATGACGGCATTTTAATGGATCACCTGATGCCAGAAATGGACGGCATACAATGCTTTCATGCTCTGCGCGTACAGCCCGGCGGACTGTGCCAGGATGTGCCTGTCATTGCGCTGACTGCCAACGCGGGAGGCGACAACCAGTTCCTTTATCGAAGGGAAGGATTCAGCGGTTATTTGGCAAAGCCGGTTAACGGCGCGCTTCTGGAAGCGGCGGTGGCAAGCATTCTGCCAAAGAATTTGGTGAATCTAAGCGAGGAAACGGAACAGTCCGAAATTGGGAAGGATGTACTTATCTTTGAACAGGCGCAAAAGCGTCCTTTGATCATTACGACAGACAGCGTATGCGACCTTCCGGAAGAATTGACAAAGAAGTTCGACATTTCGGTACTCCCTTACTATATCCACACGGACCAGGGACGCTTTTTGGATACGCTGGAGCTGCAGACGGACGAACTGCTTATGCACATAGCAAACGGGCAAAACGGTTCGTCTCAGCCCCCGGACGTGGAAGACTATGAACGCTTTTTTGCAAAGAAGCTGTCTGAGGCCCAGAACGTGATCCATATTACCATGGCTAAGCATGTCAGCCATGGATATTACAACGCCCTTGAGGCGGCAAAATCCTTTGAAAACGTCACGGTAGTAGATTCTGGACATCTCTCCAGCAGCATGGGCCTATCGGTGCTGTATGCCGCTTCTATGGCGGAAAAGCATGCTACGAAGCCGGAAGTTCTAAAAGCTGTGAAAGATCTGAGACGTTATATTTCCTCGGCTTTTATCATCGACAGCACGCATATGATGTGCAAAACAGGCAGGATCTCCAAACGGGTGCAGATCCTTTGCGACACTCTGCTGCTGCATCCCATTCTTCTCTTGAGAAAAAGCAGAATGACTGTGTGCGGCGTTGGCAGAGGGGACTTTACGCATATGGCAAAGGGTTATATACGGCAGGTGCTCCGGGACGCAAAAAATATTGACCGGCGCGTTCTGTTTATTGCCTATTCCGGAATGGACGATCGAAGGCTTGTTTACATCCAAAATCTTGTACGCCAGCACTGCTCTTTTGAAAAGATTTATCTGCAAAAGGTATCTTCTGCTATTGCCAGCAATTGCGGTCCGGGATCGTTCGGCCTGCTGTTCATGAGAAAAAATGAACTTGAGAGTCCCTTTCTTCAAAATTCGGATCCAAACGCGTAACACACTGCTGCCGCAGGCTCTTAAGCGGCAACGACGGCATGCTGTTAAGCGACTTTCCTTATTTTTATTGGAATTGCCGGCGCTTTCTTAGTCCCTTTGAGCGCCCCCTTAATTGACTGCTTCATCCAGACAAGGCCGTAGCCGAAGCGCTGGAGCTGAAAATGAAAAAGCGAGTCCCGTAATCTCATTTCAGAGAACGGGACCCGCTTTTTATACCATAAACCTCAAACGGCCGGATAGACAAAAATAAAACTACCTGCAAACCGCTTAAACAAGCCATTTGCAGGTAGCTGTTTTTGGTGCGGTAGACGGGACTTGAACCCGTACGTCAGAGACACACGCCCCTCAAACGTGCCTGTCTGCCAATTCCAGCACTACCGCAACTATAAATGAAGAACATCTCACTAACAATTAAGCGACACGCTCAACAGTTTTTATTATAGCATTCTATCTACAGAATGTCAACAATAAATTTCCAAAATTTCGACCCTTTCCCATCACCTGTTTTTTTAAAAAGGCATAGGATAGAAAGAATTTACCCCCAACGACAGCCGGTTAAAAAAACGCCCAAACATCTTTTTTCCCAATGCGGTCTGTAAAAACCAGCCGTCCCCATTTTCCGTAAGGGGCAGGATCCCCCTATCCGGCCGCTTACCGCATGGAGGTCTTTACCATGAGGAACCGATACCGCCCGCCCAAGCCGCAGCGGTGGCGAAAACCACCGAGATCCGCTGCCTTCCCCCGATCCAGCGCTCTTCATCGCGTCCCCCCACGCGGCCTGCTGCGCGCCGCTATCCTATTCGGCTTCGTGGGCGCGCTGCTGTTCTCCAGCCTACAGCTGCGGCCAACCCTGCGCGCTATCAGCGCGCACCAGGCCAACCTAGCCTGCACCCGCGCCATTACCAGCGCGGTCGAAGAGCAGCTCTCCCAGTCCGGCCTGCGCTATGAAAACCTGGTCTCTCTCAGCCGCAACCTCGAAGGCGGCGTTACCGCAGTCGAAACCGATATGGTCACGGCCGGGCGCCTGAAAACCGCCGTTACCAGCAGGATTTTGGATGCTTTTCAGGCAGGAGATCTGCAAGAAGCACGCATCCCGCTTGGGACGCTGACGGGCAGCGTTTGGCTCAACGGACGCGGCCCTAGTATCCCGCTCAAAATCCTTCCCAGCCGCGTCGTTTCGGTGGACATCGAATCCCAACTCATCGAGGCGGGCATCAACCAAACGCTCCATCAGCTTCTTCTAACGGTGGAGGCCGATGCCGAAGCCATCCTCCCAGGGCTCTCCAGCTCCACCCATGTTTCAACCCGCTTTCTTCTCGCCGAAACGGTGATCGTCGGAGAGGTTCCGGGGGCCTATACCGCTATCCAAGGCGCGCCGGAGCTCTCCGGACAAATTGCCGATTATGGAGCCTCGCTCCCCTCCAGTCCCAGTTCACCGGAAATTTCCTATTGAGCGCAGCCCAGGAGCACCGCCACCGAGCGCGGTTCCAGCGTCACTGATCCGCCCTCCACCAGCGGCGCTTCTCCCCATTCCGCGCAGGTAGAAGGCTCGCAAAAGGTATCCACCTGCTTCCGCCAGCGACGGCCGTCCGGCAGATCCAGCAAACGCAACGTCCTGGACTCCCAGTGCGCATTGATTGCCAGGTACAGAATGTCATCCGCCTCATCCGCCGCATCCCGCCCGGCAAACAACACGCCCAGCGTGCGGGACTGCGGCGAGGCGTTCAGCCGCCAAGGCTCCTCCCCATGAAAGCTGATGCGCGGCAGCCCGCAGCCCGCCGGCTTCGCCCCGCTGCGCAGAACCGGATGCGCATGCCGCAGCCGGATCATATACTGGAAGAACTGGAAGAGCTCCCGGTTCTCTTCTAAGAGTCCCCAATCCAACCAAGAAATTTCATTGTCCTGGCAGTAGGCGTTGTTATTGCCAAACTGGGTGTTCCCAAATTCATCCCCGGAGAGAAGCATCGGCACCCCCAGGCTCATGAGCAGCACGGCACAGGCGTTTTTGACCAGCCGCCGGCGCAGACGGAGGATCCCGGCGTCCTCCGTCGGGCCCTCGGCGCCGCAGTTCCAACTGTGGTTGTTGTTCTCCCCATCGGTGTTGTCCCAACCGTTCAGCTCGTTGTGCTTTCTGCTATAGGCATAGAGATCGTGTAAGGTAAAGCCGTCGTGGCAGGTGATGAAGTTGACCGAGGCGTTCTCCCCGCGTAAAGCCGGATCATACAGATCCTGTGAACCGGCTATCCGGGTAGCTACCGCCTGTATGAGCCCTTCATCCCCTTTTAAGAAGCGCCGGAGATCATCGCGGTAGCGCCCGTTCCATTCCGACCAGCGGTTCCAGGCCGGAAAGCTCCCCACCTGGTAAAGCCCGCCTGCATCCCAAGCCTCCGCAATCAGCTTTACATGCCCCAACACTGGGTCAAAGGCCAGGCTTTGCAGCAGCGGCGGCTTGCTCATCGGCGAACCATCCTCATTCCGGCCCAAAATACTGGCCAGATCAAAGCGGAAGCCATCCACCCGGTACTCTGAAACCCAATAGCGCAGGCAGTCTAAAATCATGCGCTGCACAATGGGGTGGTTGCAGTTGACCGTATTGCCGCAGCCGCTGAAATTATAATATTTCCCATCCGGGGTCAACAGATAGTAGATCTGGTTGTCAAACCCCTTAAAGGAGATATAGGGGCCGCGCTCATCCCCCTCGGCGGTGTGGTTAAAAACAACGTCGAGGATCACCTCGATCCCATTGGAATGCAGCAGGTGAATCAGGCTCTTTAGCTCCTCCCCTTCCCGGTTATGCTCCACATCGGAGGCATAGCTGGTGTTGGGCGCAAAGAAACAGACCGGGTTATATCCCCAATAATCCAAGAGCTTGCGGCCGCCAATCTCGCGGTCGTCGCGCATCTCGTCAAACTCGAATACCGGCATGAGTTCGACGGCGTTGATCCCCAGCTCTTTCAGGTAAGGGACCTTCTCAGCCAACCCGGCGAAGGTGCCGGGGTATTGCACGCCGGAGGAGGGATGCCGGGTAAAACCGCGGACATGCAGCTCATAGATCACCAGATCCTGCATAGGAATCAACGGCTGGACCGAGTTTTCCCAATCGAAATCGTTCTCTACCACCCGTGCGCGGTATTTAAAGCCGTACGGCGGCCGCGTTCCCCACTGGCTTTGACCCGTTACCGCCTTTGCATAGGGGTCCAACAGATAGTGGCTGCGATCAAACAGCAGCCCGCGCCCCGGATTCCACGGCCCATCCACCCGGTAGGCATATTCAAAATCCTCGATCTGGAGGCCGAACACAATCATGGAATAAACGTTCCCCATGCGGCAGGAATCTGGAAACGGCAAGAGGGCAAACGGCTCCTCCGCCCCGCGGTGGAACAGCGCCAGCTCTACCGAAGAGGCGCCATGGGAATAAACGGTGAAATTAACGCCTCCCGGAATGGCCGTCGCGCCATTCTCCAAAAAGAATCCAGGACGGATCGGGAACCCTCCCACCTCCTCGCAGGGCGTCAGCTTCTGCATATACCACGGCGTAGCGTCGCCGGTAATTCCCTGGTTCATTTTACCATCCTCCTTTTTCCTGGAGCCGCCGCTTTTGTGTGCAGCCGCCCCTGCTCCCCGCCCGGAAAGGGAAATGCGATCCGCAAGAACCCCTCAAAAGGGAGCTTTCCCGATTGGGAGCCCAGCGAAACGCCTTAATTCTGGTAAATACTGCCACCGATAAACTCCCGGATCAAGGAGGTTTCCGGGATATGGTCCGGTTCCAGCGGCCGAATCTCCTCCAACATTCTGCACAGATCCTCTTCCCCCGACCGGCGCAGAAATTCCGGATCCAGCGCATGCAGGCCGGGCAGCAGAAGATCCCGGTAAACGGCCGGCTCATAGGCGATAAAGGTGTCGATATCAATGTGCGCGCGGTGCTTATAGGGCATGATATACAGCTCCTCCCCGCGCGACACGCTCTTGAACATCTGAATGGTCTCCTGCGGATCCCGGCCACGGAAGAGCCTATCGCGGATCAGCCTGCGCATAAGCCGGATCTTAGCCGGATGAAGGGCATGCCCGCTCCTAGAGGTTACGCGTGTGCGCACGCTGACATAGATCCCGGTGATGGAATCATCCGATCGGCCGGTGACGTCAGGATTGAGCGCATGAATCCCCTCCAGAATGACCAGCTCCCCAGGCTTTCGGTGCAGAGGAACGCTGCCTGCACGGGACTGGGTTTTAAAATCAAAAATCGGGACCTCTACCGGCTTGCACCGGAAAATCCGTTGTAGATGATCGCCCAGCAGCTCGGTATCCAGCCGCAGCGGGCTTTCAAAGTCGGGGTTTCCCTCCTCATCCAGCGGCAAAGGACCCATCCCCTTGGGAAGAAAATAGTTATCCATCGAGAGGGTATGCGTTTCGTGGCCCCAGCTGTCCAACAAGCTCTCGATGCGCAGCGCCGTTGTGGTTTTCCCCGACCCGGAGGGGCCGGAAAGCAAAACGACCGGCTTTTCCTCGCAGCATGCGGCCAGATATTGGGCTACCCGAATCAGCCGGTCGCTATAGCGCTGTTCCGTCTGAGCGATAAACTGGGCGGCGTCCCCTTCAATCCGTTGGTTGATCCTTTTTAATGTACAGAATTTCATATGCCGGCTCCTTTCCCCTGCGCAGGCAGGCACGGCAATGCAAAACCGGCCATTCCGCACGCCTGCTCATGCCGCAGCCAATTTTCCCGGTTTGAAAGCTGAAACGTGCTTCATCGTCTTGCACAATTATAAACCGGAAAATATCCCATAATATTATCATAATGGTTCAAACCCAAAAAGTCAATCGGCAATTCTGGAAATCCCTTTTCCTTCCGGTATCACCGGGCAAAACGCCCGTCCTTTTCAGCTCTGTACCCGGTTTTTCAGATAGATAGAAAGCATAAGAACCTCCGGAAAGCGGACCGGCCGTCCGGCATCTTTCCCTTCTTCCCGACATATATTTTTTAAAAAAGGGGGAGAAGCAGATGGAGGAGCTCAGGACGCCTGAAGCCTGCAAAAACATCTTTAAGGACAACGATCCCGACAGCATTCGCCTGCGGTTTAACCAAAAGTGGGCGCAGCTTATCGCCCTGTTGGAAGAGCGGCAGGAGGCATCCGGCGGTTCTCAAGCTCCGCAGTAGCTTTTCCCGCCTGCACAAGAGCCGCTAAGGAGGCAACAGCATGAAGGTGGCCATTTATTGCCGGCTATCCGAGGAGGACCGGGATAAATCCAATGTAGGCGACGAGAGCAGGAGCATTCAAAACCAGAAATCGCTGCTACTGGATTATGCCCTCGGCAAAGGCTGGGAGGTTTACCGGATTTACAGCGACGATAATTATGTGGGCTCCGATCGGAAGCGTCCTGAATTTATGCGGCTATTGCAGGATGCGGAAAACCGGGAATTTGAAATCATCCTCTGCAAATCCCAATCCCGGTTTACCCGTGAAATGGAGCTGGTGGAAAAATACCTGCACCATCTGTTCCCGCTGTGGGGCATCCGCTTTGTGAGCGTCGTGGACAATGCAGACACCAATAACAAGGGAAATAAAAAATCCCGTCAGATCAACGGGTTGGTCAACGAATGGTATTTGGAGGATATGTCGGAGAGCATCCGCAGCGTTCTCACCAGCCGGCGGAAAAACGGTTTCCACATCGGCGCTTTCGCCCTCTATGGCTACCGGAAGGATCCGGAACACAAGGGGCGGCTATTGGTGGACGAGGAAGCGGCCGCCGTCGTCCGGGAGATATTCACCCTGTTTGCAGCAGGCTATGGCAAAACCGCAATCGCCCGGCTGCTGAACGATCGCGGCGTCCCCAACCCCACCGCTTATAAACAGCTCCATGGCCTGCGCTACCGGCAGCCCACCCATAAAAACGGCTCTCTGTGGAAATACCCGGCCATTTCCTCGATCCTCGCCAATGAAACCTACACCGGCAATCTGGTACAAGGAAGATATGGCAGCGTTTCCTATAAGACCAAGCAGAACCGGCCGCGGCCGAAGAGCGAGTGGTATATTGTCGAAGGAACCCATGAGCCCATCATCAGCCGCGCGCTTTGGGAAGAGGTGCAGGCGCTGGCCGCCCAAAAATCCAAACCCTTTTCGGATGGCGCTATCGGGCTGTTTGCCGGGAAAACCCGCTGCATGGGCTGCGGCTATACCCTGCGTTCCTCCCAAAGCCGGGGACGGCGTTACCTCAAATGTCCCTCCCGGCAGGTGGCCAAGAATGCCTGCACCGGCTCCTTCATTCCCGTGGATCGGCTGGAGGAGACGGTTCTCTATGAACTTAACCGGCTTTGCGCGCAGTATCTCGATCCGGAAATGCTCGCCCGGCTCGTCCCCTTCCGGGACGGTCTGCCGGAACGGCAAAAGCGGCTTTCTGCCGCGCTGCATGCCTATGAAAAGGAACTGGCCGGTTATGCCAAGGCATTCCGGGAGCTTTACATGGATAAGGTGAAGGGGCTGCTGACGGCGGAGAGCTTTGCCGAACTCTCCCAATCCTTGAGCGCGGAACGGGAACGCCTGGAACGCCTGGCGGCAGAGAGCCGCCGTCAACTCTCCGCCCTGGAAAGCCGCCGCACAGAGGAGACCGGCGACCAGACGCCTACCCGCCTTAAGCAGCTGCCGCGGGAGGCTGTCGAAATACTGATAGACTGCATCATCGTTGGAAAACGGGCGTCCGGCTCCTCCTGCTATCCGATCGAAATCCACTGGAGCTTCTAAGCGGGCGGCGCGCCGCTTTAGTTCTCCGGAGGATTTAGCGCCCGGCAAAAGGCGCGCAGCTCCTGCACGCCGATCTGGCCGGGCGCGGAAGCCTGGCGGCCCGCGCCAAAGGTAACGGCCGACCCGAACAGCCCGCCGCATACCCGGCTGGGAAGGCCGACAGCCCCCATCGACATGGTGATGAGCGGGATGCGCGCAAACTGCTCCTGCATCCGCAGCGTGGCCTCCAGCAGCGCCAGCAGGTCGGCCGGCGAATGGGGCATCACCGCCAGCTTGGCGATATCCCCCCCGCACGCCTGCTCCCGCCGGAGAATGTCCACCATCTCCGCCACAGGCGGCGTTCCCTCGAAATGGTGGTTGGAAAGGATGACCGGCCGGCAGCGTGCATGCGCATGCGCCAACAGCGGGCCCAGCCGGCCCTCCCCCAAAGAAAGCTCGGCATCCAGCAGATCGGCCCCTGCTTCCACCGCCGCTTCCATCAGCGACAGACGGCCCTCCTCCGGTAAGGGGCGCACCCCGCCCTCCTCGCTCGAACGGAAGGTAAAGAGGAGCGGCATCTCCCCTATCTCCCCGCGCAGCTCCCATAAAAGCTCCGGAATATCCCCGGCGTTTAGGCCCTCATAGTAATCGGCCCTCCACTCCAGCAGATCGGGCCGCAGCCCGGCCGCCTCGCGGGCGGCCGCCCGCAGCCCGGCCCGATTCCGGGCCACCAGGGGCATGCAAATTTTGGGGGAGCCTTCCCCAATTGTCACCCCTCGAACGAAGACAGGTTTTATCATAGAGGATACCTCCTTTATCCAGGTTTTTTCTATAGCCAGCCGCGGTAAAGCCAAACGCCTGCATTTCTCCTTTTCTGCGCTGCCGGACAGGATGAAACGCTGTAGGCCCGGCATATGCCCGCCGGACGGGCGCACCCAGCCCCGGCTTGCAGCTTTTCAGCGACCGAAAACAACCTCCGGCGGATTCGCCGGAGGTTGTTTAAAGGTTTGCGGGCAGGCGCCGTTATTCCTTATCCGCGTTCAGCTTTTCGATATAGGCGACAATGTCCCCAACGGTCTTGATGTTCTGAATGTCCTCATCGGGAATCTCGGCATCGAACTCATTTTCCAGTTCCATGACCAGATCCACAAGATCCAGAGAATCCGCGCCCAGGTCGTCGGTAATCGACGCTTCGGGATTCACCAGCTCCTCATCCACGTCTAGCTGTTCGACAAGCAGTTCCTTGACCTTCTCAAAAATATCCATTCTCTTTCCTCCTGAATTTCTTTATAGTAGGCGGCACGCCCTCTTGCGCCTGGATGAAATAGGTTTATAGTATGGCACAAGGAATCTTTGAGCGGGGAATATCGATTGCCGACCCGGCCATTCAAGATTCCATATATTCCCCAATCAATCTGAATTTATCATAGCGTCTTTGTAACAAAATATCAATGGGCAATTTGTTCAATTTTAAAATTGTGCTTCGGAGATATTCTGTAATGTTACTGGCGGTTAGCCGCGGATTCCGGTGGGCTCCTCCCACCGGTTCAGGAATAATCTGCTCCGCCACCTTGAGCTCCACCAGATCCTCCGCCGTGATGCGCATGATATTCGCCGCCTCCTCCTCGCGCGAAGGATCCTTCCACAGAATGCTCGCAAAGCCGCGCGGGGAGATCACCGAATAAACGGCGTTGGAGAGCATGGCCAGCTCATCGCAGACGCCTAAGCCCAGCGCGCCGCCGCTCCCCCCTTCGCTGAGCACCACCGAGATGACCGGCGTGCGCAGCTGCATCATCTCATAGAGGTTGCGCGCAATCGCTTCCCCCTGCCCGCGCTCCTCCGCCTCGATGCCGCAGAACGCTCCCGGCGTATCGATGAAGCAGACGACCGGGCGATGGAACTTCTCCGCCTGCTTCATCAGCCGTAGCGCCTTGCGGTAGCCCTCCGGATGCGGCATGGCAAAGTTCACCTGCTTGTTCTCCTCCAGCGTGTGTCCCTTGACCTGGGCAATGAGGGTGACGGGCAGCTCGTCGATGAGCGCCAGCCCGCCGGTAATAGCGTGATCGTCGCCAAAGAGCCGATCGCCGTGCAGCTCATAAAAGCGGTCGAAGATCATCGGGATATAATCGGCCGCAGAGGGGCGGGTTTTCTCCCGCACAATCTGGATCCGGTCCCAGGCGGTCATTTTATTCGCCAAGGCTCTCTTCCCCCTTCCCTGCGTGCATCTGAATGAGGTGGCCAAGCGTGCGGCGCATCTCGTGGCGGCTCACAATCCGATCCACAAATCCATGCTCCAGCAGGAATTCCGCCGTTTGGAAATCATCGGGCAGCTTTTCCTTGATGGTCGCTTCAATCACCCGCCGCCCTGCAAAGCCGACCAGCACCTTGGGCTCCGCCAGGATGATATCTCCCAGCGAGGCGAAGCTCGCCGTTACCCCGCCCGTCGTCGGGTCGGTCAAAACGGTGATGTAAAGCAGTCCGGCCGCGCTGTGCCGCGAAACGGCGCCCGCCGTTTTCGCCATCTGCATCAGCGAGATGATCCCCTCCTGCATCCGCGCGCCGCCCGAAGCGGTAAACAGGACCACCGGCAGCCGCCGATCCAGCGCGCGCTCGAAGGCGCGGGTAATCTTCTCCCCCGCCACCGAGCCCATCGAGGCCATCATGAACCGGGAATCCATCACGCCGATGACGCAGCGCTGCCCCTTGATGGTGCATTCGCCGGTGACAACCGCATCCCGCAGCCCGGTGGCCTTTTGGAGCTGCTCCACCTTCTTCGGATACCCCTTGAAGTCCAGCGGGTTGCAGCTTCGCATCTCGGCGTCATATTCCACAAAGGAATCCGGGTCGGCCGTCAGCGACAGCCGTTCCGGGGCGGAAAGCCTCGAATGATACCCGCATTCTCCGCATACGCGGTGGCTGCGCACAAAATCCTCCATCAGCACAACGCCGCCGCAGCGCGGGCAGCGGTAAAGCAAATCCTGCGGCACATTGAGCCGGCGATCGGTCACGCCGCTGATGATCGGCATGGCTACACGGTTCTTGACCTGCTCAAAGAGCTGTTGGAGCATCTTTTCTCCCCCTTTGTTGGCAGACTCTTTCATCGCAACGGCCACTCCTCTCTCTGGAAATCAGGATGGCGGGACAAACCGGCCCTCTCCCGCGTTACGACAGCTTCCGCGCCAGGTAGCCGTTATCATAGCTGGCCGCGGCAAACTCCGGATCGGTGATGATCGAGAGCTGGAAATCAATGTTGGTATCCACCCCATCCACAATAAACTCCGCCAGCGCCCAGCGCATCTTGGCAATCGCCTCGGCGCGCGTCGGCGCATAGGCGATGAGCTTGGCAATCATCGAATCATAATAGGGCGGGATCACCGAGCCCGCATAAACCGCACTGTCAATGCGGATGCCCGGCCCGCCCGGCATATAGAGCGAGCGGATCTCCCCCGGCGAGGGGCGGAAGCCCTCCGCCGGATTCTCCGCGTTGATACGGCACTCAATGGCGTGCCCCACCGGACGCACATCCTCCTGCCGGATGGAGAGCGGCATCCCCGCGGCAATCTGGATCTGCTGCTTCACCAGATCGACCCCATAGACCAGCTCGGTGATGGGGTGCTCCACCTGGATGCGGGTGTTCATCTCCATAAAATAAAAGTTTCCTTCGCTGTCCAACAGATATTCAATGGTACCCGCATTTTTGTAGCCGGCCGCCTTTGCGGCCGCCACCGCCGCCGCTCCCATCCGGGCGCGCAGGGCGGGGGTCATGATGGGCGCCGGGCAGGGGGCCTCTTCAAGCACCTTCTGGTTGCGCCGTTGCAGCGAGCAATCCCTCTCGCCGAAATGCACGACATTTCCCATTTCATCCGCCAGCACCTGCACCTCCACATGGCGCGGGTTAACAATCATCTTTTCGATGTAGACATCCGCGTTGCCGAAGAAGCGCAGCGCCTCCTCCCGCGCCGTGGTAAAGGCGGCTTCCATCTCGTCCGCCGTATCCACCCGGCGGATCCCGCGCCCGCCGCCGCCGGCCGTAGCCTTCACCAGCACCGGATAGCCGATTTCCTCCGCCAGCCGCAGCGCTTCCCCCGCCGAGGGGACAACCCCCTCCGATCCGGGGATGACCGGGACGCCCGCCTCCCGCATCGCCTGCTTCGCGCTCGCCTTATCCCCCATGCGCTCGATGCTCTCCGGGTCCGGGCCGATGAATTTGATCGAGCAGCGGCGCAGAAGCCGGGCAAAGGCGGCGTTCTCCGAAAGGAAGCCGAAACCGGGATGGACCGCCTGCGCCCCCGTCACCTCGCAGGCGGAAATAACGGCGCGCATATTGAGATAGCTCTCGCTGGTCGGCGCGGGGCCGATGCAAATCGTCTCGTCGGCTATCTGCGCATGCAGCGCCGCCCTGTCCGCCTCGCTGCAAACGGCGACGGTGCGCACCCCCAGCTCCCGGCAGGCGCGGATGATGCGGACCGCTATTTCGCCGCGGTTGGCAATCAATACTTTGTCGAACATGCCTTGACCCTCTTCCTTTCTGCGGGCTGGGAAACGGGGAAGCAGCCCTCACACCTCATCTTTATTTCCCGGCGGCCTCTTCGCCGAGGCGCGGCCCCAGGGTAAACATCAGCTCGGCGGTGACGGCGCGCTCGCCCTCCACCGTTGCGACGCCCCGGCCGACGCCGATGCTCCCGCGCAGGCGGATCATCTCCACCTCCAGGCGCAGCAGGTCGCCCGGCTTCACCTCGCGGCGGAAACGCGCCTTGTCAATGCCCGCAAACATCGCCAGCCGTCCCTTGTTCTCCGGGAGGCTCAGGGCGCAGACCGCTCCGGTCTGCGCAAGCATCTCGATCATTAACACGCCCGGCGTCACCGGATAGCCCGGAAAATGCCCGGCGAACCAAAAGCTCTCCGGAACCATCCGCTTTTGCGCAACCGCACGCACGCCCGGCTCCAGTTCGAGCACCTCGTCAATCAGCAAAAACGGGTCGCGGTGCGGGATAATCCCTTTAATTTCTTCCTGAGTAAGCAAAGCCAATCCGGCCGCCTCCTTGTTTTTCTCTATTCGATGCGCAGAATCGCCTGGCCATATTCCACCGGATCCCCGCTTTGAACCAGCAGCTCGGCTACCGTTCCGTCAAATTCGCTGGTTACTTCGTTCATCAGCTTCATCGATTCAATGATGAACAGCACGTCCCCCTTGCGTACCCGATCGCCCACCCGAACAAACGGGGCGGCGTCCGGAGCGGGGGAAGCATAAAAGGTGCCGACAATCGGCGAGCGCATGAGATTCCCCTCCGGCTTTGCTTCCGGCAGCCCGGCCGGCGCCGCCGGAAAAACGGCCGCCGGCTGCGCTGCGGGAAGGACGGCCGCCTCTGCGTGCAGATAAAGCTCGGTACCGTTCTCCGCGATCCGCAGCTCCTGCAATCCGTTTTCCCGGAAAGCCCGCATCAGCTCTTTAATTTCTTCCACACTGTATTTCATCCGCCAAACGCCTCCCCTTCATATTTCCGGAAACAGAGGGTAGCGTTGTGGCCGCCGAAGCCAAACGCGTTGGAAATCGCGCAGCGCAGTTCGGGCGCTTTGCGCAGGCCCTCGGTGACATAATCCAGATCGCATTCCGGGTCGGCCGTCCGGTAGTTCGCTGTGGGCGGGATGACCCCATCCTCCAGCGCCTTCAGGCAGATAATCGCCTCCACCGCGCCCGCCGCGCCGAGCATGTGCCCGGTCATCGACTTGGTGGAGCTGACGGCCAGCCGCTTCGCATGTTCCCCAAAAGCCAGCTTAATCGCCTTGGTCTCGCACTGATCGTTGAGTACGGTCGCCGTACCGTGCGCATTGATATAGCCGACCTCCTCCATCGAGAGGCCGCTCTCCTGTACCGCCAGCTCCATCGCCTTGGCCGCGCCCTCGCCGGAGGGTGCGGGAGAGGTGATGTGGTAGGCGTCGCCCGTAGCGCCGTAGCCGGTGATCTCGCCGAAGATGCGTGCCCCGCGGCGCTGCGCATGGGTATACTCCTCCAAAAAGAGCATGCCCGCGCCCTCCGCCATAACAAAGCCGTTACGCTCGCCGTCAAACGGGATGGAGAGCCGGTCGGGATCCTCCCCGCGCGCGAGCGCGCCCATGTTGTGGAACCCGGCCATGCTGAACGCATCGATGCACGCCTCGCTCCCCCCGGCCACAGCACAATCGATATAGCCGTGCTTGATCGCCCGGAACGCCTCGCCGATGGCGTGCGCGCCGGAGGAGCAGGCCGTTACGGTAGCGAAGTTTACCCCCTTGAAGCCATGCTGAATGGCAATCGTACCTGCCGCCATGTTGGAGATCATCATCGGCACGAAAAATACCGAAACCCGGCCCGGCCCTTTCTCCAGAAACTTCGCGTGCTCGGCGCGGATGGTGTTAAACCCGCCGATCCCGCTGCCGACCACGACGCCTACCCGGTAAGGATCTTCCTCGCCCAACGAATAGCCCGCGCTTTCCACCGCCTGCCGGGCCGCCACTACGGCGTATTGGGTGTATGGATCCATCCGGCGGGCTTCCTTTTTGGGAATGCCGTAAGCAGCCGGGTCAAAGCCATGGATCTGCGCCGAATAGGCGATGCCCATCTCCGAAGCGTCGAACCCTTCGATTTTGGTAAAGCCATGCCGGCCGTTTCGAATACTTTCCCACATGGAACGAACGTCCATGCCGATAGGCGAGAGCGCTCCCATGCCGGTTATCACCACTCGTTTCATCCAGAAACCTCCCTACATCATCAAGCCGCCGTTCACTACCAGGACCTGGCCGGTGATATACCGTGCCTGGTCGGAGCAAAGGAATGCGGCGGCGTTGGCTACATCCTCAATTTCGCCAAACGTCCCCAGCGAAATCTGCGCCAGGATTTTCTGCTTCAGTTCATCGGAAAGCACGTCGGTCATATCGCTCTTAATGAATCCGGGAGCGACGGCGTTGACCGTTATCCCGCGCGGGCCGAGCTCCTTGGCCGCCGTTTTGGTCATGCCGATGATAGCCGCCTTGGAGGCGGAATAGTTCACCTGCCCCGCGTTGCCGAACACGCCCGCCACCGACGAGATGTTGACAATCCGGCCGCTGCGCTGGCGCATCATCAGCGCGCCGGCAAACTTCATCATGTTGAAAACGCTCTTCTGGTTCACCGCGATCACTTTGTCATATTGATCCTCTTTCATCCGCACCATCAGCCCGTCGGCCGTAATGCCCGCGTTGTTGACCAACGCATCCAGCGATCCAAACTGCGCCTTGACCGCCTCTACCATCTGCCGGCACTGCTCATGGGAGGATACGTCGGCGATAAAGCACTCCGCCTGAACGCCCAGCGCCCGGCACTCCTCCGCCACGGCCAGTCCCTGCTCATCGCGGTTGCGCTCATCCAGACAATTCACGGCAATCTGAAAGCCGTCCTTCGCAAGCCTGCGCGCAATAGCGGCGCCGATACCGCGCGACGCCCCGGTAATCAATGCTGTTTTAGCCAATGGGAATCCCTCTCTTTTCTGTCGTTCTTCTATTTTTTCTATCCGCAGGGCGGCAGCCGCCCGTTTACCAGCTAAACAGAGCGCAGCCATAGGTGAGGCCCGCGCCGAACCCGACGAGCGCCACCAGAGAACCCGGCTGGAGCCGTCCCTCCTGGTTCGCCTCATCCAAAGCAAGCGGAATGCTGGCCGAGGAGGTGTTGCCATAGCGGTCGATGTTGAGATAGGCGCGATCCTCCGGCAGCCCCAGGCGCTTCATCGCCGTGCGCACAATGCGCAAATTGGCCTGGTGCGGAATGATGAGTCCGAGCGCCTCCGGCTGCACGCCCAGCTTCTCACAGGCCGCCTGGATGCAGGCGGGCATCGCTTCGGTCGAAAATTTATAGACCTCCGTGCCGTCCATGTGGATGAACCCATCGTTCACTACCTCGAAGGCACGGCCCTTAGCCAGCGCTTCCTCCTTTTCAAAGGGGGTTGGCGGATAGGGGATGGTGGCATAGAGCACATGCGCCGTTTCCGCATCGGCGCCGAGAATGGAGGCATACCGTCCATCGGAGGGCTGCACAATGCAGGCCCCCGCCCCGTCGCCAAAGAGCACGCAGGTGGAGCGATCTTCAAAATTGGTGATGTGGGAGAGCGTTTCCGCGCTGAGGACCAACGCCGTTTTCGCCGCGCCGGTTTCCAGATATTTCTGCGCAATATCCAGCGCGTAAACAAAGCCGCTACAGGCGGCGCTGACGTCAAAAGCCGCCGCCCCTTTCAGGCCGAGCGCGCGCGCGACCAGGCAGGCAACCGACGGCGTATGGAAATCTGGCGTAATGGTGGAGCAGACGATCAGATCGATCTCCTCAGCCTCCCCCGAAAAAGCCTCCAACGCCCGCTTGGCCGCCTCCACCGCCATGAAGGAGGTGGGCTCGCCGGCCGCCAGCCGGCGTTGGCGGATCCCCGTCCGGCTGGAGATCCACTCGTCGTTTGTGTCTACCAATTTAGCCATATCGTCGTTCGTTACCGCCGTATCGGGCACATACCGGCCGGTCGCCACAATTTTTAAGCCCTTCAATACCGATCACCCCTCGCTTTTTTTGGCGAAAATTCGCTTTATTTGTAAATTATAAATGTAACGCGTGTTACGTATATGATATCGGTTTTTCTGCATCTTGTCAATAGATATTTTCTATTTATAAAGCTGCGCCCCTCAAGCGGCCGGGAAAGAAAGCCGGCGGCCAAAAAATAGCCGCTCCCGCGGCTATTTTTTGAAATATTCGATCCCCATCAGCGCCAACCCCACCGCCAGCAAAAGGAGCGAGGCAGCCATAACCGGCGCCATTCCCTGCTGGGCTACGGTGGCGAACAGCCTTCCAGGCGGCGTGCTCCAGCTGCTTACAAGATTATTAGAAGCCGAAAAAAGGACGGCAAGTCCCCAAATTGTACCGATGAGCGACAGGAAACCGCCTATCAACGCCCTCTTCAATTCCTTTTCCCCCTTTCTGTCCGCTGGACAGAGGCCCGGCGCGCGGAAGCCGGACGTTTACGCACCGAGAAGCCAAAGGTCCCCAGCGAACGGCCAAGCGCAAAATATTCCCCATGGGCGAACGCCGCCAGCCCGCAGCGCGACAGGCAGAGCTTCCCCTCCCGGTTCAGGCAGCGCTCGTCTACCTGCACCGCTACAATGTCGGATAAAAACATGTCGTGCGAGCCCAGAGGGATCACCTGGCGCACCCGGCATTCCAGATGAACCGGGCTCTCGGCAATGAGCGGCGCGGATACGATGCTCGCCGCCAGCGGGGTCAGCTTCATCTCCTTCATTTTATCCACCGTTCTTCCGGAACGCGCTCCGCAGAAGTCGGCCGCGCGCACCAGCGCCTCGGTAGTCAGATTCACGACAAATTCCCCCGATTCCCGGATAAGTCCGTAGGAATACCGTTCCGGACGTAAGGAGATATAGGTCAGCGGCGGGTGGGTCGCTACAATCCCTGTCCAGGCCACCGTTAAAACGTTGGGCGCTTCCAGCGTTCCGCAGCTAACGAGCGCGGGCGGAATGGGCGCGAGCAATGCGCCCGGCTTCCAAATCTGCTTTTCCCCCAGCTCTGGGCCGGGCTCCTTTTTCCCGCTGCCGCTAGGGACAAACGGCCGCTTTTTTCCCATACGCTTCCCTCCTCATAACAGCTATTATTCTATCATATCCACAGAAAAAAGGAAAGAGCTTAAGGAGGCCCCGCAAAATGCCCGGAAGGGAGCGGCCCACAAAATAGAGCGGGCTGTAAAAAAACGTGCCTCCGGCTTGTGCAAAAAGGGGCTGTTGCAAAATAGAAAAGAAACCTCCGGTCGAGCCGATCCTCCGGCTTGCAGAAACCTGAAAAACAGTGTTTTCGCACCTTATGGCGCGAAATTCAGGGCAGTTTCTTCGCCCTGAAAACCGTTTTTCCAAAGGGTGCGTTGCAGAACTTCATTCTGCAACGCGCCCTTGTCTCCTCTAAAAAACCGTTTTCGATTGCATCGGGGCCTGTTCGCTTTCCTCCATCTTCCGGATACAGACGCCCTGATCCAGCAGCCTCTGCCGCAAAGCCCCGCGGCCGATTTCCTGAACGGGTACCCCTTGCCGGACATGGAAGCGCCGCCGTACCGGCCGCCTGCCCGGTGATGGTGCAGCTAGGGATCCCGCGGGTGATGTGCCAGGCGTCCTCCTCGCAGGAGATGCAGCGTCCCGCCGCCAGCAAATTGACGGTTCTTGCGGCAAACAGCGCCCGGTAAGGGATGTAGAGAACCAACCCCGGCTTCCGGTAATAGCCATCCCGATGGTATCCTCATCGAAGGCTTTGATCTTTGAAGAAACCTCCTCGATAGCCGTTCTTCTCAGCGGTACCGAGCCCGCGGATTTAAAAGAACAGTCCTACCAGTTAGCCGGAAAAATAACGGAAAATCTACAGAAGCGCCTGAATCTCCCAGTCACCGTTGGAATCGGCTCGATCGGCGATTCCAAGCAGGCGCTTTCGGAAATCTACCGCCAAGCGCAAAAAGCGCTGCTCCAGAAAAGTTTTATAAAGGACGCCAACGTTCTTATATTCGGCTCATCCTTTTTGTCGGAGGAGGAGCTTTTGGCCTCCGTTTCCGGCCGGCTGATGAACTACTTTAAGTGTAAAAAATCCTCTCTGGGGGTTCGTCCAGAGAGGATTTTTTGGAGTTCTGTTTTCAGGAATTTTGTTGGCTTCTTCGCTGGCTGGGGCTAATGGAAAAGCGCTTTTTATAGGAACGGCGGAAAGCGTTGGTATCGCTATAGCCTACTCGACGAGCTACCTCATCTATCTTCAAATCAGTTTCCCGGATCAACCGATCCGCCAGGGTCATTTTTAACCGGTCTACATAGGTGGAAAAGTTTTCCTGCATGATCTCTCGAAACAAAACAGAAAAATAGGAATCGCTGAAACCGCAATGGGAGGCTGCTTCAGTAAGCGAAAAGGAGGGAGAAGTGAACTGCTCATCGATATACTGCGTCATTTTTCTGCGCAGCTTCTCGGTTTTTTGATGGAGATTTTCCTGGTAATAAACGCACAGTTTATCCGTCAGCTCGATAAAAACGGATATTTTCGCCGCATCGGAAGGGAGCGCATCGATCTGCTTGAGAGCCTTGTACAGATCAAACCCCATTTCTTCTCGATAGGCTTCCATCATGATCAGTTTGAGACGGGTAATCAACACCGTGCTCATCTCCGGCGTAATCGGATGGCTGCTGCTAAAGTTGCAGCGGAGTATTTCCTTCAGGCAGTCCGCCGCTTTCTGCCTTTCCCCGGCCTGGATAGACGCCGTCATCTGATCGTAGATCTTCTTTGGGAAATAGAGGCTGTCGCAGCGTTCATACTCCTTGGGACTCCAAATGATGGCTGGAGAGGTTTCAGAAAGGATGTCCGAATATTGCAGCAGGATATTGTTGCAATAAGCAAATTCATCACCCGCCGACATGGGCGACGAAAAAAGGCGGCTGCCTGCACAACGCACGGCGATTCCCTGCGGGGCCGCCGGCAGCGAGTCCAACAGTTTTTCAGCCAGCTGGCAGTAATCCAGTTTCTCCGCCTCCGAAACACGCAGCAGTAAAACGATTTGTTGGACAGACATGTTATAGACATATCCATGCAGCGCCATCAAAGACTCTATATGATCGGTCAATTCTTCCCGGTAGAGGCGAACAGGCTCCTCTTCCAAGTGTTCCCCGGCAGAAAAAACAAAGGGATCCCCCCTCCCGTTTGACTGCAAGGAGGAGCAGGCCAAAATAGTCAGATTCCAAATCAATATCTGAAGACGCCGCCAACTGATACAGTTCGGTCTCTCCGCTGAAGCTGCCTCGCAGGAGCTTATTCCAAAACTCATACCGCAGCAGGAAAATATCGTGGGATAGGTTTGCGGATAGTTGGTGGTTTTTATCCAACAAAGCGGCGATTCCCTGATTCAAACGATCGTAATAATCACGATTTTGCTCCTCATGAGAAAGATCGAGCATGGAAAAAGCCTTCTGTAGCTTTCTCATCCGCCTTTTAGCAATGGGGATCACTGCAAGGGTGCATATGACTATGCAGGCGGCGTCCAGTCCGAGCACCATGAACAGAAGTAAGCGGGTGTTGGCTACGATGGTACTGGCAGGCTTCACCGCATAGAGATTGATCCCTTCGGGCAGGCAGACGTAGGATACCATATACCGGCTTCCATAGATATCGCCGGGAAGGTATCCGCTAGCATCGGTGGGAAGATAGGTCCGGATCTCACAATCAGCCGTTCCGGATACGTTCAGCAGCCGGCCGCTGCGATCGGTGAGATAGCAAAAGCCGCCGTTTTGAAGGAGAGGACGGAAAAGGCGGTCCGTCAGCTCCTGACGGATGACCGAGAGGATCAGCCCCTTGCTCTGCCGGCTGCTTACCGGCTTGTTCAGTGCGCTGGTGTAAAAAAAGCCGTCGTAGGATATTCCGTTGATCAGAAAAGACTGATGGGGATAAAACTGCGGCGCATAATCGGCAGCGTCTGCGATCCTTTTCAGATCATCCAAAGAGTAGTCGCCAAATTGATAGGATTTTTTATAGAAATAGGAAAAATCGCTGCAACTTCCGTCCGTAGAAAGCAGGATGGCGTTGCCGTTATAGAAGATATGCAGAGAATAATCTTCGCCCTTTGCCGCCGTATATTTTTGAAAAACAGCGTCCACAGCACGCAGCTGGGCATAGTCTGCCGTGTCTTTCTGCACTTCCAGATAGGCCAGCTTCTGCAGGTCGTTGTCAATGGTGAGTTTGCGCGAGAGCGAGACGCTTGCTTGCAGGGTAGCGCTGAGTAGGCCGCCCACCGCTTCGGTCTGGGAAAGATTTTCGCGATAGTCCCGCTCCCGAATGCCCTGAAGAAGCTGGAAGGCGGCGCTGTTGAGCAGCAGTATGGGAATAACAATAAAAATCAAAAAGGGGAAATAAACTTGTATGAACAGGCGGTTTTGGCATATCCGCAAAGCGGCCTCCTCCCTCATAAAAGAAAACGTTTTAGGGCTTTGGCAACCGTCGTCTGGATGACCTTATCTTAACAAATCCCCTCTGCCCTGTCAATCGCAGGAGATCAAAAACAAAAGAAAGTATGGTTTCAAAGAATCTGCATGGTATGGATTCCAAGGAATTCCCCTCTTTTCGCAGAAGCTGCCGGTTGTAAATTTCATCCCCCCCATGATAGGATATGAACGCGCTTAAACAAGCAGTTCATGCAGTTTCCAGAATATTTGATCTGTGCGGATAAGCAAAAAACGATTGGAAATGAAAGGAGAGATTTTTCTGTGCAGACAATCTTGAATGCTGCAAACGGCCAAAAAGCGGCTGCCCGGAGGAAAAGGACAAGAGAGATCATTAAAAAGCTAAAAAGGAATTGGCAGCTCTATCTGATCATTGCCGTCCCTCTCGCCTTCATCCTGGTGTTCTATTACGCACCGATGTACGGCGTTCAGATTGCCTTTAAAAACTTTATAGCAACGAAGGGCATCTGGGGCAGCGAATGGGTGGGGTTAAAATATTTTAAGCAGTTTTTAGGTTCCTATCACTTCCCCCGCCTGATGAAGAACACGCTGGGGATCAGCATCTATGCGCTGATCGCAGGCTTTCCGATCCCCATTCTGCTGGCTATCTCCATCAACGAATGCTCCAACCGCTTCATACGCAAAACAGTACAGTTCGTCTCTTACATGCCCCACTTTATTTCGGTGGTGGTAATGACCAGCGTTGTACTGATGGTACTCTCCCCGCGCACCGGCTTTATCAACCAGCTTATCATGATGCTAGGCGGAGAAACGGTGGATTTTATGGCCAAACCGGAATATTTCAAATCGATCTATGTCTGGTCGGGTGTCTGGCAGGGGATGGGGTATAATTCCATCATCTATTTTGCAGCCCTGTCCGGAATCGATCCCGCGCTGCATGAAGCCGCTATCGTGGACGGCGCTACCAAGCTCAAACGCATCTGGCATATTGATCTTCCCGGAATCTCCCCCACCATCATCATTCTTTTGATCCTCAACAGCGGCAAGATTATGAACGTAGGGTTTGAAAAGGTACTGTTGATGCAAAACTCGGTGAACATGTCCGCCTCAGATATCATCGCTACTTATGTCTACCGGGTTGGACTGGTGGAGGCGCAATACAGCCTTTCCGCCGCAGTCGGTTTGTTTAACAACATTATCAATGTAATACTATTGCTGTCGGTGAACTGGATAGCCGGCAAAGTCAGTGAAACCAGTCTGTTTTAAAGGAGGCTCCAGCAGTGAAAGTATCTTTCGGAAAAGAGCGCCGGACGGCCCTGACAATAGGCGACCGGGTTTTTACCGTGGCAAACTATCTGTTTCTTTTCGCCATCCTGGTCATTGTGGCCTATCCGATCCTCTATGTTACCAGCGCCTCCTTCAGCTCTCCTTATGCCGTATCCTCTGGGAAAATGTGGATTTTCCCGGTGGATTTCAATCTGCGCGGCTATACGGCTGTTTTTAAAAACCGGCAGATCCTGCGCAGTTTTTTAAATTCGGTGATGATAACGGCCGCAGGGACCGGACTGAATATCGTGTTGACCATCATGGCGGCCTATCCGCTGTCCCGAAAAACCTTCTATGGGCGCGGCGTGTTCACCGGAATCATGGCTTTTACCATGTTCTTTAGCGGCGGTATGGTCCCCACCTTTCTGCTGATTCGGGATCTACACCTCTATGACAGCATGTGGGCGCTAATCCTACCCGGTGCAGTAGGCGTTTCCAATGTGATTATCGCGCGCACTTATTTTCAGACGAGCATTCCCGAAGAGCTGTATGAGGCGGGCCAGCTAGACGGGTGCAGCGAAGCAGGTTTCCTGCTGCGCATCGTTCTCCCTCTGTCGGTTCCGATCATCGCAGTGTTGGTCATGTATTATGCGGTCGGCCACTGGAATTCCTATTTCAATGCGCTCATTTACATCAAGGATCAGGATAAACAGATCCTTCAGGTTGTCCTGAAGAACATTCTGATCGAGTCTCAGATGATGGAGCAGATGATGGTGGACGTGGCCGAGTATGAGGAACGCCAGGGGCTTTCCGATCTGCTCAAATATTCCACCATCGTCATTGGATCCCTCCCCATGCTGATCCTTTATCCCTTTGTCCAAAAGCATTTTGTGAAAGGCGTTATGGTCGGCGCCATAAAGGGATAACGGCAGAATAAACAAATAAAAAGGAGAATCGAAATGAAAAAGGGAATTTCCTTCCTGCTGCTAGCTTCTATGCTGGCCTCTCTAGTTGCCGGATGCAGCCAGTCCAACGACAGCTCTCCGGCGCCGGAGAGCTCCAGTACGGCCCCCGTCTCCTCCGCGGCGGAAAGCTCCGGCAGCGAGAGCGCCGGCGGGCTTTCCGCAGAGGCCGGTTCCTTCCCGCTGACGGATGAAAAGGTGGAATTCAGCCTGATGATCCAGGATTCCGCAACGGTCGGGCCTCTCGATCAGAATGAGTTCTATAAATGGTATGAGGAAAAGACCGGCGTACACATCAATTTCACCGAGGTGCCGGCGGCGGCCATGGTGGAACAGGTCAACCTAATGCTGGTTAGCGGCGACTATCCTGATATGATGATGTGCTGCGGCGCGAGCCTCGGCGTTACCCCCAGCCTAGAAATGCTCTATGGCTCGCAGGGCGTTTTCCTCCCGCTCAACAGCTATATTGAAAAATGGGGTAAAGAGACCCAGGAAGTCTTTTCTCTGTATAGCGGCCAGCTTCCCGCCGCTATTACGGCGACGGACGGCAACATCTACTCGCTTCCCAACATCAACGATTGCTACCACTGTACCTACACCGGCAAGCTGTGGATCAATCAGACCTGGCTGGATACGCTGAAGCTCCCCGCTCCCACCACAACCGAGGAGTTCCGCGAGGTGCTGCGCGCCTTTAAAAACAACGATCCCAACGGGAACGGCAAGGCGGATGAGATCCCGATTATGGGCTCGAAAGCATATGGCTCCAACGGCAACCCCAACCTCTTCCTGCTAAACTCCTTCCTCTATTGCCCCAACTCCCCCGATATGCTCTATGTGGACGATAACGGCAAGGTTGCCTGCGCGGCAACACAGCCGGAATACAAAGACGGGCTTGCCTATATCCGGAGTCTGGTAGAGGAAGGACTGCTGGACGCCTCCACCTACACTCAAACGGGGGATCAGCTCAAGCAGTTCGCCATCGATCCGGAGGGGATGAAGTTGGGTGCCTATCCGCACATGACGGCAACCAACATCACCGATACCATCGACAACACCCCTGACCAAAGAACGAAAAACTATGGGCCGCTCGCACCGCTCAAGGGGCCTGCCGGCTACCAGAACACCCCCATCACCGGCCAGCCCTATTACAGCGGCTATTTCATCATCACCAGCGCCTGCGAAAACCCGGAGCTGGCCTTCCGCTGGGCCGATGGGCTCTACAGCGAGGAATGCACGCTGAATTCCCAAATCGGCATGCCGGACACAGGACGTATTATCCCTACAGAGGGCTCCAAGGGTATCAACGGCGAACCCGCGCTCTACCAGTCGATCAAAATCCCGGCCGGAACGGATAACTTTGTCCGCGCGCAGAATATCACCCTTGCCCGCAGAACCTCGGACTTCCGTCTTGCCCAATATGTGGACTACAGCGATCCTGACTACCGTATCCGTGACAACGAGGTCCGGCTCTTTGAAGCCACCCGCGATTTCTACGAGCCCTATGCCCACGCGCAGAATCACCTGCCGGACGCTTATCTTACCGAGGAGGAAGCCTCCGAGGTCGCTCAGTTGACCTCTACTGTATCGTCCTACATTGAGGAGCAGATGGTACTGTTTATCCTAGGCTCGCGCGATCTTGATACCGAATGGGATAGCTATCTGAAGGAATTTGACAGCATGAACCTCAACCGGCTGCTGGAGATCCGCCAAGCCGCCTATGACCGTCAGTATAAATAAACGATTCTTTCAGACAGAGAGAGGGGATTTACCTTCTCTGTCTGAAAATTTTGGAGGTTTTGAAAAGTGGAAAAGGCTAAGACCATCCTTACCGATGGCACACATAGCTATACCGAAAAGAGAGACTATGTTCCTGTAGACAATCCCGAAGTCCGAAAGCATCTGGAGTGGTTCCGGGGATTGAAGCTGGGCTTTATGGTCCACTGGTCGCCCGTCACCCAGCTAGGGATCAATACCTCCTGGCCGCTTTCCGACGGCGACCGGCTATGGAGTCAAAGGGATATAGACTGGGTGGAGAATATCGAGGAGTTTAAGCAGCAGTATTGGACGCTCAACGAGACCTTCAATCCCATCCGTTTCCGCCCGGACCGGTGGGCAAGACTCGCCAAAGACTGCGGCTTTCAATATCTGCTCTTCACCACCAAGCACCACGACGGCTTCTGTATGTTCGACACCAAAACAACCGATTACCGCATCACCCATCCCAGCTGCCCCTTCTCCCGGCACAAATACGCCAACATAACCAAAGAGCTGTTCAACGCTTTCCGCGCCGAGGGATTGGCCATCTCTGCTTATTTCTCCAAGGCCGACTGGCATAGCGACGCTTATTGGCATCGCGCTTTCGGCCCTGCTCCAACCCGAAACCCGAATTACAACATCAGCGAGCACCCCATGCTCTGGGAGGAATTTGTACAGTACACCCACCAGCAGTTCCGGGAACTGACCAGCGAATATGGGAAGATCGATACCCTTTGGCTGGACGGCGGCTGGGTCCGCCCAGACAACGGCGGGCAGGATCTGCGGCTGGCGGAGATCATCGGAGAGATCCGCTCCACCACGCAGCCGCATCTGATCGTTTGCGACCGCACGGTGGGCGGCCCCTATGAAAATATTGTGACGCCGGAACAGCGTGTGCCGGAAGAAGCACTGGATATTCCCTGGGAATCAAACCTGACCGTCGGCAACAGCTTCTCCTTCCGGTATGACGACGTCTGCAAATCCACCAGAGAGATTGTTCACACCTTCATCGATATCGTCTCCAAGGGCGGCAACCTGGCTCTCAACATCACGCCGCAGCCGGATGGGGAGCTGCCGCGGACGATGGTGCACCGCCTGCGCCAACTCGGCAACTGGCTCTCTCCTAACTGTGAGGCCATCTATGGATCTTCAATTTCCCCCTGCAAGCCCATCCGCAAACGCAACCTGCGCTATACCCGCCAGGAAAACGCCGACTACTGCTTTTACCTATACGAAGATACCCCCTATATGGCGCCTTACATCATCGCCCACGTCCCGTTTGCAGTCAAAGGCATCCGCCTCCTGCGTACCGGCCAGACGATTCCTTTTGTGCAGGACGGAGAACAAGTCACGATGGACACCTCTGAGGTTTCCATGGTTGGCGCCGAATATGCCGACTGCTTTGCCTTGCTGCGGTGACTCCCTATCTCTAAGCCCGCCGCATCCAACGCCCCTCCCTTTACAACTAGGAAAAAACGGTGCTATACTAGGTTCAACTATTCAACGGGAGGCAACGGTATGAAACCAAATATCATTCTGCTTATTTTGGATCAGGTGACTTGGCGGGCGCTGCCCGCTTATGGGAATACCTTCGCGCGCACCCCCCATCTGGACCGGCTTGCGGCGGGCGGCCTGGCGATCGACGGCTGCTATACGCCCTATCCCCTATGCCAGCCTGCGCGCGCCGCCTTCTGGACCGGGCGGTACCCGCATGAGACCCATGTGCTCTCGAACGGCGGCAGTTGGAGAAAGGATGGATCGCTTCCTCCCTTTCCAACGCTGGGCGAGGTTTTTTCCGCCGCCGGCTATGAGACGGTGCACTTTGGAAAAACCCACGACGGCGGCACGCTGCGCGGCTTTGCCTGCGCGCCGGAGGAGCAAACCGTCTCCGCCCCGGTCCATCCCGCCTACCCGCAAAACCAGGATACCTTCCGCGATAACTATACGGTGCAGGCGATCGGCCGCTATCTTCAGCAACGGACGGATGAGCGCCCGCTGCTGCTGGCGGCCGACATCATCAATCCGCACAATATCTGCGGGTGGGTAGGGGAAAACCAGGGTGTCCACCCATCGGTGGACAGCGGGGACCCGCTGCCGCCCCTGCCGGAAAATTTTGAATTTCCGGATATCGCCGGGCGGCCAAGGGCCGTTCAATACGCCTGCTGCACCAACAACCGGCAGGCGCAGGCGGCAGGCTGGACGCCGGAAAACTTCCGGGAATATCTGCGCGCCTATTACCACTACCTGTCCTTAGCGGACCGGGCGGCCGGTCAGGTGCTGGATGCCCTGGAGGCGCAGGGCTTCACCCCCCAAAACAGCCTTTTCGTGCTGATGGCCGACCATGGCGACAACATGGCGGCGCGGGGCAGGGTCAACAAGCAGGTGGATTTCTATGAGGAAACGACCCGCGTCCCTCTGATCTTCAAGGGCCCCGGCGTCCTTCCGGGGAAGAAAAGCGGGCTGGTTTCCCTTCTCGATCTGTTCCCAACCCTCTGCGGCTGGGCGGGTATTCCCGCCCCGGAGGGCTTGCAGGGCCGGGATCTTTCCCCTGCCCTATCCGGCGGCGCGCTCCCGGATAGGGAATATGTCGCCAGCGAATGGCACACCGAATGGGGCTACACCGTTTCGCCCGGACGGATGATCCGGACCGAACGGTATAAATACACCCGTTATATCGAAGGAGCGGGGGAAGAGCTGTTCGATCTGGAAGAGGATCCTGGCGAGCAGAAAAATCTGGCGCAGGATCCCTCCGCCGCCGGTGTGCTGGAGGAGATGCGAGCGCTGCTGCAAAAGCATCTGCGGCAGACGGAGGATAACTTCGCTTCATTGGAATGGGTAGCGGACACGCGCTGGCGCAGCCATCCGGTGGGATACCAGAACCACCGGGGGATAGCCGCGCCTATGACGGGAAAGGAACACTAAAGCTCTAACTTCTTCAGCGTAGAAGATAGTCCTCCTGGCAAAGCCAGGGGGACTCAGGCTGTCAAAAAAGCCCATAAAACAATAAATTGGTTCCGGAGGCGGGCGTGTACCGCCGGAGGAACACCTCTAGAGCGAAGCGGCGGTGAGGAAGCCCGGTGGGCTTCCGGAGCCGCTTTGCGACTTCGAAGGGGTCCATGGGGGAACGGACAGAGCTAGGCGCTAGCCGCAGCGATTGGCGGTTCCTCCATGCAGCGTGTCGACTTTGTCGACACGCTG
>JAAWDS010000036.1 GCA_022793895.1 Provencibacterium sp. | reverse complement strand
CGGCGGTATCCGGGAGGTTTCGCTTTGTGCTTTTCTGATAGTTTTCGGTGTATATTAGTTCTGGCTGTATATAGGGTAGCACCGACCATAACTGCGAAAATTGTAATATCCTGTCGCCCCGACACGCCCGTATGGCCTTGCGCTATGCGGGCGTTTTTCTATCCAGGCGGAGCTTCTGGACACGGTGTCCAGAAGCTCGCTGCCGTTCTCCCCCCTCCATTTCGATCTGCCCCTTTCCGCCAATATCGAAATGGAGGTTACATATGACAACCATCAAATTGAACCAGCTAGCATTTCTTATTTTAACCGGACTTTCAAAGCTCTGTATAAGGATACCCCCAGCGGTTACCGGCGGCGCTGCGAAAGGCATCTGGCGGCAACTGCCGTAACGATATAGCCTAAGGAGGATGGAAAATGAAAGAAACGGAGCTCCACATGATCGGAAATACACGTCTGGATCCTGTATGGTTTTGGAACTGGCAGGAGGGATATCAGGAGGCAAAGGCTATCTTCCGATCGGCGCTCGACCGCATGCAAGAGGATCCGGACTTTATCTTTACCTGCGGCACCACGATCTGCTATGAATGGTTTGAAAAAACAACCCTGCCATGCGGTGAAGCCTTTGCACGGCAGAGCCTATATGGGCGGCAGTATTTTTTGAGCAAGTTCGGTAAAGCCGCCAAAACAGGCTACAATGTAGATAATTTTGGCCATTGTGCTGCATTTACCGTTTGCACGCCTATGAGAGCGAGAGAACCGCTCAGAGGGTTGAGCCGCATCTGCCGTTTCTGAAAAGAACGATAGAGACAGAGTTTACTCCCTATCAAATTCAAACGCTGTATATTCCCGATGACAGCACGCAACCGGTACAAACGGTCCATTTTATTGAAAAGGCAGAAAAGGCGCGCCAAGAACAATAAGCGGGAAAAGGGGCTCTCTGCATCCGGCTAAAAGACAGATAAGCTCCTTAGTGGGAGGGCGCTTATCCTTGGCGGACATTGCGGACGCCTAAGGACTCAAGCTGCCGCAGCCAGCCTTCTATTTCTCCGGCTGAAGGAGGGGTAAACACGGCTTGCTGTTCCCCAATTTTGGCTGCTTTGGCGACCCCCATTCGATGGTAGGCGAGCAGCTCCACGGCCAGCAGTTCGGGAAACCGTTTGGCTATACCGGCAATGCCTGCAAAGTGTTCGGGCGTATTGTTCAGCCCAGGAATGATTGGGCAGCGTAAAATCACTGCACTGCCCAGCTCCTGAAGCAGGGACAGGTTATGCAGGATAAGCTGATTGGAAACGCCGGTTAAACGTATATGCGCATCGTCGCCGGTGGCTTTATAGTCAAACAGGAATAGATCGGTGTAGGGAGCGACCGTGCGAAATACCTGCTCAGATAGATGGCCGCAGGTTTCTACAGCGGTGTGTATGTCGGCTTTTTTTGCCAGCATGAGCAGTTCGAGGGAAAAGTGGGGCTGGCAGAGGGGTTCTCCGCCGGAAAGGGTCATCCCGCCGCCGCTTTCGCGGTAATAGTCCCTGTCCCGTATCACCGTCTCCATCACCTGGGCAGCGGTCATTTCCTGCCCGGCCATTGTAAGGGCGGTTCCCTGGCACTGCTGTGCGCAGATACCGCAGCCGGTACAGCGTGTGCGGTCGATTTTGTGCATTTGGCTGTCGCCAAAGGTATGACATTGCCGTGGGCAGCAGGCTACACATCTGCCGCACCCTAAGCACCCGGATTCAGACAGCATTACCTGCGGCTGAAAACATTGTGATTCCGGGTTATGGCACCAAAGGCAGCGCAGAGGGCAGCCTTTTAAAAAAACAGTGGTACGGATTCCCGGACCATCGTCTACCGAACATCGCTGTAGCTGTAAAACGATCCCCAAATGAACACATCCCTTTTTGATCATTGCGTTACCATTAAAGCATAGCCTTATTTTTTTGTCAACGAAGGAGAAAATATGAAAAAAGTAATAGGAATAGACATCGGCGGTACAAAATGCGCCGCCGTTTTGGGGGAACTGAATGCTCAGGGACCCCGCATCCTTTCAAAAAGAACCGTGCAAACACGGCAGTTTCAATCTCCGCAGGAACTATTGCATCAACTCGTGGAACTGATTTGTGAGCAGGCTGAGGGAGATTTGTCACAGTTTTATGGCATTGGCATCAGCTGCGGCGGCCCTCTGGACAGCCGCAGGGGGGTGATACAGTCGCCCCCGCACCTGCCAGGATGGGATAATATCCCTGTCGTTGATTTTTTCAGCGAGAGGCTGGGAATGCCTGCCTATCTGCAAAACGACGCCAATGCCTGTGCGGTTGCGGAGTGGAAGTATGGCGCGGGACGCGGATGCAGGGACATGGTGTTTTTAACCTTTGGCACCGGTTTGGGCGCAGGTCTGATTTTGAATGGCGGGCTCTACAATGGGTGCTGCGACATGGCGGGTGAAATAGGCCATATCCGGATGGAACCTCTGGGGCCGGCAGGATATGGGAAATTAGGTTCTTTGGAAGGATTTTGCAGCGGCGATGGTATTGCGCTGTTTACACAAATGAAACTTTGGGAACAGTCGCAGCGGGGAGCGCATCATCGGCTACAGGATATGGAGGTAACGGCGCAAAATGTATTTGAGCTGGCTCGCCAGGGAGACAGCTTCTGTCTGTCCATCTGTCAGAGTGTTGGAGAATACTTTGGCAGGGGCTTGTCCGTCATAATAGACATGCTTAATCCTGAACTCATTGTAGCCGGAAGTATTTTTACCCGTCATTATGATATCCTTTATCCTGCCGCCAAAGCAGTTGTAGAACGCGAAGCGCTGCTGCGTTCACAGAGCTGCTGCAAAATCGTACCGGCGGCATTGGGAGAGTCTCTTGGAGATGTTGCGGCTTTGTCACTGGCAATGGGAACGGATGAAGGGAGCTGGAGCAATGTATAAGGAAATAACGAATCAGGAAAAAGCGAGAATTCCATTGGAGGAGCTTCTTAACCGGTATCCTGCTTTAGCGGCCTGCCGGGACGATATTCAAGCAGCATTTCAGGCAATCGTACAGTGTTATATGCAAAAAGGCAAGCTGCTTGTCTGTGGAAACGGCGGCAGCGCGGCGGATGCCGACCATATTGTTGGCGAGTTAATGAAGGGGTTTTACAAGCGGCGGCCTCTTGCGGAGGAAGAAGCACATCTGTTTGGGGAGCTTGCAGGCAAGCTGCAAGGGGCGATGCCGGCTATTGCGCTGACACAGCACACGGAGCTTTCCACCGCATATCTAAACGATGTGGATGCAAGCATGGTGTTTGCGCAGCAGGTCTATGGTTATGGAAACAGGGGAGATGTACTGCTGGCAATCAGCACGTCGGGCAATTCGGATAATGTTTGTAAAGCGGTTCAGGTGGCCAATGTCAAAAAGATGGTTACCATAGGGCTGACAGGCGCTGCCGGGGGAAAGATAAGCGGGCTATGCCGGCATTGTATCTGTGTGCCGGAAACGGAGACTGCGCGAGTACAGGAACTGCATTTACCAGTTTATCATGCAATATGTGAAATGGTGGAACAATATTTTTTTAATGAGCCCTGCTAAATTCGCTGAGGCAGCAAAGAGGGAAGTGCAGATCCGAAAATTCAGATGAAGCGGGAGAGTAAGGAACGCTCCATGCGGAAAAAGGCCAGAGAATCACAACAGGCGGAATAGGGCAAAGAAAAACAGGGCTGACTGACTTAATCAAAATCAGTTAGCCCTGTTCCTATGGTTATCGAAAAAACGTTGCCAAATCATTGCCATTGTGGGCTTTAACCACTCAAAAACCGCTTGGTTATACGGGTTTATGAGCTGCATTCATTATTCCCACTCTAGTGCCAGACTGTAATTCCCTATGATAAAATGCACTTTTGATTCGTTTTTTGTGTATATATTCCAGCCATTTCAGCCTTTTTCGCACATCCACAAACTTTTTGTAGCCAAATCGTAGCCATGGTTTGATTCACCTGCAAGCCACTAACAACGACTGCAAAGGAGTATATGACGATGGAGAATTTGATTTTTTGTGAGTTCGATCTGGACACCGGCTGCGTTGAGCTGAAGTTTAAAAATGGCAGTACTATTAGCATTTACTGTACGGGAGTGGAAGAGTCTATGGAAACGACCATCTACTCACGGGCAGAGATGGACTGGCTGATCTACAACGACCCGCTTTCCTATGCTATGATGATTTTCGATGGGACATTGGAGGATTATTTGAAGCGAGTATTAGGGAAGCACGGTACACAGTTGGATACGGGAATATATGACTGAGACATAACAACAAGCCGAGCAGCGATTCGCTGCCCGGCTTGTTGTTTATTTATCAATTTTACTTTTATGAGTAAAGTCTTAAATTCATCTGCCACTTTAAAATGAGTTTGTTCACTAAATACAAATCTAGAGCCATTTTTTAACAAAGTGTTACAGATTTTTATTGCGTAACGAAGAAAAGAGTGATATTATAATAGTATAAGGATAGATAAAATCGTTACTACTTTCCAAGAGTGATTAAAAAAATATATAGCGTAAGCTAAATTGAGGAGGAATGTGTTTGTGGGTATTTTACGTTTAGAACACAATGAGGGTGTCAAACGCATAGCAGAGTTACTCTATGAAGAAAAATTGATACCAATCTTTGGTTCTGGTTTCACAAAAGGTGCTATCTCACAAAATGGGAAGGTTCCAGATGGGAAAATAGCAATAGAACTTATGCAGGAAATTATTGCTGAATTTAAATCGATCAACTTAACAAATTCAGATTTTAACAAAACAGCAAATCGCTTTTTTTCCATAGTTCCTAAGAAACGTCAATGGGAATTTTTTGAAAAATATTTTACAAATGTTCATATTGCAGGTTATCTGCGGGATTTTCTTGCTTTACCCTGGCCATACATTTATACACTCAATGTTGATGATGGAATCGAGAATACTCAGCTTTATACACCTGTTTTTCCATATCATGACACTAATCCCCCTACGACATCAATAAAACTATTATATAAACTTCACGGAGATGCTAAGCATGAGGTTTTATATAAGGTAGAACAGAACATTGTCTTTAGTGTTAAACAATATATTGAATTTCTTACATCTCCCCAAAACAGTATGATGCTTAATGCTATTTCAAGTGACTATAAGCAAAAAAATCTTCTATTTATTGGGTGTAGTTTAGTTAATGAATATGATTTGCAATACATTTATACACATACGAAAGAAGATATTTCACCTAATATGCTAAGATGTGTACTTAGAAAAGAAAATTTGAATGACGAAGAAGAACTGGATTTAAATGAATATGGTATCAATTCAGTGATTCTCGTCCGCGATTATGAATTGTTTTATCGCGAAGTAATTTTTGAGTTTAACCGATTAAAAGCAATAGAGACAAGTGATATTTATCAATTTACTAATCCCAGACATATTTATATTAAGCATGAAGAACGAGAGGAAAATATTAAATATTTCTCTGGAGAAAATATTTTTAGAGAATTTGATAATAGTTTTTATAAATCGCAATTACACATTATTCGTACTTGTGTTCAAGAAATAGAGAGTCAGCTTGAAAATCACAATAGTGTTATAATTCGAGGAAGACGATTCAGCGGTAAGACCTTTATATTAAGTTCACTAGCAGAAAGACTTCAAAAATATACAGTACTCTATTTTCCATCAGAAACTACAATTGATGAGGATGTATTAATAAATTTACTTAATAATCGAAGAAATTCTATTTTCTTATTTGATAGCAATTCACTGACTAATTATTCATATCATCAGGTAGCAAATTCTGAAAGAATATTGACGGATAATAGAAATAAATTGATTGTTGCCATCAATTCTAATGATCTTTACTTATCAGATTCTCTCAAGGCAGAGAGTGTTCTAATTCCACCAGTTTTTAATGAAAAAGAATTAAAAATGCTAAAACTTATTTCAGATAGTTTTGGATTGATTTGTAGAAAAGAAAGGGAAACAAATATAGACTATTTGAAAAATCTCGCAGATCAACAAAAAATTATTTTTCCTTTTTTTAGCAAAATGCCTACTGAGTTCACTAGCGAAGAAACTGTACTTTTAATTTTATTATCTATTAAGGATAAGATATATTTTAGTGACATTAGTGCCCTTGATGTTCGCTATCGAACAGTGGATCAATTGATCGATCGAATGCAAGGAATTATTGAAAAAGTTCCTGTTGTAAAAGGAGAAAAGCATCGTCATTCTACAGAAAAATTAGTTCATAATAGTAAATACTATTTATTGTCTATCATGAAAAATTTTTCTCCAGAACAGATTATAGATTCTATTCTGTATATAGTATCACATTTTGTAAAAGATCCTTTAAGAAAACGGCTATATGTAGAAGCAGTTCTTTTTGATACTTTAAATCAACTCTTCGGATATTCGAAAGGTGCTGGAAAACTAATTTTTGATATTTATGATGCATTAGCTACATATTTAAGTCATGATATGGATTATTGGTTACAACGTGCCAAAAGCATCTATCGTTTACGACCTGAAAGCTACAATGATTTAATAAATGCGTATCAATATGCTAAAAAGGCTCTTGAAGATGGTAATGCTCATTTAAAAGCTAAGGCATCTTTATCAACATCACTAATTTGTTGTTTATTAGCGAAACAATGTGCTGACCCTCAGGATATTGATAATTATGAGCGGGAGGCTATTATCTGCGCAGACAATGCTATTTCCTCTTCCTATTTTTCTAATAGAGGAAATTTAAAAGGCGAATTAAGAATAGGATACAGACAATCTTATTCTCAGTTAATTCGAAATGTTTGCGACAAGCACTTAAATGACTCTGAGAGCCTTCACTTTATGTGGCAGGTAATGAACATAAAACGAAAGCTAGATGAATTAGAGCAAGAAAAATTGAAATGAATTCTATTTCTTTACTATCACCGTATGCAAGCAATGATTCGGGATATCCTTTTGGATATTCCGAATCGCTTGTTGGGCACATCCCAACCCCTGGACTGTCCGCTTTCGCGTCCAGTCGAACGCGCCTTCCGGCGCGGCTAATCGCTCCCATGCGGTCGCACATCCTGCACATCCGCACAGGATTAAAGGGGAAAACTTTATACGGCTTTCCCTATACTGCAAACAATCCATTTAATGCCCTCTGGATTATCGGAGTAGCAACAAGATCAAAGATATCCTGTTCACTGGATTCAACGATGAACGTAAGCACTCGGTCTTTCTTCAAAGAGAACCGGGCCTCATAAATTTCTGTAACCTCAGCTTTGCAATACACCTGGTATCCAGAAAGGTTATTCACTGTTAACGGCATAACTTCCGACAATGCGGAAAGCTCAGGCTCTGAACGCAGGAACATTTCCAGGCCAGCCCCTATCTCCCTTTCACTGTCCGTCACCTGCCAGATGATGGTTGCTTTTTTGTCCGGGGTCTTTGCCTGTATGCTTTTATTAAAACTGTCCCCTTGTTCTAAATAGAAACCATCGGGCAGAATGAAAGAGCAATCATCCATATAAAAGCACCCGTTTTCAAACAGAAACATCTCATTCTCCTGTTCAATCTCTATCATGATAAAGGCTTTTCTACCTTCGGAAATGCTTTCCCGATATCTAACAGTATGGTTTTTCCAGTATTGGCAGCTTCGTCCCTTATTTCTTCTGCGATAGGGGATGATGTCAAATCACATATACAGAAATCAGAATGCTGTATCATCTCTGCAACTCTTTCATTCATCGTGAAAGCGGCTTGCTTTGTATTGAATGTCTGATATAACTTCGATATCACCTTACCGATACTTTTGATATCCTTGGAATGGTAATTCCTTATATTTGAAATAGCTATAAATTCTGCTAACAATTTCAGTATTTCCAAAGCATTAGAATTATCATCGTCTTCTTCTATTTCAAAGCGGATAGAATCATACTTCTTACTGAGAAACAGAACAGTGAACAGGAACGATGATACCACTTCATATGTAAAGTTTTCTATGGCGAAAATACTGCAAATGACCGGATGAGAGTCTTTGTCTTGCGAAAGTTCTTCAATCAATCGACCTTTGGCATTGCTGCGTAAAGTATGTCCGGTTTCTGTTATCATTTGATGTATCCTTGTACTACTTAACCCTAATAGAGCCTCTATTCCTTTCCGTGTATGTCCCGTTTCTATCAAGCCGATAACTTTTTTCACGTTTTCAGGTAAAAGCTCAATATCCTCACATATCGCATGCTCAGTGTCTTTGTCAGTCAAATCTATGATATTGACTGGCCTTTTCTTGGCATAATCAAGCAGGTAATTTTCCACCTTATAAAATTGCCGGTAGAGGTAACAGATGACATGGGTAGATTTCTGAATGAGCCAGCGCTGCGTTTTCTTGACTATCTTTGTGAAGTCATTCCCTTCCGGGACAGTAAGGGGCGGCAGGATAACCTTGTCAACCATACAGAAGGGGAGGCTCCCGGCATCCTGTGACTGGAATCGCTTGTAGTCCGATTTATCCAACACGAGCGTAACGGTAATCTTCTGGGGAAAACGGGACTTTGCTTCCAATATTGCCCGCAGGCAAATATCCATAAATGGACTCATCCGATGAAACAGGAAATCGACAGCCTTATTTTCTGCCGCTAAGCTGTTTACAGCGGCGCGCACCTTAGAATCAATATCCTTGTCATATATGTCATGATTTTCCACAAATGAACAAACTGCCATATTGCTACCTCGCTGCTTTCTTTATTTCCGTCTGCTACCATAAAATATAGGGATTCAAATCCCATGTACCATTTTACACATTGGGGGTAAAATATATCATGAGATAATATAGGTGTCGGGTGTTGAACAATGGATGGAAAAAAGCCCCAGTATATAAAAATGGGACAACGGTTTCGTGAAGCCAGAGAAGCTAAAGGGTGGACGCGGAGTCAGTTAGCCGAAAAGATGGAGTTATCTGTCGAATTTATTACTGATTTGGAATTGGGCAATTCGGGAATCCGCCTTGACCGGTTCGCTTCTCTTTGCCAGCTTTTAAATGTAAACGCTCATACGGCTCTCTTTGGGAGTGTAGAGCAGCTTCCAACCTTATCCCATCTGGAAACAATGCTTGCTAATCGGGACATAGAGGATGTCCGTCGTGTGACTGCTATGCTGGAAGCTGTAGTGGAGAAATACTTTGATAAATACCGATAGACAAAATGAAACAGCATTTAACAACCTGTGTCCTCTTGGCACGCAGGTTGTTTTTAATTAGCCCTTTTTCTTGTAGTCATATAACACTATATTTTTATAGTATTGTATAACTACATAATTATAATATACTAAAAGTCGCTCTGTCAAGCTAAACTATAATTATGACTATATAGTGGAGGGGTGTAGCAAGGCAGAAGATGGCAAAAGAAATTACAATCAGGAAGAAAACGCCCCGCAGAGGGGACGATGGATACAAAGTGGTGTCTGTCCGTATGAAGGAGGAACTCATCAAACGGCTGGATGATCTTGCCGTTGATACCAATCGCTCTCGCAATGATATTATTAACCTCCTTTTGGAATCCTCCATTGATATTGTAAAGATCAGCGAATAACTTAGTATCTGGTTCTAAGAGTCTGTGTTTGTCAAATCGAGCGCTCGTTCCTGAGTAAGAGTTAGGGATAAGCGCTCATCGGCCCCCTATACCCGCCCCGCGCAGGTGCCTCAAAGTTAAACATACAAAGAGCATCGGCTCCCTATAAGGAGGAGAGCCGATGCTTTTTGTATATATCCCGTATAAATCCAACAGAACCCCACCACCAGCAGGGAAGGAAGACAACGTGACGGTCATTTTGTCCATCACGTCAAGCGAGGATAGAGGCGGCCTTTGCTACTCATTCCGCCCACCCTCCCGTACAGGCATATCTCCATCCCGGCCAAATGTACCCTGCCCACCTTCCACCATCCCATAAACCCTCTCCTGAAAGTACCGGCGCGGGCACCTCCCAGCTACCGTGATATATCCCCTCTCCTTTAGCTCCCGGTTCATCCCCCGCACAATCTGGTAAGCCTTGCTCCGGCTGATCCCCATCAGCTCCGCCACTTCCTCCGCCGTTATAAACGATATCCGCATACATCCTCCCATGTTGTCAGGATTCCCGTATATCTGATACATCCCCACTTCATAGCACTCGTGAAGGCGTATTCATTATACATCTTTCAGTATACGCATCTTATATCCTCTTGTCAATAGATTTTGTTTTATAAAATGCACTTGTAATTCGTTATATTCTATGATATACTGGTTTTGAGGTGAATCAAACATGGACAATCTGGACTATCCGGCAATCGGGCAGCGCATCAAGCTGCTGCGAAAGCGGCGGAAGCTGAACCAGGTGGAGCTGGCGAGGTTGATGGGGAAATCCCTGCGTACCTTGCAGAAGTATGAAACCGGCGAAATTGAGGTTTCCATCGCTGTTGTCAATCAGTTAGCTGAACTGCTCGACTGTACGCCGACCTACCTGCTGGGCTATGAATCGCAGGCTGCGCCCATCCGGAACCTGGCCGACATCCTGGGCATGCTGTTCCAGCTTGAAGAGGCTGCGGGCGTTTCCTTCTCGGTGGATGTGCAGAAGCCGCCCCGCAGCAGGGAGTGGAAATGTTCTCTCTCATTTAACGGGAAGGCCGCGGACTTAAATGCAGACCTCTGCCTGTTCCTGGAGGACTGGGAATCCCATCGGGAGGATGTGCGTGCCTATCAGATGACGCAGGCGGCCTACCAGAAGTGGAAGGAGCAGACGCTGGCCTATTACGCTTCTACGCCGGTGGAGTGCGTACAGCCGGAGGAGCTGGATGAAGACGAACGGATCAGAAGGCATAACGCCTATCTGGAAAACAAGAAGAAAGGGGGATAAGGTCTGGCAATCTCAAGGAAGGAGATTCTATGTCCGTAACCAAAGACAAAAATGGAAAATGGATGTCCCAAATCCGCGTCAGGGACTGGACGGGGAAGGAGATTCATAAAAAGAAACGGGGCTTCCCAACGAAAAGGGAAGCCCTGCAATGGGAACACGCATATATCAGCCAGGCTGACGGGAGCTTAGGGATGAACTTTGGGGATTTCATCGAGCTCTACATGAAGGATATGGGCAAAAGGCTGAAAGCCTCGACGGTAGCCAACAAGCACTTTTTGATTGATTTGAAGATTATACCGTTCTTTGGCAGGATGCCGCTGAATGAAATCAAACCCACCCATATCCGCCAATGGCAGAACCAGCTGAGCTCCTACCGGGACGAAAACGGGAAGCCCTACTCACAGACCTACCTCAAGACCATCCACAACCAGCTAACGGCTATCTTCAACTATGCGGTCAAGTATTATGGCCTAAAGGAGAACCCCTGCCACAAGGCGGGGAGCATGGGGAAGAAGAACGCCGGGGAGATGAGCTTCTGGACGAAGGAAGAGTTTGCCGCCTTCATCGAAGCGGTCAAGGACAAGCCTGCTTCTTATGCTATCTTCATGACGCTTTACTACACCGGCATACGGGAAGGGGAGCTGTTGGCCTTAACGCCTGCGGATATCGACCTGGACAAGTCCACCTTGCGCATCAACAAGAGCTACCAGAGGCTGGGCGGGGAGGATGTTGTGAGCTCCCCTAAGACCCCAAAGAGCAACCGGGTGATACCCATTCCGGGGAAGCTGTGTGATTGCCTGCGGGAGTATATGGGAAAGTGTTATGGCATACAGGCAAATGACCGGCTGTTCCCTTATACCAAATACTTTCTGAGCCATGAGATGGAGCGGGGCTGCAAACGCTCTGGTGTTAAACGGATCAAAATTCACCAGATCCGGCACAGTCACGCGAGCCTTTTAGTCGAGATGGGCTTCTCCCCGCTGCTGATTGCAGAACGCCTCGGCCATGAGCGGATACAGACCACGATGGAGACCTACAGCCATCTTTACCCCAACAAGCAGGCCGAAGTAGCCAGGCAGCTCGATGGGCTCATGCCCGAAGGCTGATGGCTACAAAAATCCTCACATTTGTAGCCATTTCGTAGCCAATCAAAATGGAAAAGCCATCCTGAGGGACTAAAATCCACATTCTTTCTATTCCCACTCGATCGTTGCCGGCGGCTTAGGCGAGAGATCGTAGCACACGCGATTGATGCCGGGCACTTCGGCTAAGATCCTATTTGTAATCCGCCGGAGCACTGCCCAATCTAACGAAGGAACTTCCGCCGTCATGGCATCAATGGTGTTGACCGCACGCAGGATAACCGGATATTCAAAGCACCGCGCGTTTTCACGAACGCCGACCGACTGAAAATCCGGTACAACGGTAAAATATTGCCAGATGCTCTTGTCCAAACCGGCTTTAGCAATCTCTTCGCGGAGAATGGCGTCCGAGTGGCGCACCATTTCCAAACGCTCGCGCGTGATAGCCCCAAGGCAGCGCACACCCAAACCGGGGCCGGGGAACGGCTGGCGGTAGACCATTCCTTCCGGCAGGCCGAGCTCTACGCCGCAGGCGCGTACCTCATCCTTAAAGAGCATTTTCAGCGGCTCGATGAGCTCGAAATCCATATCCTCCGGCAGACCGCCTACATTGTGATGGGATTTGACCATCTTGGCGGTCTTGGTGCCGCTTTCCACGATATCGGGATAAATAGTGCCCTGTGCAAGCAGGCGGATCCCTTCCAGCTTTCGGGCCTCCTCTTCAAATACCCGGATGAACTCCGCGCCGATGATCTTCCGCTTCTGTTCGGGATCAGCTACGCCCTCCAACTTTTGGAGGAAACGATCGGCCGCGTCCACATAGATGAGATTGGCCTGAAGCTGTTCGCGGAACACTTCAACGACCTGTTCCGGTTCGCCTAGCCGCAGCAGCCCGTGGTTGACATGTACGCAGGTGAGCTGATCCCCGACCGCCTTAATGAGCAGCGCGGCAACGACCGAGGAATCAACCCCGCCGGAGAGAGCCAGGAGCACCTTGCGGTCCCCGACCTGACGGCGGATGAGCTCGACCTGATCGGCAATGAAATTTTGCATGTTCCAGTTTGCAGATGCCTTACAGCGTTCAAAAACGAAGTGGGAGAGCGTCTCCTTACGCTGTGTATCCTCTTCGGGCCAGCGCTCTAAGCCGCCTTCCGCCTTTCCGGAATGGTCAACGGCTAACAGCGGCAGCCCGCTTTGATAAACCGCATCGCTGGCGTCGATAGAAACACCGTCTACCACACGGTTTTTGCCTCCGTTTAGAATAATGCCGCGCACGCTAGGCAACGCTGCAAGCTGTTCGGCAGTGATATCATGCGGATGAATTTCGGTATAAACGCCAAGCGCCCGTATCTCGCGGGCAATCTGGGCGTTTTGCTCGCTGCCAAGATCTAGAATAACGATCATGTCCTGCTGCAAAATAAATTCCTCCCTGCTGCTCATTGGCTCAACGTTCGTTTAATTCCTAATACTATAGCATATCCATTCCCTTTTTGACAAGTAAGGAGAACAAATTTTAGCGCTCCCACACCAAAATCCGTACTTTATTGTAAAAAATGGCGCTTTGGAGAGGTCCGCTTCGCAGAAAAAACATCCGCAAACTACGAAAGTAGTCTGCGGACGTTCCCCAAGACGAAGAGCTCTGGGAAGGCCAGCCCATTAATCCAGCGGCGGATGGACGGTAGAACCGCGTGACGATTTGAATTCGTCATATAAGTTCAGAATGAACGATTCACAATCCATACCAAAAAGGGAGGGGACCAGGAAAATAAAAATATAGTCCATGCTGAGATCCTTCTTGATTGCCAGCAGTGTTTCGGTGATGACGATGCTTTTTAGAAACAAAGATCCCGAATAGTTGCCAGAAAGGATATAGTTATAAAGAACCGTCCGTATCCGTTCCTCATTTTCATAGTCTACAATGAGCGCCGCCGCCTTGCGTAGGAACGGATCGCTATACTTGAGCGGTTCGGCGTTTAGCCGCCTGTCCAGATCAAGCAGGCCAAAGCTGTGCCGGACGTTTGCCAGCTCCATAAGCTGCCAAACCACATCCAGAAGATCCTGCTTATCCGATCGGCTGCATTGAATACGTTGTGCGTAAAATTCAGTGTCCATGGTTCTGACCATCCCTTTCCTAAGGTTGTTGCCTTCATCGCCGCAATTTCCGTGGCCCTGCCTTGGGTACCTCAGGCTTTTTTAAGCAGGCTCATCGAGGATTCTTCCTCAAATTGCCGGCTATATAGATCGTGGTAATAGCCTTTCCTTTCCAAGAGCTCCAAATGCTTTCCCTGTTCGACAATTTTGCCGTCGCGTACCACGAGAATGAGATCGGCCTGCCGGATGGTGGAAAGCCGGTGAGCGATCAGGAAGGAGGTGCGTCCTTTCAGCAGGTGGGAAATGGCCGCCTGGATCAGCTGCTCCGTTAGGGTGTCGATCGAGGAGGTAGCCTCGTCCAGAACGAAAATCCGCGGATCGGCCAGGACGGCGCGCGCAAAGGAGATCAACTGCTTTTCACCGGTGGAAAGCCGGTCGCCGCCCTCGCCTACATCACTGAGATAACCGTTTTCCAGCTTCTCTACCACCGTGTCGGCCGAAACGCTTTTCGCTGCGGCATAGACCTCTTCATCAGTTGCATCCAGCCGTCCGTAACGGATGTTTTCCATTACCGTTCCGGAAAACAGGTGCGGGTTCTGGAGCACATAGCCGATGTTGGCGTGCAGCCAGAGCTGACTGCGCTCACGGTAGTCCACCCCATCAATGAGGATTTGTCCCGATGTTGGCTCGAAGAAGCGGCAGCAGAGGTTCACCAGTGTGGATTTCCCCGCCCCTGTTTCGCCCACGATAGCCACAGTTGTCCCCGCCGGGATTTTTAGGTTAAAGTGATCCAGCACATATTCGTTTCCGTCCGGGTAGTGGAAGGAAACATCCCGAAGCTCGATGTCGCCCCGGATAGGCTCCCAGTTTTCCTTTTTAGGATGGAAAACATCCCCGTATTTTTCAATGACCTCCGGCGTGTCGGTAACGCCCGGTTCCTCCATTAACAGTCCGCCCACCCGTTCCAGGTTCGCCTGTACCGAGATGATCTCCGCCAGTGTGCGCGCCAATTGCTGGATAGGCTCAAAAATACCGATGGCATAGGTGGTAAAGGCGGAGAGGGTCCCGATCAAAAGAGCATGATCCCGTACCATGAAGCCGCCGCAGGCGAGTACGATCGCCGTCGCCATTGTGCTTAAAAACATCACGATGGGGATGTAAACGGCGCTCAGACGCTGGGCATGAATAGACGAATGGCGCATATCCGCCGTGATTTTCTGAAAGCTCTGGTAATTCTGATCCTCAATGACCAGCGTTTTAGAGGTGCTTGCCCCCATGATCCCTTCATTGTATGCGCCGGTGATTTGAGAGTTCATCCGGCGGACGCGGCGGTTCCAGAACAGGATGCGCTTTTGGAAATACATCGTCACCAGCGCGAGGGCGGGAACGATCAGAATCACCGGCAGCGCCAGCTTCCAGTTGAGCAGGAGCATGGCCACGAACACGCCCAGCACATAGCTGAGCGCCCAAATGATATCGATGAGCCCCCAGGCGACCATTTCAGAGATACGGTTAGAGTCGCTTGTCACCCGCGCGAGGATATAGCCGACGGGGGTAACGTTATAGTAGGAGAGCGAGAGCTTTTGGAGATGGAGGAAACAGGCGCTCCTGAGATCCCGCCCGATCCCTACGTCGACCCGCATGGAATAGCGGGTAAAAAAGATAACGCAAACACATTGAAGAGCGATGGTGGCCGCATAGCAGACGGCGAAAACCGGAAGCCCCTCCAGCGTCCCGGCCCCAATGAACCGGTCGATGGCTGTGCGCTGGAAAAGCGGCAGAGCAATATCAATCCCGGCTGTTACCAGGTTCAGCGCGACAATACCGAGGATCATCCCCAAGTAGGGCTTTATAAAGGGGAGCAGCCGTTTCCAGATAGCGGGATCGAACTGTTGGCTATATTCCTTTTCTTCAATGACCGGCATCTTCTTCCCCCTCCTTTCTAGGTGAAGCGATGAGCGCGCGATCGTCGCTGCTCATCTGGATGTCGTAGATCTGCCGGTAGACGCCTTCACGCTGAATCAGCTCCTGATGGGAGCCCAAGTCCGCCATTTTCCCATCCTCCAGCACCAGGATCTGATCCGCCTGCATAAGCGTCGTGATCCGGTGGGAGATGAGGATGACGGTAGAGCGCCCCATCTGCGTTTTCAGCGCGGCGCGGATCTGTGCGTCGGTCTCGGCGTCTACCGCAGAGAGCGAATCGTCAAAAATCATGATGGGGGCGTCCTGCATGAGCATGCGTGCAATCGCCACGCGCTGCTTCTGCCCGCCTGAAAGGGTGACGCCCCGCTCGCCAACGATGGTGTCGTACCCATCGGAGAAGCCGTCAATCGCGCTGTCCACGCAGGCAATATCCGCTGCGCGGCGGATTTCCGGCAGGCCGGCGTCAGGACGCGTGGCGGCGATATTCTCCTTAATGGTGCGGGAGAAGAGGAACGGCTCTTGCAGAACCAGGCCGATATTCCGGCGCACCCAGCCGCGCTTCATCTGGGCGGTATCCACGCCGCCCACGGTGATCTGTCCGCACTCCGGCGGCAGATCGTAAAGCCGGGTCAACAGGTGTACAAGGGTGGACTTGCCCGACCCGGTCCCGCCCAAAATGGCAAAGGTGCTCCCGGCCGGGATGGTGAAATCAATGTTCTGAAGCACCGGCTGCATCCCTTCATACTGAAAGGTGATCTGCCGAAAGGCAATGTCGCCGTTCATCGGCGGTTCGAGGGCGGCAGGGGAATCGGTTTCCTCTTCGGCTTCTAAGATATAGTTGACGCGGTCGATCGAAACCCCGGCTTTGCTCATCTCCGAGAGGATACGCCCCAGCGAACGCACCGGCCAGACCAGCGTTGTATTGTAGGAGATAAAGGCCAGAAATTCGCCAAGCGAAATGGTCCCCGCTACCGCTTCCATGACACCGAAGACAGCGACCGTCATGATCTGCAAGCCGGTGATCAGATCGCCAATGGCCCAATAGTAGCTCTGGATGTTGCCCAGCCGGACCCAGAGATCGGCAAAGCGGCGGTTGCACTTCTCAAAGCGCTCCACCTCGAAGCTCTCGCGGCCGAAGGCGCGCACCACCCGCACGCCGGTGAGGTTTTCCTGCACGGCGGCGGACAGCGCCCCTTCAGCCACATCTGTTTCCAGAAACTTTTTGGCGATGATCGAGAAGAAAACGCCTGAATAGAGGATGACCACTGGGATGAACACCAGCGCGACCATCGAAATGCGCACATTCATTGAAAACATGATCCCCATCGAGAGCACGATGAGAAAGACGGTGCGGAAAACCTCCACCATCTGGTTGCTGATGAAGCTGCGGATAACGTTCACATCGGAGGTGCAGCGCTGGATAATTTCACCGGTCTGGTTTTTTACATGCCAAGAGAAGGGGAGGCGCTGAATGTGCCCAAAAAGCCGGTCGCGCAGGTTCTTGAGCATGTTCTCGCTGCCCTTGGCCAAGGACATGCGGCTAAAATAGCCGCATGCGCCGGCGCAGACAGCGGTGACAACGACCATGGCCGCACACAGCAGAAGGTTTTGGGAAAACGATCCCGCTTCAAATAACCGGGCGGCAGCAGCGAGCGGACCGGATAGGCTGAACGGCTCGGAGCCGATCACGCTGTCCACCGTCAGCCGGATGATCTGCGGCATGAGCGAGTTAAAGAGGGTTGCGCCCATAGAAAAGAGCAGCGCAAAAAGGAAGAAGCGCCACTGTCCCTCTAAAAAGGAAGCGATTAGGCGTAGCCTGCTTTGGTTTTGTTTTTTATTCATGGTGTACCTTTCCCACGCGCCTTTCTCCAACGGGACGGAAGGGGCGCGCGCTGTGTCAAAAATCTTTGCTCAGGCATGCAGGCGTTCATCCGGCGCGAGGGGGGCGAGCCGGTGAAGGGGGGAGCCATACACGCATAGTTCCATTGTAACAGGAAACTTTGATTTTTCAAGTATTTTGCACAGGCAAATTGATGCGGGACTGCTTGGAGCCCAAGGGGCGAACCGTTTTTTCTATCTATCGGTCAAAGAAGCGGCGGCCCGGTTGGAAAATCCGCGGGATGGGAAGATTTTCCCGCTTATTGGTCATTTCGTCAATAGAATGGGAAATCCTTTCCGGATTATAATGAAAGAAACGCTTCAAAATCATTCAGGAGGAAACAACATGACGCCGACGATTGTCAAAATGGAAGTTTACCCGGTAGCCGGACGGGATAGCATGCTGCTGAATCTCAGCGGCGCGCATGCGCCCTTTTTCACCCGCAATGTGGTGCTGTTGACCGACAGCGACGGGCGTACCGGCGTAGGGGAGGTTCCCGGCGGGGGAAAGATCACCAGAGCGCTTGAAGAATGCCGCCCGCTGGTGGAGGGGACCCGGTTGGGATCCTATAAGGATACCTTGCTGAAAATCAAAAATACTCTGCACAGCGAGGACGATGTGCGCGGCGCGCAGACCTTTGACCTGCGTACTGGCGTGCATGCCGTCACCGGCATAGAAGCGCCGTTATTGGACCTGATGGGACAGTATCTGGGCGTACCGGCAGCATCGCTCTTGGGAGACGGCATGCAGCGCGAAGAGGTGCCGGTGCTGGGCTACCTCTTTTATATCGGAGACAGCGGGAAAACGGACCTTCCCTATCTTTCCGAGCCGGACGGCGCATGCGCCTGGTACCGGCTGCGCCGTCAGGAGGCGATGACCCCGGAGGCGGTGGTTGCGCTCGCGCAGGCCGCAGAAGCAAAATACGGGTTTCAGGACTTTAAGCTCAAGGGCGGCGTTCTTCCGGGCAAGGAGGAGATGCGGGCCGTCCGCGCGCTCAAGGAGGCGTTCCCGCAGGCGCGGATCACCCTCGACCCGAACGGGGCCTGGCCGCTCTCGGAGGCGGTGGAGCTTTGCCGGGGGATGCACGGCGTTCTCACCTACTGCGAGGATCCCTGCGGCGCGGAAAAGGGCTTCTCCGGGCGGGAGATCCTTTCGGAATTCCGCCACGCGACCGGGCTTCCGGTGGCCACCAACATGATTGCTACCGACTGGCGGCAGCTCTGGCACTCGGTAACGCTGCAATCGGTGGATATCCCGCTGGCGGATCCGCATTTCTGGACGATGTCCGGCTCGGTGCGGGTGGGGCAGCTCTGCCACGAGTTCGGCCTGACCTGGGGCGCGCACTCGAACAACCACTTCGATATTTCGTTGGCAATGGTTGCCCAATCGGCTGCGGCGGTTCCCGGCGCTATCAACGCGGTAGATACCCACTGGATCTGGCAGGAGGGGAGCGAACGGCTAACCCAACAGCCGCCGCAGATTGTGCATGGAAAAATCCGCGTGGGGGACAAGCCGGGTCTGGGCGTTGCCATCGACCGTGGCCAGCTTATGGCGGCCCACGCGCTCTATCAGGAGCACTGCCTGGGCGGGCGGGATGACGCGCTGGCCATGCAGTATCTGATCCCAGGCTGGACGTTCGATCCGAAACGTCCCTGCATGGTGCGGTAGCTTGCGGATGCGCTAGAGAACGGCGGGGCTTTGGCCTGCGATAAAGCGGGAGGCTCTTGCGGCGAAATGCGGGTATTTTTGCATTTTGTCACAAGAGCCTCTTGCGTTTTTTGGAAGGATCGATTATAATAAAGTGGCTATGCGGGTGGAACGCATGGGTGGGGCAGGCATGTGGTGTGCTGTGTCACACAGATATACGGGCCCTGTGCGGCAAGGCGCTGTGAACCATGTCAGGCGGGGAACCGAGCAGCATTAAGCAGTTTGCTTTGTGCGCCGCAGGCAAACCTGTATATCTGTGTGACAGGGCATAGGGCATAGCCTGCTTTCTTTTAAGCACCGGCCGATCGGGAGGAGTGTGACGGGATGTATCAAGCGCTTTACCGCAAATACCGTCCGCGGACGTTTGACGACGTTTGCGGCCAGACGGCCATTACCTCCACGCTCAAAAACGAGCTTGCGGCCGGGAAGCCCTCCCATGCCTACCTTTTTACCGGACTGCGGGGAAGCGGGAAAACGACCTGCTCGAAGATCATCGCCAAGGCGGTCAACTGCCTGCATCCCAATGAGGGAAATCCCTGCTGTGAATGCGCTATCTGTAAGGGGATTGATAAGGACGCCGTTACCGACGTGATGGAGATCGACGCGGCCAGCAACAGCGGCGTGGACTATATCCGCGAGCTGCGCGAGCAGGCGTTTCTGCGTCCGGTTCAGTGCCATAAGCGTGTATACATCATCGATGAGGTGCACATGCTCAGCACCGAGGCGTTCAACGCCCTGCTCAAGATCATGGAGGAGCCGCCGGAGCATGTGCTGTTCATCCTGGCGACCACCGAGGCGCACAAGGTGCCGGCTACCGTTGCCTCCCGCTGCCAGCGCTTCGATTTTAAACGGATCGAGCCGGACGCAATTGCCGCTAGGCTCGGCTACATTGCCGGGCAGGAGGGCTTTTCGGTCGAGAGGGAGGCGGCGCTGCTGATCGCCCGTCTTTCCGAGGGCGGCATGCGCGACGCGATATCCCTCTTGGATCAGTGTTGGTCCCGTTCGCCGGCTATTGACCTTCAGACGGTGGCCGACTGTGCGGGGCTGCCGGATCATGAAGAGCTGTTCGTCCTTTCCGGGGCTGCCCTGGCGGGCGACACGACGGCCGCCCTCTCCGCTTTGGAGGGGATCTGCCGGCGCAGCATGGATATACCGCGGCTGTGCGAGCAGTTGATTGCGCACCTGCGCAACCTGATGCTGGCCAAATGTACCGACCGGCTGGAGGAGCTGGTTGTCTGCCTGCCGGATGAGCTGGAGCGCTATAAACGCGCGGCGGCGGCCTCTCCGCTGGAGGATCTGCTCGGCGCGCTCCGGCAGCTTCAGGATGCGCATAGCCGGATGGGACGCACCGCAAACCCGCGCTTGGAATTGGAGATGGCGCTCATCCGGTTAAGCGCTTCACCGCCGCCTCAGGAATTGGGCGGGCTGGAGGCGCGGGTAGCCAAGCTGGAAACGCTGCTGCGGGCAGGGACGGCGCCGGCCGTCCGGCCGGTACAGAGGGAGGCGCCGGCGGCGGCCATGCTTTCCCAGCCGGACGCCGTTAAAGAGCCGGAAGCGGTTCCGGCGCCTCCGCCGTCAGAAACGGCGGAGGATCTGCGCAAAAAGGCGGCCCCTTTCCGTCCATGGGCGGATATTTTAGAACGCCTGAAGGAGAAGAACCGTGCGCTCTATGGGGCGCTGGCCGGTTCGGAAGCCTATCTGGCGGGCGACCTGGTTTTGATCGATTCCCGCAATGCGCTGTTTATCAAGCTCATTCGAGAAAACGATTATGCCCGTCAGCACATCCATGAATGTATCATTGAGGCGACGGGGAAGAAGCACCGGATCGGTCCTTACAAATCGGAGCTCTACCGCGTCGAGCAGGAGGAAGATCCGCTGGAAGCGTTGCTGCATACGGCGGACGGCCTGGGCGTGGACGTTACGGTAAAAGAGTCCTGAGTCCGCAAAGGCCCTCCATAGCTTTTAAAAGCGGATTTCGTTGCCGCTTCCGGGCATAGTAGGAAGCGGCGGCGTTTAAACTATTGATATGAACAAAAATGGAGGAAATGAAAGATGAAATCGAGATTACCGGAAGGTTTTGGCGGCGGCGGGAATATGCAGAGCATGATCCGCAAGGCGCAGAAGATGCAGGAGGAGATGGAGAAGAAGCAACAGGAGCTCAGCGGGCGTGAATTTACCGCTTCTGCGGGCGGCGGCGCGGTTTCGGTGGTGATTACCGGAAACAAGGAGGTTCAAAAGATCGCCTTGAAGCCGGAGGCAGTGGATCCGGAGGATGTCGAGATGCTGGAGGATCTCATCAAGGCCGCGGTCAATGAAGCGCTGCGCCAGATTGAGGAGGTAACCTCCAGGGAAATGGACGCCATCACCAACGGACTGAACATTCCGGGCATCGTATAAGGGGATGGGATACAGTGTTGCGCCGCTTCAGAAGCTGGTGGAACAGTTCGAACGCCTTCCCGGCATAGGCCGCAAAACGGCGCAGCGGCTGGCGTTCCATGTGCTCAGTCTTCCGGGCGAGAGGGCGGAGGAATTTGCCAAAGCAATTTTAGATGCGCACCGGCTCATCAAAAAATGCAAGGCATGCCAAAACCTGACCGATTCGGAGCTTTGCCCGATCTGTACGGATGGGAAGCGGGATCGCAGCGTTATCTGCGTGGTCGAGGATCCGCGGGATGTGGTGGCGTTTGAGCGCACGCATGAGTATCACGGGCTCTACCATGTCCTGCACGGCCTGATTTCACCGATGGACGGGGTAGGTCCGGATCAGCTGTATATCAAAGAGCTGATTGCGCGGCTCTCCGACGGCGTCTGCCAAGAGGTCATTATGGCGACCAACCCGACGGTGGAAGGGGAGGCGACCGCCATGTATATGGCGCGCCTTCTCAAGCCGATGGGGCTAAAGGTGACGCGGCTGGCCTACGGGATCCCGGTGGGTGGGAATCTGGAATATGCCGACGAGGTGACGCTTTACCGGGCGCTGGAGGGACGCAGCGAATTATAGCGAAGGGGGAAACCGCTTTGCCGAAGGGGGAGAGAGTATGGAACGAGGGACGAAAACGATTGCGCTCAATAAAAAGGCCAGGCATGACTATTTTGTAGAAGAAACCTATGAGGCGGGCATCGAGCTCTACGGCACCGAGGTAAAGAGCCTGCGCGCCGGCCAGGTGAACCTGCGGGATAGCTGGTGCGATATCGCCGGCGGCGAGCTGTTTGTCAAACAGATGCACATCTCCCCCTATGAGAAGGGCAACATTTTCAACCGCGACCCTCTGCGCTCCCGGAGGTTACTCATGCACAAGCGTGAGATCCTTGCTCTGTTCGGCAAGATGCAGCAGCAGGGTTATACGCTCATTCCCCTTTCCCTTTATTTTAAAAATGCGAAGGTAAAGGTTCAGGTGGGGCTTTGCAAGGGAAAGCATCTCTATGATAAGCGGCAGGATATCGCAAAGCGCGATGCAAAGCGGGACATCGACCGGGCCATGAAGCAGCGGCTGTAAAATTTTTTTACAGCTTCGCACTTTTTTCTTTTCCTGTTCATACAATTGTGGTATAATAAGAGTATCCTACCGTTGCCGGGCCAGGGCTTTCTGCGAGAGGCACGGAGCGGGACGGTGGGACTTTATCCGGGGGCGTACCGGTTTCGACGGGGATTTTGAAGCATGGACAGCGAGTACAGGGGCGGAGCCTGTTAAAAAGCCGCAACAAAAATAAACGCTAACAATAACGTTAGAAAAGTAAACTTCAACAGAATGGCGGTCATGGCTGCCTAGTTTAAGTTTACTGTTGCCGCTAGTTTAGCGGCCCATCCTGCCGGGTTTTACCACGGGCCTGGTTTGGGTGTCATTTTAGTGGTCAACGTTTCCTGGTTTTGCTTCGGGCTGGGATAACGTATTAGAAGCTACCGCTGTTTGCAGCCTGTTTACCGGCGGCGGGCAGCGGAAACTTTAAAAGGTAAACTGCACTCGGAGAGGTCTGTGTGGATGGGTTTTCGGACAGGGGTTCAACTCCCCTCGCCTCCACCAAATCCCAAAGCCTGTATGTATGCGGGTTTTGGGATTTTTCTTTGGTTTTATGCGAGTTTGATGCGTTTTGTACAAAGCATATTGCTTTTCACATAATGCAGAAATATGTATTTGAAACGCACATTTTTACACATGAATTTACACATACAGCTTTTGGGAAAAATAGTTGTCTAGCGTGTCATCTACTTCTTGCCGTTTTTCATCCATCGTATGCTGATAGACTGTTTTTAACATGTTATTAGTTGCGTGCCCCATGCGCTCCATAGCATATTTATCGGGGATGCCTAGTGCGAGCATGACGGAGGCGTTTCCATGACGCAAATCGTGAAATCGGTAATGAGGAAGCCCTGCCCTTTCGCACATCCGGCAGAAAGCCTTGTACATGGCCTGCCCAGACATATGCACCACATAATCATCAATGTGTGGCTGTGCCTCTATTAGCTGTAGAATATATGGGGGGATACGGATACGTCGGTTTCCACTGTACGTTTTTGTCCCTTTTATGGTAGGCCCGCCATCCCCTTGCACAATGGCCTGTTTGATGTGCAATAGATTCCCCTCAATGCTGCTCCATGTTATTCCCCTTATCTCAGAGGCACGCAGGCCCATCCAGATAGCCAGCAGGACGGGCAATTCCATTCGGGTGCCTTTAGCGGCTGCCATAATATTTTCAATATCCTGTTCAGAGGGGATTTTTGCCTCATAGCGCTGTTTTTGCGGCAACGTCGTCCGCAGCACCATATTGGACCGGTAGACGCTCAACGCAGCACTGAGCAGCCCGTGTGCATTGCGGACAGATTTAGGGGATTTGTCCTTAGCCATGAGGTTGACAGCTTTTTGCACGGCCTCTTGCGTCAGCTCCGGCAGACGGATTCCCATCAGCGGCTGCAGCGCATTTTCCCGCAGCTTTCGGTATCCGCGTATAGTAGATGGTGACAGCACCGCATCCTTGCTTTCTATGTACCGGTCAATAGCCTCCCCCACTGTCATTTCTCGCGGGGACTTGTCCTCTTCCATCAACCCCGTTTTCAGGGCCAGTGCCTTTGCATGCGCTACTGCTGGGTCATCCTCAATCACATCAATGCGCCGGCCGCCCACCATAATCTGGCACCGCCACTTGCCGGATGGCAGCTCGATAGGCCGGGGCCGGGATAGTTTCGCAGCTGCTTCCCGCTGCTTTTTCAGTCTTCTGCTATCCACTTGCATTTACCTCCCATATCTGATAATATAAGAGGTGGAAATTGGCGTGAGAAACCTTTTCCGCCTCTCCCCGTCGGTGTTCGCAACACTGGCGGGGGATTTTTTTATTCTTCTTCTTGATTTTTTAAGGATTTGTTATTTCTGATAATGGAAATAACTGATAGCGCAGCGCAGATGAGGCACCAGAAAGCCCAAATAACCAAATCGCCATAACTGCCAGCCAAAGTGAATCCAAATAGAGCTCCAATGCCAAACAGCACGATTGCGGCGATGTTCCCTCCCTTTCCAGTGCCCTTCCGGGCCACAATAGAAACGATGCCGCCCGCGAGAAGCATAATGGCAACAATCACTCCGGCAGAGCCGCCGACCTCGCCATTACCTTCCAGCGTGTTGCTCAGTCCTGCCGCACAGGATTGAAACAAAACGATAAGGCATAACACGATAGATAAAATTCCCGATACCAGTTTCCATGTTTTCATTTTGCGTTCCTCCTCAATATTATGTCTACCGTCCTCCAACGGTTAAGCCCTTTTAGGTTTTTAGGGCTTCTTCGCGTGCCTCTTTTTTTGCTTTTTCCCTTTGTTCATCCTCTATAACGGATGTGATGGCGAAAACAAAATAAAAAGCGACTGCAACAATCGACCATATTTTCAAGTCGGCGAATGACCCAGCGTTAAAAAATGCAAAACCACCGCCAAATCCATAAAAACAGGCCGCTATCATACAGGCACTGTAGGATTTTCTGGCAGCGATGCCAATAATTCCGCCTACTAAAAGGCAAACAATCAACAGAACGCCAGCAAATCCGCTGGATTCTCCATTATCAGTCAGCGCGTTTAAAACTCCAGCAGCGCATGATTGAAACAAAATAGGCAAACTCAAAACACATGAAACTATTCCGATAATTAGCCTTGCAGTGCTCATTTATACTCCTCCACTTACCTAACTAGCTTCCATCGCGCACATCCGGCGCAAAATTATGGCAGCGTATATTATTTGTAATTTAGCATGGCTATTTTTAACTTTACCTCACCAAAAATCTAAAAGTTCCATTTACCGCGAATAAGTTCCAACATTTTCCTGCAATATATGCTATAATTTAACTGCACAAATACAAAACTCTGGCGCCAGAGTAGAAAGGATGATCAGTATGAATGAATCGGAAGCTGCATAATATATAAACGTACTTACACTAGATGAAAAGCGGCAGCTTAACGAGATGCTAAAAGCCCTTGAACAAATGCGTCAACCTTCTCCAATTCCTCCGGCGTCAGCCGAACAAGACGAGAAATAAGCTCTTTGCCCAAAAGCTCCTCATCGGTATCGGTGGGGGGCTTTTCTTTTTTCCCTGCCGGGATCGGATCGTCAGTGTTGCCCAGGAGGTAGTCGGTGGTTGTTCCAAGAATTTCGGCCACAGATCGAAGCTGACTATCAGACAAAGTTGTTTTTCCGTTCTTTAGGTCTGTCATTCTTCCGTGATATGCCCCATCCACATGATCGTTTATATATTTCCAAGTAATTCCTTTTCTTGCGGAATCAATCCTGCTGTAGATACTCATAAAACCACCTTGCTTTCCTACTAAAATAGGAATATAATAGAACTACACCAAATAAGGAGGGACAAAACGATGTTTCAAACCAAAAAACAGCTTCGCAAAGAAAATCAATGGTTGAAAGACCGTTTGCGCAGATGTAACAATTTGCAAACACCGGATATCCACCCATGCAAAGACCTAAATTGTTACGGCTGTAAACACGTTGTTGTTCCGGATGATAAGCTCCCGATTATTATTCTTGGGTGCAGAATTGGTGCCAAGTGCTCAAATTATGCACCGAATGGCTTCTTCAATGATAACAGCAAGAGCGCCGACAATGAACCCGATTAACCTTTCTTTCCAACGCTCGTTTCGCTCCAATCGGTCTATTTCTTTATAATTCCTCCCTGCTTCTGTGAGTTTGAAAAAGGAATGCTCCGGATTGCTCCATTCAATCGCCTTAAGGCTCGCCAATGTGTCAAGTGCGCCGACATAAGACGCCTTGTCAAATCTATCTTGTTCGCTTAAATATAAGGCAACGAATGTAACAGAGTGGTGTATATTGTCCTTGTCAGGAGGGATTCTTGCTATTTCATTTAATAGGTATTTGCAATCCCTTGTCAGCTTCATATGTTCCTCCCGCCAGCCCCGCAAGGGGCTGGTTATATTTTTGCACAAAACTCAAGAACAATAGCTGTGCAATATGCCGATATTCCTATAAAAATCGGAAATCACTTGACTTCCTACTTTTATAGGAATATAATAACCTCATGCTAATTGAGGGCAATAAAAAACCAAGCCCCCTATCAGCGGGCTTTCAAAAATTTTGTTACATTGTTCTGGCAAGCTCATTGTAGCAAAATTACGGAAGCGTGTCAATAAAAAATCGGATTGGAGGTGGAACTTTGTTGGACAACATAAAAAAACTGTGCCGGGAGCGCGGCGTTTCCCTCCAGGAGGTTGGGAGGGCGTGCGGATTCGGGACAAAGAGCATCTACACATGGGGGAACAATCCCCCGGCGTCCATCGAGCGCGTGAAGCGCGTAGCCGACTACTTCGGCGTCACCGTGGATGATCTTCTGGACGGCACAAGGCCCAGCGCGTGAAAAAAGGGGGGGAATATGTTTAGAAAAAAGTACACCCGCCTGCCGATGACAGACGGGGGCGCGGCGAAGATTTCTCTTAAAGGGGAAGCTCTGCTGTGTGCCGTGGAGGCTGGCCTTGTTCAAGAAACCGCAGACGGGAATGGATACAGCATCGCGCCGTTCTTGAAATTCTGGGATGAATTTTCACTGATGCTTCCCAAGGAAATCAAGGAACAACCGGACGATACTAAAAAGGTCGCCAAGATGGTCAAAGAATACCGCAATCAAGGCGCTGATAAGCAGCAGTAAAACATCGTGCCGCCGATCACTCCGCCGCTCACTCTTCTTGTGGTTCAAATAGACGAGATAGTCTCTTCCGCGTTCTGTAATATATGCGGCCTTTGGAAGCGGCCATTTCAGAGCGTCACCTGATGGTGCGGTTGTGCAGATTTGAATTTCTGCAAGCCCAAAATGAACAAGCCGTTCAAAGCTTGATTTGTTTTCTGGTTCGACCAAAATCCCTTGCTTTTCATCGGCGGATTTCTTCAGTGCCTTTAATGCGGACATTTCTTCCTTTGTTAAAACAATTTCTTCAAATTCCATAATCCTGCTTCTCCTTCCTACACTTGTATTCTACTACAGCTGATACGGAGGGGCAAGAGTGGAACAGCCCAGCGCGTGAGGGGGTGAGAATGTATGCTTGACGAAAAGGAGTGCAGGACACTCGACTTGGCGAACCGGCTGCAAGACATGACCGAGGGCGAGTGGAACAGGGTCAAAAACTTGATTGACAGGCGCTTTGAATCAAAAAAAAGAGAGATGGAGCGGCAACTCCAGCTCTCCTTTATCAAGGAAGATGACCTTGTGCATTAGAGGTTCATGGAACCCCAATAACCTGTTTGAGGTGAGAGTTATTGAAAAACATTCGCGAAGAGAGAAACGATAGACGGCCAGTAGTAGATGAAGAGATTCGCAATGATTGTCACAATCAACGTGGCTACGACCCCTCGCAGGAATCCCTTTCGTTCCGCTACTTTCGCGCGATGTTCTTCGGCGGCGCGATAGGTAGCTTCATCGGCACGATACTGGCTAAACTCATCACGCAGCTTTTGTAACTCGATAAGCTGCTGGCCAATCATAGAGTCTCCAGGCTTCACGTCGGCCAGATAATCCCCGCTCTTTAGGGCGTCCAGCGTTTCGCTTAAACCTTCGAGCTCTTTTGACGATTTTGTAAGAGCATCGACCCATTTTTTGAGCATGTCCATTTAATTCCTTCCTTTCCTGATACTTGGCCCCGGCATGGGCCTGTACCTGGATTATAGCAGGAGGACGGGAACAAAACAACAAAAAGCGCCCCCGCCGGTGTGACAGCACCGACGAGGGCAGCGGGAGACCTATTGAACACCCAACAGGCCCGCAGGATAAGTATAGCACACCTCCTGCGGCCAATGCAAGGAGGAAAGTATGAAAATCGACATGAAGCTCCACGACGGGAGCGAAATCCATGTAGAGAGCCAGCCGATGGGCAAGGAAAGGTTTAACGCCTTGTGCGGACTGGCGGCAGGGGCAATGGTGGCTGGATTTTTCCTAGCACTGTTCCTAGGGATATTTTAGGAAGGAGGATACATATGCCAAAAGTGCGAGGGTTGACCCGCCAGCAGCGAGAAAAGGCGGAAGTCCGGCGGGTAAGCGATGATATTTTGGAAGTCATTCGTACAAAACGCGGGCAGGAGGAAAAGAGCTTTATGCAGGTCGCTGAGGATGTTGGTCTGACCCGTGATCAATACCAGCGATGGCGGGCGAACGGGATAGGCTCCGCAAGGGTAGAGAAGGCAGTGATCGCCGCCTATCGTTCAGGCTACCGGCTGGAGCTGGTACCCATCAAAGGAGGATGATGCCCATGCAGGAGACATGTGCAGCGCTGGCGGCGCTGCTGCTGATAGGGGGAATAGGGTTGAGGCTGCGGTCGCCTGATAAGGTCAGCGGACCATCTCCGGTCAGCGTCCAAACTGTTTCTCAGGCAGAGAATACCCCAGCCCCCACCCTTCTCTATGCCCCGCCGGTATTTGTTCCGTTGGATGTTCCGATGAGCGCCGAGCTACAGCGGTTTGCCGCCGGTGAGTGCGCAGCCTCCGATCCACCGGTGGAGCTGGAAACGGTGTTGGCTATCATCGAGCACGAGAGCGGTTTCCAAGCGGACGCTATCGGCCGCAACGCAGACGGCAGCCAGGACTATGGCCTTATGCAGATCAATTCCAGCGCGCTGCCGCTGCTGCAAAAGGAGCTTGGCATCCAGTCGATGGACGAGCTGCTGGAACCCGAAATCAACCTACAGGCCGGCATCCTCATCCTTTCGCTGCACACGGCGGCATTCCCTGGCGACCCGCAGGCTGCGCTCATGGCCTACCAGTCCGGCACAGCAGGGGCAAGGAAGAAGCTGGTGGACGGCATCACCGGCTCCAAGTTCAGCCAGGAGATAGAAAAGCGGGCAAAGGAGCTGCGAAAGGAGGAATACCCGAAAGATAACCCCATCCCATAAACACCGAAAGGAGGAAAAGTCATGGATACGAAATCTATCCTGCTGATGAACAACGGGACATCTCCTTCATCGAGGCAGACGGTGGGATGTGGAAGCTGCACGCCCGCGAGATCGTCAAGAAGTATCTGGAAGAGCGGTTGGTCGCAGAAATCGAAAATGGTTCGGTTGTTGTGGCGCTATAAGGGAGATATCGGCCATGCCCTATGAAACGATCGGCATCTACCGCGGCCTATGCGTCCGGCGAGGCATGGCCCCGTCGCTCTGCGGGCTGGCAGACTGGTGGAGAAGGGAGGGGAAGCGCATATGGCATATGGCCAATACCCGGAGCTGGCCCCGAAGGAGGCAGGCTGCGGCAACTGCGCCAAAGGCTACAATGGGAAAACTGCTGCCCGGTCACCGGCAAGGTGGCCAAATGCGCTGCCTATGAACATCTAAAGGAATCGGACAAGCCCGCGCCGCCGGAGCAAACCAGGCTCCCGATATCCCCGGAAAAGTTTTCCGCCCTGGTTCCCTCCCTCATTACTAAGGAGGTGGCCGAACTGGCCGGGCAGGTGCTGCAGACATGGGAGTTTCAGCTCGGCGATGGCTCGTTCGACAAATATGCCATCGTCAACCGGCGCAACCCGGCGCTCAAGGCCTCCTTCGAGTGCTTCCATGCGCGGGCGGCGGAGATATTGGGCCGCCCGCTCGCGGAAGATCCCGGATATGTTCTTTGGTCGCTCATGATGCTATGCCCCGGCGCGCGCAAAGAGTATGCCTGGTATTGCGATAAGGCAGAATTGCAGCATGAGATAAGCAAGCGGAAAAAAGATGAGCCCACCAGCCGGTAGCAGCGGCACGGTGAGCCCATAAAAAAACATCACACCATCATTGTAAGGGGGAAAGGTCAAAATGTCAAGCCTTGATAATCTGGCGCTGTATGAGGGCGAACGGTTGGATCCGCCGGCAGGAAATATCCAGGCCGCCCGGATGCTGGAAACGGCAGACAGGCTGAAAGTCACCATCCGCCGCCTCGAACACGAGCGGGAGGGCATCATCGGGCTGCATCTCCGGCACCTGCCGAACAACCTGAAAGCGCAGGTGTTTGAGAGCTATGATAATCAAATCGCCAACCGCAAACAGGAACTACAGGATATCAGCGACAGCCTGGCAGAAAGGGGATATATCGCATGAACGAACTCATCGTCATCAAGCAGCTGCCGGTCATCGAGGAACAGCTGCAGGCAGCTAAAGGTCAGGTGGAGGCACGGGTCGCGGAGGCCCTCTCCCTTGCCTGCACCGAGGACACGGTCAAAACGGTCAAGGCGGCGCGTGCCGAGCTGAACAAGGAATTCCAAACGTTTGAGGAACGCCGTAAGGATGTCAAGCGGCAGATCCTCACGCCCTATGAGCGCTTTGAGGCGGTATACGCCGCCTGCATCTCCGGCCCCTATAAATCGGCCGATGAACAGCTCAAAACGCGCATTGCCGAGGTGGAGGATAGCGTCAAGGCGCAGAAACGGGAGGCAGTCGCCGCCTACTACCAGGAATACTGCATGGCGAAGGCCATCGACTTTATTCCCTTCGAGCGGGCCGGGATAGCGGTTACCCTCTCCGCCAGCCTCAAAAAGCTCAAGGAGCAGGCAAAGGATTTCCTCGACAAGGTATCCGATGAGCTGGCGCTGATCGCCACCCAGGAGCATGCCGATGAAATCCTGCTCGAATACCGGAAGAGCCTGAATGTGGCGCAGGCTATCCAGATGGTTTCCGCCCGGCACAGGGCGCTCGAGGAGGAACGGCAGCGCCGGGAGCAGGCACGGGCAGCGGCCCATGCGCGGGAACAGGCTGCCCGCAAAGTGGAAGAGGCGGCCGCACCGCCCGCCGCCCTGCCGCCTGTCCAGCGGCCCATCCCTGCTGAGGCGCCGCAGCAGCCCGCCCCGGAAAAGAAATACCGCATGGCCTTTACTGTTACCGATACGGTTGACAGGCTTAAAGCCCTGAAAAAATTCCTGGAGGATGGAGGCTACCAATATGAGTAATCCAATCCCGGCCGCCAATAAGGTGCGGTTTTCGGTGGCTATGACCACCGAGAAATATCAAAGCCTGGTACATAACACGCTGCGCGACCCGGCGCGGGCCAACCGCTTTATCTCCGCCATCACCTCGGCAGTCGCCGTCAACCCCGAACTGCAGGACTGCGATGCCGGCACCATCCTGGCCTGCGGGCTGCTGGGGGAAAGCCTGGGGCTGAACCCTTCCCCGCAGCTCGGGGACTATTACCTGGTACCCTTTGAGAACAGGCTCAAGGGCCCGGATGGGAAGCCTATCTATCTTTTCGACAAGGATGGACAGCATCTCAAAGACAAAAAAGGCCGCTGGGCTGTCGCCACCGAGAAAAAGGCGCAGTTTATCCTTGGGTACAAAGGATATATCCGTATGGCTGTACGCAGCAAACAATACCGGCTGCTGAACGTTATCGAGATTAAGGAGAGCGAGATCCGGCACTGGGACCCGCTCAACGAAGAGATTGAATGTATCCTCATTGAGGATTTTGACGCACGCGAGGCTGCCCCCACTGTCGGCTATTACGCCATGTTTGAAACGCTGGACGGCTTCCGCAAGGCCATCTACTGGAGCCGGGCGAAGATGGAAGCACACGCCGACCGGTACTCTCCGGCGTTTTCCTCCGAAGCCTACCACCAGCTGCAGCGCGGGGAGATACCGGAGGATGAACTTTGGAAATACAGCTCCTTCTGGTACAAGGACTTCGATGTGATGGCACGGAAAACGATGCTGCGCCAGCTCATCAGCCGGTGGGGCGTCATGTCCAGCGAGCTCATCACCGCCATGGACAACGACAATAAGGTTATTAAGATGGACTCCCCCGGCGTCTTTTCCGGCGAACTCCCCGAGCCGCTGCTCCCCTCCCCGGAGGATGGCCCTCCGGAGCCCATGGCCGAAGCGGCGCCGCCCGCGGACGCGGAGGCAGTGGATATCCATGCGCTGTGATTATGAGGTTATCCGCACCGGCTCGAAGGGGAATGCCGTCGTGCTGGACAACTCCATACTCATCGACTGCGGCGTCCCCTTTAAATCCCTTTTGCCCTACTGCCGCAGCCTGCGGCTCGTGCTGCTTACCCATATTCATTCTGACCACTTTAACCGTGCCACCCTGCGCACCCTTGCTCGGGAACGGCCCATGCTGCGTTTTGGGGCTGGGCCATGGCTCGCGGCGGCACTGGCGGAATGTATGGACAGGGGGCAGATTGACATCCTAATGCCCGGCTATGGCTATGACTATGGCTTTTGCAGCGTCTATCCGGTGCGGCTTTCCCATGATGCCCCAAACTGCGGGTACAAGCTGCATTTCCCGGGCTGCAAGGTGTTCTATGCTACCGATACCGGAACCCTGTCCGGCATTGAGGCCAAAGGCTATGACCTCTACCTAGTGGAGGCCAACCATGGGGCGGAGGAAATCCGGCAGCGGATACGGGACAAAAAGGCAGAGGGGCTTTTTCCCTATGAGCGCCGGGCGATGGAAAACCACCTTTCGGTGGAGCAGTGCAACAACTTTATCTATGCGAATATTGACCCTGATGGGGAGTATGTCTACCTACATGCCCATCAGGGGAATGGAGAAACGGAGGGATAGCCGGTGTTCCCTGTTACCAGCCCGATCACCGAGATTGTGGCCAGCAAGGGCTTTTACTCCTTTACCCCCTTTGCAGATACCGGCCTGCTCGAACGCGAGCAGATCACCGAGTGCGAGGTGGTGCTTGCCGACCAGCGGCAGCTCTCGCCGAAGCAGCGCAACCATATCTTTGCGCTGGTCAGTGATATCTCGGACTATGCGGCGGGCATACGGCTCGACAGGAAACACCGCCAAAGCTGGCGGGATGAAATGCTCCGCTCCTTGCAGCTTGACTATCTCATTGATGTCTGCGACAAGGAGGAGGTGCGCCGGACACTCACCTATCACTATTGCCAATTGCGGGGGATTGACTGGTTCAGCCTCGCAGAGCGCACCCCGGCGACCATCGACATGTCCACCGCGCGGGACTTCATCGACTGGCTCATCGAGCTTTGCATCGAGAATGGCGTCCCCTGCTCGGAATCGCTCTTAAACCGCTGCGAGGACATCCGGCGCTATCTGTATGCCTGTATCCTGCACCGCACCTGCGCCATCTGCGGGCGCAAGGCGGATCTGCACGAGGTGGACCGTGTAGGGATGGGCAGAAACCGCCGGGAGATATCCCATGCCGGGCAGCGCGCCCAGCCGCTCTGCCGCCTGCACCATCAGGAGGCGCACGACTGGGGGCAGCAGACATTCGATACCTTTTACCATCTGGAGTGCATCGAGCTTACCGAAGAGCTCTGCAAAGCCCTCGGATGGAAGGTTTGACACATAGGAGAAGGACAACATGAAAATAGGAATCAAAATCCCGGACCGCAGTTTTACTGCTGAGCTGCCTGAGCCTGTTTGCAGAGAGATTTTTGAAGTGTTGATCGGCCGGGCGCTGAATCTGAATGTTCTTTCACAGGAAGCAGAACCGCTGGACACTGAATCCGAAGCGAAGGTTTCAGACAACGAATACTGGCGTGCTTATGTCGATAAAGCAAACGGTATAAAGCCGGTGGCTCATGAAGATGTAGGGCGGTACAAAGGTTTCTTATATCTAAAATGTAACGTTTGCGGGGAGGTTACAGGCTTCTGCTCTGCACAGGAACTGGCTTTCTACCGATGTAAAAAATGCGGAAAAAGCACCCTTTTTTCCACTCCACTAAAAAAAGTCTATTTCACCTGCGAATGCGGCCGCAATTATAGCTACTGGACTAATCTCACAGACAACATGTTCGACATCAACTGCATGAACTGTGGGATGTCGGTGACGGTACATTACGACAAGAAGGATAACTGCTATCGGAACTTGCCGCCCGAAAAATAATAGCAGAGGAGGTGTCCCGTTGGCGCGCCCTCTCAAAGAGGGGCTCGATTACTTCTCGCTGGACACCGGATTTTTCCAGGATAAAAAAGTCCGGCTCATTAAAAGCGAGTTTGGGGCGAAGGGCGTCACCGTGCTGCTCGCCCTGCTCTGTGAAATCTACGGCGGAAATGGATACTTCAAAAAATGGGATGAAGAGGACTACCTCCTGATGGCCGATGCTGTCGGTTGTGGTCTTTCCCCCGAAAACATAAGCCAGGTAGTGCATGGGTGCCTTAGACGCTCACTGTTTGACGGCAAAGTTTTTAAGGTGTTCGGCGTGCTAACCTCGGCGGGTATCCAGCGCAGGTATATCCGGGCGGTGTCCCTGCGTGAAGAAATATCCTTTATACAGGAATACTGGCTGCTCAATCTGGACGATAAAAATGACGTCCCAGCCAGTGTTCGTAACAAGGTCGCCTTTAAAACGGTTTCCGAGCATGGAAACCCCGATAAAAAGTATAGAAACCCCGATAAAACACTTGATAACCCTAAAAGTAAAGAAAAGGAAAGAAATGATGGTGATGATTTAAAAGACAGCGAGCTAGCGCGCGCGTGCGCGAGAGGCGGTGGAAACGGTGGAAAACCGTCCGGGGATGAAGAGACGATGCAGCAGGCCGAAACACTGGCGGCCCGCCTGTTCCCCCACTATTTCGGGCGGCCGGCCACCGGGCACGATGCCGAGCTACTGCTCGGATGTATCTGCCGCGGGGAGCGGCAAACGGACGGGAGCTTTGGCCAGCGCATTGACCCTGACCGGGCGCAGGTGATTGAATATGCGTTCCGGATAGCGTCGGAACGGGGGGCGCATAACTGGGCGTTTGTCCGGCAGGTGCTTTCCACCGTCGCCCGGCGCGGGCTGCACACACTGGACGACTGCGAGGATTATGACGCGCAGCGGGAATTTGACAAGGACAACGGGAGGTAGGCCATGCAGATATTTAACCAAAAGGGCGGGACGCTTACCCGCGATGAGCTGGCCGTCCTGGCGCAGCTGCTTTTTAAGGCCGGGTATGCCGTCCGCCTCATCCGGATTAAAAAGGGCAAGAGCGGCTATATCTACGGCATACAGGCGCTGGGCGAGCAGGCACCCGGCCTGGCGGAACCCAGGGAGGTGCAGGGATGATTTGCAGGGATTGCGGCCGGGAGTTCGAGGCATGTGGGCAGCAAAGGCTTTGCCCGGCATGCGCCCCACGGAGGACCTCAAAAGAGCCCAAAACCTGCCCGGTCTGTGGCAAAGCGTTTATCCCGCATATTAAGACGCAGACCTATTGTAGCGCCAGATGTCGGGCCATACAGAGGGCAGCTGAACAGGCAAAGGAAAGATATACGGTACGCTGCACTGTCTGCGGTCGGGAATTTCAGGCAGGATATAAGCATGCGCATTATTGCGGTGCAAAATGCAGGGAACAGGCGGCGAAGGAGCGCTGCTCTGCGGCGGGTCCTGACCGGGAGATTACCGGGCTGACCGTTTACCTGGTGCATAAATATGCCGCCGAGGGGATGATGGAGCCGGAGATCGCCGGAATCCTCAAACGCAGCGCAGCCTCTGTACATGAGGCGATTGAAAGGCCGCTGAAGCCTTATCAGCAGCGCTGCCTGCAGGAATTTTTGAAGGGGCGGTGAACCGGGAAATGGGGAAAACGATTTTGATGTTGACTATCCCCCTGCCGCCGGCGACGAAGAAAAACCACCAGCAGATCCGCTTTTCCGGCGGGAAGAGCTGGATTGCGCAGTCGGAGCGCTACCGGCAATACGAGGCAGACTGTCTGCGGCTCATCACAGGGACATACCGCAAGCACATAGCGTGCCCGGTGAACATCAAGGCGGTCTATTACATGCCGAATGCACGTCGGGTGGATATCTCGAACCTGCACAGCGCGCTGCATGATGTGCTTGTGAAAGCTGGGGTTCTCAAAGACGACAGCTCACTCTCCCCGCGCATTGTGGCCGGGACGGACGGCAGCCGGGTATGTATCGACCGGCAGCATCCCCGAACGGAGATTGAGATTACCGAATGGGAGGAAACGGAAAATGAAAAGCAAATACCATGAGCCGACGAGGCGATACTGGCAGCGGCTCATCCGGCAGCATGCTGGGGAAGGCAAAGACCGCAGCAGGAGCAGAAAAAGGGGGAAACAGCGTGAGCGTTAACCTTTATCCGACCGTCTGCAATCTCTGTGGCGGCCGTGTAGAATATGCCAGCAACGACCGTATCTATGGCAAACAGTATGGCAGCGGGTATTGCTACCTCTGTACCACCTGCGGCGCCTATGTGGGAACGCATAAACCCTGGCCGCGCAAGGCGATGGGGATTTTGGCGGACGAACCAATGCGCAAAGCAAAACGAAACTGCCATGAAATCTTTGACAGCAAATGGCAAGGGCAGCCTAAGGTGCATAAAAAACGTAATGACCTCTACTGCTGGCTGGCGCATGAACTGGATATCCCGGAGGACATGTGCCACTTTGGCTATTTTGATTTAGCTATGCTGCAAAAAGCCTACGCAGTTCTTTTGCATATACAGGACAAGCCCATGCAGTATGACAACATGGGCAGGCTGTTCTTTGATTTAACAGGAGGCGATTAATCATGTTGAAAATTACTGATATCGCACAGGCCGCCCAGGAAGGCGTCATCAAGTTCTACATCAACGGCTGTACGCTGTACGTCCAGAGCGCGATCACCGGCGAGCGGACAGCTATTGGGACTGAAAAGCGGACGTTTGAAGGCGGCGGAAAGGAGAAAGACAGATGAACGCGATCCCCCAAAATCCTAAGGCTCAGTTTTACCCCACCCCGCCCGCGATAGTTGAGCGCATGGTAAAGAAAGCGAACTTTGAGACGGCTGAATCCTTCCTCGAACCATCGGCCGGCCAAGGAGACATTGCGGAGGGAATCCTGCACGAGATAAACCGGAAGCGCCGCTATCATGGTGCTGGCGGCGTAACGATAGACTGCATTGAGCTTGACCCCTACCTACGGCAGATACTGCAATATAACTTTTCGGAGGAACGGCTTTCTGGTCAGCGTAGGCGTTACGCTGAGCTTGAGAATATTTCTTCCCGTACCTATGGACAGAATGCGGAGATGCAGCATCTTCGGCAGGAAATAGACGGTCTGGCCAACTTGGGAAACGTACATATCATCTATGATGATTTCCTGTCCTTCCATACCCACAAGCATTATGATTGGATTGTGATGAACCCGCCGTTTGAGAGTGGAGATTTGCACCTGCTGCATGCGTTGGAGATTCAGCAGGAGGGTGGCGGGATTGTCTGCCTGCTAAATGCCGAAACCATCCGCAATCCCTGCACCAACACTCGCAAGCTGCTACTGCAAAAGCTGGAGAGCCTCGAAGCAGAAATCGAATACATACCGGACGCTTTCCTGCATGCAGAGCGCCGCACAGCGGTAGAAGTGGCGATGGTGACCGTATCCATTCCCCACCCGAAACACGAAAGCGCCATTTTTGAAAGGCTGCGGCAGGCGAGGCAGAAAACAGCCGAGAGCGAAAAGCAGGCGGATGAGCTGACGCATACCGGATATATCGATGCCGCCGTCGAGCAATTTAATTTCGAGGTAGAGGGAACGCTTGGCCTCGTCCGGGAGTATGAAGCCATGAAGCCCTACATATTGACACGTATCGGAGGCAAGGAAACCAGTGCTATCCTGACTCTCTCCCTGCATGGGGATCGCGGTAATTATGCGCAGACGGTCAACGTCAACGAATATCTGCGTATTGTGCGGCTCAAGTACTGGCGGGCGCTCTTTGGCAATCCGCAGTTTACCGGGATGATGACCTCTAACATCCGGGAAGAATATGCCGGGATGGTAGACCGGTTGCGGGACTATGATTTCAACCGGTACAACATTGACGTTATTCATCGGGAGATGATGTCCCGCCTTACCGAAGGCGTACAGGGCACAATCCTGGCATTGTTTGACAAGCTGACCGCACAACATGCCTGGTATCCTGAAATGAAGCAGAACATCCACTATTTCAACGGCTGGAAGACCAATAAGGCCCACAAGATAGGGAAAAAGGCGATTATCCCGACCTCAGGCATGTTCAGCTCTAATTCCTGGAATCGGGAAACCTTCGATACCTCTACGGCCTATAAGGTGCTCTCGGATATTGAGAAGGCGCTGAATTACCTCGACGGCGGCATGACTGCGGAGGTTGACCTGATGGAGCGTTTGGAACAGGCAGAGGCAGAGGGTCGCACCCGGAATATTGCCTGCAAATATTTCAATGTGGACCTTTTCAAGAAAGGAACAACGCATATTAAATTCAATAATATGCGGCTGGTAGACCGGATTAATATCTATGCAGCGCAGCAAAAGGCATGGCTGCCGCCGAATTATGGTCGGGTGAAGTATGAGGACATGCAGCCGGAAGAGCAGGCGGTGGTGGATAGCTTTCAGGGTAAGGATGCCTATGCTGAGGTTATGAGCCATGCGGACTATTTCCTGGCGGATATCGCTGGCCCTGCGCTACTAACGGCGGCAGTATAGCGAGAGGAAGGTAAGGAACATGAAAGAAGCCTACAAAAGCCGGATCTACACAGAACGGCCAGCCTATGCGGACTTTGACGCACCGGCAAAATTTGAGGCAATCAAGAGCATTGTTGCAAGGCGGCTGACAGAGCATCCTAAAGCGATTTGCTCCTATTCTGGTGGTGCGGACAGCGATATCATGATTGACATCATCGAACGTACAAGGGAGCTTTTCGGCCTGCCGCCCATCCGGTATGTGTTTTTCAATACGGGACTGGAGATGCAGGCGACCAAGGATCATGTGAAGGCCGTAGCCGAGAAATACGGGGTGGAAATCGAGGAGGTACGGCCGAAGATCGGCATCGTCACTGCTGCCAGACGGTACGGCGTCCCATTTGTATCAAAAATCATGTCCGCCGGGCTTTCTGAATGGCAGAAAAAAGGGGTGCCACTGTCCATTACAAGGGAGTATGAACAGGCGGAGGATAAGGCGGCAAAGCGGCAGGAACTGCGAGAGCGCTACTCGAAGTGCGAGAGCGTGATCAACTTCCTATGTTGCTGCAACTCTGCTGGGGACCCCAGACCGAATATCCAGCTTGTAATTAACTCCTCCAGGTATATGCGGGACTTCATTGCGCAGTATCCTCCGGACTTTGCCATCAACGCAAAATGCTGTGATTACTGCAAAAAGCAGATAGCACACAAGGCTCAGAAGAATTACGAGATGGTGATTACCGGTGAGCGCAGGGCTGAGGGCGGGATGCGGTCGGTGCCACGCAAGGACAACACCGCCCTGTGCTTTGGGGAGACGGCTTCCGGCCAGTACCGGCTCCGCCCGTTGTACTATGTCTCGGATGCGGATAAGGCGTGGTACAAGGATTACTATGGTATCCGCTACTCCGATGCTTACGAGGTTTACGGGCTAACGCGCACCGGATGTTGTGGCTGCCCGATCTCCTACAAGGCGGTAGAGGATTTGGAGAAAATCCGCCCATATGAGCCGAATGTCGTGAAAGCGGCGTGGAATATCTTCGGCAAGAGCTATGAGTATCGAGCAAAGTATAACGCATATAAAGCAGCCCGAAAGATAGCCGATCGGGATGCCAAGAGGGCCAAAAAAGACGATGGCCAAATGAATTTGTTTGGAGGGAGCTTATGACGATAGAGGAAGCAATTAAAAATCGTGAAGAATGTCTCGAATACCTGGAAAGCATAAAGGGGCGCGCAAACCCTGAATGCATCGAAGCTGTCAGATGGTCGCTGAAAGCTTTGCGGACGTATGCTGCTAAGCTGGACAGGAACCGGTGGGAGGGATGCCCTAACTGCTACAGGTGGCAGGTTTGCGGATACAGGAATTATGAGCCAGCCTATTGTCGGGACTGCGGAAAGCCTCTTAATGAGGAAGCCTGGGCGGAGCTGGAACGGAGGATTGGAGGAAACGATGAGGCTGTATGATAACGATATATACCGTGATGATTTTATGACACTAGTATACGACCTGCTCCATAGCGACGGAACCAACGACCGGGCGAACCAGATTATTGACGCCTTTGACAGCGCCCCAGAGGTTGAGGCCGAGCCGGTACAGCCCAACAACCCGCTGACCCTGGATGAGCTTAGGGAGATGGACGGGGAACCGGTGTGGGTTGTAAGCGTATCCAGCATTAACGGGTTTGAGGGCCACTGGGATATTTGCGAATGGGAGAACGGAACAGTGGTTTTACTTCCGCACTGCATGGAAAGTCCTGATATTAGTCTGTACGGCAAGACTTGGCTTGCCTACCGCCGCAAGCCGGAGGAGAGAACGACATGAGAAAAAGATACGCAGGAAAGGGTGGAATGCAGTCTGCTGGGGTACATCCGTCGATTTGGTGCCCCGAGTGCGGAAAGCCCGCCGCCCGGTATGAGCCAGGGCGCGGGTGGATGCACTTTACTAAGGCCGGCTGCGTCTGGCATGGGAAGGAGGAGCGTTCATGAAACCAATCCTATTCAACACCGACATGGTCCGCGCCATCCTGAAGGGCCGCAAGACGGTGACGCGGCAGCTGGTGAAGCCACAGCCGAAAGGGCCGCTGGTTCCGACGCTTCCCGGTGGATGCTGGCCGGGATATTTTGAGGAAGTGGGTACATCGAGGGTGCAAAGGCCGCCTTACCGACCCGGCGACATCCTGTATGTGCGGGAGACGTGGACTGTATGGAACGGGAATTATGAGTACAAGGCAGATGTGGATGATGGATATGGGCCATTCTGTTCAAACTGCACCTTGGATATTTGCGCAGGCGACTGTAATAGTATCCTGAAATGGCACCCCTCCATCCACATGCCCCGCGAGGCGGCGCGGATTTTCCTGCGGGTGACGGATGTGCGGGTGAAGCGGTTGCAGAACATGACAGAGGCAGACGCGTTTGCAGAAGGATTTGAAGCGATTGTCTGTAATCACCCATGCGATATTCCATGTACTGACTGTATGAATACAGGTTACCTTGAATCCGCGATGTTTGGATTTGTGGATATGTGGAACAGCACCATCAAGCCCGCAGACCGCGCCCTCTACGGCTGGGATGCTAATCCCTGGGTGTGGGTTATCGAGTTTGAGCGGATCAGCAGAAAGGAGGCAATGGGAGATGGAATGGATTAACGTGAAAGACAGACTGCCAGATGAAAATAGTGCTTTTTCGGAGTTTATCGTGATGATCAAGGACGCGAAGTACCCGACGTTGTTGGAATATCAGGGGCGCGAATGGTGGGCGGATAAAGATGGAAACAATTACGCTGTCGCTCACTGGATGCCGCTGCCAGAGCCACCAGAAACAGGAAACAATAATGATAAATAGAAAATACCATGAATCAATCTGTCATGAATTCCCAAGAAGGCTACAAATGCTAAGAAAGCGTGAAAATAAAAGTCAGGTGGTATTGTCTCAGCTTTGTGGACTTACTGATACGGCTATAACAAGATACGAAGGAGGCAAGAACAAACCAACAGTTGATTCCCTACTTGCGATAGCTGATTATTTCCATGTCAGCACCGATTTTTTGCTGGGAAGAACAAATTATTAAAACCTCTGCAAGTTTGCAGAGATATTTGCAAAATCTATGCGATAATAGAAAGTATAGGGGATTCGCCTCCTTTTCCCCTATGCCTCCTATACTTTGGCTGGCGGAGGCCACAAGTTCCTCCGCCAGCACACCTCTTAACGACGAGGCAACTTTTTTGACCGAGGTGGTGGTGATGGCCGCTAGGCTGACGGATAAGCAAAAGCAGAAAATCGTAGCTGACTATCTGGAGACTGGCAGCTATCGAGCCACGGCTAAGATGAACGGTGTTGCAGATGGAACAGTTAAGCGTATTGTTCTTGAATGTGGCGATATTGAGCAAAAAATAGAGGATAAAAAAAAGCAAAACACCTCCGATATTTTTTCCTATATGGAAAAGAAGCGGAGTATTGTGTGTGAGATACTGGAAAAAGGGCTGGATGCCCTGAACAGCCCAGATAAACTTGCGTATGCCAGCCCGACGCAGATTACCACGGCACTTGGGACTCTGATTGATAAATGGGCTATGATAGGCGGTGGTCCGAAGGACGAAGTCGAAGAGGACGATTTGAGCCGGAGCCTGCGGGAACTGGGAGAGGGGTTGGAAAGCGATGATTGAAAATTACACAGTCTACATGCACCGCTTTCCAAACGGTAAAGTTTACATAGGCATTACATGCAGAAAGCCGGAATACAGGTGGAACAATGGGAAGAACTATCGGGGGCAGTCATATATTTTCAAGGCAATACAAAAATATGGATGGGAAAATATAGAACATATCATCCTTTTTGAAGGATTGAGCAAAGAAGAGGCAGAGCAGAAGGAAATTGATTTAATCGCCTTGTATGATTCTACAAATAGAGAAAAAGGGTATAACATCGAGAACGGAGGAAATAGCACAGGGAAACACTCCGAAGAGACAATAAAGAGAATGTCTACAGGAATAAAAAGGGCATACGAAAGCGCTGAATACCGAGAGCGAAAGAGAGAGGGGCAAAGAAGAGCGTATTCAAGCGAGCAGTACAAAATACAACTGTCAGCCCGTACGCATAAGCTGTGGGAATCGGAAGAATACAGAACGAAAATGGTTTCTGTACATAAAGGAAAAACTCTTTCTGAAGAAACAAAGAGAAAAGTTTCTGATGCAAGGAAAGGGCGCTTTATGGGCGGAGAAAACATAAATGCGCGGGCCGTAAAGCAATTATCTAAAGACGGAGAACTAATTCGTGTTTGGGATTCTGCTATGAGCGCATCGAGAGGGACAGGAGTAAATAACGCAAAGATTTGTGAGTGTTGCAGAGGAAAGCGCAAATTTTCTGGCGGATTTAGGTGGGAATATGCCGATAAGTGAGAAACAAAAAAGCATATTGGCGTTCCCCTACTCCCAGTACGACGCCCTGATCTGTGATGGAGCTGTCCGGTCCGGTAAGACCTCCATCGAGGTGGTGGCCTTTATCGACTGGGCTATGCGGGAGTTTTCCGGCCAGCGTTTCGGCATCTGCGGGAAAACCGTTGGCAGCGCGACGGAAAACATGGTCATCCCGTACATATCCCGAAGCTATGCCAAAAGGCGCTATACCCTCCATTGGCGGCGCTCCCAGAAAATCTTAGAAGTCCGCCGGGGCCGACGGGTGAACTATTTCGAGGTGTTTGGTGGACGGGACGAATCCAGTTTCACCTTGATCCAGGGCCGCACGCTGGCGGGGGTGCTGCTGGACGAGGTGGTTCTCATGCCGGAGAGTTTCGTTAATCAGGCCCTGGCCCGGTGCAGCGTGGAGGGGGCGCGGATTTGGTTCTCCTGTAATCCGGGGAATCCATCTCACTGGTTTAAGGAGGAGTGGATCGACAAGCGAGAGGAGCACAACGCTCTCTATCTCCATTTTGAGATGACTGATAACCCATCACTGAGCAAAAAGACGCTGGCCCGGTATCAGTCCATGTATCACGGCGTGTTCTACGACCGTTACGTCCGGGGGCTGTGGGTCCCTGCTGAGGGGCTGATCTATCCGATGTTCACGGATGACAGGATAGCGCCGGACGCAGAACGCCAGTACCGCAAATATATGATTTCCATGGACTACGGCACCCGAAACCCCACGGCGATGGTCCTGTGGGGGCTGTGCGATGGGGTGTGGTACGGGTTTAAGGAGTATTACTTCAACAGCCGTACGGAGATGGCACAGAAAACGGACCAGGAGTATTACGACGACCTGTGCAAGTTCGCCGGAGACCTGCCTATTGACCACATCATCATAGACCCGTCGGCACTGTCCTTCATCACACTGGCGGAGAAAAACCACTGCTTCAAGGTTTGGGACGCTGACAACGACGTTCTGGACGGCATCCGGCACACGGCGCAGTGCATTTCTGACGGGACAATCAGGATATGCGCCGCCTGCGAGAACACCATCAAGGAATTTGGCCTGTATTCCTGGGATGAGGACGCGACAGAGGACAGACCCATCAAGGGAAACGACCACGCCATGGACGCAGTCCGCTACTTCGTCCAGACAACAGGCGTTTGGAACAAAAAGAGCGGCAGGACGCTGTTTTAACCGAGGGGGAGACGGATGGACACATTGAAACCTTGCCCTTTCTGCGGGTGCGGCGAGGCGGGAACGCAATGGCATCATGGATATTGGTCTGTGGCCTGTGGATATATGCACGATTGCACACCAAGTAACCATTGTTTCCAGGATTGGGGAGAGTTTGAAACAGAGGAACAAGCTATTAACGCATGGAATCACCGTGCAGGAGGTGAGCCGCCGCAATGAAAACCTATCAGGACTTAGAGGCAATCGGCCTCTCCGAAAAAGACAGGATGGACTTTATCCGGTCCGTTGTAAATGAACACAGAACCAGCGCGGATTACAGGACGGCGGAAGACGCCGAATTATACTACGCCAAGCGCAACCCCACGATAAACAAGGCTCAAAAGTACGTCTACGAGGAGGACGGCACGAAGGTGCCAGACATATGGAGCAGCAACTATAAGCTGACCCACGGCTTTTTCCGGCGGTTTGTGCTCCAGCAAGTGCAATACATTCTTTCCAACGGCGTTACTTTCCAGCAAGAGGAGACAAAGAAAAAGCTGGGGGCCAACTTTGACAACCGCCTTCAGGAACTTTGTAAAAAGGCAATGATAGACGGCGTGGCGTTCGGGTTCTGGAACCTGGACCATCTGGAGGTTTTCCCCTTTGCGGATACCCCCAAGTCCCCGGGGTTCTCTCCCGTGTATGACAGGGACAGCGGCCTTTTGCGGGCCGGGGTGCGGTATTGGAGCACTGGTGTGGATGAAAGGGATAAGACCGAGCGCCTCACCCTTTATGAGGAGACGGGCTACACAGACTACATCCAGCGTAAGGGGAAAGAAATGGAGCCTATGGGGCCCCGCAAGACCTACAGCGTGACCACAAAAGCCAATGGGCTTGGGGTGGTGGAGAGCGTTGTGGGGGAGAACTACCCCGGCTTCCCCATTATCCCCCTGTGGGCCAATGATTTGAAGGAATCGGAAATCATTGGCATCCGCCCTTCCATTGACTGCTATGACTTCATTTCTTCAGACCTGGCGGGAGACATCTCCGACAGCAACGGTTTTTTCTGGACGTTGAACAACGCCCAGGGTATGGATGATGTGGACCTTGTAAAATTCGTCAAGAAAATGAACGTGGTGAGGGCAGCGGCACTGGGGCGGGATGTAACGGCGGAGGCCCACACCCTGGCGATTCCGGTTGACGCCGCTATGCGGATGCTGGAGCTGCTGCGCTCTGATATGTATCAGGACTTCATGCTGCTGGACATAGAAAAGGCCCTGGCAGGGGATAAGACCGCAACCTCTATCCGCATGGCATACCAGCAGCAGGACGACAAGTGCGGGGACTTTGAGTTCTGCATCCGGGACTTTATCGCCCGGCTGCTGGCTCTGCTTGGAATTGAGGATGAACCGTCTTTTCAGTGGAACCGCATCGCCAACCAGATGGAGGAGACACAAATGGTGATGATGGCGGCGGCGGAGCTGGACAGTGAGACCATTTTGAACAAACTGCCCTGGATTACGCCGGAGGAGGCGGAGGAAATCCTGAAGCGCCGGGCGGCGGAGGATTTGGGCCGGTTTGACGGGAACAACCCGCAGGACGGCGGGGAGGGGCCGAATGAAGAACATTCCAGTGAAAAGTAGATAGACCAGATTTGTACCTTGACAACCTCATATCGAGATAGCGGAAAAATTTTTGAAAAACCTCTTGACTTGTTGCTAGCTTCGCTGTATAATGGCTAGCAACAGGAGGTGAGTATTGTGTCCCCTGAAAGCAGGGCCGAGTATTATCGAAAGCGCCGTGAAACCATAGGGCAATTTAGCGTTCCTCTCTCTCGTGAAAAGCTGGATGCGCTCACAGAAAAGTTGAAGGAACAAAGCAAGACAAAAACCCAATGGCTCAACGAGAAAGTTGACGAAGAACTCGGTAAATAAAAAGGGTGCCCACTCTCCCGACAAGAAGTTGTGGACGCCCTAATCACCAAACCAAGGAGGTTTGATAAATCTATTCTATCAAACCTTTCTTGAGTTTTCAAGAGGAGAGGTTTTAAAAATGACCGAGATAGAGAAAATTAAGCGGTACATCGAGCGGACACACATGAACATCGAAAATCCGCACCAATACGCAATGAACCTGAGCGAAGCCTTTGAATTGGCGAAACAGGCGATTGACTGCGGCGATCTCCCTGTTGAGATGATTAGCCTTGCGTTTAACTATGGGCGGGCCAAAGGCTACCGTATGGCGAAAGCAGAGGCGAAGTCGTGAAGATAAGGATAGAGCGCGAGGATGGAGTATTTGAGTATGAGCGCCGCCCTATGCGCAGAGCGCGCTTCCGTGCCCTGTGCGCCATTGCAATAGCGGCAATCTATGCGGGAGCCCTTATCACAGTGGCGGCCCTCTGCGGCGTTCCTGGCCTCGTTACCATGCTGCTCTTTACGATGCTTGTCGGGCTGGGGATTTCGGGGACTTTGATGTGAATAGGAGGTTTTAACGTGAACGAACTTATGATTTTCAACAACCCCAAATTTGGGGAGGTACGCACCATCACGGAGGACGGCAAAACCCTGTTCTGCGGCTCAGATGTGGCAAAGTCGCTGGGATATAAGCGCCCCAACGATGCAATCTCTGCTCATTGCCGTGGTACGGTGAAACGCCGTATAGGGGTAGAAACTGGCACAAAGGCAGACGGGACACCTGCCACGCAACAGAAAGAGATGCTCTTCATCCCCGAAGGCGACATCTACCGCCTTGCGGCTCGGTCTGACCTTCCGGGGGCCGCCGAGTTCGAGGGCTGGATCTTTGATGAAGTCCTTCCCTCCATTCGTCAGAACGGCGGCTACATCGCCGGACAGGAGAACATGACCCCGGAGGAGCTGATGGCGGCTGCGCTTATCATGGCGAACAAGACCATTGAGAATCAAAAGCTGCGGTTGTCCACGCTGACCGTTCAGAATCAGATCATGAAACCAAAGGCGGACTACTTTGACGATTTGGTTGACCGCAACCTCTTGACCAATTTTCGGGACACGGCAAAACAGTTCCACACAAAGCAGAACGACTTCGTATCGTTCCTGCTGGGCAAGAAATACATTTACCGGGACAAGTCCGGCAAGCTGCTGCCGTATCAACGGTATGTGGACGATGGCCTGTTTGAGTTGAAGGAATGTGTCAACGACAAATCCGGTTGGAAGGGGACGCAGACGTTGATTACCCCGAAAGGCCGGGAGACCTTCCGGCTGCTGTTCATTGGGGCCGCATAAGTGAATACCCATCATCCCTGCTATCTCGATGTGAGGTGGCGGGGATTTTTTAAGGAGGTGATGAAGCATAAAGCGAAAACCTGAAGAGGCCCACATTTGGACAGACGCCGAACTTGAAAAGCTGGAGCGCCGTATCGCCGCCGAATACCAGAAGGCCGCTGAGGAGCTGACCGACAAAATAAACGCCTACTTTAAGAGCTTCAAAAAGCAGGATGAGAAAACAAAGGCGCTTATTGGCACCATCGTTAACGGCAGGGAGTATACCGAGCAGGACTACAAACAGTGGCGGCTGGCGCAGATCGGGCGCGGGAAGCGGTTTGAGGCCCTGCGGGACCGGGTGGCGGAGCGGATGACCAAAGCGAACGAGGTCGCGGCAGCGTACATAAACGATACCACGCCGGGGCTGTATTCTCTGAACCGCAATTATGCGGCGTACACCATCGAGCAGCAGGTGGGCGCGGACGTCGGGTTTGACCTGTGGGATGAGCAGACTGTGAAGCGCCTGATTGTGGAACAGCCGGACCTGATGCCGTATTACCCGCCGGAGCGGGCGGTGAAGCGCGGCATAGACCTGGCCTGGGGAAAGCGGCAAATCACATCTCAGGTAACAACGGGAATTCTCATGGGGGATAGTATCAAGCATCTGGCGGACCGGCTCCAGACCAATATCCCCAATATGAACCGCACCAGCGCCATCCGGGCAGCCCGGACCGCTGTCACTGGGGCCCAGAACGCAGGGCGGCAGGACAGCTACGCTGCTGCCGCAAGAATGGGCATCCAGCTGGAAAAGCGGTGGCTGGCCACACTGGACGGCAGAACCCGGCACAATCATGCGGCAGCAGACGGGCAGACCGTGGAGGAGGACAAGCCCTTTATTGTAGGCGGCGAGGAGCTGATGTACCCAGGGGATTCCCGGGGAAGCGGGTGGAATATCTATAACTGCCGCTGTACCACGATTGCCCATGTCAATGGCGTGGATATGAGCAGCGCTAAGCGCCGGGCCAGGGATTCGGAGACCGGGAAGAGCATGGTTATAGAAAATATGACCTTCTCAGAGTGGGAAAAATGGGTGCAAAAGCGGTGGTATGGTGATATAATAGGGACACAGACCTCAAACGGCCTTACAGTTCAGTCCATATCCGCACATACCGTGGACCGGGCAAGCCAACGGGGCGTTTCTCATTCCAGCGTTTTGGATGCCATCGTAAAGCCGCTGCATGTCGGAGAGGTGAAAACGGACGAGCAAGGCAGAAGGAGCCAAAGGTTTATTGGGGTTGACGCAACGGTAAACATCAACCCGGATACCGGCAATATTGCAACAGTTTGGCCCACAGGGAAGCAGACAAGGAAAAAATATCAAGATGGTGATTAGATGTTTACAAAAGAGCAGATTGCTTTTATGAAAAGTATCGGATTGAATTTGGACTTTTCCCACCTTTCAGAGGCGGACTATGTTCAAATTGAGGATGCGGTGGGCGATAGATACACAGCAGAAGTACAGGAGCACGAAAGCAAAATTACACCTGTTATTTTGTTGTGTGAAGGGATTTTGGATAAGTTGGGGTGATAACACAATTATGACAATTAAAATCACCGACAACAGCGCGGAATTTATCGCCGCAATGAAAACCGCCGCCCTGGCGGCCTTGGAGGAGTGCGGGCTGACGGCAGAGGGGGTTGCCAAGCTGCTGTGCCCTGTTGATACCGGTAATCTCCGCAACAGCATCACCCACCAGGTGAATTCTGGCGAACCCGCTGTGTACATTGGCAGCAACAGCGAATACGCCGCCTATGTGGAGCTGGGTACCGGCAAATACGTCCCCGGCGGGCGGCCTACCCCCTGGGTGTATCAGGATGCCCACGGAAATTGGCATTTGACCCATGGGCAGCGGGCGCAGCCTTACCTAAAACCGGCGGTTGCGGATCATCTTTCTACTTACAAATCCATCATTGAGGGGGAGCTGAAGAATGGATGAGAAGACGATTCGGGCGGCGGAGGCCATCCTGAAAAAGGGCGACCGCGTGGAGCTTATCCCCGTCAAGGATGGTGTGAAGGTTGTGCGGGTGAGGCGGGAGGAAGTGAAGCAGAAATGATTTTTGTAATTGGGATAATCATTGTTTCTTTTCTTTATCTTCTTCTGCTGTCTTTTTCGTGTTTTTTCTTTCTCTTAATCAACGAACTTGTAGTAATATCCTTTGATATTGACCTGTTAAAATGGCTAAAACGAGAGATTTTTGAACCTGTTGGGCGTGGTCTTTTGGAACTGATTCACAGGAATAACTAAATACTGTTTGGCATCGGTAAGCGTTCCGATGTAACAACCGAGCGTGGTTATTCATTCAGAAATGGATGAGTGACCACGCTTTTTCTTTTGGTAAAACCCGCGAGACACTGCGGCTTTTATACAACGTTCGCCCCCAAGGAACCGGGGCCGAAGAAAAGGAGAACAAATATGGCACTGACAAGGAAATTTCTCAAAGCAATGGGCATCGAGGAGGAGAAGATCGACCAGATCATCGAGGCCCATACCGAGACCGTAAGCGGCCTGAAGGACAGCCTGGATAAGGCGGAGGCCGCGGCAAAAGACCTTCCCGGCGTTCAAAAGGAGCTGGACGCGGCGAGGGCTGACCTGGAGGCCGTGAAGAAAGACGGCTGGAAGGACAAGCACGACACCCTCAAGAAGGAATTTGAGGACTACAAGAAGGGCGTGACGGCGAAGGAGGCCAAGGCCGCCAAGGAAGCAGCGGCGCGGGCCTACTACGAAAGCAAGGGCATCACCGGCAAGGCGCTGGAAATCGCCATGCGGGGCAGCGGCGCGGAAATCGAGGCTCTGGAGCTGGCGGAAGGCAAAATCAAGGACGCTGCCGCGCTGGAAGCCCTGGTGAAGGGCGATTTCTCCGGCCTTGTGAGCACCACCACGACCACCGGCGCGAATACCGCCAATCCGCCTGCCAACAGCGGCGGCGGGATGAATACCCCTGCAAATACACGAGCAGCGCAGATTGCCGCACTGTATCACAACAATCTCTACGGAGAACTCAAAAAGGAGTGACAAAAATGTCTCTTATCGGAAAAGTACAAAACGGCCAGTGCTACGCCCCTGGCTGGTTTCTGGCCAACAATGAGGACTGCACCCGGGAGACCCGCCAGATCGCCCAGGCGGGCGCTGAGACCGGCCCCAACGGCTCCAAATATGTCAAGATGGGAACCGTATACCCTGCCAATGACAACACCGCGGAGGGCATTGTTTACGAGGACGTGGACGTGTCCACCGGCGATATGCCGGGGAGCGTAGTGACGGCCGGAGAGGTCTACGAGGATCGTTTGCCTGCTGCTCTGGCGGAAGAAGCAAAGACTGCGTTGACCGGGAAAGGATTCACGTTCAGGACTGCACCTTCCGTGACCCGGCCCTACTGAGAAAGGAGAGACAAAAATGCCTGTTTGGAAAGAAAACATCCTTGGTCTTGTGCCGGAACAGGACTGGTTGAGCATCGGGTTCAACCCCACCCGTCAAAACGACCCTGTCGACGGTCTGTTTGACGATGTTCGCACTGACAATCTGGTGGCCTACTGGCAGACCATTGCGGCGGAGTATCAGATCCCCATGATGGCCCAGTTCCACGCCTTTGACACTGAGGCGCAGACCACCTTCCGCGTCCCTGTGGACACCCACTACATCGAGAAGGGCTTAGTCAAGGTTAAGATCAATCAGTCTGAGCGTATGAGGGCGCTGGTGCGCTCCGGCGTTCGGGAAGACGCCCTGTATGACTATGTGATTCGGGATGGTGCACGGCTGGCAGAGCAGGTCATCACCCGCTCCAAAGTGGCGAAGAACGAGCTGATGGCGACCGGAAAGATCACCATTAAGGAAAACAACCTGAACCTGTCCCCGGACTACGGTGTGACAGAGGACCAGACCGCCTTTGAACTGGATTTGTCCACGGACGCGGATGTTCCCGCGCAGATTCAGACCATTGTGGATGCCGCTCTGGCGAAGGGAGTCACCCTCACGGGGCTCCAGACCGCCCGGAAAAACATCACCAAAATGCGCAACAACGCCGCCCTCCAGAAAGCAGTCAACGGAAATATCGGTGCGGGGGCGTTGCTGTCCAGCGGTGCACTGAACGACTACCTGGAAACCGAGTTTGGCCTGGGCCGGATTATCACCAACGACCTGACCTATGGTGCGGAAGTAGATATCAGGAAGGACGGGCGTCCCAAGATCACCACTGCCCGATATTACCCCGACAACAAGATCACCTTCTTCGCTACCAACCCCGCCGGGCGTCTTGGCACCTGCGCGTGGGGCGACCCGCCCGAGGCCACTGTGGGCAGCCTGACCACCGCCACATCCGGCGTGGAAAACCCCTATGTGTACATCGACCAGTGGACAGAGGACGATCCCAAGGTGCTGTGGACAAAGGCCAGCGCCCTGTTTATCCCTGTGCTGTACAACCCTTCCAGCCTGTGGATTGCCACCGTCAAGGGGACAGAGCCTGCCGCGGGAAGCGGTCAAACGGAGTCCCGGGCGGAGTCTGCCGCGAAGGCCAGAATGGCCAGTAAGTAAGGAAGGAGGGCGGCGCGATGCTGGAACAGATTTTGACAGAGCTCCACAACTGGTTCCGGGTGCGGGATGGGGCGGACGGAATCCACCACGGCACCTACACCATTAAGGATGGGCGGATCGCGCTGCCCTTCCTCCGGGATGGACAGTATTTCCGAATGATGGGCAGCGTGTTCAACGACGGTCTGCATCGGTATGGACCGGATATGGCGGCGCTGGAGGATGAGACCTTTCATGGAACCGTCTGGGCCCTGGCGGTGCCCAAAGCTGTGGTGGAGCTGGCCGGAGAGATCGAGGCGTGGCAGAAAAAGTATGGGGCCGTTATAGACAGCCCATACACCTCCGAAAGTTTCGGCGGTTACGCATACACAAAAGCCAGCGGAGCGGGAGACAGCGCGGGTTCTGGCGGCTGGCAGGCGGCGTTTCAGGCGCGGCTGGACCCGTACAGAAAGTTGAGGGAGATTTGATGGAAAAATTGAAACCTTGCCCATTTTGCGGTGGAGATGCCATCGTTGAATTGAAATCTATCGGCAGCGGTCCGGGCAATTCGTTTTCACAAGGCCATGTGGTCAAATGCAAAAAATGTGGGGCAAATACAGGCAAGCAGTATCACACTCGATTTTGCAGAGTAGACGGAGAATTTGTTGTTTCGGAGGATGGATATGAACAAGCAGTGGCTGACTGGAACAGGAGGGCCGCAGAATGAGCCTTTTACAAGATTTCGCCGTTCCCTGTGTGCTGATGGAGAAACGGCGGGTGCCGGACGGCGCTGGCGGATACCTTACCACCTGGGAGGAAGGCGCGGAGTTTGAGAACTTCCAGTACCTGGACACCAGCATGGAGGCCCGCAGGGCCCAGCAGGAGGGCGTGAAAAGCCTTTATTCCGCGTTGGTGCAGCGGGACTTTCCCCTGGAGTACGGCGACGCGTTCAGGGACAAAAACACCGGCCTGACCTACCGGGTGACTTCCAATCCGGACGAAAAGAAGGCCCCAAAATCTTCCACGTTCGATTTGAAGTATTTCACGGTGGAGAGGTGGGCGTTGCCTCAGTGAGAAAAGTAAAAGAACGCATTCCTGATGGAATGGGCGGCTTTGAAGTCATTTACGAGGACTGCGAACACGTTGAAATCCTTGGGGTTGAGTACACCATCTATGAGCGGGATCGCCACAAGGACAAACAACTTGATGACAAAGACGGGTACTGCGATGATTCCGTTAAGGAAATTGTCACGGCACGCCTTGAGCGAGAGGTTGACAGCAAAAAGGATTTGAACGCCGTCCGTCAAAAAATCCTACGCCACGAAATTGTCCATGCGTTTCTCTGTGAAAGTGGGCTTGGTTCAAATAGTAATCCTGTTGACGGAGCGTGGGCACACAACGAAGAAATGGTGGACTGGATTGCCTTGCAAGGCCCGAAAATCTACGAGGCATGGCAGGAGGCCGGGGCTATATGACTACCCAACTCTATCAAGGCGATTGTCTGGAGATGATGAAGGACATCCCGGACGGCAGCGTGGATATGGTGCTGACCGACCCGCCTTACATGATTAACACCAAAAGCACCGGAGCCGGAAAACTCAATCCGTGGGCCGATTATTGCAACGCCTCTTTTTGGTATGCGGAGTGGATGCGGCAGGCAAAGCGGATTTTGAAAAATACCGGTTGCTTGTGGTCATTTTTCAACTGGCGCTCTTTTGTGACATTTCAGAAAGCGGCCTGTGATATTGGCTGGCCAATGGAGAGTGTCCTTGTCTGGGATAAGTGCTGGATTGGTCCCGGCGGCGCAAAAGGCTTGAGACCGTCCTATGAGCTTGTTGCGCTATGGGCCATGCCTGATTTCAAGATTGAAAATCGTGGACTTTATGACATCCAGCGTTTCAAATGGTCGAGCAAAAAGCCTCATGGACACCCGGCAGAAAAACCTGTTGATTTGATGAAGTGGATTATTGAGCAATCCACAAGGCCGGGTGATACCATTTGTGACCTGTTCATGGGAAGTGGAACAACGGGCGAGGCGTGCATGCTGACGGGCCGTTCCTTCATCGGCATGGAATTAGACCAAGGGTACTTTGAAACGGCACAAAAGCGCATTGAGGACGCTAAAAGGGCGGTGAATAAATGACCAAAGACAAAGCCCTGTACCGCTTTTTCTCCGGGTTCGGCATCCCGGCCTACCCAGACACCGCCGTGCTGAATGAGGACGGCGAGCCGGATGTGGTACTGCCCTATCTGACCTATACTCCCATCTTTGACGCTTGGGGCGGCGAGCCGGTGAGCCTGACGGTCAACCTGTGGTATCAAACGGAGAGCGAGGCTGTGCCCAATGCAAAGGCCCAGGAACTTTCCAGCGCCATTGGGTATGGCGGGAAGATGCTCAAATGCGACGAAGGATATATCTGGCTGAAACGCGGTTCCCCGTGGTGCCAGAACCTGGCCGACGAAGCGGACCGGTTCATCAAGCGGCGGTATATCAACGTCACCGCCGAATACATGACATGCTACTGAAAGGAAATACCCGTGTATATCGTTTATCGCCATACGAATAAAAGCAACAGAAAAATCTACATAGGAATGACGTGTAGAACTATGGCGGCGCGATGGGATGAAGGGTACAGAAACAACCCTCATTTTCATCGCGCAATAAGAAAATACGGATGGGACGGATTTGAACATGAGATCATAGCGGAAAATCTTTCAAAAAAAGAAGCTGAAGAAATCGAACGCATTTATATTGCCTTATATGATTCAACAAACGCAGAAAAAGGCTATAACATTGCTCTCGGTGGGAACTCAATAGGCAAGCACTCAGAAGAAACCAAGCGGAAAATATCAGAATCACAAAAAGGCAGGAAGTTCACAGAAGAACATAAGAAAAGACTGAGTGTAGCACACAAAGGGCAAAAAATTTCTGATGAACAACGTGCAAAAATTTCCGCAGGGTTGAAAGGGAACAAAAACACGCTTGGGTTTCGTCATTCTAATGAAACGAAAAAGAAAATGAGCCAAAATCGAAAAGGGAAGCATGGGAAGCGAGTCATTTGTCTACCTGATGGAAAAGTATTTGAGAGCGTGTTGGAAGCGGCCGGTTTTTATGGATTAACTCGGCATCAAATAATGAATTATTGCAATGGAAAAACCGAACATTTACTTCATTGCGAATTAACATTTGCTTACTTATGAAAGGAGAACATTAAATGGGAGCTTTCACAAGAATACCTTCCGATACATTTGAGCAAATCCAGACCAACGCCGGTATTTTGCTCTATACCTTTGACATCCAAAACCCGGACAGTGTGAAGGATGAGGACATCATCTGCCCGACGACCGGCGGCATCACGGCTGCCTGCGTGCCCACCTTTTCCGACATGGGAGAAGATGTTGACAACTGCCCGGTGAATCTGCTCGAACTCAAGCATCTCGATAGCTGGGCCTGTACGCTGGAATTTACCAGCCTTGGCACCTCCCCGCGCTCCATCCGGCTGGCGTTGGGCGCTGCGGATATTGACAGCGATGACCCGACGCATATCATCCCCCGCAAGGCCCTCAAAGTATCGGATGCCTCCGATGTTTGGTGGGTGGGCGACCGGGCGGATGGCGGTATGGTGGCCGTGTGTCTCAAAAAGGCGCTATCCACAAGTGGGTTTAGTCTCAAAACTACCAAAAGTGGCAAAGGCAATACTTCTGTCACCTTGACCGGTCACGTCACCGTAGATACTCAAGACGAGGTACCGATGGAATTTTGGAGCGCAGCGCCCGCAGCTTCTACACCGCCTGCAACGGAAGGGGGAGAAAACGGAGATGAAAGCGGGAGGGAGGACGCAGCATGAAAATTTCTGAACTGACGACGGATGAATCTCTTGATATCCTTTGCGAGCTGACACCTATTATTTTCAATATCACAAACGATAGTGCTCTTTCCGAAGAACTGCGGCGCAAGATCGATCCAGAAAACCTTAAAACGCAGGCGGGCATCGTGATTGAAGGGACAAAAAAGCTCAATGTTCTTATCCCCATCGTACTGAAATCTCACCGCGCCGATATTTATCAAATCCTTTCGCTCCTCAATCGCAAAACGTCGGATGAAATCGCTCGGCAGAATTTCATTCAAACGGGCATGCAGATTCGCGAACTTATCAAAGACAAGGAACTTATCGATTTTTTTACATCGTTCGTGCAATCGGAAGAGACCGTATCCTAGCGGCGCTGCTCGGCTGTCCAGTACGCCTGCGGGCTTCGGCCTATTTGGCCGTCCTCCCGCAGCTTGTTTTACAGCAGGATAGGCTGGAGATATACCGCATGTATATGGCTGAAAGCCTTTGGGCGCTGGCGCATGGCAAGGCGCCGGAGATTCATTATCAGGATCTCTTTGCTGGTAAACCGCCTGAAGACACCCGAACGCCGGAAGAGGTCATTGCTCACATGAAAAACAAACTGGCAGAACTATAAAAATACCAACAGAAAGGATTGGAAACATGTTAATTGAAATCGTAAAATTTGGGCGCGAGGAACGGGCCATCTGCACCAGCCTTGACGTTGCTGAAACGTTTGAGAAAGCACACGACAAGGTAATGCGGGATATTAAAACCCTTGGCTGTAGCGAGAAATTTAATGCCGCCAATTTTGGCGATATCTCCTATTCGGATTCTATGAATCGAAAGCAGAAAGCCTGTGTGATGACCCGCGATGGCTTTACTCTCCTTGTCATGAGTTACACCGGTGAACGGGCTATGAAGTTTAAAGAGGCATATATCAAGCAGTTCAACGTTATGGAGGACGCCCTGCGTGGAAAACTGATTGAGCGCCAGAAGGGTATTGCTGTCCGTCAGGCGCTGACAAAGGCCTTGCAGCAGTCAAACGAGGATGCCCGAATGCACGGCCATGCCTACTCCAATTACACCAACTGCATTTACAAGGAACTTTTCGGACTAAACGCTATCCAACTGCGAAATAAGTTTGGGATTGGCAGCCGGGAAAACCTGCGGGATTATTTCAGCCAGGAAGAGCTGAAAGCGGTGCAGTCTATGGAGTGCCTGGTGAGCGGCCTTGTAGATTGTGGATGGGAGTACACACAGATTAAGGAATTTATTCATGCCAACAACACTCGGCGGCAAATCGCCGCGTAAATAAATACCACCCCAAAACTGAGCAAAAGGACTGAGCGGGGCCATTTCCACTCAAGAAGGTGGTCTTGCTTTGAACGTTTTTGAAATTTTTGCCAAAATCAGTCTGGATACCAGCGAATATGATAAGGGGCTGGATGGGGCCAGCGGCAGAACCCGCAGCTTTGGAGAAAAGCTGAAAAGTGGGCTGGTGGCGGCTGGGAAAGCAGGAGCCGCGGCAATTGGGGCCGCAACTGCTGCGGCAGCCGGGTTTGCGGCGGCGTCGGTAAAAACCGGGGCAAGCTTTGACTCCAGCATGTCGCAGGTAGCGGCAACCATGGGCACTACCGTTGACAAAATACAGAATTTACGTGATTTTGCGCAGGAGATGGGCGCTAAGACAGCTTTTTCCGCGACAGAGGCAGCGGATGCGCTGAACTACATGGCTCTGGCTGGATATGACGCTAAAAAATCCATGTTCATGCTCCCGAACGTTTTGAACCTGGCCGCGGCGGGTGGTATTGACTTGGCTTCCGCCTCGGACATGGTGACGGACGCGCAGTCGGCCCTCGGATTAAGCATGGATGAAACCTCGTCTCTTGTTGATAAAATGGCCATGGCATCCAGTAAATCCAATACAAGCGTCGCCCAGCTTGGGGAGGCCATTTTGACGGTCGGCGGCACTGCCAAAAACCTTGCGGGCGGCACGACCGAGCTTTCTGCTGCTTTAGGGATCCTGGCGGATAACGGCGTTAAGGGCGCGGAGGGCGGGACTGCGCTTCGCAATATTATTCTTTCCTTGGGCGCGCCCACCGATAAGGCGGCTAAATCGTTGGAGGCAATGGGCGTAGAGGTCTATGACGCCGAAGGAAAGATGCGCCCCTTAAATGAAACCTTCGGCCAATTGGAAGCGGCCCTTTCGGCCATGACACAGGGAGAGCAAACCGAGGTTCTCAGCGAAATTTTCAACAAGGTGGATCTAAAATCGGTCAACGCTCTGCTGGCCAACACTGGATACCGGTTCAACGAACTGAGCGGATACATAGATAAAGCCAAGGGATCCGCTGAGGTAATGGCCGGCACGCAGTTGGACAACCTTACAGGCGATATTACCCTCTTCAAGTCGGCGCTGGAAGGGGCTCAGATCGTCCTATCCGACCAACTGACACCTACCTTACGCGAATTTGTCCAGTTCGGATCTACCGCCGTTTCAACGCTTTCTACCGCTTTTTCAAACGGCGGATTGTCCGAGGCTATGAATGCGCTGGGCTCTGTTTTAAGCGACGGAATCAACATGCTCATAGCCAAGCTACCCGATATGGTGGAGGCCGGAATGCAGTTGCTTAACGCGCTTGGACAGGGGCTGCTCGGCAATTTGCCCGTTATTACGGATGCGGCCGTCGAAATTGTCCTAATGCTGACAGAAGGGATCATTGGGGCGCTCCCTTCTTTGGCAACTGGCGCGGTGCAGATAATCGCTCAGTTGGCGGATGGAATCGGTCAGGCACTGCCTGCGCTCCTTCCGGCAGCAGTAGAAGCGATTCTCGTTTTCCTCGAAGGACTCACCAATCCGGAATCTATGAACGCTCTGTTGGAAGGCGCGACGCAGCTCATCGGCGGCCTGATTGAAGGGCTTGCATATGCTGTTCCCTTGTTGGTCGAGTATGCGCCGGAAATTATTATGAACCTGATTATGGGATTAGTCGCCGCGCTTCCGAAGCTCATCGAGATTGGAGATCAGCTTGGCAAGGGGCTGATTCAAGGACTCATAGAAAGCATAAAAGCGATACCGGCCGCGATTAAAAAGCTATTTGACGCGCTCGTTGGCGGAATAAAAGCCCTTTTCGGCATTCATTCCCCGTCGACCGTCTTCGCCGAAATGGGCGGGCAGCTTATCGCGGGTCTGCTCAAAGGAATTTCGGATACCTGGAAAACCATTACTGGATTTTTTGAGAAGGCGGCCAAGGGACTGATTGATTTTCTGGCAAAAGCATGGGAAACGGTTCATTCGGGCGTAACGGCGGCCTGGAACAAGATCACAGATGTATTCAAAAGCGCTTGGAAGAACATTCAAAATGTATGGAACAGCGCCGCTTCCTTCTTTCAAGGTATCTGGCAGGGGATTTCCGGCGCGTTCAGCGGCGTAGCTTCCTTTTTCAGTGGGGTTTTCTCCTCCGCCTGGTCTGCCGTCCGCAGCGCTTGGAGCAGCGTAACCAGTTTTTTCAGCGGGATTGCTTCAAAAATTAAAAGCGCCTTTTCTTCGCTGCCAAGTTCCTTTGCCAGCATCGGCCGAAACATGATGGAGGGAATGAAAAACGGGATATCGAACGCGGTTTCGGGGCTTGTGAACGCAGCCAAAAGCGCTGCGAAATCCGCGCTGAACGCCGCTAAAAGCGCGCTTGGTATCCATTCCCCCTCCAAAGAATTTATGTGGCTGGGAGAGATGAGCGGCGAGGGGTTAGCCAAAGGCATTGAGGGCAGCCTGCGCCGTGTGAGCGGCGCGGCCGGCAATCTAGCCGGCGGCCTTTTGGGCGCATGGCAAAACGACATGCCCGATTTGCAGGCCCAACTACAGACCGGATTCACCGTCTCCTCCGCCCGGCCTGCCGCCGCGGCCGCCTCCTATGGCGCAACCATCAACATCACCGTCAACGGCGCGCAGTACTCCGACGCGCGGGCCTTGGCCCAACGCATCGCGCAGGAAATCCAATTCATCACAAACAGGAGGAACGCCTATGCTCCGGCATAACAGCCTGTCCCACGACCTCTTCTGGCTAGACGGACGCTGCTGCGCCGACTACGGTTTGCAGTTACAAGGGCCGGTGACGTTCGGCTCCCCAGAGCCGCGGGTAGAGACCATTTCCATCCCTGGGCGAAACGGCACGCTCACCTTTGCGGAAGGGGCGTTTTCCAATGTGTCCGGCGCGGCGCGCTGCTTTGCGCTGCGGGAAGATGATGCCGGCCGGGCGCTGATAGCTATCAAAAGGTGGTGCCTGCTGGACGCCGGCTACCGGCGGCTGGCCGTATCGAATGAGCCGGACTGCTACCGGCTGGCCCGCGTTTCGGCAGGCCCGGAGACGGAAATCCGCCTGCGCCGCCTGGCCCCGTTCTCCATTCAGTTCGATTGCCAGCCGCAGCGGTTTCTTCTCTCCGGCTCCCGGCCTATCCGGCTGGCAATTTCCGGCGCGGTGCTCTCCAATCCCGGCTTTCCCGCAAAGCCGCTCATTACCGTTTACGGCAGCGGACCTGGAACGCTGGCGGTTAGCGGCCGGATGGTGCAGATTAAAAACCTCTCCAGCAGTTTGACGCTGGATTGCGAGCTGCAAGACGCCTACAAGGGCCTCGAAAACCATAACGCTGATATCTCCGCGCCGGAATTTCCGGTGTTGGAGGCCGGAGAGAACCGCATCGGCTGGACGGGCGGCGTGACGCATATTGAGATTATCCCAAGATGGTGGACACTTTAGAGAAAAATTGACAAAAAGCGGCGCGGTATGCTAGAATCATGCTGGCGCTGCCATAACGGTAGGCGGTTGGCCCCTCAACGGGGGCAGCTTCTTGCCCCCAATCGAAAGAAAGGGGGCTGCTCCATGATTACATATTCAGACCTGTTTCAGTTCTGTTTGGTTGTCATCGGCATTTGCGGCCTGTTTTTACAGGCATACAAAAAGAAGTACCCGCCCATCCCTCGCAAAGATAGCGGTTACTTCTTAACCTAAATCTTGGGGGTCAACCGTTTACCGGCAGCGCCCTTCTGTTTCTATTATATCTTTTTCAGCCGCTTTGTCAAGGAAAAAGACAGGGCGGCTTTTCTGCTGCCATGCAAAAGGAGGCGCAAGATGAACCCCATTTTATATCCCGCCGGCGAGACCGCCTTTGCGGACAACGGCCTCGGCATTCTGCCAGACGCTTCCCGCTGTATCGTCACCGAGGAGCGAAACGGTATGTTTGAGCTGGAATTGGATTATCCCATCTCCGGACTGCACTATGCGGATATCAAGCTGCGCAGCTTGATTCTGGCAAAGCCAAACCCGGTGGATAATCCGCAGCCGTTCCGGGTCTACCGCATTACCCGGCCGATGGGCGGGATGGTGACGATCTATGCCCAACACCTGAGCTATGATCTTGCAGGCATTACCGTCACGCCGTTTACCGCCGGCAGTGCGATTGCAGCCCTGACAGCGCTAAAAAATCACGCGGCTGAGGACTGCCCATTTTCCTTTTGGTCGGATAAACAGACAGCGGCTACAATGACGGTCAAGGCTCCGGAGAGCATCCGGGCGCTGCTCGGCGGACAGCAGGGTAGTGTGTTGGACGTTTATGGCGGAGAATACAAGTTTGACCGGTATCTGGTACGGCTCTATGGCAGCCGCGGCATGGATAGGGGAGTCACCATCCGCTACGGTAAAAACCTTACGAGCTTGGAGCAGGATGAAAACTGCGCCGGCGTCTACACTGGTGTGCACCCGTTTTGGCTGGACAACAGCGGCGGACAGCTTGTCGCCCTGCCGGAGAGGGTTTTGAAGGCCCCTGGAACATATACCTTTAGCCGCATTAAGCCGCTCGACCTTTCGGGTGAGTGGCAGGATGCTCCGACGGTGGAAGCGCTGCGCGCGCGGGCGGAGCGCTATATGCGGGAGAACAACATTGGCGTGCCGTCAGTCAGCCTGGATGTGTCGTTCGTGCAGCTGGAGCAGACGGAGGAGTATAAGGACAAGGCGCTCTTGGAACGGGTGGAGCTGTGCGACACCGTCCGCGTGGAGTTTCCGTCGCTTGGCGTGTCGGCGGCGGCGAAGGTATCCAAAACCGTTTATGACGTGTTGCGCGGGCGGTATGAGAGCGTTTCCCTTGGAGATGCGAGGGCCAGCATTACAGACACGATCCTCGACCAGCAGCGGGAGCTTTTGGAGAAGCCCTCCGTCACCTCGATGCAGCAGGCGATCCTTGCCTCGACGGCGGCCATCTTAGGCGCGAAAGGAGGGGCGCTGCGGATCCTTGACACCGACGGGGATGGTATGGTGGATACGCTCTATCTGGGCGACAACGCCGACCCAGCGCTCGCTAAAAAGGTGTGGCGCTTTAACTATGAGGGCTGGGGAGCCTCCACCCACGGCTATAACGGCCCGTTTGAGATGGCGGCGACATTGGATGTGGGCATGGTCGCGGAGTTTATCAAGGCCGGTTTTCTGGATGCCGACCGCATCAAGGTAGGTAGCGCGACCCTTACGGCCACACTTGATGGAATGGAAAGCACAGTTGAAACGGTAGACGGGAACGTTACCCGGCTCACCCAGAGGGTCGGCGGGATAGAGACCGAGGTCAGCAACGCCAAGGGCCAGGTGACTAAGGTGGAGCAAAAGGTGGATGGGCTGACACTCTCGGCCGCCAATGGCGAAGACGGTACCTCCAGCACTCTTTCCCTGAAATCCGGGCAAGCCACCCTTTCCAGTGCGAATATTAATTTCAACGGCCTTGTGAGCTTTTCGGATTTATCCAATACTGGAGGGAAAACGAAAATTGACGGCGGCAATATCACGGCAGGGAAGATTCAGAGCGCAAACGGAGAAGTTTATTTTGACTTGGATGGGAATGAAATTGCTGCTTCGGTACTTAAAAGCAACGTTTTTTCTGATCCCTCAAATAAGGAAAATATTATTACAGAGGTTACTGTCGGCGATTATGAATTTCAAAGTGATAATGGAACTAAAAAATATAGAGGATTACGTATCACAGAACTCACAGATGAAAACAAAAGTGGCGCTTTATATCTAGGATTTTTGAGAAGTGATTTTGCATATAAAAAGGATTCATCTTTAATCTCCAGCAAAGGAGCTTTAGGCATCATTTCAAATAATAGTAAACAATATGCAGCAGAGGAATATTCTGGTATATCGTTCTCCTCAGATTCAGGTTTAGGAGAGGAATCGTTCGGAAGAAAACTAGGAACAATAACAATTGATGCTGGCATGCGAGCAATTATGCACATCGTAGGTGGTTATTATGATGAGTATCCAGGAAAGGTTGATATACACGTTCCAACATATGTGCAAAATATATTGGTACATTCTGACAGAAGTTTAAAAAAAGATATAAGCGAATTTCAAGAATCAGCTTTAATAAAAATTTCAAAAACAAAAGTATACAAGTACCATTTAAAAAGTACAAAATCATCCCCCAATATCCAACTTAAATCACATCGGCTTAATATGGGGCTTATATTTGATGAAGCACCAGTAGAAATCAAATTTGACATCGGAAGCAAAAGCAAAGGAATTGACCTTTACGCCATGTGTAGCATGCTTTGGAAGGGTGTGCAGGAATTAACCGAACGGATTGAAAGACTGGAGGAAACTGTGAATGGATAATATCACAACCCCATCCCCTACCTACACGCCGCCTACCGCATCCATCCTTCACCATACCAGCGCAGGCTTTAACAGCCGTCCGCTGAGTCCGCCGGTGCATCTGATGCAATATGACCGGACGCTGCCGGTTCTTGCCGTTTCGCTGCGCGGCGGCGAAATGGGCGAAGAGGAGTATGCCGTCCCAGCAGGGGCGGCCGTCAACGTACGGATGGACAAGACGGATGGGCGTGTCGTTTACAATCCTGCGCTTGGGCTGGACGCCGCCCGCAAAACGGCCTATATCGGCGTTACCGCGCAGATGACCGCCTGCGCGGGCCCAGCCATGGCCATCCTCGAAATCGTCCTAAACGGCGGCGTTGCGGGAACGGCCCCGATTGCCCTGGAGATTACGCCGAATCCGGTAACGGAGGACGCCATCCAGAGCAGTGATGAGTTTTTAGCGTTGGACGATTTGGTAAAACAGGCGGCGGAAAGCGCCGCGGCCGCAGCCGGGAGCGCGGCGGCGGCCCAGAGAAGCCAAACAGCGGCCGCAGCCAGCGCGGCGGCGGCGGCCGCCTCGGAAACGGCTGCGCAGGCCAGCGCGGCAGAGGCCGCATCCAGCCAAGCGGCCGCCGCCGGTTCGGCCGCCGCAGCCCAGAACGCGGCAGCCGCCGCGGCCGGATCCGCTTCGGACGCCGCTGCCAGCGCCGCCCTGGCCGAACAGCACGCCGTGCCCGTTTCAAACGCGGAAATCAACGAAGCCGGACATCTTGTCGTAACCCTCTCGAACGGGAACCGGATAGACGCGGGAGAGGCGCGGGGCCCGCAGGGGCCGGAGGGCGTCGAAGGCCCGGCCGGACAATCTCCCTATGAGGCCGCCGTCG